>JAGASD010000015.1 GCA_017621885.1 Clostridia bacterium | reverse complement strand
TATCTGCGATACGATATATACTTACGTATGCGATATATTCCGCTACGCGAAACAATGGTACCTTCCACCACCTGCGGTGGTCCCCCTCCCTCCGAGCTAAAGCTCGCAAGGAGGATAAGCTTCGCATCACTTAAATTTTATCGTGCGGTACGCATAGATGCGTACCCTACGGTGTTATCGTTTTCGGGCGGTACGCATGGATGCGTACCCTACGGTGCTATTGTTCTCAGCAACGCTATTTATATTTGCAACGCAGTTCCGAAATTCCTTATTCCTCATTCCTAATTCCTCATTCCTAATTCCTAATTTTATATTGCATTCCCCATTCCGTGATGTTATAATATGGTATTATACAATAATATATATAAGGAGGGATTTTCTTGGGCGGAAAATACTCTGTTCAATTAAGCAAGGTTATCAAGGCTCATTCCCTTGAAACCATATATATCCCCGACAAACCCGAAAGCGAGCTTGTGATACAATCTCAGGATGTAAACAGACCCGGACTTATGTTTGCAGGATACGAAAAATTCTTCGATAATCTGCGCGTTGAGTTCATCGGTCTTGCAGAAATGAGCTATCTTCAGGAGCTTGACGAGCAGACACTGCGTGAAAGACTGGAGCTTTTCTTCAGCCTCAAGCCCCCTGTTGTCATTATCACCCGTAATATTGACGTTTTACCTGCAATGGTTGAAATGGCTCAGAAATATGAGGTACCTCTTTTGAGAACCTCTGAGCCTACATCTGAAATTATGGCGACGCTGATTTCGTATCTCAACACACAGCTTGCCGAGCGTATAACCCGTCACGGTGTTATGGTTGAGGTTTACGGTGAAGGTATTCTTATTGTAGGCGACAGCGGTGTAGGTAAAAGCGAAACAGCGGTCGAGCTTATAAAAAGAGGTCACCGTCTTATCGCGGATGACGCAGTTGAAATCAGAAAGGTTTCATCTAAAACTCTTGTCGGAACTGCCCCCGATAATATCCGCCATTTCATTGAGCTGCGCGGTATCGGAATTGTCAATGCAAGAAACATCTTCGGTATAGGTGCGGTTAAGCTTACGGAAAAAATTGATATGGTTATTCAGCTTGAGCAATGGGACAGCGAAAAGGCTTATGACAGGCTCGGTCTTGAGGATGAATACATTTCAATTTTAGGAATAAAGGTTCCTGCAACAACCGTACCCGTAAAGCCCGGACGTAACCTTGCGATTATCATTGAAATTGCAGCTATGAACAACCGTCAGAAGCGAATGGGCTACAACGGTGCCCGTGAGCTTATGCAGCAGCTCGGTATGGAGGATGTTGACACATCACCCAAAGAGGTTGAGGTCTGGCAATAAAAGATGCGAAATGCAAAATTTAAAAATGCAAAATGTTTAAGGAGAATTTTTATGTACAGAATAGGTGTAGACCTTGGCGGCACAAATATCGCCACAGGTGTTATTGATGAAAATTATAAAATTATAGGCAGAGGCAAGGTTAAAACCCGCGCTCCCCGTCCTGCAGAAGCAATTTTCGATTCAATCAAGGAAGCTGTTGATATGGCTGTTGTTAATGCAGGTATCTCTTACGACGATATTGTTTCGGTAGGTATCGGTACACCCGGCTCGGTAAACAAGGACACAGGCGCAATTGAATTTTCAAACAACCTTAAATTCCACAACGTTCCTGCAAAGGCAATGCTTGAGGAAAGGCTTAAAAAGCCCGTTTATCTTGAAAATGACGCTAACGCGGCTGCTCTCGGTGAAGCAGTTGCCGGCAGCGGTAACGGAGTTAAAAACTTTGTTGCGGTTACCCTGGGCACGGGCGTAGGCAGCGGTATTATTATCGACGGCAAAATTTATCGCGGAAGCAACTTCTGCGGCGGTGAAATGGGTCATATGGTTATAAACGTTGACGGTATCCCCTGCAACTGCGGAAGAAAGGGCTGCTGGGAAAAATACGCTTCTGCAACTGCACTCGTTTCACAGGCTGTTGAAGCAATGCAGGGCGACAAAGCAAGTCTTTTGTGGCAAACCTGCGACGGTGACCTTAACAAGGTTGACGGCAAATCTATTTTCGACGCCCTTGATTTAGGCGACGCAACGGCAAAAGCTGTTGTTGACAGATACCTTTATTACGTTTCCATCGGTATTGCAAATGTAGTTAACGCACTCCAGCCCGAAACTGTTTGTGTGGGTGGCGGCATCAGCGGTCAGGGTGAAAAAATCCTCAAGCCCATCCGTGACATAGTGAAAGCAGAGCGTTACAGCGTATACGCAGATAAACAGGCAAACATTGTTCCCGCACTCCTCGGCAATGATGCAGGAATCATCGGTGCCGCTTTACTTGACGAATAATATGACTATGAACAATTCTTACGATTTCAAAGCTTTGTATGATTATGCTTTATCCGTAAACTGCGATGCGGTTATGGGTGAAGAGATGAGCCGCAACACCTCCTTTAAAACGGGCGGCCCTTGCGGTGTGCGTCTTTCCCCCTCCGATTCGGAGCAGGTTAAAGCCATAATCGGTAAGGCAAACGAATTAAATATCCCGTTTGTTGTTTTAGGCAACGGCACAAACATACTTGTACCCGACGAAGGCATCGAAAAGGCTGTTATTATAATCGGTGATAAAATGTCACAGATTACCCTTGAGGATGATGAAACAATCTCCTTCTCAGCAGGCACAAACCTTGTTTCTCTTTGCCGCTTTGCTCTCGAAAACAGCCTGAGCGGACTTGAATTTGCATTCGGTATTCCCGGCACCTGCGGCGGTGCAGTGTTTATGAATGCCGGTGCATACGGCGGTGAAATGAAGGATGTTTTAACAGAAATCACTCACCTCACCCCGGATATGAAAATTGAAACCATTTCCGCAAAGGATGCAGACCTTTCCTACAGACACTCTGTTTACAAAACAAACGGCTGTGTTGTTTTAAGCGCAAAGGCTAAGCTTCATAAGGATAAAAAAGAAGATATAAAAGCACGTATGGATGATTTCCTCGGCAGAAGAAAAGACAAGCAGCCGTTGGAATACCCCAGCGCAGGCAGCACCTTCAAGCGTCCCACCGGTTATTTTGCAGGCGCACTTATTGAACAATGCAGCCTTAAAGGTAAATCCGTAGGCGGTGCTCAGGTAAGTGAAAAGCACGCAGGCTTTATTATCAACAAAGGCGGTGCCACATCCACGGATATTCTGAAGCTTATTGACCTTATAAAAACCACAGTTGAAGTCCAAACCGGTATCGCTCTTGAACCGGAAGTTATTGTGTTGAGGTAACCTATGTCTTTTTCATCAGATGTAAAAAACGAGCTTACACAAACTATATCCTCCGCCTGCTGTTATAAGGCGGAGGCTTTCGGTATGATTCTTTTCGGAAGGTCCTTCAGCCTTTCGGAAATCTCTCTTATGACAGAAATGCAGGAGGTTGCCGAGCGTTACTGTGCCTGCATACGTGACTTAACCGACATTACTCCCCTTATGCAGAAATCTGCTGCCGGGAATTACAAAATAACCGTACCCGAAAGAGCTGACAGAATAAAAATTCTTGAATATTTCGGTTACACGGGCAAAGAGCTTGCTTTGAGAATAAATCTTGCTAATCTCGACCAGACAAACAATGATTGTTGCTCAAGGGCATTTTTGCGCGGTGTTTTCCTCGTTTGCGGAAGTGTTACCGACCCGGAAAAGGATTATCACATTGAATTCAACGTTGCAAAGGCAAAGCTTTGTGATGACCTTATGCAGATAATTGACGATTCAGGCTTAAAGGCGAAAAAAATAATCCGAAACAACGGATACGTCCTGTACAGCAAGGATGCTGAATCCGTTGAGGATTTCATAGGCACAATGGGTGCAAACAAAGCGTTTATGACAGTTATGCAGACACGTGCCATAAAGGATTTAAAAAATCAGATTAACAGACGCTCCAACTTTGAATCTGCAAATATGAGCAGGTCAATTGAAGCAGGCTTAAAGCAGGTTTCGCTTATCGAGTCTGTTTTAGAAAAAATTTCACTTAATGATATGACTGATGATTTATCTGCCCTTTGCAAGCTGAGACTGGAAAACCCCGAGCTTTCGCTTGACGAATTGGGAAAGCTCGTAAACCCTCCCCTTTCACGCTCAGCAGTAAGCAGGCGGTTCAAAAAGCTTGAAAAAATTGCAGAGGAATTGAACGCAAAATGAAAGAGTTTATTATAAACAAAAACGATTCGGGGCAAAGGCTTGATAAATATCTTACAAAATCCTTTCCTCTTCTGCCTCAGTCGCTTATGTATAAATACATCCGCAGTAAGCGCATAAAGGTGAATTCAAAGCGCTCCGAAATATCTTACAGACTCAAAGAAAATGACGTTGTTTCGCTTTATATAAACGACGAATTTTTTGAACCCGTCAAGCCGCGTTATGATTTTCTGAGTGCAGGTAAAAGCCTTAAAATCGTCTACGAGGATGAAAACATCATTCTCATAGACAAGCCTGCCGGTCTTTTGTCCCATCCCGATGAGGGCAATTATACCGACACGGCAATTACCCGTGTTAAAAGGTATTTGTATGAAAAGGGTGAATACAACCCCGACAGCGAAACCTCCTTTGCACCTGCTCTTGTAAACCGTATTGACAGAAACACCTGCGGTATAATAATAGGTGCAAAAAACGCCGAAGCTCTTCGTATTCTCAACGAAAAGCTGAAAAACCGAGAATTACATAAATTATATTTATGTGTGGTAATAGGCAAAGTAAAAAAAGAGAGCGGAATAATCGAGGGTTACCTTGAAAAAAACGAAAAGCAAAACAGAGTGTACGTCAGCGACAAGTCAGGTGACAACACAAAGCATATTTCGACTAAATACAAGGTTCTGGGCTATAAAGAAGGTTTATCACTGGTTGAGGTTGAGCTTCTTACGGGAAGAACTCATCAGATACGTGCCCACTTCTCACACCTGGGCAACCCCCTTTTAGGTGACGGAAAATACGGCACAAATGCACAGAACAAGCAATTCGGTTCGTATAAAAAACAGTTCCTTTATTCATATAAATTGGCTTTTGATTTCAAAACCGATGCAGGTATTCTTGAGTACCTTAACCGCAAGGAGTTTGAGGTTGAAGACGTCTGGTTCAAAAAGGCTTTTTATGAGGGAACAATATAATAATATAAAATTTTACATTATATAAATTCAGGAGATGACAAAAAATGAGTGAATGCACACACAACTGCAGCACCTGCTCGCAGAACTGCTCTTCAAGACAAGAGCCCGAAAGCTTGATTGAAAAACCCCACGAGCTTTCAAACATCAAAAAGGTTATCGGTGTTGTAAGCGGAAAGGGCGGTGTCGGTAAATCATTGGTTACCACACTTCTTTCAGTAACAATGCAAAGAAAAGGTTATCAGACCGCAATTCTTGATGCTGACATTACAGGTCCTTCAATCCCCAAGGCATTCGGTATCAAAGAAAAGGCTCAGGGAACGGAAAACGGCATTTTCCCCTGCAAAACAAAAACGGGTATTGAAATTATGTCCGTAAACCTTCTTCTCGAAAATGACACAGACCCCGTTGTATGGCGCGGTCCCGTTATTGCAGGCGCAGTAAAGCAGTTCTGGACAGACGTTATCTGGAATGACGTTGACTTTATGTTTGTTGATATGCCTCCCGGAACAGGTGACGTTCCCCTCACGGTTTTCCAGAGCATCCCCGTTGACGGAATCGTTATTGTTGCCTCTCCCCAGGAGCTTGTTGGTATGATTGTTGAAAAGGCAGCAAAAATGGCAGAGCTTATGAACATTCCAATTATTGCTCTTGCCGAAAATATGGCTTACTTCCTCTGCCCCGATTGCGGTAAAAAGCACAGTATTTTCGGTGAAAGCCATATTGAAGAAATTGCAAAGGCATACGGTGTTGATACGGTTGCGCAAATCCCCATCAACAACAAGCTTGCAGCAGCAGTTGACGCAGGCGCAATTGAGCTTTTCGAGGGCGATTGGCTTGACAGTGTTGCTGATAAGATTGAAAAGCTGTTATGATAACGTTAAAAAGGCTGTCCCTTCGACAGTCTTTTTTTGAAAGGTACTTATGAATAAAAAAATCCTGCTTATAGACCTTGATAACACACTTATTGACTTCAATGAATGCGCCCGCCATTCAATTATGAATGCTTTTGAAGAATTGGGCTTTTCTTACACCGAAAAGGTATTTGAAACGTTCATCGAAGAAAACGTGAAAATATGGAAGCGCCTTGAAAGGGGCGAAATAACAAAACCGCAATTACGCGCTGACCGTTGGAATTTAATCCTCAGTCGTCTGGGAATTGACTTTGCCGGCACAATCATTGAAGAAATGTTTGAAAACGGTGTTGCAAAGGGTGCTTATCCTGTTGAGGGTGCTTATGAATTACTCAATCACCTTCACGGGAAATATAAAATGTACATAGTTTCAAACGGCTTCCGCTTTGTTCAGGAAAGCAGACTCAGAATAGGCGGCTTTGAAAAATATTTTGACGGGCTCTTCGTTTCTGAAGATATCGGAATCCCAAAACCGGCAAAAGAGTTTTTTGACTATTGCTTTGAAAATCTCGGAAATCCCGATAAAAATGATGTTGTGCTTATCGGCGACAGCCTTTCAGCCGATATCCTCGGCGGCGTAAATTACGGCATTGATACAATATGGTTCAATAAAAACAATGAGCCTGTAAACGATGATATTAAACCTAAGTTTACAGTAAATAAATTGTCTGATATTAAGAAGTTTTTATAAATGTCACAAAAATGTTATAAATTTGGGCAAAAGCGTTGTTTTTCACAAAACAATAGAATATAATATAAATGAAAAAGGAGCTATCCGATAGACGGTTAGCCCCCACTTAATAATTTGATTATTGAAAACAATCGCCTTATTTGGAAGTCAGGCGGTTGTTTTCTTATTTTGTTCTAATGATAAGAACCGTAAAGAAAATGATGGCTAAAATAACGATTACTTCGCTCATAGCTATCACCTCTTCTGATTGCAAATTTCCTTGTAGGATTTCTATGTAATCAGAGAGTTCAGTATCTCTGTTAAAGAGACTAACCACCTACCCGTATCAGAATAGCTCCAAGGGGACACCCCCTACTGCTATACTAACACCAAGCACTAAAAAAACAATATCATTCTGCTACATCTTCAAATTTAAAATCACCGATTTTATCTAAATCCGCAACCTTCACCTCTACCTGAAAACCGATTTTCCCTGCACTGAAACAGATTTTTTCAAGAGTCCTTGCAGAAGCTTCAACGGTAGTCGGGAAGGCTTTTTTCATTCCTATTGGTGAGCAACCCCCGTGCACGTAGCCCGTAAGGGGCAAAAGCTCTTTGGCTTTTATCATTTCAATTTTTTTCTCACCAACAGCCTTTGCGGCTTTTTTCAGATTTAATTCCTTACACACGGGCACAAGAAAAACGTAATATTGCTTTGTTTTGCCCACGGTTACAAGGGTTTTAAAAACCTCTTCGGGGTTTTCACCGAGAGTTTTTGCCACGTCATCCCCCGCTATTGCTCCGCTGCCGCTATAATCGTGCATTATGTAATCAATTTTCTTTTGGTCGAGTATACGCATTACGTTTGTTTTCTCTTGCTTTTTCATATTATTCCCCATATATTAAATAATCTGTATTCTCATCGCTGTACTCAATCTGCTTTGACCAGTTTTTAAGATTTTCTATTCTGTCGTTTAATGTAAGCTCACCTTTTCGGTAATATGTATACATATCGCAAAGGTAAATAAATCTTACGCTTTCAACTGCAAAGCGAACGCGCTCTTTTATGCTCATATCAAAAACCGCTTTTATAAAATGACGGTAAATTATATATGCAAAAATTTTTGAATAAAGTATATCGCCCTTTGTTTCTTTATTAAACTCATCTTCAGCTTTCAAAACGTCCTGCAGATTATCACTCAAAGAATTTATAAACAGAGTCCAGCTTTCATCTATCGGCTCCGTCTTTTTATAATCTTCTGCAATATTTTCAAGGCTTCTGTCTTCAATTTTCTCTTTAAGAAAATTCTCCGTTGTCTTGAGCACGTCATCAATTTTTTCTTTAAAAGTCATTTCTTTGCTGAAAATCTTTTTGAACAAAATTTCACGATATGCGGCAAGGAAAATATAAATATCGGATTCCGCAACATCCTCTTTTGTTTCTAAATTAATGCCTTTACGGTCATTAAATTCATCCAGATAGAAATGCTTTTCGTCACTGAGCAAAATTCTGCAAACCTCTTCACAAGAAAGCCCCAGACCACACTCAGTTACACCCGGGAACCACTCATAAAAGCGAGGATGGTTTTTACATATTTCACAAAGGGCGTCCGCACCGCATTCTATAATAATTCTGCAAAGCTTCTGTTCATTGAGAAAAGGGCAACGGTCATTTTCTGAAAGCTCAAAGCATCTGCTGCCATCGGAAGAAACAGTTATTTTTTTACGTATTTCTTCACCTAAAGGTGTGTTAAGCCTTTCATATTTCAAAAATGCATCGTCGTCAACGTCAATTTCCCAACCGATACAACAATTATCTGTGCATTTATCTGCAATGCACTTAAACTTTTTATAAAACGACGGCATAATATATATCAATTTTTATCATCCTCTGTTCCGATAACGTAAATCATCTGATTATCAAAACGGAATTTCACCTGAAAATCCTCAAAACTCATTCCGTATATTCTGCTTTCATCCGCTTGATAAGAAGGCCTCGGGTCTAAAGACAAAACCTCATAAAGTGTTTCAAGCTGCTCGGTTGAAAGTCTGCTTTTGGCCTCTTCGCTGAATTCAACAGCAACAAAATCATCTTTGTGCTCATCTGAAAAGCCCCCTGAAGCCCCGGGGATGCTGTCCGCATACGGTAAATACGGCTTTATATCATAAATAGGAGTGTTATCCGCAAGGTCAGCGCCCGACACCACAAGAGTAATTCTGTTATTCTCTTTTTGTACTTTTTCAAGCTTAACGCAGGAAAGCCCCAATCCGTTGGGACGGAACGGTGAACGGGTCGCAAAAACCCCCATTCTTTTATTACCGCCAAGGCGCGGAGGTCTTACTGTGGGTGACCATTGACCGTTATTTTCGGAAAAGCCCCAGATAAGCCACAAATGGGAATACTGCTCAATCCCCCTGATGATGTTTTCGTCTGTAAAGCCTTCACAAAATTCTATAACAGACTTAACGGAAGGTGCAAGACCGCTCTGACGCGGCACACCGAACTTTTCTTTATATGCATTTTTGATATATGCCACAGGCTTTATTGTAATTTCATCCACACTACCACCGCCCTTTCTATAAAGTTTATCATAAACAACCCTGTTAGTCAATTTAATGCAAAATTCGAAATGCAAAATTCAAAATTCCGGGGCTCACGCCGATTATATTTACGCTTCGCACCACCGCAACTCCATTTCGCACTCCGCATTATAATCGCCAATGCAGTTCCCGAAGGTGCCAACCGGCTTACCCATGTCTCACACAAATTACTTACTTATGTGCTGATTTTACAAACTCAATCCCGAAGTTTATCACTTTCAACTTGACACTTTAATTATATTCGGCGCTTTGCGCCCCTTAATTTTGCATTCTGAATTTTGCATTTTGAATTCAAAAAAGCTCCGCATTTCTGCGGAGCATTTGTTCTTAGTATTTCTTTCTCTCAACGTAACCTGTGTGGAGAATCTGATGTGCCTTATGGCTGCCGGGCTCACCGAAGAACTCGTCATAAACTGCCTTAACGTCGGGATTAAGGTGAGATTTTCTCAAGGGAAGATTTTCGTCATCCTTATAAAGACCTTTAGCACGTTCAGCTCTTACGTCAGTAAAGTTAGCAACTGAAGCAGGAACGATAGGCTGACCGCCACCGTTTACGCAACCGCCGGGACAAGCCATAATTTCAATGAAATCATACTTCTTTTCGCCGGACTTAACCATTTCAAGAACCTTCTTTGCGTTTGCAAGACCTGAAGCAACTGCAACCTTAACCTCTGTACCGTTAAGATTATATGTAGCTTCCTTAACACCTTCAACACCGCGAACTGCGCTGAATGCAGCAAAGTCTTCAAGCTCATTGCCTGTAACAACCTCGTAAGCAGTACGAAGAGCAGCCTCCATAACGCCACCGGTAGCACCGAAGATTGTACCTGCACCTGAAGCAAGACCGAAGGGTGAATCAAATTCAGCATCGGGAATTGCTCTGAAGTTGATACCTGCTTTACGAATCATTCTTGCAAGCTCTCTTACTGTGATTGAAGCATCAATATCAGCAAGACCTGCAACTGCAGAATGATCTGTTCTTTCAGCCTCAAACTTTTTAGCTGTACAGGGCATAACGGAAACAACAAAAATATCCTTGGGGTCGATACCCATTTTTTCAGCGTAGAATGTTTTTGCTACTGAGCCGAACATACCCTGAGGTGACTTACATGAAGAAAGATTGGGGATAAATTCAGGGTAATAGTGCTCGCAGAATTTAATCCAACCGGGTGAACAGGATGTAATAAGGGGAAGATTTTCACCCTTATTGAGTCTGCCGAGGAATTCTGTTGCTTCTTCCATAATTGTAAGGTCGGCGGCAAAGTTTGTATCAAACACACCGTCAAAGCCGAGCATTTTAAGAGCAGAAACCATTTTGCCTGTAACGATTGAGCCCATTTCATAACCGAACTCTTCACCCAAGCCGACACGAACTGCAGGAGCAGTCTGAACAACAACGTGCTTTTCAGGGTCGTTAATAGCGTCAAATACCTTCTGAGTATCATCTCTTTCAGCAAGAGCGCCTGTGGGACAAGCTGTGATACACTGACCGCAGCTTACACAAGCAACGTCACCAAGACCGTATTCAAAAGCAGAGCCGATGTGTGTATCAAAGCCACGGGCATTCGCACCGATTACGGATACGCTCTGGAGCTTATCGCAAACAGCAACGCAACGACGGCAAAGAATACATTTTTCATTATCGCGGTACATATGTGTAGCGCTTGAATCAATAGCATAGTTTACAAAGTCGCCCTTGTATGTGTTTTCATCTTCAATGCCGTAATCCTTGCAAAGCTTCTGCAATTCGCAGCTACCGCTTCTTACGCAGGAAAGGCATTCCTTCTTATGAGTTGAAAGAATAAGCTCAAGGGTTGTTTTTCTTGCTTCGATAACCTTGGGAGTATTTGTGAAGATTTCCATACCCTCGTTAACGGGGAATACGCAAGCTGCAACAAGGCTTCTTGCACCTTTAACCTCAACAACACAAATACGGCAGGCACCGATAGCGTTGATTTCTTTAAGATAGCAAAGTGTAGGAATTTCAATACCTACCATATGAGCGGCTTCAAGAATAGTGCTTCCGGCAGGAACCTGATAATCAAAGCCGTTGATTTTAATATTTACTGCATTTTCCATCATTAGTTCCTCCTTATTTAATTACCGCTTTAAATTTACAGTTACCAACACAAACACCGCACTTAACGCACTTGTCTGTGTCAATTGAGAATGATGCGAGCTTATGACCGGGAGCAATGTATTCTGTTCTTGTAATTGCATCAACAGGGCAATTTTTAGCACAGATACCGCAACCGATACATTTATCTTTATCAATTGAGTAAGTAACAAGGTCCTTACATGCACCTGCGGGACATTTCTTGTCAACAACGTGTGCAATGTATTCATCCTTGAAGAACTGATATGTTGAAAGCACAGGGTTGGGAGCTGTCTGACCGAGACCGCAAAGGGAATTTTCTTTGATATATTTGCAAAGATATTCCATTCTGTCAAGGTCTTCCATTGTACCCTTACCGCTTGTGATTTTTTCAAGAATTTCAAGAAGTCTTCTTGTACCGACACGGCAGGGAGTACATTTACCGCAGGATTCGTCAACAGTAAATTTAAGGAAGAATTTAGCAATATCAACCATACAGTCGTCTTCATTCATAACGATAAGACCGCCTGAACCCATCATAGCACCTTTAGCTACAAGGTTATCATAGTCGATTTCAATATCAAGAAGGCTTGCAGGAAGGCATCCGCCTGAAGGACCGCCTGACTGAGCAGCCTTGAATTTTTTACCGTTGGGGATACCGCCGCCGATATCTTCAACAATTTCACGAAGGGTTGTACCCATGGGAACCTCAACAAGACCTGTGTTGTTGATTTTACCGCCGAGAGCAAATACCTTTGTACCCTTGCTGTTTTCAGTACCCATTGTGTTGAAGAATTCAGCACCGTGAAGAATAATCTGGGGAATGTTAGCAAATGTTTCAACGTTGTTTTCAGTTGTGGGCTTGCCGAAAAGACCTTTAACTGCCGGATAGGGAGGACGGGGTCTGGGCTCACCGCGGTTACCTTCGATTGATGTCATAAGTGCAGTTTCCTCACCGCAAACGAATGCACCCGCACCAAGACGGATAAACAAATCGAAATCGAAGCCTGAACCGAAAATATTTTTACCGAGAAGACCGTATGCACGGGCATCATCAATAGCCTTCTGTAAACGCTGAACAGCGATGGGGTACTCTGCACGAACGTAAACGTAACCCTCTGTTGCACCGGTTGCATAACCGCAAAGTGTCATAGCTTCAACGATACAGTGGGGGTCACCCTCGAGAACCGAACGGTCCATAAATGCACCGGGGTCACCTTCGTCAGCGTTACAAACAACGTATTTCTGGTCAGCCTTGTTAGCTGCAGTAAAGCTCCATTTACGGCCTGTGGGGAATCCGCCGCCGCCGCGGCCGCGAAGACCTGAATCAATTACTGTCTGAATAACGTCCTCGGGAGTCATTTCGGTAAGAGCCTTCGCAAGTGCTGCATAACCGTCATAAGCGATATATTCTTCAATATTTTCGGGGTCAATAACACCGCAGTTACGAAGAGCAACTCTGTGCTGCTTCTTATAGAAATTTGTTTCGTTAAGGGGCTTAACGTTTTCTGCTTCAACTGTTTCTTTGTAAAGAAGTCTTTTAACAATACGACCCTTGAGAAGATGCTCTTCTACGATTTCGGGAATATCATCAACCTTAACCTCGCTGTAGAAACAGCCTTCGGGATAAACGATCATAATCGGACCTAAAGCACAAAGTCCGAAACAACCTGTTCTTACAACTTTAATTTCCTCTTCAAGGCCTTTTTCCTTAATGTTAGCTTCAAGCGCCTCGATGAGTTCTCCGCTGTGGCTGGAGGTACATCCGGTACCGCCGCAGACAAGTACATGAGAACGATACATTACTTTTTCCTCCTTATTCTGTTACAGCACCAACTGTATACTCAATTACGGGGTTGCCGTTAACAAGATGCTCGTTAACAACCTTTGCAGCCTTTTCGGCTGTCATCTGAACATAAGTAACCTTTTCTTTGCCGGGTTCATAAACCTCGACAATGGGCTCATACTGGCACATACCGATACAACCGGTCTGTGTAACGCTTACGTGCATAACGTTTCTTTTAGCAAGCTCGTCTGTGAGAGCTTTAAGAACGGGACGTGCACCTGCTGCGATACCGCAGGTTGCCATACCTACAACCACTCTGATACCGTCCTGACCGTCAGCATCGCGTGCTGCAATCTGAGCCTGAGCCTTTTCTTTTATAGCAAGTAACTCTTCTAATGATTTCATATCATTCAATCCTTTTCTTAAAGATTATTAAATAATTCTTCGGTCTGTTCGCTGATATAGCCTTCAACCCAATTCATAACAGTCGGCTCCGAAAGGGGCACACCGTCAAGAATTTTCTTTATATCAGCCGATGAGAATTTAAACTCCGCACCGTCAATTTTTCGGGTGTAGATGAAATCCTTATCCTCGTTCATACATACAATTGTTGAAATTGTAGCGGCAACGTCACCCAAGGGAGTAAAATCAATACTGTCCGTTTTAAAAACAGCTTCAACGTTTGTGCCCACACCTACCTGAGAAGTGAGAGTGAAGCTTCCGCCCGTTTGCTCTGCCGCCATTTTAAAAAGCGGTATACCCATCCCCACCTTGCGTGTGGTACGTGTTGTAAAAAACGGGTCCTGAACGTTTCTGACCTGCTCCTGTGTCATCCCCTTGCCGTTGTCATAAATACCGATAAGAAGGGTTTTCTCAGCGGTGTTTTCTTCAACCCTTATCTCAGTTAAAGAAGACCCTGCGGCAATGGAATTCTGGGCAATGTCGAGGATATTAAGCGATAATTCACGCATAGGACTCAGTTCATATATTTAGCAAGGATACCGGGAACATCGTCTGCAGTAACCTTACCGTAAACCTCACCGTTAACCGTGAAAACGGGAGCAAGACCGCAAGCACCGATGCAACGGCACTCTTCAAGAGAGAACTTACCGTCTGCTGTGCATTCACCGGGTTCAATACCGAGTAATTCGCTGATTTTGTCGGTAAGCTGCTGTGCGCCTTTAACATAACAAGCTGTACCGAGGCAAACAGAAATATCATATTCGCCCTTGGGTGAAAGTGAGAACTGTGCATAGAAGGTGGCAACACCGTAAACCTTCTCAAGGGGTACGTCCATACCCTCTGCAATCATTACCTGCACCTCACGAGGGAGATAACCGTAAATACCCTGTGCCTCCTGCATTACGTGCATAAGCTGACTTTTGTCACCCTTGCACTCTGCAATTACTGCGTCAAGTTGTGCTTTCTGCTCAGGCGTACCTTTAAAAGGTATTGTGCTGATTTTCTTGACCATTCAGATTTCCTCCATTCAAAAATATGTTTGACTGCTCCGTTTTGAAACAGAGCATATATATATTAGTTTAACATAACACATATATCGTGATTATAGCACAAGAAACAGCCCGTTGTCTATACTAAAATTCGACTTTTTAAGGGTTTTTGACATTTTTTTAACATTTTGTCCTATTGCACAAAACCGCAAAGGAAATTTCTATGCAAAATACACCTTTACCACTCCCGCAAACAACCTTTTTTGAATTATTTTTTGTGGAAATAAACTAAATTTTATGATAGAATATTAAATGGTATTGAATACTCTACTATGGAGGATGTTGTTAATGAAAATAAGTGAAATCAAATCAATTTTAAATGCCGACCTTATCTGCGGTGAAGAATACCTTGAAAAAGAGGTTTTTACCGCCTGCGGAAGCGATATGATGAGTGACGTTCTTGCGTACGTAAAAGAACAGGCTGTTCTTTTGTCGGGTCTTGTAAACCCTCAGGTTGTAAGAACTGCTGAAATGATGGATATGAAATGTATTGTTTTCGTTCGCGGCAAACAGCCCGACACAGATATCATCGACCTTGCAAAAGAGCGTGAAATCGTCCTTTTACGCACAAGCTATGAAATGTTTACCTCCTGCGGCCTGTTATATAAAAACGGTCTCAAAGGAGGTTGCGGATTATAATGCTGCTCTCTTTACATTATGACGTTAGCGGAACTGATTTCACCTGCGCCGGTGAGGCTTCGGGTAAAATCAAAAAAGCACTCAAGGAGTTAGGCTTCCCCGCAAGCCTTATCCGCAACGTGGCAATCGCCGTATACGAAGGCGAAATAAATATGGTAATTCACGGCGGCGGCGGTGTTATTGATGCAGAAATATCCCCTGAGTGTGTTTCCGTTGTTCTTGCAGATCAGGGGCCCGGTATCCCTGATATATCTCTGGCAATGCAGGAGGGCTATTCAACCGCCCCCGACAACGTGCGCCAATTAGGCTTCGGTGCCGGTATGGGTCTGCCCAACATAAAAAAATATACTGACGAAATGATTATCGAATCTGAGGTCGGAAAGGGAACAACCATCAGACTCAAGGTTTTTGTTAAATAAGTTGGCGACAACTGAAAGAAAGGAGCATTTTTATGGATAAATATTTCCATTCGGTGCGTCTTGATAAAGACAAATGCCGCGGTTGCACAAACTGTATAAAGCGTTGTCCCACTCAGGCAATACGTGTACGTAACGGAAAAGCAACAATAATAAAAGAGCGTTGCATAGACTGTGGCGAATGCATCCGTGTTTGTCCTCATCACGCAAAATATGCAAGCCGAGATTCATTGGAACAGCTTGAAAATTATAAATACAGAATTGCGCTCCCCGCCCCTGCGTTATACGGTCAGTTTCACAATCTTGATGACGTTAACATAATCCTCAACGCATTACCCTCTTTGGGCTTTGATGCTGTTTTTGAGGTTTCAAAGGCGGCTGAGCTTGTTTCTGAAGCAACGAGAAAATATCTTGAAACCAGAAACCCCGTAAAGCCTGCAATTTCATCCGCTTGTCCTGCAGTTGCAAGGCTCATACGCGTGTGCTTCCCCGAGCTTATTGAAAATATAATTCTCGTTAACGCACCCGTTGAAGAAGCAGGCAGGCTCGCCCGTAATAAAGCCGTTGCTAAAACAGGCCTGAAGCCTGAGGAAATCGGTGTTTTCTTTATTTCTCCCTGCCCTGCAAAAATCACATCGTTCAAGCAACCTATCGGCACGGAAAAATCAAATATCGACGGTGCAATTGCCATAAACGATATATATCCGCATCTTCTCAAGGCTATGGAAAAAATCAGCGAACACGACGAAATGAAAGCACTTCACGAATCGGGTGTTATAGGCATAGGCTGGGCAACAAGCGGCGGTGAAGCATCGGGCACGCTTAACGATAACGCCTTAGCGGCAGACGGAATTGAAAACTGTATAAAAATTCTTGAAGCGGTTGAAAGAGGCAACCTTGACAACGTTGATTTCATCGAGCTCAATGCCTGTCAGGGCGGCTGCGTCGGCGGAAGCCTTACTGCAGAAAACCCCTTCATTGCAAAATCCAGGCTTATGAAGCTGAGAAAATACAATCCCGTATCCTGCAACCACTTATTATCAGTGGATATTCCCGAAGAAATGCTGTGGACATCACCCATTGAGCCCTGTGACGACGTTATGCGACTTGCAGACAATCTTCAGGAAGCAATGGAAAGAATGGCACGTATGGAAGAGCTTTTAAAGACCTTCCCGGGGCTTGATTGCGGCACCTGCGGTGCGCCCGGCTGTAAAGCTCTCGCAGAGGACGTTGTCCGCGGCTTTGCAACGGAGCACGACTGTGTTTTCAGAGCACGCCAAGAGCTTCAGGAGCTTCAGGATACAGACAATTTAGACGATACGGAAAAGCTTGAGCGCATTATTCCTGCGCCGTTCAGAGATAAAAAGGACTCTTGATTATGACAGTTAACGAATTAAAAGAAAAACTTCAGCTTACATATTTATGCGGAGAAGGTATCGCACACGAAAAGGAAATTGAAGGTTGCTATTGCGGAGATTTACTCAGTTGGGTTATGTCCCGTGCAGAATCCGGCAATATATGGCTCACGGTAATGGGTAACGTGAATTCAATAGGCGTTGCGGTCCTTGCAGATATATCCTGCATCATTCTTACAGAAAATGCCGCCCTTGATGAGGATGCAAAAAAACGCGCCGAAGAAAACGACGTTGTTATTCTTACCTCTGCAAAAAACTCCTATCAACTGGCATCCGAGATTTCAAAGATAATATGAAAATCAGCTACGATTTCCACATTCACTCATGCCTGAGTCCTTGTGGCGATAACGATATGACTCCGCAAAATATTGTCAATATGGCAAAAATTATGGGCTATGACGCAATTGCTCTTACGGACCACAACACCTCACGCAACTGTCCCGCGGTTATGAAGGTAGGCGAAGAGGTTGGTATAACCGTTATTCCCGGTATGGAGCTTTGCACGTCGGAAGAGGTGCACATAGTCTGCCTTTTTCCAACCCTTGAAAACGCCCTGATTTTTTCAGATTACGTTTACTCCACCCTGCCGCCCGTAAAAAACAGACCCTCCGTTTTCGGTGACCAATTAGTCTGCAACGAATCGGATGAGGTTACCGCAACAGAGGAAAGGCTTCTTATTACCGCAAGCGGCATTAGCTGTATGAAGGTTGTTGAAACGGTGAAAAAATTCGGTGGTGTATGCTACCCTGCTCATATTGACCGCTCCTCCTTCAGCATTATTTCAAACTTAGGCACAATTGACGAATCCTTCGGCTTCAGCTGTGCAGAGATATTTGATATGGCAAAGGAAAAAGAGCTGAAAGAGAAGCATCCTTACATTAACTCTTTAAAGATTATATCCGACTCAGATGCGCATTATCTGGAAAAAATGCGCTTACCCGAGCAGACTATTGAAATCCCCGAAAACACGATAAGTGCAATTTTAGATTATTTAAAATAAACAGAAAGGGGTTTTAAGATGGCTGAAACCATTCAGACAAAAGAAGTAAGGCGTTACGTAGGTAAAAAGGAAACAATTGCCTATGTCCTGAACGACGTTGCTGCAAGCCTTAACATTGATGATTACAAAGAGCGTTATATTTACGACGTTGTAAATATCGATTTCAACCTTTTAGCCATACAGAACGTTTTTGCCACCGTATGGGACTCTGTCAACGATACTTTTATCGGTGTGCTCGTTGACAAAACCCGTACCCGATGGGGAAAATTCAGACCTTATGTTATTTTAGGTGAAATCCCCCTCACCGCGCTCGGTATGTGGTATTGGCTTATACCCTTCATATTCCCGGGCACACCCGGTAACTATCTGCCGAAATGGATTTTTTACTTTACAATGAGCATAATTACCGAAACCGCAACAACCTTTACTGCGGTTGCTAAAACGGGTTATCTTTCAACCATAACACCCGAGCCGCTTGAACGATCGCGGCTAATTGCCACGGCAAACGTAGCCTCTCATCTTGTTGAAGACCTGCCTAAGCAGATTTTCGGTATTATATATGACCTTGTAGCGAACAAAAAGTTTGTTGTAAAACTCCCTAAGCTCTTTGCTTCATTCGGTATCGCTTGCGCTGCACTTTCTGCAGGCTTTGCACTGTACTTTGTAATGAATTCGAGAGAAAGAGTTACTCAGTCCATCAAGCAACCCACCGTAAAGCATTGCTTCAAGGCTATTGTACACAACAAGCCAATGCTGACCTACCTCATTTCATCCTTCCTTTCAGGCTTCAGCATAGGCAAAAGCAGAACCAATTTCTACATAGACGTTTTAGGCTCCGTCACTTGGAAAACAATCGTAGGTATCCCTGCATTCCCCGTGAAATTTATAAGCTACAGCTTTGTAGAGCCCTTGCGCAAACGCTTTTCGACAAAGGCATTGTGGATATTTGAAGATGCCTGGACGGATATGCTGTGGTTGACCGTTTTCGGCCTCGGCTCAATTAAGGGTAATTTCCAGAAAAAGCACGTAATACTGCCGATGATGGCAATTGAAGAAATTCTTGAAATGTGCGTTTACGGTTTAAGAAGAGTTATCCCTGCAGAAATCAAAAATGAAGCTCTTGACTATTCCGAATGGAAGCACGGCTACCGCTCAGAGGCTATGACGGGTGTTTCAATGGATCTTATCTCCAAGCTTCAGTCTGCAGTTATGGGGGGCATCAACAACGTCGTTATGGGTAAAATCGGTTACGTTCAGGGTAAAGAAATCGGCACACAGACAGATAAAACAAAGTGGTGGATATTCGCATTAGGAACGGGCATTCCCATCATCTCATCAAGCCTCGGTATTATTCCGAAATTCTTTTACCCCCTCTCAGCCGACAAGCGCAAACAGATGTACGAGGAGCTCACGGAGCGCCGTCAGGCTATGGCTGAATTTATGAAATCAGCCTCTCAGGAAGAAATTGACAAAAAAGCCAACGACCAGCTTAACGGTATATTTGAATAAATATTCGGCAATATTAAAAGGCAATCCGTTTCGCGGATTGCCTTTTTCTTTTTAATAATTATCAACGCAGGAAAGACCCGGTTCATACCAGCTTCTGTAATTACCGTAATAAGCGCGGACTGTATAAGTGTATTTTGTTGCGTATTCGGCAGTTCTGTCAAGATAAGCGAGGGTATTAGTTCCGTTTACCGTACCTATATGAACCCAAGCACCGTTACCGGTTTTCCTGAAAATCATATAGCCCGTTGCCCATTTTACCGACTGCCATTTGACGGTAATACCCGCATTTGCACTCACTGCAGAAACGAGCTTAGGTGTTGCAAGATAAACAGTTGCCCAACCGTACATATTGTAGCCTGAAAGAGTTTTCTGTACGTATGACCTTATTGTGTAACGGTACGTTGTACCGTTAACCACGTTTTTATCCACGTAAGAGGTTGAGGTAACTGTTGCAATCTGAGTCCAGGAGGTTGCGTTTCCTGCTTTTCTGTAAATATAGTAGCTTGTGGCACCCGTAACGGCATTCCATGATAACTGAACGTTACCCGTTCTGTTTGCAACCGTCAATGTGGGAGCTTCAATGAACTTTGCGGTAACACCCTTTGTTTTGAAATACGATGTGTCTGTGCCGTAATAAGCCCTTACGGTATATTCGTAGGTATTTCTGTTTCTTACGTTTGTATCTCTGTAAGAAAGTGCTGTTGTTTTTCCGATGTAAGACCAGCTTCCGACACCGTTAGCCTTACGGTATACGTAATATGCCGCCGCACCGGGAACCTTTTTCCACGATACCGTAACAGCACCGTAGCCGTTGTTTGCGGCAACAAGTTCAGGTACACTCAGATGCTTTACTGTCCAACCTGCCATATTGCAGGCTGAAAGAATTTTTCCCGTATATGCTTTTACGGTGTATGTGTAATTCGTTCCGCTTGTGACCTTGGTGTCTGTATAATAGGGTGTTGTAACAACCGCAATACGTGTCCAGCTTTTTGCATTACCTGCTTTGCGGTAAACCCAATAACCAACGGCACTGTCATTCTTATCCCATTTAAGGAAAACACCGCTTGCGGAATTTGAATATGAAACAACGGGAGCTTTAACGTAAGTCATACATTTTGCAAGATATGCACTTGTACTCTGTCCGCTTACTGCTTTAACCGTATAGCACATAATTTTGCCGTTTGTTGCACCCGTATCAGTAAATGAAAGCGTATCGGCATCAACCGTAGTAATATATGTATAATAAGTTGCGCCGTAAATTTTACGGTAAACGTGGTATTTTTCAGCACCGTCAACCGCACCCCAGGTAAAGGTTATACCTCCGTATGCATTTGCAATGCTTTTAATCTGAGGAATTGTAAGGAACGTGTTTCTGAAGCCTTCGGAAAAAGCGCTTGTGTTTTCTGAGCTTACTGTTTTCACATTGTAAATATAAGCTTTACCTGCTTGCACATTATAGTCAACAAAGCTTAACTGCTGTGCACCGACTGAAGCAACAAGACTGTATTCAGCACCGTCAACCGCTTCTTTTCTGTACACCTCGTAAGAAACGGCACCGTCAACCGCACTCCAGGTAATTTTGGAATAATTGGAGCCGTTTGAAGCTCCGGAAATTTTTGCAGGTGCAGCATACGTAAGAGACGGTGCGTTATCTGTAATAAGAATACCGCGGCTTTCTCCTATAACCACCGCAACTGCATAAGCATAAGCTTTTTCGTTTTCAACGTTTTCATCAATGTAAAATGCATCTTCAACCGTTGTAAGCTGTGACCATACTCCGTCAACGCTTCTGTAAAGAGCGTAGCCGGTTGCACCGTCAACCGCTTCCCAGCTGACTTTAATTCCGCCGTCTGTGATTTCAGGTGTTGCTATACCCATTGAACCAATGCGCATAACCGCCACTGTGCTGTCACCCACAAGGCTTTCGCCCTTTATGCTGATAGCTTTAACCGCATATGTGTAGCTCTGTGCCCACTGCACGTCTGTATCCACAAATGACAACTCATCGTCTGCATTCACATCGGCTATTTTTTCGTAGCTGCCATTATCTGTAACGCGGAAAATATCATAACAATATGCGCCGTTTGAAGGCTCCCATGTGATTTTTATACCGTCAATCACGTTTTCGGCAGCCGCACCCGTAGGCGCTTTGATATAATAAATCGGTGCTGACTCTATTTTTACACTTTCGGAGGTTGAAACGTATGGGCAAACCGCATAAATGTATTCACCGCCGCTTGCAACGGTTGTGTCGGTGTATGTGTAAGTATCCTTGCTTGCGGTAGCAATCTTAACCCACGAATTATCGTTTAAAGGTCTTCTGTAAATTGCGTAGCCGTCAACGTTTTCAATAGCTCTCCAGGTAACTGCTATACCGTTTTTTTCAACAGAAAGTGACGTAACGTCTGTAGGAAGAACACAGGTGATTGTGTAACCCGTCGGGCTGTATGCACTTTCGCCCTTATTCGTACAAGCCTTAACGGAATACGTGTAGGATTTACCGGGAGCAACGTTTGTATCGACAAATTTTGTTCCCGTTACCTCCGCATACTCAAGAAGCTCTGCATCAATACCGCGTAATTTTCTGTAAATAGTATAATGGGTTGCCTGAGGATGCGCAGACCAGGTAATTTCAATACCGCTCAGCACGTTAGCAACCTTGCTTATACCGGGTGCGCTGATGTAGGTTATGCTCTCACCGTTGGGAGAAAGGGCACTTTCAAAGCTGTCAGTTGCGGAATTCACGTCATATTCGTATGTAACACCATCAACAACCGTTGTATCCTTATAATTTGTACCTAAGGAATAACCCCTTTTGGTTATCTGTTGCCATTGAGCTTCGCCCTCTGCGCGGCGGTAAACAATGTAATGCTCTGCACCGTCCGTAGTATTCCAGGCAATATCAACACCGCCCACAGCATTTTTCAATGATGCTATTGCAGGTTTTTCAATATATTTGCACGAAACACCAATCGAATCATAAAGGCTGTAGCCGTAATTATTAAACGCTCTGACGGTATATGTGTAAACCTTACCGCTTGTAAGACTCGAATCCACATAAGCCGTTGAGGATGCCTCCACTGCCGCAAGACTTTCCCAGGTTTCACCCTCTGCCATACGTATTATCTCGTATCCCAACGCACCTTCTACGGGATTCCATGAAAACTGAAGTCCGTCAATATGAGGTTCTACACTTTTCAGCTTAGGCATAGCAAGTGTAGAAACCTTTTTATATTCTGCAATAAGCTGGGGTACGTCACTTGTATAAATATTTTCGTTGACCTCTGTTGTCGAGAAATATTCTCTGCAGTAGAAGGCGATGTCTGTGGTAGGTCTTTCGGGGTCAACAACCTCAAATTCCAGCTTAAAGAAGCTTGTTGCCTGTGTTGTGGATACAGCAATAGTATTCATATATGCAATGGAATATAAATCCGGGTTGTTTTCTCTTACGCCGTAAACGTAATTTCCCTGAAGGTTATACACAGTACCCTCAGCCGCAGTTGTTTTTTCAACGGGAGCGCTGTTTGACGTTGGTTTTAAAACATTACTGTCAAAAGCAACGTGTACAATCATACCGCCAACGTTTTTGCGGTCTTTTGTAAGCGAAATTGTATATACAATTTTATTACCTGCAACGGGTTCGCCTTTAACGGAAAACAATGCTTTTGCTCCGTTTGCCGCATAAACCTCGGGAACAACAACGCTGAAGCAGGAAAAAATCATTATTATACACAACAATAAGGATAAAGATTTTTTTATCATAAAACCTCCTGTGAACAGTACCGTATATCAGGGCATTTGCCGGCTGATACACTCAAAGTGTGTAAAGGGCAATCCCCCGCGCATACGCGCGAGGGCATATTGGCTTAATAAAGGTCCTTGCAGGAAATACCTCTTGTATTATACGAGCTGAGAGTTGCACCTGAATATGCTCTTACTGTGTAAGTATAGGTGTAACCCTTTCTTGCAGTTTTATCAACGTAAGACGTTGATGTTGATTTACCGATATACGTCCAGCCCGAGCTTCCCGTCTTTCTGTAAACGTTGTAGCCCTGAGCCCCTGTAACAGCCTTCCATGAAACGCTGATACCTGATGAATAGCTCTTTGCACTTACAAGTACGGGATCTGTAAGACGTCTGATATAAAGACCGGTTGTATCAAATGCACTGTGCTTACCTGCGTCGGCAATTACTGTGTATCTGTAGTAATTACCGCTTGCGTTCTTGATTGCCGTGTCTGTGTAATATGTTGTTTTAACAGTACCGAGATAGTACCAGTAAGTAGCACCTGCACCGCGTCTGTATACTCGGTAACCGTTTGTAACGCCTGCAACCGCATTCCATTTAATATAAATACCGTTTGTGCTGTTAGAAATGCTTACGAGCTTGGGTGATGCAACATATTTAAGATAAAGACCGTTTGTATCAAAGCCGCTGTAATAGTTATTAACGGCTCTTACTGTATATCTGTAATACTCACCGCTCTTGATTTCTTTTGTTGTATCTGTAAATGATGTGCCCTTAACGTCGCCAAGATAGTACCAATAGTTTGTACCTGCACCACGTCTGTAAACACGGTAGCTTGTAGCATAATCAATTGCTGTCCATTTTACAAGAACACCGTTAACAGCGTTTGAAACACTGATAAGGTCGGGAGTTTCAACGAAGGTAACGCTTCTGCCCACGGGGTCAAAGCCTGTTTCCTCGCCGTCTTCCATAACCGCCTTGATTGTATATGTGTAAACAATGCCGTTGTCAACAGTACCGTCGGTATAAGTGTTTGCTGTAACACCTGTTTTAACTGTTTTCCAAGCTGTTTCACCGGGAGCTTTACGAAGCACCGTGTAGCTTTCAGCACCTTCGATTGCTGTCCATGTCATTGTTATACCGGGAACAAGGTTTGATGCTGATGTAATCTTAGGATGGCTGAGTCTTAAAATGGGAGCAACCTCATAAGCAAAGCTTGTTGTAACGCTTGATGTTGCGTAAACCTTATATTTGTATGTTTTTTCGGATTCAACCTCTGTATCAACAAATACAGTTTCGTTTGCACCGAGATTTTTTACAACTACGTATTTGCCGTCAACCTCTTTTTCAACGATGTAGCCTTCGGCACCGTTAACAGGTGTAATTGTAATCTGAATACCGTTTGCTACGTTTTTAGCAGTAGCTGCGGGAGCTGCAAGAATCTTAGCCTGTGCGGGCGAAGCTGTCATTTCTGACTTCAGAGTACCGCAATAAGCATCTACTTTATACTGATACAACACACCGCTTGCAAGAGTTGTATCTGTGTAGGTTGCAGCTGTTAATGTTGCAAGCTTAGTCCAGGCACCGCTGCCCGCTTTTCTGTAAAGCTCATAGGAGGTTGCCTTTGTAAGTGCATTCCAGGAAATCTGTGCACCGCCGTTAACGGGAGTTGCGGTAATTGTTGTGATACTGCCGAAATTAACAGCATCCTTGCAGTTGATACCGTATTTGCTTTCAACGTCTCCGCTTACAGCACTGATTGAATATTTGTAATTCACGTTAAGAACAGCAGTTGTATCAGAGAAATTGCGTGTTTCTGTGTTGCCGATCTTAACCCAGTTTGTTTTACCTGCTTCAACGCGGTAAACGTTGTAGCTGTCAGCACCCTGAATTGCATTCCATTCAAGCTTGAGCGCACCGTTTGTAATAACTGCACTGCTGATTGAAGGCATAGCAAGGAATTTTACCGTAGCAGGCTCGCAGGCCATTTCTGCAGTATATTTGCCGTTGATGGCTTTAACCTTGTAATTATAAACAACACCGCTGCTGATTGCTGTATCGTTATATTCTGTTGTGCTTACCGTTGCAATTTTCTGCCAATCTGAGGAGGAAGCAAGCTTTCTGTAAACCTCGTATGAAGTAGCACTTTCTAATTTGCTCCATGTGATTTTTGCACCGTTTTCAACAGCAACTGCGCTGATTGATTCAACACTGCCGAAGTTCATACCCTCAAGACCTGTTGTGTTATACAAGCTTTCATAAGCACCCTTAACTGCGCTTACTGTATATTTGTAAACAACACCTCTTGCAGGACTTACATCTGTATAAGTAAGCTCTGTAACGTTTGCTACCTTAGTCCAGTTTGTTTCACCTGCTTCAACGCGGTAAACGTTGTAGCTTTCGGCACCGAGCACCTCACTCCAGGTAACAACAATGTTCTCACCCTGAGAAGAAGCCTCTGTCAATGAAGGTGTAGCAAGATAAACTCTTGAAATACCGTTTGCATCATAACCGCCTTCGCCTGAAGCGTTTACTGCACTTATAATGTAAACGTAGCCTTCACCGCTTACAACGTTTGTATCAAGGTATGTTGTTGCGGAAACTCTTGTGCAAACATTCATTACGCTTTCACCGATAACCTTGCGGTAAATTACGTAAGATGTTGCACCGTTAACTGCATTCCAGCTGATTTCAAGGCCGTTTGCCTTATTAACAATTGATTTAAGAACGGGTGTACCGAGTCTTGTTACGGAAGCTGTTTCAGACTTAGCGCTTGTCATATCAGAAGCAACAGTCTGCAATCTGTATGTGTACTGAGCGTCAGCTGTCACGTTTTCGTCAACGTAAGCAATATCATCTTCTGCTTCTATTTCAGCAATAACTGAGTAAGCGCCGTTTCCTGTTTTTCTTTCAATAATGTATTTTTCAGCACCGCCGACTGCAGGGAAGCTGATTTCGATACCGTCATTAGTGTTTGAAGCAACAGCAACGGGAGCTGCAAGATATTTTACAGTTGCAGGAGCACAAGCAATATCTGCAGTATATTTACCGCTGATTGCTTTTACCTTGTAGCTGTATTCAACACCGCTGCTGAGAGAATTATCTGTATAAGAAGCAGCCGTAACTGTTGTTAATTTCTGCCATTCTGATGAAGCTGAGGCTTTTCTGTAAACCTCGTATTTTTCTGCACCTGCAAGAGTTGACCAGGTAATCACTGCGCTTGCTCCGTCAAGAACTGCGCTGATTGAAGCAATACTGCCGAAATTCATACCTGAAAGACCTGCATTATCGTATTTTGTATCACCGAAGCTGTTTGAAGCGGCAACTGTATAATAATACTCTGTGCCTTTGTTGACTGAATTATCAACATATTCGTTTTGTGTAAGGGTATCGCTTACAAGAGACCAAGCTGTTTCGTTTGCCGCTTTTTTGTAAAGCGCATAGCTTTCTGCACCCTCAGAAGCAGTCCATACAACTCTGAGGCCGTCACCGTAAGAGTTAACCTCTGTAACCATGGGCATTGCAAGTGTATGGAAGGAATGAGTAGCGAATGTCTGGGCGCCGTCACTCTTTTTAACGTCGTTATCAGCATTGCCGTCATCGGTAATGTATTCAATACATTTAAAATCAACGTTAACAAAGGGTCTGTTGTCAGACTTACCGCGGAATGTGATTGTAAACATATCCTTAGCGGATGAACCCACGTTAACACCGTTAAGGTTCATAAAAGCTATCGCATAAACGCCATTGTCGTTATGCAATGCTCCGGATTCGTACACACCCGAAACAGAGGGAATGAACTCACCGTCTGAATTGTAAGAGCCTACAGCGCCGCCCTCTTTAACCTCAAGAAGGTTGCTGTCAAAGCACACATTGATTATGGCACCTGTAATTTTAGTCTGATTTGCCGCAACCTTAACCGTATAGGTTATTTCGTTGTTGGCAAACTCTGTGTTTGTAACTGTGAAAATATCACTTGCGTTGCCCGCAGCAAGAACCTGACCTGCTGTTGCTGTGAATATTGACATACACATAACCACGCAAAGCAATAAAGAGATAAATTTTTTCAATTTAAATCCTCCTATCAATATGGTACGAAACAAATTTGTTATCGTTTAATCACAAGACCGTTTGTATCAAATGCGCTGTAAACGTTACCTGAAACAGCCCTTACAGTGTATCTGTAATAATTATTTTTAACAACGTTTCTGTCTGTGAAGTTTGTTGATGAAACCGTGCCGAGGTAAAGCCAGCTTGTCTGACCTGCACCTCTGCGGTAAACTCTGTAGCCTGTTGCACCGCCGACTGCATTCCACTTGATGTTTACACCTGCGCTCAGGTTACTTATGCCTGTAAGCTTGGGTGTTGCAACGTATTTAAGGTAAAGACCGGTTGTATCAAATCCGCTTCTTACACTATAGAACTCTGTAATAACAGTGTATCTCCAATATGCACCGCTTGCAGCCTTGGTATCAAGATAGCTCGTTGTTTTAACAGTGCCGAGATATGTCCAGTAAGTAGCGCCTGCACCTCTGCGATAAACTCTGTAGCCTGTTGCGCCGCTTACTGCATTCCATTTAACAGAAACGCCGCTTACTGCATTGGAAACGCTTTTAAGAATGGGTGTTGCAACGTAAGCACAACGCTTTGCAACAAATGTACTGCTGCCGTTGCTTGCAAATGCTCTTACAGCATAGTCAATATTTCTGCCCGTAATTGCCGCAGTATCAAGATATTTAAGAGTGTTTTTATCTACCGTTGCAATATATGTCCATGAGCTTGCACCGTTATATTTACGGTAAATTCTGTAGGTTTCCGCACCGCCGATTGAATCCCATGTAATATTTACACCGCCAACCGCAGAAACTGCGCTTACCGTGGGAGCCTTATAATAATAAATATCGGCATATCTGCAAACAGCGCTTGCACCTGAATTCATAACCGAACGCACTGTGTATTCATAATGCTTTCCGCTTATAACTGTTTTATCAAAATAGGTTGTTGCTGTTGCCGCCGCAGTGCTGAGCTCAACCCATTGACCGCGTGAGCCGTCGTTTTTAACGTCACGTCTGAAAAGCTTGTAGCCGGTTGCACCCGTAACCTTAGTCCAGCCAAGTTTAACACTGTCAGGCTGAAGTGAAACTGCAACTCTGTCGGGAGCCTTAACATAAATACCGGAAGCCGTGAACTCTACTGCACCGGAATCATACGCACCATTATGTGCACGAACAAGATAATATTCAACAACATTAGGTCTTGCAGTTGTGTCAATAAAGAAATTAACTGTTGAAGCTACTGTGCCAAGGCATTCATGACCTGTTGCAGTCTTTTTGAACACAAGGTATTTTTCTGCACCGTCAACCTTATTCCAGTTGATTCTCAAGCCGTTTTCTTCAGAATAGATGCTTGAAATGGTTACCTTATCGAGAGTAGCTGTTGTGTGGTTAAAGAAAAGCTGAGGATTAGTTTCATTTTTTGGAATATTGAGAGTTTCATCTGCACCATTGTACTCAACACAATGGAACTTAACGTTGGTAACAGGATAGCTCTTATCAATAACCTTAAAAGTAATTTTCATAAAAGCTTTGTCAGATGAGCCTGTGTTATAGGTATCAATACGAACAAAACCCAAAGAGCAGGCATTATTTGAACCCGCAACATTACCGTACGCATAAACGCCTGAAATATTATCAACAGGGTCACCGTAAGCATCAGTTATCTGATAAGCGCCACCGCTTACAGGCTGAAGCACATTAGGGTCATATTGTACTTTAACAACAGCACCCGTTATTGATATGTTCTTTTTAAGATAAACCGTGTATGTTACAAGGTTATCCGTAAAGCCGCTGCTTTCAACATACATTACGTTGTTTGCGTTCGCAGCACTTGCGGTAACCCCCAAAAGAGAGAACACCGAAGCAAGCATTGCAAGACACAAAAGAAGAGAAAGACATTTCTTCATAAGTGTTTACATCCTTTCCATCGACTGCGGATTTAAATTTTCGGGTTTTTGCGCAACAGGGCGCAATCCACCCTATATAGTCGTGTACATTATAAATATAACATAAAAAGCCGTTTCGTGTCAACGAAAACGGCTTAAATCTAAATGTAAAATTAACCAAAAAAGATGTGTGAATTTTATACAAAAAACTATACTGCAAGTCTGTGACGCACGCTGAAAAGCACGTCCTCTTCCTCATACTTCAATTCTTTGCGTGAAACGCTGACAACGTTCCTGACAGTACCGCCGGAAAGCGAAACCCTCACCCGCAAAGAATCCTTTGCTCTTTCGGCGCTTTTGCCGTCACCGAAAACAATGCAATCAATAGTTTTATAGCGCAAATTGTTTTTTGTTATAAAAGCGGAAATCTCGGGAGGAATTTCTCCCATAAAGCCATCGCAGGCAAAAATGATTTTATCAAACACATCGATATCAACGTCGTATTTATCAAGGGAAGAATATCTTCTGGGTCTGTTGATACCGAAATATCTGCTGAATGTTGAACGGTTGCGGGAATTGCTGAGCTTGAGGGCTTTTGTATCGCGTTTTTTAAGAGCGCTTTCGTTACAAAGCGAATTAACTGTATCATCGTCTGAGCAGTACACAAACAAAGTATTCAAACAAACACCTCACATTCACTTAAAAACAACATATAGTCAAAACTATCCTAATTTACAACTACATATAGTATACCATAAATACAACAAAAAGTCCCGTTTTTTACAAAAAAACACATTTTCTACCTCTTGCACAAACAAAACCACAATACTTTGTATATATTTGCAAATTTCCACAAAAAACGCCCCCATATATGCTAAAAATATGCGTTAAAACAGTTGAAATATGCATCATTATATGGTAGTATTTTGCCATAAAAAAACAAAAGAGGTATCCTTATGAAACCCATTCGTACATTTATCCAGCAAAACGGCATCAGAGCTTGTATAAAAATACAAAAGCCCATATATGATTTAACTAAGGGCAAGCTTGCAAGAAGCCGTTTTCTCTCTTCGCTTGACATTCCCCATGTCGGTACATCCGTAAAAATTGTTAAAGAAACCGATAACGCAACCTTCATCGCAAAATTCAACGAGGACGGCACGTACAGTAAGGATGATTTCAAAATTCTCACCTTCACCGACCTTCATATGGATGAGGATTATGACTTAAACGATAAAACCCTTCAGCTTATGATTGATAATATCCGCGCAGAAAAGCCGGACCTTGTAATATTTACGGGTGACTGCATCTGCGGTAAATTCCAGCAGATAGATGCGGTTATGTTCGGCCGGATGATGGAAGAAATAGGTGTTTACTGGGCTTATGTTTTCGGCAATCATGAGGCAAGAAAAGAAAAAGAATTTTTCAAATACCTTATATTCAAAAGCCTTTCCGATTATCCTCATTGCCTTTCAAAATTCGGTAAGCCCTTCCTTTACGGATTCGGTAATTTTCTTATAAACATTATGGACTCTGAAAGCACACTCAGAAAAAGCCTTGTGCTTTTTGACTCGGGCAGAGATATGACCGAGCCGCATATTACAAATGACGGTGTCCCTTTCGGCCCTGATGACGGCTACGATTACATCAAGCCTTCACAGATTTCCTGGTACGAGGGCGAAATGGCAGCATTGAGAACACAGTTCCCCGAGGTTGTTTCAATGCTTTATATGCATATTCCGATCCCCGAATACAAAGAGGTTTTCAAGCCCGAGAAGGAAGAGGACGGCTCTTATGCACCCACGGGAAAGGCCGAGGTGCTTTACGGTGTGCAATACGAGGGTGTCGGCAGCTCCCCCTACAACAGCGGCCTTTTTGAGGCAATGAAGCGCAACGGTGCCCGGGCGATTTTTGCAGGTCACGACCACGTAAATGACTGGGCGGCAAAGCTTGAAGGAATATGGCTCGTTTATACTCAGGCAGGCGGATACAACTGCTACGGAATGGGCGCATATAATGACACGTTCTTCTGGGAAGAAAAGGATTGGCTTCAGGGCTCAACCCTCACCACTTTAAAAGAAGACGGCTCTATTACCCTTGAGCAAAAGAAAAACGCAAGATTTTTAAAATAACTTGCTAATTCACAATTTATTAACCGTTTGTTTTAAATTGTTCACATCTTTTTAATACGCAATTTAATAATATGCTGTATAGTGTAATCAACGGAACGGGAAATAACAAAACCGTTCCTGTTGATTGCACGTTTTCATTCCTATCTCCTTATTTCCATATTTACCCCTAAAGGAAAAAGCCTCTCTGTTTTTGCAGAGAGGCTTTTTTCTGTACTATCACTTTCCGTAAGGCAAAATACCACCTGCGTAAGCCTTCGTAACCGGGTCCATAAAAATCGGTATCTTAGGTGTAAAGAACGTAAACACAACGAAAAGCGCAAAAATAATAAGCAGAATAACAATGGGGATGCGCTTCCCTTTGTATAATGAAAATTCATTTATAAAAAGTCTTGCTTCAACAAAATAAGCAACCGCATCAGCAATAAAAAAAATAGTAATATTAAACCAATCCGCCGAAACCCCCAAAGCCCCGGTATATGTGTAATAAAGCGTCGGAATTACCGCAAGACCTACCGAAATGCCTATAAGCTTAACGCACCAATAATTCTCATAATTCTTTCCGACAAATCTGTACTCAATAAAAGCAAAAGTAAGCATAGGGAAAAACAACAGCTTCATATGCTCCCAAGTTGACTCATTAACAGCCGAAAAAGGCGCAACAAAAATGCTTTCATCCGTCCAGTCGTAAACGAAATGCAGTAAAACTCCCCTTATTCCCGTAAACACAAATCCGATTTTCTGCCAAATTTTCATTGATTTATTCAAAGCATCACCCGATAACTGAAATCACAAAAATAATATATTCTGTTTCGTACCTGTTTATGCAAAAACTCCGTACAGCACGAAGCCGTACGGAGTAAAATTATTTATGCAACCCTTTCGCAAGTCTTGATTATGTTATCTGTGTATGTAATTTTCACCTTATCCCCTGCATTGAGCAAAAGCATATTTTCGTTTGTGCTTGCCTTTGCCTTAAATATATTATTACCGCTGTCAATAAGATAAATATACGTGTTGCCGTCAATATCAATGTATTTCACCGAGGCAATTGTAATTGTGGTTTCTTTTACTTCCGCCTTAACATCCTCAGCTTCAATACCCATAGCATCTTTGTATTTTTTTATACATTCCGCCTGAGTGGTTGCGGTGGTCACAATGTTATACTGCTCAACGTTGACCGTTGCATAAAGCTTCACAAGACCGCCCGAATCCTTTAGCACCATTATATACGTAGGGTGTCCCTCAATGTTTATAAGCGAAGGGAAAGATGCCTGATAGCCCTTTTCCTGAACCTCACCCTCTGCGGCTGTCATAGCAGATTTTTCATCAGCACCTGCAATTGTATAGTAACGGCTTTCGCCCGTTCTCTCGTTTGCCAAAAGGAAGCCGATATTTGAGCTGTCACCGTTTACGGACGTTACACCCGTGTAAATCCATATATCGCCATCCTTTGCAACATAGCCGTAATCGGAAACAGGAGTTTCGTCATTGGTATCCTCATCACTTGTATAATAAGTTGTAACCTGCTTACAGTCTTTTTTTGCGAAAATGCTGTTCCAATATCCGTTGCGGAACATTCCGTGCCAGTTATACTGACGGCAAATAAGGTCACCGTGGAACACAACATCTATCCAACGGGGAATATCCTTAACATCATATTTCACAATTTCACCGCTTATGGGGTCAAGCACAACACAACCGCTGACGGTTTCGCCGCCGAAAAGCACTATTGTTTTTTCAATAACCGATGCAACGTAATATGGCTTACCTGTTTCATCAATTTCAAAATGCAGATTATCAAGCATAAGTGTAGGGTATTCCATTCTTATATGCCTTAAAGCATCTTCTGAAAAGCAAGCTGACGGAACAAATTTCATTCCGTCACACTCAACGAATGAAGCTGACATCGAAACGGGGTCAACGGTAACGTAACCCTTTATGCCGTTTTGTCTGTTATTCATCCATTTGAAAAAGCCGGCGTACTCCAGAGCAGAAACCTTAACGGGCTTGCCGTTATAATCAATCTGAGTGTAATCATAAGAAACGTTAAACTGGCTCACAACGTCAGAAAGAGCACCTATTTCACGGTCACCGAGCATCCGCGCAGATGCCGTATCCATCAAAGCAATGGATTCCGTACCCACAGATTCCGCAATATCCTTAGAAAAATCAGATTCCGTAACCTTTAAAATTCCAGAATGCTTTGTTGCACTCATAAGGGTACTGCTCATAAGCCCGTAAAAAATAAAAATCACAAGTAAAATAATCGGAGCAATATAATATTTAATGGCAAAATTAAATTTTCTGCGTGTTCTTGTTCTTCCCTTTGAACCGATTTTTTCTTTGTAAACAGCCCAACCGAAATCCTTTTCGCCCTTTGCAAGACGCACCACAACAATAAATACCGAAACCGTAACAATGGTAAGAACCCACAGACCGGGGTTATGAATATTTATCGCAGGACAAAAAGCATATAAACTAAAGCCGAGAACAGCCAAGGCTGAAACCAAACCGAGAATATAAGGAAGCGGTTTAATTTTTTTCATATCTACAACTCCTTGTGTTAATCTGCATCTTTATTGTATCAAAAGCCACAAAAAAATTCAACAGTGTTTACCAAACACCGCGCCAAAACAACCGAACAACTAAAACCGCTTGAAAACTGAGAAAACTAATCATAAAATGAAAATACAGAGTGGCACTCACAGAAAGGTGATGAAAAATGGATATTAAAATCATCATTGATAAAAACAAAAGCGAAGAAATATTGATTTATGCCCGCGAAAAAACGGAGCTTATTGAAGAAATTGAAAAAATTGTGCTTCAGAGCAACAAGGAATTGGTAGGCTACAAAGACAACGAAGCCAAAAAGCCCAACTTATTCAATGTAAACTGCTTTATCAGCGAAAGCAACAAGGTTTTTGCGTTAACCGATGAAAAACTGCAGGTTAAGCTTCGCCTTTATCAGTTAGAAGAAATCCTTGATGAAAGCTTTATAAAAATAAATCAATCCTGCATTGCAAACATCAGGCAGATTGAAAAGGTACAGGGAACATTTTCGGGAGCAATATCTGTTATTTTCAAAAACGGGTATAAGGACTATATTTCAAGGCGCAATTTAAAAAATGTTAAAGAAAGGTTAGGTATTAAATTATGAATAAATACTTAAAAGAATTTTTATTAAGAGGCTTGATGTTCGGCGGTTTCGGACCGATTGTTTTAGGAATAATATATTTCGTTGTTTCAAAGGTGCACGCAGACGTTACATTCAGCGGAGGCGAGATTTTTCCGGGAATAATCTCCGTTTATTTACTCGCTTTTACTCACGCAGGTGCAAGCGTTTTTAATCAGATTGAAGAATGGGGATTGAACAAATCTATCACCTTTCACTTCGGAACACTTTACATTGCATATTCCCTCTGCTATTTAATAAACACCTGGATACCCTTTGATGCTAAAGTATTCGGAATATTCACCGTAATTTTTATTGCAGTTTATTCTGTAGTGTGGATTACAGTCTACCTCTGTGTAAGAAAAGCAAGCAAAAATATAAACACAAAAATAAAAGCAAAAAGCTGACAAAAAACTCCGCACAGCCGAAAACCGTACGGAGTTTTTTAAAATTTCAGATTCAAGCGTTAAACATAAGAATAATTGCCTTCTGCCCCTCAGGGAGTTTTATTGTGAGACCTTTGCTCATAAGCTCCTCGCCCGTTAACGTGTAAACTGCTTCGGGCTTGTCAATATCATATATTTTATACGTTTTTGAAGCAACAAGACCGTTGAGCTTAACCGTATATTCTTTATCATTTACCTTTTCGCGCTTGTAAATGAGTGCTGTACCCGAAAGAGCATCTTCCGTTGAAAACTGCATTGCAAGCATCTTGTCATTATCAAAGCTGCCGAAATCAAGGGGATAATAATTCCCGCCCATAAGCGCCCTCTGTTCATTGTGGAAGCTGAATTCAGAATGTGTGTTTGAGAAGAAATCCATAAGCATCAAGGGCATAATAGCTGACCTTGCGGCATATTCATCCTGCATATAAAGGTTTGCACCTGTAATGGGTAACCAGAAGGAAACACCGTATGTATGTGACTGTGTAGCATTGAAAAGATCGGGATGATAGCTGCAGTTGTAGTCACTTCTCCAGAAAGCAATACTGCGGTATACCATTTCAAGGTCAAGCCTTTTACCGCCCGAGGCACAGTTATCAATAATAAGTCCGTCTATATTTTCTGTAAGGTAATCAAGGAATTTATAAAGATTTGTTACGTAGTGGTTTTCACAGATACCCGTTCTGCCGCCATAGTATTCCGCATCCGCCTTCTGCCAATACTCAAGGGGCGCAAAGTTAAAGTCCTGACGGTAAATTGTAACACCGTTTTCCTTCATTGAATTCAAAAGATAATCACAATAATATTTGAACGCCTCCTCATTTGCAAGGTTCCACATGCTGTTGTCTTCACCGTCAACGGTAATAAGCCATTGTGAATTTTCAGAACCTACGTTGTGGAATTGCGTACCCGGGTAAACTCTTTCGGGCTCATACCAGAGAGTATGACCCAGACCTTTTTTCTTAGCGTAATCCGAAAGCTCTTTTATACCGTTATCATATCTATTTTTATCGACAGTCCAGTTGCCGACACCGTCGTACCAGCCTTCGTTGTATTCATACCAGCCTGCATCCATCCAGAAAGCATCGGTGTGTTTGTAAACGGACTCAGCAGTACCGTCCAATATTTCAATAATTTCATCAGAGGTTCTTTCGGATGTAGGTCCTGCAACCTCCATTACGGTATAATAATTCTTTGTTACGTTCTCGGGATAAACACAATCCATAACCCAATTTCTGAACAAATTGAAGCCTTTAAGAGGATTGTCATTCTTGTAAAAGCTTACAGAAACGAGGGGTGAGCGAACCTTTTCACCCGGAAGAAGGTATGCATCAAAATACTCTTGCTTTGCCGTTATATTGGTTTCACCCTTCTTTAGAGACATACCTGCACACCATTGACCTGTCCAGCCGATGCCGAGAATCATACCGTAATTCTCGCCGTGAATATTAAAGTAAGGAAGGTAAGCCTCAGTAGGTTTACCCTCATTACCGCTGAATTTTCTTTCATCTGCACCAAGGCTCTTTTTAATGAGTGAAAAGTCACTTGCGGCAGTATTGCTTCCCATTGAGTAATAAAGGTCAGCTTTACCTGTCCTGAAAGCTGTATCAACAGCATAAAAATCGCTTATAACCCCTGAATTTTCCTTACCGGTGTTTTCAAGATAAACCACCCATTGACTTGTTGCATTATCAGTAAAGGCTGTTAATTCCACGGTTACCTTAACAGCATTATCGGGATTAGTAAGATTGATATATCTTGTCTGACCGCCTGTGTAAGGATTATTTTCACCTTTCGCTTGTGTTATATCACAATCCCATTCTGAAGCATCAAACTCTTTGCCGTCAAGCTTGAATGTAAAAGGATATTTGAAGCCTTCTCCAAGGAAATTATCGTTCAACCATTGAGCGCAAAGCTCCTTCTCTTCTTTTGTAACAGCCGTTTCCTCTGCGCTTATGGTATCAAACTGTATATTTTTCTTATAGCTGAGGGCTTTTATATTTTCCATATTAAGCACGAACACTCCTCCGCAAGAAACCACAAAATAAACAATTGCAAGAATAATATTCAATACAGCGTATTTATTTTTCGCTCTGATAATAAACGTTGTGAGAAGAACAAGCGCGGATAAAGAGAAAACAACCGTAAAAGTGTAAATAACAACCTCGGAATTAAAATAGTTTTCTTTGTTTATTGCAGCATTAATCCCCCAGACAAGTCCCTGAACAATGGCGTTACCCGCAAGGAACGCAACAAGCTGAGGTACCCATTTTGCATTTTTGTAAATTGTCTTTACAAGCATAAGCAGGAACCAGCCCAGAGCCACACCCGAAAGAACTGTGTAAAGATGCACGTCAAAACTGCTTTCACTGCCGCTGAATATGTACCGGAGAGAATATGCCGCATAAACCAACAATCCCATCAATACGGTTGTAATAACAGATTCAAGAATAACGTTATTTTTTAATTTTTTCATAACATCACTCCTGTTTTAAATACATTTCTGCATAGTTTCTTATAATTTCTTTTGCCTTTACGGCAGTTTCACAAGTTTTATCGAGCAAATGCCCCGAATTTTCATAAACGAGAAAATCGTTTTTTACGCCCTTTTCATTCAATAAGGCAACAAAAGCTTTTATATGCTCAAAAGGAATAAGCTCATCATTATCCCCGTGAAAAACAGCCGTAGGAACTACATTTCCCGAAACATAATTTTCGGGTGAAATTCTTTCAAGGGCATTTTGCGACTGTTCACTCAATAAATTTTCTTTATTAACGGTAACCCCGCAGCATTTTGAAAGGATTTCGTATTTCCACTCTTGAAACTCGCCCGAAATTCCCATAAGAAAATCAGGCTTTGTGCAGTTCACGGGCGGACAGTAAGCACAAACCGCAACAGGTGTTACGGGTGCTTCTTCTTTTCTTGTGTATGCATAAAGAAGTGCAAGATGTGCCCCTGCAGAACCGCCTGATAAAAGCACTTTTTCAATATTAAAGCCATATTGTGCACACTTATTTTTTATAGCTTCAAGGGCAGATGTAATATCATCAAGCTCGTTAAAAACACTTAACTCATCCGTTACAAAACGGTAGTTTATAGTTGCGCAGACATAACCCTGATTACAGAAAAACTCCGCATCAGAGCGGTGTATTTCTTTATCACCGTCGTGCCAACCGCCACCGTGAATAAAAAGAATTAAGCTCATCTGCGATTTTGGCTTTTGAGGAATAAAAATATCTACCCTGTGTCTTTCGTGATTCCCGTAAGAAACATCCGGGAAAACAGTAAGCTTATTTTCCATAATCAATCCTCAACAAAAATATCTTTTATGCCTTCAAGATAGCCGTAGCCATAAAGGTCATCAGGCTCAAGGTAACTGGTTTCCGTCCACTCATTCCAACTGTTAACTGTAATAAAAGGTGCTTTCATTATACCTTTTTCTATTGATTCATCTGCAAACACCTTGATTTTTTCACAAGCATCCCTGAATTTTTCGGGTGTGTTATTCACCACCACACCGGGAACAAAATCATTGAATCTTACGTTATTATCCCAACCAACAGAAATATTAGGATAAAAGGGAATATCAAGTCTTTTTGACTCCTCTGTTATTGCACTTATGTATCTGTCGGTTACTTCGGTGTATTCTCCGTCAAAATCCGTTGAACAGCCCCAGTTATAGCTTGTTACGGAATCAACACCTAAAAAGTTATACATTTCTGCAGATGTAACACCTTTTTGTGAATCTCCGTCACCGAGCCAGTTAAACACTCTGTCTCGCCAATGCACAACCTGAAAATGGAGTCCTTTAAAGCCTGCAGCAACAGTCTTTTGTCTGAATTCCTCTATTCCCTTTTTGCACTCATCACTCGTACCAAAAGAGCGGATGAAATTATCAATATCGAAAATCATATAAACGGGACAACCGTCAATACAGTAATAATTTTCTCTTTTAAAATACTTTTCAATTGTTCTGTCACATATATCTGAAAAAATTTCAGGAGTTACAACACCGCTCCATATAACTGTTGAAAGGTCTTTGTCGGAATTTCTCTTATCCCACAAATGGGTTGCATCGTGATTTGCCCACATAAGGCAAAACTTCATTTTATCGTTGTTTTTCGCCTTCAAAAATCCGTCGTTAAGGCAGTTTTCAAGAAACGGTCTGTTGTCATACCAGTACCAGTCATATATAAAAACATTTACTCCGTAAGAAACGGCACAATCAATCTGTTTTTCCATAACGGAGCCGTCCGCTTCATTTTCATAACCCCATAAAGGTACACGGGGCCAACGGCAACCCTTGTAGCCCTTATCGGACATAGCCTTAACAGTCTGCCATTCGCCAATTCCGTCGGGCCAGAAAATGCGGGTCCTTGGCTCATCCCCTGTGTAAGAAGGCCACACAAACGCGGCAACATCATATTTTTTCATGCAAATCCCTCACAGACAAATTTTTATTCTATCTTCAAAATATATTTACTATTCTCTGCGTAAGTGATTTTTCCGCTGAAGCTTCCCGATTCATCGGTGATACCTTCCCAAGTCTCAGACATATCAATTCTATACGTTTCATCTCTGTTTTCGAACTCAACAAATCGCGTATCAACAATCAAATCAAAGCCCGCACCGGAGTGAAGATAAGGTGCACTGTCAGATAAATACGCTTCACCCTCATACACCGCAAAAGAATTTTGACTCATATCTTTTTTCAGATTACTTAATGTAACAACATCACTATGAACAAAAACCACACCAAGAGAAACTAACAAAACAGAAACAACAATCTGACCAATGAGATTCTTACGTTTTTCTTCTTTTTCTGATTTGATTTTCCTTTTAGTCTTTGGCTTATTTTTTCTTTTTGATTTTTTATCCGGATACGGCAAACCCCAAGTCAACAATAACAATAAAACAATCGGAACAAGCTTAACAAAAAACAGAATTGTACATCGGTTTATTAAAGTTTCTAATTCCATAACATAGCCTGTTAAATCCATCGTAGCAACCCTTTTGCATTACAGTTTTCTATATCTTAACACAGTAAAAGAACAATTTCAACAAACATTATTTTTAATTATTCCTACATCACACTGTCATTCTACCACAAGTAGGGTGACTTTTTCTATGTTTCGTTATATAATTCAGATACAAGGAGGAGATGTTATGAATGCAGTTAACGTGGGAAAGTTCATTTCACAACTCAGAAAAGAAAAAGAATTAACTCAAAAAGAATTGGCAGAAAAACTGGGAGTAACGGACAAAGCAGTTTCCAAATGGGAAACCGGCAAATGTTACCCCGATGTTGAAACAATAGAAAAAATCAGTCACCTGTTCGAGGTAAGCATAAACGAGCTTTTAAACGGTGAAAAAATTCTCCCTGAAAATGTTCAGGAAGAAGCTGACAAAACCATTATTAATGTTATGAAGGATACAAAAAAAGAAAAGCACAAAGGACGCATTATCGCTTTAATTTTAAGTATCATAACCTTAATTTCAGGATTCTTTGCAGTTTATCAGGCAGTTAACTCACAAAAAAACGAACATATTTCTTTGAAATTGTATTCTCAAAATAAAAACAGCGTTTTTTATGAAATATCAGCAGCAATATACAAGGAATTCAACATTTCTTCTTATGCAGTCTGCACCGAGTCTTTGGTAAGATATGATAAAAACGGGGATATCACCTATATTGATATGAGAATATGCGACAACCAAACCTTCAAAGAAATTTCCGTAAAATATTGGTTAAATGACGAAACGGGCAACCCACAGACATCAATAAGTATGCATCAGAATGATACCGATTTGAATATTGATGGTATTCATTTTAATAAGTACATCAATTTCCTTTCAACAGCAGATATAGGAAAGATTGTTGAGTTATCAGGCAACACAACCGACTACGGATATTTTATCAACAACGATTCATATATGTGGAAAACAATAGAAGAAGGCGACGATTACGGAATTCTACCCGTAAATTACTCACATTTGTATATAGACGGTGAAATTGTTCCCTTTACAAATGCTACGCAGGTTGAGGGTAAGGTATTTGAGGTCGCTGTTTTTGTAGATGTTGAAAACCCGGACAAAGGCGTCCTCAACCCATCCTGTGCACTTATAAACATTCCGAGATGAGGTAACATCAATACGAATAAAATCCCGACAAGCTTTAAATATGAATTCAATCAATTTATAACATCATAAACATCCGCCCCCTCCCCGTAGATTGAAACTACGAGGAGGGGGTTCGCATATAATTACAACATACTATTCAACACTGCTGCTATATTCAAATATATACGCCATATTCAATTCCGAATTGTATGCTATGTATATAAATTGATACTTTCCGTCATTTTCGGGAAATTTACCGAATTCTTTTGTTCCCGTGTTATAAATCAGGAAATAATCAGCAGGAATATTACCGGAGTTCACCGGAATAATTTCTTTTATTTCTTCATTGCTTTCTTTTATCCATCTGTTGTCCTCTTGCATAAACTTTTCAAATTCATTAGCATCAGACTCTGCAAAATTGAGCGTTGTAACAGCTTGTTCGTTACCCGAGATATCAGTTGAGACCTTATAATTCATTTGTGTTGTCTCAGGAAATTCAAAACCAAGTTGAGCTTCAACAGTGTCAAGGCTGTTACCTACATTTCCGAAAATTGTCGGGAAAAAGCCGTAAACCAGCATCATCAAGCCTATCACGATACCGCAAATTATATTCTTTTTGTTGCGTATTTTGTTCACGTTAAGAAGTATTCCTGCAGCAATAGAAAGCACGGGCACGGGTAGAAAATAGCGGAAAATCCTAAAGCTATCAAACCCATCCTGAAGTATAGCGGGATTTTCGGGAACTGTATCAATCAAAATTGTTATAGCTGTAAAAAAGCTGATAAAGCAACCTATAAACAAAACATTCCCCAACGTTTTCAAAGCTGTTATTTTGGTACTACTGAAATCGGTTTTAGAGGTTTTAAGGTTATGGCAAAAATAGCCCAGACGCGAATTTTCTTCCAAGGCGGATTTTTTTATTATAAAATAAGCTTTTTTGTCTTTAAATTCAAGGAAATAACAGAAAGGAGTCTCCCAACAACTATTAATTTCATTAAAAAATACCTTTTGTGATTTAATTTCTACATCCGAATTAAAAACTCTCACAAGAACATAGTTATTGAATGTTTCATAAGTATATTTTCTGCTGCATACTGATTCAACACTCTTTTTTGTTACCTTCAATCCGTTAATATATTTCGAAAGGCTTATTCCTATGAAGATTAAAGCAAGAATAATAAGAACAGCTGTGTTCTGTTCTTCAGACGTGTCGCTGAATGCAGCAAATACAGAAAAGAAAAAGAAAAATGCACTTAAAACCAGCTTTTTCAGTAACGGCATAGTGAATATTTTATAAATGTATTTCAAATCTTTTTTATCTAAAGAAAAGCTATGTCTTTCTAAGGGTGAATCAAAGAAATCGGGAGTCTGTGGTTCAGGCTGTTGTTGCGGATTATGTTCTGTTACCTTTGTTTTTTCTTCCTCTTCACCTGTTAAAATAGAATCCACACTAACACCAAAAACCTCTTTCAATCTTATAAGATTGTCAACCGTGGGCACAGTCTGATTATTTTCCCACAAGCTCACCGTTTGTCTGCTGACAAGCAGAAGATTGCCAAGCTCTTCCTGCGACATCTGTTTTTCTTTTCTTAGTTGCTGTAATCTTTCACCGAGGGTCATCCCATTAACTCTCCTTTCTTTGGATATATAATAACCCGTTTCTCATAAAAACACAAGCACTGACCGCTTGCAAATGTCAAGTGACACTTGCACAGGCTGATTTTTCGAAGCCGTAGAGAATGTTTCTGGTTGTTTTCTAAAAGAAAATTCCGCACACTTTCGTGTACGGAATTTTTTGGTGGAGACGGTGGGGATCGAACTCATGACCTCTTGACTGCCAGTCAAACGCTCTCCCGATACACGCAAAAACGCACCCTTCAAAGCATTAATCAAAATAGCCTTTATAGGTAATTTTCTTGTCGCTACCAGGAAACAGATACTCATAAAGATCGATGAAATAATCGTCCGTCATGCTCGCGATATAATCAGTAACAATTTGATTGGGTTCAGTTGACTCATACGGTATACTGCGGGCATAATGTGCACTATTTACATAATCAATATGGTGACTAAAAATCGGTGAAACAAGATTTCCTTTAATCAGGTCATCAAGTAGTTTCGCGTAAACATCTGACATCATCGGCTTTACGGTATTCTGCAAAACATCATTTACAGAATCATTTTTATATATCAGCATATAATTGTCAGCTTTCGCTTTTTTCAGCGCCTCAAAATGATTTTCATCCATTTTGATATAAGGCTTTCCGTAACTGTTTTCGATAATATTCACAATGAGATTGTTTATTATCTCTGCGTTATATGTACCAATCGCACTCGGTTCAAAATCCTTGTTGTTGATAAGCTGCGCTTTTTCTGCATCCTGACGGTCTTTACCGAGATATGCAATTATATCAGAAATCCGCATTACGCAACCTTCCAAAGTAGCCGGAACAAGCTTTTTTACATTAGATTTATCAATGTAGCATGCCTCGATCTGTGCATCAAAAGTTTCAAAATCATCCGGTGCTTTCGGATAATACTCTGACAGTTCCATCTCGCCGTCGTGGGCTGCAATGCCGTTAAGCGTCTGTAGGCTTATGTTATAAGGATAAATACTGTCAAGCACACGTACGGAGTGTATATTATGGCTGAAATGCCTGCCGGTGTGTTCAAAAAGCAACTCATCAAGAAACCTTTCACCCGCGTGACCGAAGGGTGTATGCCCTATATCGTGGCCAAGTGCAATCGCTTCAATCAAATCAAGATTCAGATTAAGCGCCTTACCGATTGTTCTTGCAATACGTGAAACCAACTGGACATGCAGACCTCTGCGAGTGATATCATCATTCTTATAGAAAGAAAACACCTGCGTTTTATCAGCATAACGGTTATAATAAGGGCAGTGCATTATTTTATCAATATCACGTACAAATGCCGTTCGTATTACATTAGCTTTATCTCTTTGATTGTTTCTTCGGATGGTATTAGTTTCGTCAAACCCTACCATAGGCAAAGTACCGTTTTTTCTGTCAGTTAATACCTGTTCAGTTAATTCTGCAGATAAGCTCTGATAGTTCAGCATAATATCACCTCTGTTATATTTATATCAAAAAAGTTTTTATAACCTATGATTTTCATAATGATCTGCAAAATGAAAATTAAACAACATCATTTATTATTTTTCCGATGTCTACCAAAAATAGATTTTTATCCGTTTTAGATTTTTCAATAACTGCATCAGTAAAACCTGACATAGAAAACAAATAATAATACATTTCTTCACTGAATTTAATTTTTGCTCTTAATTTTCTGAGTTCAGCATTATCAAACAGTTCCTTACGAAATTTACATTCGCCCAATATATATTTATTTTCATTCTTGTCCGTGGCAAGTATATCAACTTCTTCTGCCTGACTTACCTTTTTACCTTCAATATCTTTTGTAACCATTCCCCACCAACGCCCAATTTTTGAAAATCTAAATGGTAACATCCTTTGCTTATTCATATTATACATATAATCAATGCAAACTTTTTCGAAGGATTTTGATGCAAAATCGTGAAGTGAATTTTCAATATAATCTTCCCATACACCAATAGCATCATCGTTTTCAAGTTCAGACAGATTGGAATACCCAAAAGCATACCAGAACCTGAAATAATTGTCCGTAAGATTATATAACCCTTTACTGCTGCTTGCGTGCTCTTTAGCACTTGCCATAACTGAAAACTCTCTTTCAAGAATTCCAAGCTCAATAAGATTTTTCAGATATACGCTCAATTTGGTTTTTTCGATGCAGGTTTTTGTCAGAATCTCATTAAATGCTGTATTGCCTAAAGCAATAGCTTCAATGATAGTGTTGTAAATAGAGGTTTCGCGAAGCTCTTGCCTGAGCAGAAATTCAACTTCAGAATACAAAACAGTACCCTTAGTAAGAATTTTATCTATTATATTATCTTTAAGCGACTTTTTAGAATTAAACTGTTTTAAATAATGGGGAATGCCTCCAAGTATGGAATATGCTATGAGTTTGTCTTCATCAGAAAACTCCGGCAAAAATTTTATCGCGTCATAATACGGCATCGGTAGCATCTTATAGATGCCTGTTGTTCTGCCATAAAGCGGATTTTTTTCTGAGAGCAACTCTTTTTCGATGAAACGCATAGAACTTCCGCATATAACAAGCATAATATTTTTATCCTTCAAAACCGTATCCCATATAATCTGCAAGATTGAAGGTATGCTCGGATTGTTTTTACACATATACGGAAACTCGTCTATAACAATTACTGTTTTTCTTTCATCTTCCAACTCTCCGATGAAAGAAAAAGCCTTATCCCAGTCAGCAAAGCTCTCTGCATACGCTTTAACCTTAGGTTTCCACGAAAGAAGAGCCTGAGAAAACTCTTTGAGCTGTTTTTCCGTCGTGTACTCTCTGCAGGAGTAAAAAACATTTGGTTTGCCTTTGCAAAATTCAGACAGAGTTTCTGTCTTACCTACTCTGCGACGTCCATACAGAACAACAAATTCCGCATTATCGCTTTCATAACAATTGTTTAAAAATCTTAACTCATTCTCTCGTCCGATAAACATAACAATTCTCCTCGTGCAGTAATTGAATGCAGTATAATCACGATTTGTCTAATCACGGTTTAATATATTTCTGCAAAAATGTCAACATTTTATTCAAAACATTTATTCAGTTTTTATTGATTAAATTACGGATTTTGGTATAATAAAAACAAAAAGGAGGCATTTATATGAAAGACGAATATTCTGATATGTTAGAAAAATACAACCTCCTACTCGAAGAAAACAAAAAATTGAAAGCATAGCTGGCTCTTCTCAAAGACAAAACCGGTCTCGTTATGCCCGAAGCAGAAGCTACTCCCCAAATTTCAATATCATCCATCAACAAACATAGCTCCCCCGAAGGAAAAATCAATCTTTTCCGTTCTCTTTTCAAAGGCAGAGAAGATGTCTTTGCTCGCCGTTGGTACAGTAAAGCTACGGATAAAAGCGGTTATCAGCCTGTTTGTAAAAACGAGTGGAATGAGGAGTTTTGCGACAAGAAAAAGTTTAAGTGCTCTGCCTGCCCCAATCGTAAGCTTATGGTTTTAACGGACAAGGATATTTACAGACACTTATCAGGAAAAGATTCATACGGCAGGGATGTTGTCGGCATTTATCCGATGCTGACAGACGAAACCTGCCTGTTTTTGTGTGCTGATTTTGATGAAGAAAACTTTTTGATTTGTGTTGATAACAATATCTGTGCTTGGTTGAAGCTAAACGGCTTGCTAAACGCCGATACAGCTTGGATATCAATGCTTGTTGTTGCAGATAAGTATAAGCATCAAGGTGTCGGAAAATTTGCTGTTGAATATGCTTTTGAATATCTGCAATCTAAAGGTTTTAATCAAATCGGAGTTCAGACAACAGAAGATAACAATGCTGCCAAAAATTTGTATATGAAATGCGGTTTCAGTATTGCAGAACTTAAAGAGTTCAAAACAGAAGACGGCACAAACACCGATTCTTATGTTATGCTAAAAACTCTGGAATCAAAGAAATATTCACTTGTGCTTCCTGATGAAACTCATGAAGAAGCATATATTCAAATGATGGACAAATGGGAAGAAATAGAAGAAAACATCCAACCCGAATTATTAAGACGGTACAGCAAAAGTTTAGGGGCAAATGCATCCTATTCAAAGTGGCTTGAATGGTGTAAGGATGACAGAACAACAGGTTCTATGTTGTCAACAGGTGTACCTTGTACTCTATACTTTTTTGTTGATGATACAGGTGAAATATTAGGTGCAATTGAAATCAATCAAAAGAATACACACAGAGGTCATCTACATGCAGGAATAGTGCCTTGGCACAGAGGTAAAGGGCTTGGCACAAAAATGCTTGAATTAGCCTTGGCAATTTGCAGGAACATGGGTATGACAAGTGTTGATATTGTCCCGTATAAGTCCAACAAATCAGCTATCAAAACTATTCTCAAAAACGGCGGAACTTTAATGGATGAGTTCTATGAAGACGAAAAATGGTCACAAAGATACAGAGTATCACTATAAAGAGGTGTGAAAATGGCAAAACGAGTTGTAGTTGTTCCATATAGCGAGCAATGGAAAGCGGATTTTGAGACAATTAAACAGTATGTTTTACCTGCAATAAATGATGTAGTAATCGGCATTGAGCATATCGGCAGCACATCTGTTGAGGGGCTTTCTGCAAAGCCAATTATTGATATTGATATTGTTATCAAAGACTACTCCGTATTTGATACTGTAGTTGAAAAGTTGGCATCTCTCAGTTACATACACGAAGGAAATCTCGGAATAAAAGACAGAGAAGCTTTTGATTACAAAGGCAATGAAGATTTGCCAAAGCATCATTTATATGTTTGCCCTGAATTTTCAGCAGAACTTCATAGACATATTTCTTTTAGAGATTATTTGAGAAATCATCCGGAAGCTGTACAGAAATATGGTAAAGTCAAAGAAGAAGGTGCAAAGTTATTCCCCGATAGCATAGATGATTATATTGCCTATAAATCACCTTGCATTGAGGAGATTTATCTTGAATGTAAATTAGAAGAATTTATCAAACAGCGGGATATAAAAGTCAGAAATGATGAACATTTGAGGGTTATCAAGTGTTTCTATCTGTATCTTCGAAGCGTTTCAGTGGATGAACGATTACTGCCATCAGTTCTTGGAAAATTACTTGGCATTGATTTGACAGATGTTTCAGTTATCACCGCCTGTTTCAACGGTGTAAATGATGGCAGTCAACCACCTTACAATAATGTTGACCTCTATATTAAGTTGAACAACGATATAAAAGTTTTTGTTTACAGCAGAAAAAAGAAACAACTTACAGACCTTAAAGAAAATGAGTATGTAATATTTTTTCTTTCAAATGACCTGACGGGTAATATCACGCAAACAGAAAATCATCATATTTTAATCGAATAAATACTGGGAGCAATATATATGAAATACGATTTAGTAAACGCAATAAAACTGAATACCGAAACAATGTTTATTAATGCAGATATAATGCTTCAGACTTGCGATATGGACTATGTTCTCTGCGATATGCCGATTTGGAAACACTGTTACCATATGTTACACAGTTTAGACCAATGGTACATAAACCCTAAGGAATATGATCATCCACCATTTCATACGGAGCATTTAAACTCTCTTGATATCGCAAGTGAAGAATCATTGTCAAAAGAGCAATTACAGGAATATTTAAATAGCATAAAAACAAAAATCACAGATTATCTGAACAGCCTTGACGATGAAATGTTGTATGAGATACCCGCCGGTTGTAAGCAAAACCGACTTGGCTTGATAATGTCGCAGTTCCGTCATTTCTATGCACATTTAGGTAATATCAATGCAACGACAATAATTGAGACAAACCAATGGCCACGAGTTGTTGGTATTACAGGTAAAAGCGGTAAATCAACATCAGGATTATGGGAATGATTTAATATGATTGAATTTAAAGAGATTAAATCAGAAAAAGAATTAAAAGTTGTTCTTGAATTGTGTTATAGGATTTTAGGAAATGATAATGCTGATTTGTATTGATATGAAGCATGGCTAAGTAGATTCAAAGACGGTTTACAACCTTTGATATATGCTTGCGACGATGATAAAATTATTTCAGCAGTTTTAGGTCGTGCTGAAAACAAAGATAGTCTTGTAATCGGTTTTGTTGCCTGTGAAGAAAACTATCGCAGACAAGGTATCACTAAAAAATTGATGAAACTTTTTGAAGAAAAAGCAAGAGAATTGGGATACAAATACATAACTTTAGGTTCTAAAGAAGATGCTTTTTACGAAAAGTGTGGTTACAAAATTATCTTTGAAATCAATGGTCAGAATATTTATCAAAAAATGTTGTAAGGTGAAACTATGACAAAGTTTAGTAACTTTTTACAAAATGCAGAAATGATTAATGAAAAATTTAATATCGTTCCGTTGCTTTATGGCTCGTTAGGATTAGAAGTTTTGACAAAGTCATCATTAAATGCTGATGATATTGATATCCTTATTCCACAAGTGTTTATAACAGGTGAGAAGTGGAAAGAATTTTAATTATTTTTGGAAAGTCACGGATATACATTAATTGATGAACACGAGCACACATTTTGTAAGGATGGTGTTGATTATTCCTATGCTTCAATTGATGGATTGAAAGAGTTTGCAGATATTGATATTTGCGATATTGAAATTCGAAATTTATTAGGAACTAAATTTATGCTTTTATCATTAGAACAATATCTGAAAGTTTATCAAAAATCTTCTCAAGATGGTTATAGGATGAATGTGAAAGAAAAGCAGGATAATCAGAAAATTGAGTTTATAAAGCAGAAAATGAATTGTGCAAAATAGGAAGTAATTTATGAAAACACTAATTATAAATGGCTCTCCTCGTAAGTGCGGAGAAACCATCAGCTTAATTAATAAATTGACCGAACAATTAAATGGTGAATATAAAATAATCAATGCCTATTATTCAAATATTTCCGCTTGTGTCGATTGCCGTTATTGTTGGAGTAATGACGGTTGCGCAATCAACGATGAGATGGCAGGAGTATATGATTATATTGAGGATTGTGACAATGTTGTAATCGCTTCACCGATTTATTTTTCACAACCAACAGGCAAACTTCTTGATGTTTGTAGCAGATTTCAAACCTATTTTGCAGCAAAGCATTTTCGTAACAAAGTACCTTTAACCAAAGCAAAGAAAGGTGCAGTAATCCTTGTTGGCGGTGGCGATGGTAACCCACAAAAAGCCTATGATACCCTAAGTGTCATATTGAGTCATATAAATGTCACAAACATTTATAGCTTGGTTGGTAGCTTTAATACGAATGAACTACCTGCAACAGAAGATAACGAAGTTATAAAAGAAATTAAAAACATAGCAAATTTTTTAACAGAAGAATTGCAAAGAATAATTTAAACCATTCTTTACATATACATACCTCAAGCTAAAATGATACAATAGAACAAAAGGAGGCATAACTATGAAACCTACTAAGAAATTACCTTTGTTCTCTATCACGGGAGCTTCGTGTGCAGGTAAAACAACTGTTTGTAACGAGCTTTTCAAAAATGAAAAAGATTACATTGTTCTTGAAAGTGATATAACCTGGAATGATATTTACAACACACCAGAAGATGATTACAGAGCATATCGCAGAATGTGGATGAAGCTTTGTGCTAATATATCACAAATTGGTATGCCTTGCGTTGTGTGTGGTGCGTGTACACCAAAGCAATTTGAAAATCTTCCAGAAAGAGAATTGTTTTCTGATATGTATTATCTTGCTGTAGTTTGCGATGATGAAACTATGATGCAAAGAATGACAGTCGGCAGAAAAGTTAGCGATAAAGATTGGATTGCTTCTTCTATGCAGTTTAATAATTGGCTGAAAGAAAATCACGATAAAACCGAACCTAATATTGACTTGCTTGACACATCTAATCTCACTCCCGAGCAGGCAGCAGAATATGTTGATAGGTGGATAAAATCCAAACTCACAAAGGATTGAAAACAATGAGTTACGAAAACGCCGCAGATATATTACCGGAGGATTTGCTCAAACGAGTGCAAAAATTTGCTGCAGGTAAGCTTATTTATGTACCTGAAACTATAGGTAAACGATCTTGGGGTAAAACTTCGGGTTATAAGCGGTATCTTGCAGAACGAAACCAAGAGATAAAAGAAAAGTTTATATCAGGCTCTACCATTGAAAATCTTGCTGATGAATATAACCTTTCTGTTGAGTCAATCAAGAAAATCGTTTACAGTAAAAATGAAAACAAGGAATTGAAATACAAGTGTTCTTTATCATCTGCAAAAGAATTTGCCGAAGCGGGTAAACTCGAAGATTGGGTTCATTTATTTTTACTTTCGGATGGTCATAATAAAGCTTTCTCAGATGGTCTGAAACTCTTCAATAGATATTATTTAGGTCCACTAACAATGCCGTTATCTTTGTTTTCACGTTGTTGCGGTCCTGAAGAAGATATAAAATATCAGGTAAATGCAGAATGGTTTGAGAAAAGAGTGCAATCATTAAAGAAAATACTTCAATCAAATGATGATATGCCTCCACTGATAGTGCATTTCGTTGACCACGGCTTTGAACTCTGTGACGGCAATCACCGCTTTGAGGCACTCACTCAACTCGGTGTGAAAGAATATCCTGTTATCGTTTGGATAACAGAAAAAGATGAGTATGAGGAGTTTGTTGGAAAATACACACCATAAATAGAGATATCCGCACCATAGCAATCGGCTATGATGCGGATTTTTCATTTAGCACTCAATACTGTTTATTAATTTTTTGAACGCAGGTTTCTCTCTGAATTCTTCTGAAAGCGGATATCTGTTTGTCAAAATGTGCTTTATTCTGCTCTGCATTTTACTCGTTCCGAGATTTGTTTTTGTCTTTTCAAATATTGCACCATTTACAACAGGCGATGTACTTACTGAAATGTCAGGTAAACTGTCAAAAGCTTTGGCAAGTCTCACTTCTTCCTCAAAGCATCTGATGGCACTTTCTTCGTCACCATTCAAATATCTCTTTACACCGAGATAACCATAATTGTAAATAATATGATTGAAGCTCTTTCCGTAATCCTCATCTGGCATAACAGCTTTCAGCAAATCGATAAAACTCTCTAAAACCTTTTCATCATAGTCCGTAGGCTCCTCATAAGTTCTGAACAAGGTTTCACCAAGTAATCTTAAAAGCTCAGAAACACCATTTGCACAGGCTTGTTTCCTTTTTTCTGCATCATTGTGATAAATATACATAGCTTCAATATCTCTTGAGTTCTGCATTAATGGCATACCCGACAATACTTTTTCGGCATGGGTTATATCTACTCCGCTTGTATCAATCACACTTAATCTGCTCAGATATCTGCACATCAACTTTTTTGCCCAAATTCTGATGCTATCGGTTGTGCATTGCTCTTGAATTAAGTCATAAATATTCTGTGCCTCATCTCTGACCTCAAGCAAACGATTTGCATTGAGCTGTGCATTTGTAAGGCAGTTCAGATATTTTACAAGCAAATCAAAATTGCCGGGGAATTCACACACCGCTTGCTTCATTAATGCCGTCACATCATCGGATTTATGCTCACTCCAAAGTCTTGAATACTCGTTGCAATAATACTGAATTTTTTGTTCCTGTTCAATTTTGTTAATACCGAGAAGATTGTCAACGCTTGTACCGAAAAAAGAAGCTATTGCAGGAAGCATAGTAATATCGGGATATGTTTCATTACGCTCCCATTTGCTTATGCTTTGATTGCTAACACCGAGAAAATTCGCAAGAGTCTCCTGTGTTATGTTTTTATCTTTTCGCATTGATTTTATTGTTTCGCCAATATTGATTGTCATTTTGGTCAACTCCTTAAAGAAATCAACAGCGCTGTTGTCATCTGTATCGTACCAATTTTTCAGAAATAAATCAATGACTTGTTTAGAGATATTAAATCAACTGACGGTTGGATTATTTGCTGTATGGTTTATATGTGTTTCTGTGGTGTCGGTGAAAACCGACACCATCTTTTCTTTTTCGGGAAGGTTCTTGACAAGCGAACGAATGTTCAGTATAATAGTAAATTGGTAAATAATGTATTTGCCTACAACTAAATATCAACTGAAACACATATTTTTTACTTATTGGCTTTATGCCAACACATATTATCTGACCGAAAAAGTATAGTCCGATACTTGGTTAGTAACATACGGACAATCAGAGCTTAAACTTTAAGCCGTTACATAGTTTCAGTGCAAACTGTGCGAGAGGATGAAATGTCCTCCCGCTATTTGTGCTGTCTATGTGACGGCTTTTTTGTTGTGCAATTTTAACGAAAATAAAAAAGTT
>JAGASD010000001.1 GCA_017621885.1 Clostridia bacterium | reverse complement strand
AGCCAGGGCGACTTTAACATGATTATGAATGTCCTTCAGCTTGTTGGTAATGACAACAACTCTAATATCATCTCTAAAATCGCTTACGGTCTCGGCACAAGCAACGGTATCAGCCTCGGTCTTGTAGGTAACTTCCTCGACAAGTATAATAGCTTTACACAACCCCGTTTTCATATTGTTTTCATAACAAAAATTCGCACAAAAGCAATTTTTTCTTTAGGGATACAGCATTTTTAAAATTTGTTTGTTAGTTTTTAACAATATTATATGTAAAGGTTTTTACCATTACACATCATTTATGTGCTAATCTGTTATTTTATGCGGTTTATTGTGTTTTTTCATTATCCGTTATTATTTTGTAATTCTATTTAAAAAAGGTGTTTTTCTATATCTGTAAAGGTTTTTATCTTTACTTTTCGCCTTTTGTAAAATTTACATTTCAGCGTTTTTAGAATTATGTTTGTGCATTTTGACGAATAAATAAAAACTTCGCACCGCGAAGCTACCCGCCTGCACAAGGAGAAAAGGAAATACCACCGCAGCTTAATTCCACATTTTGCAACATAAATCGCCTTTTATTTTTAACAATATGACGAAAAAATGAACATGTGGCTTTTTTGGCGAATTTCCTCTTGAAATCTACCGACGTAATAATGTATAATTCCTTTTGTGAAACATTAGTTTTTAAAGTCCGTTGTGCAGGGAGTTTTTTTATGAAATTACTTGAAGATAAAATTGCCGGCGAAGGTGTTTCTATAGGCACCGACATACTTAAAGTCGATATGTTCCTCAACCATCAGCTTGACGTGGGTCTGCTTGAAGAAATGGGTAAGGAATTTTACCGTCTTTTCAAAGATTGCGGTGCAACAAAAATTGTGACTATTGAATCATCAGGCATAGCAATTGCTGTATTTGTTGCCAAATATTTTAATTTACCTGCGCTTTTTGCAAAAAAAGCCAACCACAAAAATGTCGGCAATGAGGTTTACTCTGCAAAATGCTATTCCTTCACTCACGGCAAGGAATATACAATGAATGTTTCGAAAAAATATCTCAGCTCCTCGGACAAGGTTCTTATTATTGACGATTTTATGGCAGGCGGTAATGCCTGCAACGCTCTTATTGATATCATCAACCAGGCAGGTGCCGAGGTTGCCGGTATCGGTATCGCCATTGAAAAAGGCTTTCAGCCTGGTGGCAACGCCCTTCGTAAAAAGGGCTACAAGGTAAGGTCATTAGCAATTATCGACAGTATGAATGACGGTAAAATTTCATTCAGAAGTAATGATTGCTGACAAATAAATATTTCCAATACGGAGGTAATGACAATGAAAAAGTTCGGTAAAATCCTCGCTCTCTGCCTTGCTCTTGTTATGGTAGTAGCTTGCTTTACAGCTTGCGGCGATAAGACTCCCGAAGAAGAAGGCTCAAAAGAGGCTGCCGCTGTTAAGGTCGGCTTTATCTTCCTTCACGACGAGCAGTCAACCTATGACAAGAACTTTATGGATGCTGCTAAGAAAGCATGCGAAGAAATGGGCGTAGAGTACGCACAGAGGACTCAGATCCCTGAGTCTAAAGACTGCTATGATGCTGCTGTTGACCTTATTGAAACTGACGGCTGCAACATCATCTTCGCTGACAGCTTCGGTCACGAATCTTTCCTTATCGATGCTGCTGAGAAGTATCCCGATGTTCAGTTCTGCCACGCAACAGGTACTCAGGCACACACTGCAGGCGTTGCAAACTTCCACAATGCCTTCGCATCTATCTACGAAGGCAGATACCTTGCAGGTGTTGCTGCAGGTCTCAAGCTCAACGAAATGATCGATGCAGGCAAAATTACTGCTGACAAGGCTAAGATGGGTTACGTTGGTGCTTTCACCTTTGCTGAAGTTATCTCAGGCTACACATCATTCTACCTTGGCGCAAAATCTGTTTGCCCCTCAGTTACAATGGACGTTAAGTTTACAGGCTCTTGGTACGACGAACAGAAAGAAAAAGAAGCTGCTCAGGCTCTCATCGCCGGCGGTTGCGTTCTTATCAGCCAGCACGCTGACTCAATGGGTGCTCCCACAGCTTGCGAAACAGCAGGTGTTCCCAACGTTTCTTACAACGGTTCAACTGTTGCTGCTTGCCCCAACACATTCATCGTTTCTTCAAGAATCGACTGGACTCCTTATTTCAAATATATGATCCAGTGCGTTCAGGATGGCGAAGCTATCAAAGCCGACTGGACAGGAACAATCAAGACAGGTTCAGTTGTTCTCACAGACGTTAACGAAAAAGCTGCCGCTCCCGGCACAGCTGAAAAGCTTGAAGAGGTTAAAGGCAAGCTCCTTGACGGTTCTCTTCAGGTATTTGATACCGCAAACTTCACAGTTGAAGGTAAGAAATTAGATTCTTACAAGGCTGACGTTGACACTGATGAAAAATTCGAAAAGGATACAGAAGTTATTAAAGACGGTATATTCCTCGAATCAGATAAACGTTCAGCACCTTACTTCGATATAAGAATTGACGGCATTACGCTTCTTGATGAAAACTACGGCTAATAATTAATAAATTGTCAGAGACGGGAGGAAACTCCCGCCTCTGACTAATTTTGAATAAATGGCTGAAAGCTTCAACCATTTATTGAGAATTAGAAAACGAGGAGGTTTATCGTGACAAAACAACCTGCTATTGAATTGAAAAATATAACCAAAACTTTCGGCAAGGTGGTTGCTAACAAAAACGTTAATCTTACCGCCTACCGCGGTGAAATTCTCTCCATTCTCGGTGAAAACGGAAGCGGAAAAACCACCCTTATGAATATGATTTCGGGTATTTATTTCCCCGATGAAGGTCAGATTTTCATTGACGAAAAGGAAGCTCATATCACCTCGCCAAAGGATGCTTTTTCATACAAAATCGGTATGATTCACCAGCATTTTAAGCTTGTTGACGTTTTTACCGCTGCGGAGAACATTGTTCTCGGTATTGAAAACGGCAAATATAACCTTAAAGAGTCAATGAATGAAATCAAAAGCATCAGCTCTCAATACGGCTTTGAGCTTAATCCCGAAAAGAAAATTTATACAATGTCCGTTTCTGAAAAACAGACAGTTGAAATCATAAAGGTTCTTTACAGAGGTGCGGACATTCTCATTCTTGACGAGCCCACAGCCGTTCTTACCCCCCAGGAAACGGAAAAGCTTTTTGACATTCTCCGCCGTATGCGTGACGACGGAAAATGCATTATCATCATCACCCACAAGCTTCACGAGGTTCTCTCACTTTCAGACAGAGTTTCGGTTCTTCGCAAGGGTGAATACGTAGGCACTGTTAACACCGCAGAAACCAATGAAGCCGAGCTTACTGAAATGATGGTCGGTAAAAAGGTTGACCTCAATATTCACAGGGATGAGCCCAAAAATACCCGGGACAGGCTTGTTGTTAACAGCATCACCTGCGTTGACAGAACCGGCGCAACTGTTCTTGATAACGTTTCTTTCGCGGCAAAAAGCGGTGAAATTCTCGGCATTGCAGGTATTGCGGGTTCAGGTCAGCGTGAGCTTCTTGAGTCCATCGCAGGTCTTCAGCGGCTTGAATACGGCGATATTTTCTACTTTGACCCCAAAACAGGCAAAAAAGAAAGCCTGCGAGATAAAACTCCCGTACAGATAAGAAATATGGGTGTACGTCTTTCATTCGTTCCCGAGGACCGACTGGGTATGGGTCTTGTGGGCAATATGGATATCGTTGACAATATGATGCTCCGAAGCTACACAAAGGGTAAATCCTTCTTCCTTAAACGTAAAAAGCCCAAGGACCTTGCAATGAAAATTATAAACGACCTTGAGGTTGTCACCCCCAGTGCAAGCACTCCCGTTCGCCGTCTCTCGGGCGGTAATGTTCAGAAGGTGCTCGTGGGCCGTGAAATCGCCGCGTCACCTACTGTCCTCATGGTTGCATACCCTGTGCGCGGTCTTGACATCAACTCGTCGTATATGATTTACAACCTCCTTAACGAACAGAAGGAGAAAGGTGTTGCTATCATCTTTGTTGGCGAGGACCTTGACGTGCTTATTGAATTGTGCGACAGAATTATGGTTATCGGCTCAGGTAAAATTACGGGTGTTGTTGATGCCCGCACAACAACTAAGGATCAAATAGGTCTTCTTATGACAAAATCCGATAACGACGGAAAGGAGAATGGCAATGGCTAAAAGCAATGAAATAAAACATCGTGAACCGCTTTTCCACGTTGTAAAGCGTGACGATATGCCCCAATGGCAGGCATGGCTTATACGCTGTGCTACGATACTTATCGGTTTTCTCCTTGTCGGTATTCTCTCAATGGCAATTACGGAAGAAAGCTTCGGCGACACTTATCAGATTATTTTTTCCGGTGTTTTCGGAAGATTGTTTGAGGGCAGAACAACGATGCTCTGGAAATATCTGCAGGAAATTGCTATACTCCTTTGTCTTGCCCTTGCCCTCACCCCTGCTTTCAAAATGAAATTCTGGAACTGCGGCGCTGAAGGCCAGGCTCTTATGGGCGGTCTTGCATCAATCTTCTGTATGATAAATTTCGGAGAGAAGCTCTCCTACCCGGCACTTATCATCACAATCATCGTAACAAGCATTATTGCAGGTGCTGTGTGGGGCGTTATCCCCGCAGTATTCAAGGCTTTGTTCAACACAAACGAAACTCTTTTCACCCTTATGATGAACTACATTGCCACACAGATTATCGCTTACTACGTTTACATCGAAGGCGGCGGCTCAAACGTTATCAACCCTGTTGCTTACGGTAACTTCCCTGCTGTCGGAAACAACGACTATTTCGTTAACATTGTAACTGTTGCAGCCATTACCGTGTTTATGTACATATATCTTAAATACAGTAAACAGGGCTATGAAATCTCGGTTGTAGGCGAAAGCCAGAACACCGCTCGTTACGTTGGTATAAACGTTAAAAAGGTTATTATCCGCACCATGCTCATTTCAGGTGCTTTATGCGGTGTAACAGGTATGCTTCTTGTTGCAGGTAAAGACCACAGCATTAATACAAACCTCGTCGGAGGTCAGGGCTTTACTGCAATTCTTATGTCATGGCTCGGTCAGTTCAACCCCTTTATAATGGTTGTTATGACTGCAATTGTTGTTTTCCTGAGAATCGGTGTTGCTAAGGTTGCAGACACCTCACACCTTAACTCATCCTTCTCGGAAATAATTGTCGGTATTGTAATTCTTATGCTTGTTGGTTGTGAATTTTTTATTCACTACTCTATCAAGTTCCGCCACAGCAAAAAGGAGGTTAAAGCATGATTATTCAGTTTATTTGCCGTGCTATTCTCCTTGGTGTGCCCCTTCTTTACGGCTCAACCGGTGAAATTATCACAGAAAAATCAGGTCATCTTAACCTTGGTATCCCCGGTATTATGTACGTTGGTGCCATAAGCGGTGTTGCAGGCTCATTTATTTATGAAAATGCCTGCGGTAACGACCTTGCTAATATGAATCCCGTTCTTGCGGTTATAATTCCGTTTTTGTGTGCAATTGCAGGGTCTGTGATTATGGGACTTATTTACAGCTTTCTCACCGTTTCGCTCCACGCTAACCAGAACGTTACCGGTCTTGCTATCACAACTCTCGGTATCGGCTTAGGTAACTTCCTCGGTGCTTCTCTTATCAACATCACAGAAAGCGAATTACCCTCAATTGCTCTTACAAAAACAAGCTCATTCTTCTCAACTCAGCTGCCCTTTGCAGATAAGTTAGGTTGGTTTGGTGAATTATTCCTTTCGCACGATTTCCTTACTTATCTGGCAATTGTAATAGCAATTATAGTTTCATTCGTTCTTAAACGTACCCGTGTTGGTCTTAACCTTCGTTCTGTCGGTGAAAACCCCGCAACAGCCGACGCCGCCGGCATCAATGTTATAAGATACCGCTACGTTGCAACCTGCGTCGGTAGTGCTATTGCAGGTCTCGGCGGTCTTCAGTACGTTATGGCTTACGCAAACGGCGTATGGTCAAACAATGCCTTCGGCGACCGCGGTTGGATGGCTATTGCACTCGTTATTTTTGCTCTCTGGAATCCTTCATCTGCAATTATCGGCTCATTCCTCTTTGGTGCTCTTTGTAACGCAAACAACTACATTCAGGGTCTCGGTACAGAAACACAGGAATTGTTCAAAATGCTTCCCTACGTAGTTACAATTGTTGTTCTTATCATTACAAGTATGCGTAAAAAACGTGAGCATCAGCCGCCTCAGAGCCTCGGTCTTCCATATTTCCGAGAAGAAAGATAATTATCTGAAAAGACATAAAAACACCACTGAAATCACTCGATTTCAGTGGTGTTTTACAATTAATTTTTAATTCAAATCCGTTGTTTCAACCTCGGGAATTTCTTCAGAAACAAGACGCTCAAAAGCTGTATCATTCAATCGTGAATTTCCGCCGATTTTGTACTGACACTTAGGACCGTCCTCATAATAGCCGCTCATTGTATATCCGTAAAATGCCTTTACCGTATAAGCATAGTTTTTTCCTGAAACAACATCCTTATCAACAAAGCTTGTTGCGTTGTTAAGAACTGCAATTCTGGTCCAGTATTTTGCACCGTCGACCTTGTGGTAAACATAGTAACCCATAGCACCGTCAATTGCATTCCATTTAACCTCAATACCGTCTGCTACGCAAACAGCTTCACTTATTTCGGGTGTAGCAACACATCTTATAACAGAACCGTTACTGTCAAAGCCTGCATAATTATTCTCATAAACCGACCTTGCTGTATAACGGTAATAAACACCGCTTTTCACATTGCTGTCAATGTAATTTGTTCCTGTAACAGTTTCAAGATACGTCCAGTATCTTTCACCGGAAGCCCTTCTGTATATTCTGTAACCGGTTGCGCCTTCAACTGCTTCCCATGTGAATGAAATACCCTCTGTAACGTTTGTTGTTCCCTTGATAACAGGGGCTTTCAAAAACCTTGTCCCTATTCCGTTCACATCATAGGAGCTAACCGTTGCACCTGAAAAAGCTCTGATTCTGTAACGGTAATTTGTACCGCTTTTCACATCGTTATCCGTATAGCTCGTTGTATTTTTATTTGTTATATCTGCGATTCTGAGCCAATTACCGTTGCCCTCCTGACGATATAAATAATATCCGTCTGCCGCATCGTTTTTATTCCATGTAACAACAAGCTCCGAGTTGTTATTCGTTATCGCTTTGAATTTCACCTGACTTAAAAATTTAACAGGGTTGCCTTCGTAATACGCACTGAAAACACTGCCATTACAAGCCCTTACGGTGTAAATATACTCTTTACCGTTTTCTGCTTTTGTATCAAGATAGTAAGTATTTACAGCGTTTGTAAGGAATACCCATGAGCCGCCGGGAGCTTTTCTGTAAACGCGGTAATATGTAGCGGTATCAACCGCATCCCATTTAAAATAAATTCCGCCTTCAACGTTAACTACATAATTTATTTTGGTTGCACCAACAGAAGTCGGCGTACCTATAAGCTGGTCACCGGTATTCATTTTTACAGAATATACCGTCCAGCTGTTTGCACCGCAATAATGAGCCCATGTCCAGCATTGCCTTGTTCCGTCGTGAGCGTTGTTGTGAGCAAAATCCTGAAGGTAACCCTCACTGTTTGCGCCGTTACAAAGTACCACGTGAGCAAATTCCTTACAGCCGTTGCAGTAATAGAAAATAGGATCGCCTTTATCAACCTTACCCACATTATCTGCCATACGTATTGTTCCCGTATTGCCTTTTGTAAGCGTCAACACATTGGATTTACCGTAGCCGTTTGACACCAGAGCATTGTAAAGGTTTATAACTCTCGGCTCAAAAACATCCACTCCGCCTGCCCTCAAGCATTCAGAAATGAATTCCGCGCAAAGCCCCTTACCGCTGTCCCAGTTTGCCTGAGCATATTTGATTGCCGCATCAACATCGTACGCATCATTCGCCGCAGCTGCCTTCAGGTGCATCGCAGGAACAACACCGATACTAATAACAAGCACCAAAATAACGGATAATATTCTTTTTGTCATAAATACCTCCAAAAAGGTTACAATTTGTAATCATACGGAACGATTATACATAAACTGACCTTTTTTGTCAACCCTGACAACATACACAAAAAGCGGATTCCAACCACCGCTGTTGAAATCCGCTTCAAAATTTATTTTTTGTTTTTTGAGAAATTTTCATTTTCTTCTTTAATAAGCTGTCGTATTTTTTCAGGCATACTGAAAAAATCTTCCCTTGAAAGCCCTTTTGTTTTAATATACGGTAAAAACACAACGTCAATTTCACCCGGAACAATCTCACCTTTTTCCTCAAGGCGTTCTCTTGTTCCTCTCAAAAGAACAGGTACAACCTTTGCGCCCGTCTCCATTGCAATTTTCATTGCACCGCCCTTAAACTCACCCAATGTTCCGTCTTTTGAGCGTGTACCTTCAGGGAAAACAACAACACTTCTGCCGTTTTTCACCATTTCAATAGCTTCATGGAGTGATGACCTTGCGCTGTTTTTATTATTTCTGTCAACAAAAACGCAATCTAAAACGTACATCCAATCACTTAAAACCGGAACACTCTTGAGCTCTTTTTTTGCTATAAAAATCGGTGGCTCGGGAGCATTGAGAATAATTGAGGGAATATCAAATATTCCCGCGTGATTAGGGGTATAAATAATCGGTTCATTTTCGGGAATATTTTCTTTGCCGTAAACATTGAAGTTCACACCGGCTTTAGCAATAAGCGGATTAAGCCAGCCGCAAAGGCATCCATCCACGAAAGATTTATATTTGCGCCAATCGCCTTCTTCTTTAAGTGCTTTTGCTTTTTTTAATTCAGGATTGAGTTTTAAAAGGCTGCTCAAAAATTTTGAACCCCACTTTATGGTATACCAATTCATAAAAGTTCTCCTGTTCAGCGTGTTTTTTGAAATAAAAGGTATTTTATCACATCGCAGCCAAAATTCAAGACATATTTTGTAAAACTTTTATTTTTATTGAAGATTCCCTGTATATGTGCTAAAATTAAAACAATATCTTATAGGGAGTTTTGTTTATGAAATTCAGCTACACTAACCTGAATATCTGTGCAGGAAACAACGAAAGTCTTTATGCAGCAGAGCTTTTTTCAAATGAAATTTTTGAAAGAACAAGGGTTAAGCCTTCCGTTACAAATGCTTCGAAAAACGCATTTGTAACCCTTGTTACCGATGACTCTGTTGATAACAAAGACACATTCATTATCTCAGAAAGCAACGGCGGTCTTATCATAACCGCTAAAACAATACGAGGTCTTATTTTTGGCTATTCGCTTTTTTTAAGAAAAGCAAAATTTATAAGCGATGAAATTCTTCTGGTCGAAGATATCTGCGGTATTCATAAGCCTCAGAAAAAAATACGCGGTCACCAGGTGGGTTACCGCACAACCCCGAATACCTACGATGCGTGGGATTACGAGCAATATTTCAGATATTACCTCGATATGATGGCTTTCGGCACAAATACTTGCGAGCACAACACCACAAAATTCGGAAAGAAAGAAATGAATCCTCTTATGAGATATACGCAGTCTGAATTTGTTACAGAAGCATCACGTCTTGCGGACACAGTTGACCTTGACGTTTCCCTCTGGCACGCAAACGATGACAGCGAAACGGAAGAAGAGGCGCTTGCTATAAGAAAAAAGTTATACTCTCAAATTCCGCGTATTGATGCGGTTTTCCCTCCCGGCGGCGATCCCGGTAATATGTATTCCGATGCATTTATCGAACGTTGTAAAAAAATATCTGACATATTGAAAAAAATTCATCCCAATGCTCAGATGCACCCCTCTGCACAGGCACCGCATTCCTACAGGGATTGGGGTGACACTCTCATAAAGGAATTAAACAAAGAGCCCGATGAAATTGATGCTCTTATTATGGGACCCAACCACGCATTCCCTATGCATGAATTAAGAAAAAAAACGCCATCAAAATACCCTTTAAGATTTTATCCCGATATCACACATAATCTGCGCTGTGAATATCCCGTAAATTTCCTTGAGGATGATTGGCATTTCTCTCTCTGCAACACTCTTTCAAGAGAAAGCGTGAATCCGCGTCCCACAGAATTACGAACTCTTCACAGAACCTTTGCCCCCTATACCATAGGTAGCGTAAGCTATTCCGAAGGCGCTCACGATGATGTAAACAAAATGATATGGAGTGCGCTTGAATGGGATAAAGATGCTGATTTGAGAGAAATTCTTCTTGATTACGCACGTATGTTTTTATACGAAGCAGATGAGGAAAAGGTTGCAGATACAATATTTCTTCTTGAAAAAAGCTGGCAGGGTGACCCTGTTGAGAATCCCTGTATTGACGTTGCTTACAACAATCTTTGCGAAATAAAAAGAAATAGTCCCTCTCTCTCCGACAACTGGAGATTTATGCTTCTTTATTTCAGAGGGTGCTGCGACAAATTAGTAAAAATGCGTCGCGCTTTTGAAAATATGCTTTTGAAAAAAGCAAAAGCTCATCTTCATAACAATAATGTCGAAAAGGCAATTGAAATACTTGAGACACCCTTCAACGCAGACTATGTTACTCTTCGCAATGAGCTAAACGGGCTTGCAGAAAAGCTTTTCAAGCTTATCGGAATACAGCTTGATGTTGAGCATTATTATGCCGATAGCTGGGAAAGAGGCGCTACCCTTGAAACAATTGACAATAACGTATCTGACAAAGCTTTTTTTACAGAAAAATTAAAATATTCTCTCACGCTTGATTCACACGAAAGAGCAGCGTTTGTAAATCGTCTTCTCAACCGAAACAAAACCGAAACAGACGAGGTTTATTATTCCGTTGCGCTTCACGGTCTTAACACCCTCGGTGTTAAGCAGACAGGTGAATTTTATATGGATATTCAGGGAGACCGCCCTTACACAAAAGAAACACCTTTGCCTATGAGTATGACAAAGGTCTTCGACCATTTCACCTTCAGAGCCAATTTCGGCGGTTTTGAAAACAATCGCGATTATGCTCTTACCATTGCCTATAAAACGGACAACAACCCGGATATTTTGAACCACCGCATAACAGTAAACGGAAAAATACTGTATGAAGGCGCACAGTACGGCGGTTATAAGAACCCCGACTTTGACAATGAATTGTTAGCACCGGGTTTTGAAAGTGCAACATATCTGCTTCCTTCGGAAATTTTTATAAACGGAACACTTGAGCTTGAAATTTCTGAACCCGATGCAGGCTTTAAATTCTGTGAATTATGGATAAAAAAGCAACCAACAATTAAATAAGCAATATTTTTCGACCGATTTTGAAATGTTTTTGTAATAAAATATTGAAAAAGTCGGTCGATTTATGTTATGATAAAGTGAATTGTAATTTGGTGACGTGTTGTTACTTAATACCTAAAGTAAGGCAAAGGTGGAAAATATGATAAGAATCATTTGCTCAAAATGTAAAAACGCTTATCTCAGAAAGGACGGCGAAAAATTCGTTTGTCCTTCTTGCGGAGTTGAAATCCCCTCTTCTCAGGAAAATTTCCTTTCTGCAGTTCAATACTATAACGAAGGGGATTTTTCAGCGGCTAACGACTGTCTTATGAAACACATTGTAAAAAACGGCGCAGATCCTTGTGCTATTTTCTACAAGGCGCTTTGCGACGGCTTTAATTTCGATGAGGATACCACCTCTTTTGAGGACGTTTATTCAAAAATTGCAGAAAGCTTAGCAGATATTCCCGACGAATTATTTATTGAATATCTTGCCCTTGCAAACGATGAATGTTCAAAGCTTGAAAAGCTTATGGCTGAAAAGCACATACGCCTTTTTGAGGGTGCCGATGCTGAAAAAATCAAAAATGAAGTTTCCGTTCTTATAAGCATACAGAATGATGCACGTAAATTCCGTGAAAAGCTCACAGAATTTGCTGATGCATACAACGAACGCGCCACGGAAAAAATCAGTGTTAATTTTTCGAAATGTTTTCTTATTGAACCTGAGCTTGCAACTGAGGTAGGTGTTCTTAAATTCCAAAGAATTGCCGACAGCATCAGCTCTCACACCGTGTTCACAGGTATTCTTTCAACCGATATCAAAAACCTTGAAATTTACTATCGTTGTATCGTTATGTTCTTTGAGAAGAACCGCCAGAAATACGACTTCCTTATGGAAAGTGCAGAGAAATTCACGGAACTTTCAAAGCTTCTTGAAGAGGGCAATTACAATGCAATCAAAGGCGTTCCCACAATAGGTGAAAAGCTTAAAGGTGCGGCATACGATTTCTTCCAGGAAAGCCTCAAAGATCACGACGATGAATTCCGGCAACAGACTGAAACGGTTGTTGTTATTGTACCCGAAACAGTTGACGTTGATGAAGACACTTCTGAAAACGAAGTTTCAGAAGATACCGCAAAAACCGAAAATGCTGACGAAAGCACAGAATATATTGATGTTTATTCTTCCTCTGATATAGAAGCTTCTTCTGAAGAAGCACAGGGTGAAGCTACAGAAAAAGCAGACGATACCGTTGAATCTGAAAACGATGTTCAGGAAACAGAGAGCGACGAAGACGTTATTGTTGAAATTCCCGTTGCTGCCGAAGATGAAGCCGAAGCGGCAGAAGAAATTGACACTTCCGCTGATGATACCGACGATAGCATTACACAATCAGATGTAACAGAAGAAGCTGTTGAAGAATTTACCGACAGACCATCCGATGAAGACGCTGCTGAAGACGCTGCTGAAGACGCTGCTGAAGATGTTGCTGAAGATGTTGCTGAAGATGCAACTGAAGAAGCAGCCGAAGAAAAAACAAAAACAATTGAAACAGTTTCAGAAGAAACAACCGAAGGATCCGAAAAAATAAGCCCTGTTGAAAACCTTCAGGCAATTGCAGAGGCTGACGAAATTGATGATATAGGTGACGGTTTCGGTGATGAAGATGCTGATGAAAAGTCCTACAAAAAAATAACCGTTGCACCTGAAGAAGAATTTACTGAAAAAGATGAACCAAAAAAACGTACCAAACACAAAAAAAGCTACGGTCCGTTTATTGTAATTCTTCTCATTGTCGTAATTGTTGCAGGCGGTATTGCGGTAAAGATTGTTCCCGAAAAATTAAATGCAAAAAGCTATGCAGAAGCTGCCACACTCTACGATCAGAAAAAATATGTTCAGGCTGCTGAGATTTATGCTGATTTAGGTGATTATGAGGATTCTGTAATCAGAAAATCCATTTGCCTTTACACCGAGGCTTCAAACCTTGAAGCACAGAAAAAATATGCAGAAGCTGCAGAAATTTATGCTTCCTTAGGCGATTACCAGGACAGTGCCGCAAAAATGAATTCCTGTAAATATCACGCTGCTGTTGCAACTCTTGAAGCAGGAAAATACGCGGAAGCAAAAACTATGTTAGAGGCACTCAACGGCTATGCTGACAGCAAAAGTCTCATCTCACAATGCACCTATAAGGAAGGTGTTGCTTTACTCAGCAAAAAAGATTACCGGGGCGCAATCGAAATTTTCACCAAATTAGGTACATATTCCGATAGTGCCGAAAAAATACTTGAAGCAAAATACGGCTTTGTAAATGCTAATCTTGATGCTAAAAACGAAACAACCCTCACCTATCTTAATGACCTTGCAAAGGCAAAATATAAAGACAGTGTTGATATAAGAAACAAGCTTCTCGGCACAACAAACGAGCTTGCTGACAGCGTTACTTCTTGCATCAACTACACTACCACAGATGCAAAAACTCATCTGAGCGAGGTTGAAAACTCAAAGAAGATTTATTTCCACGTTACCGTTAACGATGCAAAGCTTTACAATAAAAAGCTTTCTATCAAATACCTTACTTCTCTTGGCTACGAGGACGGAAAAGAAATCGTGCTTACGGCAGATGAAAACACCTATGCCTTTGAATATCCCAGCACACCTTCAAAAAACTACACCATTGAGTTTAAACTCCTTGATGATAACAACTCAGTCCTCACGACCCGGAAAATCACAGTAAAATAAAAAATAAAGGCTTTTCGCGAAACGCGAAGAGCCTTTATTTTTTGTTACTGCATCATTCTTGACATACCCTCAGACACATCTGTTACCGCTTCGGAAATTCCTTCGGATGCATCTGTTACAATATCACCGATTACCCCGTTATCACCTTTTTCTGATTCGTCGGTAACAATGCCGGGGTTCATCTCCGACTTCATTGTTGTGCTTTCGGCATTTGTTGTACTTTCCGTAACTGTTGTGCCTGATGTTTCGGATATTGTTGTGGTATTTTCGTCATCTGCACCGCAACCATAGAATACAACAGCCATACATCCTACGAGCAACAAAGCAGAAATAACAGCGATTATTTTTTTCATAAACTCACGTCCTTTCCGGAGCCGTGTATTCCGACACTCCAATTAAATTATCCCCTGCTGAGTTTTCTTTATACATTATTTTGTAAGCACACCGCCATCTGTATAAAGAAGAAGGAGAATATCGGCTTCTTCACCGGTAACAGGGTCTATATAAACAAGCACCTCTTGCTTATTCTCGTCAACGCATCTGTATTCATACACGTAAAGCTCATCCTCCCATTCAGTGGGTATAACTGCCTTTTTATACGAAATAACATCGAGATTTTCGCTAATAAGCTTTTTTGCTTCTATGGGAGTATATTTCGGGTTTGACGGTATCCGTCTTGTTTTGTGATTCATAATATACCCCGTTGCATCGAAGCCCGTTATTTCGCCCGTGTCAAGCGCAACGCTTACCTTAATAAGGTCGGTATAGTATGTGACACCGTTATCGTAATAAGAAAAATTAACCGTACATATACCGTCTGTTGTTGAATAATAGCTTTCTTTTATTTTTGTATAGCCTCTTTCCCTGAGATATTCAGCAGCTTTTTTTACAGCCTCATCGTAAGAAAGCTTAATTTCCGACACATACTGTGATTTTAGCATAGACTTTACAATTGCACCCTTCTGAGTAACGCTTACAGTACAATCGCGGTTATAAAAGGTGTATGTGCTCAGGTTATTGTTAGTTTTACTCAAAAGCTTTAATCCGTCACTCTTTATTTTCAAAAAATCCGCCGCTTTTTCTTTTGCTTGCGCTTCGGTTGCTACCTCCAATTTTTCAACAAGCGCAGATTTTTTGTTCATTATATGGTCCGAAAAGGGGCCGTCATAAATAAGTGTCGGGTAATCATTCAAGGATTGATTTGCATCGTTAAGCTCTGTGCCCAGAAGTGTTCTTTCATTGTTTTCCTTCTGTAACGTGGTTTTAATTTCCTCGAAATCAAGAAGCCCGTTTTCCTCCTGCTCAATAAGATAATTCACACTTTTGCTCAATTGGGCAGAATACCTCAAAAGTCTGTTTAAATTCTCGGTTTCTTCGCTTGATATTTTTTCTCCTTTTGCAATACGTTCCTTCAAAGAGAGCGTATATTCACCAACCTGCGAAAGAAATTTATATACTCCCGAAAGTTCAACGTTTCCGTCAGTTATTTCAGAAAGGCTCTCCTTTGCGGATGCGCTTGAACGCCAGATTTCAGACGTTACGTCTGACAGCATACTTTCACCCGAACAATATGTGCATTTTTGCAAATTAAGGTTTATATCATCAAGGTAAGTGCCTAACTGCGTGAGCGCCCTTTCATTCGAAGCTTTTATGCTTCTTTCTGCAACAGAAAGCTTGTAGGCATTGACGCCACCCCATATTGCAAGAGCAATTACAACTGCACTCAAAAAGCTTACGCCCCTTATTAAAGGTCTTCTTTTTTTCATAAAAATTCTCCTTCTTTAAGTTAACAAAAACAAACCCTGTTCAACTGTCTTAATTTCTGTTGAAAACAGTTTTTACCTTTATTCATAAAATATTCAATAATTTTACAACAAAACTTACGTTAAACCCATTTACAAAAACGGCTATAATATAGTATAATTAGTTGATTATATAATAATATAGGCAAATATTGGTTTTCATAAGCCGCAAAAAAAGGAAGTTTTATTTTTGACAGCATATTTTGATAACAGCGCTACCACAAAGCCCTGCAAAGAAGCTGTAGAAGCAGCAACAAAAGCAATGCTTGAATATTGGGCAAACCCATCCTCTTTGCATGAAGCAGGCTGTGTTGCGTCCTCAGAATTGCGAAAAGCAAGAAAAAAAGTCTGCAGACTTTTAGGCGTATCTGAAGATAATTTCTTTTTCACCTCTTCAGGCACCGCCGCAAACAATACAGCTATTTTCGGTGCTTTCGAAAAAATGAAACGACAGGGCAACCGTATCGTCACAACAGCCATTGAGCACCCCAGCGTGAGTGAGCCGATAAAAAAGCTTGAGGCATCAGGTGTTGAGGTCATAAGACTAATGCCTGACAAAAACGGCAAAATTGACGAAAAAGAGCTTTTTGACAGCATCAATGAAAAGACGATTTTTGTTTCTATGATGGCTGTAAACAATGAGGTAGGCTCAATTTTACCCGTTAACTCCATACGCAGTATTATTAAAGCAAAGAACTCACCTGCAATCATTCATTCCGATTGTGTTCAGGCACTTTCAAAAATTCCCGTAACACCTAAGACCATTGATGCAGATATAATCACTGTAAGCGGTCATAAAATCCACGCATTAAAGGGTGTGGGCGGAATATATTTAAAAAACACAAATATCATTAAGCCCTACATTCTCGGCGGCGGCCAGGAAAAGAATATACACTCGGGCACAGAAGCAACGCCCGCAATTTTTTCATTCGGTGCGGCTGCTGAAAAATGTATGGATATAAAAAAGAATCAGGATTACGTCAAAAGCTTAAAAGAAAAATTCTTAAACGGAATCCGGGATTTACCCAATATAGAAATCAATTCCCCCGATGATGCAATTCCGTATATTGCAAACATCTCAATCATCGGTCTGCCAAGCCAGCCCGCAGTTAATTTTATGAGCAGTAAGGGAATATCAATTTCAGCAGGCTCTGCTTGTAAAACGGGTCACAGAAGTTCCGTGCTTACAGCAATGGGACTTTCACCCGAAACAATCGACAGTGCCGTAAGAATAAGCTTTTCACGATACAATACAACACAAGAGGTTGACCTTCTTATTGAAGCGGTAAAAGAAGCCTCATTAAAATACGGCAAAAAATACAAATAAAGCGGAAGGATAAATATGAAAGAAATAATTCTTATAAAAAACGGTGAGTTGGCATTGAAGGGTCTTAACCGCTCAACGTTTGAAGATATGCTTTGCAAAAACATTCGCAGACGCATAAAGCCCTTCGGCTCCTTTGAGATTAAAAAATCGCAGAGCACAATAATGGTTTCGCCCCTTGACGAATATGCTGATATTGATGCTGCAACCGACGAGGTTTCAAGGGTTTTCGGTATTGCAGGCTATTCACGTGCAGGCGTATGCGAAAAGGATATGAATAAAATAACGGAGCTTGCTCCCGTTTATCTTAAAGATCAGCTTATGAGTGCCAAAACCTTCAAGGTTGAAGCAAAACGCTCCGATAAAAAATTCCCCATGAAATCGCCGGAGATTTCTGCAACACTCGGAGGAAAGCTTCTCGAAAGCTTTCCCCACCTCAAGGTTGACGTTAAGAACCCTGACATTGTTGTTACCGTTGAAATCCGTGACGAAGCATTTGTCCGCGGAAATCAGCTCAAGGGCGCAGGCGGTATGCCCTGCGGATCATCAGGAAGAGCATTGATACTTATTTCAGGCGGTATTGACAGCCCCGTTGCCGGTTATATGATGTCAAAAAGAGGTCTTGAGCTTGTGGGCATACATTTTGCCTCTCCCCCCTATACATCATTAAGAGCCGAAGAGAAGGTGCACGATTTATTGTCAAAGGTTGCTCGCTACAGCGGCAGAATTTGGCTTCACACCGTACCTTTCACAGAGATTCAGGAAGCTATAAGAGAAAAATGTCCCGAAGAATATTTCACGATTATTATGCGACGTTTTATGATGCGTCTTTCAAATATGCTTGCCGACAACACAGATTGCCACGCACTTATAACCGGTGAAAGTGTTGCCCAGGTTGCAAGCCAGACGACTCTCGCTCTCGGTTGCACGGATGCTGTTGCCCGTTACCCTGTTTTTAGGCCTTGTATCGGTATGGATAAGGAAGAAATCATAACAATTTCGCGAAAAATTGATACCTTCAACATATCAATTCAGCCCTTTGAGGATTGCTGTACAGTTTTCACTCCGCGACATCCCAAAACACGTCCTCACCTCGCCGATATTGAGGCGGCGGAAAAAGCACTTGATATTGAAGGTCTTTGTCAAAGAGCTTATGAGGGAATCAAAAGAATCTCAATAACATCAGAAGGCGTTGAAAATGACTGAAAAACAATTGATTGCAAAAGCCGATAAGCTCGTTGCAGATTTAAAAGAAAAAAATCTTACCCTCGGCATCGCAGAATCATGCACAGGTGGTTGGTTAAGCAAAATAATAACAGATGTAAGCGGAGCTTCCTCCATATATAATGGCGGCATCTGCTCTTACTCAAACAAAATTAAGACTAAGCTTTTGGGAGTAAATCCCGAAACACTCCGTCTGTATGGTGCGGTAAGTGAAAAAACCGCCGCAGAAATGGCAGAAGGTGCCAGAAAAGCACTGAATTCTGACATTGGTGTGGGCATTACCGGAATTGCAGGGCCTACATCAGACGATACAGAAAAACCCGTCGGACTTATTTACATCGCTGTTTCCGACGGAAACAAAACTCTTGTTGAAGAGTTAAGAAATAATTTCACCGATGAAATCAGATTAAATAACAGATTGTCCGCCATTGAAACGGCGCTCACTCTTTTAGGTGGTTTAAATGAAAAAAAATAACAACTCAGAAAACTCGTCTTACGTATATTTTCAAGGCTCGGAAGAAACGGTAATACGAACTGATGAAACTCAGCAAAAGGCCGTTGCAGCTCTTATAAAAAAGAAGAGAATAAAAAAGACCGTTTTAAATTCGGTTTCTTTCATTCTCATTCTTGCAATAGTCATATCTTCGCTTTTCTTAGGAAAACGAGGAATTGAAAAATTCCTTGTTCTTAAACAGGAAGAAAAGCAGCATCAGTCCTCAACCCTTTCCGATGAGGATAAAAAAGAGCTTGAATCAATGACTGAGGAAGAAAAATGGGCTTATCTTTACGAGAAATACCCGGAGCTTTTAAACGTTAAATTCCCGGCAGGTATCCTTTGCGATTATGCTCTTTATTATGCAAACAACCCCCAAACCGTGGGATATATAAAAATTGACGGAACAAAAATTGATACACCGGTTGTTCAGGCAGATAACAACAAATACTACCTTAACCACGACTTCTACGGCAAATCTACAAGCTACGGTGCAATTTACGCGTCCTACAAAAACAGATTCGACCCCTTTGACCGCAATACACTTCTTTACGGTCATAATATGAATGACGGCTCACGCTTTGCTTCTCTTCTCAATTATAAAAACATAGACTATTTCAAAAAGCATCCCGTAATTCATTTTGACTCTCTTTTTGAAAAGAAGGATTGGAAAATTTACGCGGTAGTTATTACAAACGGCTCAACAGAAAGTGACAACGGCTATTTCTTTGATTTCACCTTCAATCATTGCTCCGATGCGTGTTACGAGGAATACATCAAAGAAATTGATAAGCGCAAGCTTTATGACACGGGTGTCGACTTATTACCAACCGATACTATCGTAACACTTTGTACCTGCACATACGAACACGATGATGCAAGACTTCTTGTTATCGCACGTATGGTTAGAGACGGTGAAACATCAGAGGTTGACACAAGCCTTGCCCGTTACAAATCAAGTCCTGTAAAATATCCCGATTCTTATTACAGCGACCCCAAAAAGAATCCTTATAAGAACGATAAAAAATTCTATCTTTATTAATAAGAGGTGCAAAAATGGAAATTAAAGCATATTCATTTGAACATAACAGTCATGCATTTGCCGACATAAAACGCAGTGTTGCTGAAATTGTTGACAAAAATGCTGTATATTTTGAAAGCTTTTCTGACCCGAAAGAGCTTTTTACAAAAATGGGTGAGGTTTTATCGGAAACCGATGTAATTCTTATCGGTGTTGAAAGCAAAATCTATCTCAAATTCAAGCCTATTTTCATCAAGGCATTCAATCTTACTCCTGCTTACAGCAGTGATATTGATAAGGCTATAGGCGACACAATCTCTGATGACAAACTCAAAAAAGCCCACTCACTCGTTCCCAACGAGTGCACAGAATTGATTTCTGCAGACGGTCTTTACAGCGGCTTTTACATAAAGGATGAAGAACAGCATATTGTGGTTTTCCCCTTAATCGAAACTATTGTTCCGGATATTCTCCAAAAATCAAATCTTCCCTTTTTCATCCCTGCCGAAGAAAAGGAAATAATCTTTAAAGACATTAAATCAACTTCCACCTCAAGCGAAAAAGCCGCAGCATTAATAGATAAGCTTACCAAAAACAATCTCAGAATTGCAATTCCCTCTACTCCGGCAGCTAAAATGCTCAAGGAAGACATTAAAGCCACAGAAAATCACGAGGATAATGTTTTCTTCACTCCCTTTGTTAACGATACAGGCATTGAAGACCCGAAGCAATATTGTGCTCAGCTTGCAAAAGGTGCAATGGAATTAAGAACTGCAGATTTAGGTGCAGCAATTTCCAACATATTCAGAGAGAAAAACGGAGATAAAATTGTAAACTACTATGCTTTTGTAAGCGTTTCAACTGCTGATAAGGTTGTTGTTAAAAAGCTTTTTGCAGATACGGGCGAAAGCATTGACAACCTTATTGTAGAAGCAACCAATGAACTTTATTCTATGATAAACAAATACGCTGATGAAACACTGTTCAAAATGAGTGCTTCTGCAGACGAGGTTGCAAAATACGAGCAATCCCTTATTGAAGCTGAGGTCATTTCAGATATTAAACCCAGTGAAAAGAAGGGTAAAAAAGGTAAAATCATTGCCGCAATAATCCTCATCATTGCTATCGCTCTTTGTGTTGTTTTGGGTTTGTATTTCGGCGGTTATTTTGTTAAGCCGTCTGACAATCCCGGTGCTGAATCCTTGCAGAATGTAAACACCGTTGCACCTTCAGCTCCCACAACTGCACCGAAGCCCTCGGTGACCATTGCAGAGCTTACAGATTTACCCTCTGAAACCATTTTCGGCGTTACAACAACCGCTCCTACTGCCCCCGCAGCACCCGGTCCCAACACAAACTACAACATAATTTACACACCCAATACAAACACAGGTGCAAACAGCACAACCGCTCCTGCAACAACCGCACCGGCAACAACCGCACCTGTAGCTCCCCCCACAACACAGCCCCAAACAGCTGCACCTGCTCAAACCACTGAAATGATTGGCGACGTGGTTGTTGAAGGCGCAGAAATGTAATATTTTTTACTGATGCTTACAAAATTTTAAGGAGATATTTTTATGGCAGTACTCGTTACAGGCGGAGCCGGCTATATAGGCTCCCACACATCAATCGAGCTTCTTGAAAGCGAAAAAGACATTGTTATACTTGACAATTTCTATAACAGCTGTCCCAAGGTTTTAGACAGAATAAAATCTCTTTCAGGACGTGACTTCAGCTTCGAGGAATGTGACATCCGCGACAGAGAAGGTCTTGACAAGGTTTTTGAAAAATACGATATTGATTCGGTTATTCATTTTGCAGGCCTCAAGGCAGTGGGCGAATCCTGCGAAAAGCCCTTGCTTTATTACGAAAACAATATCAGCGGAACTGTTACCCTTTGCGAAGCAATGGCTGCACACGGCTGTAAAAAAATTGTTTTCAGCTCATCTGCAACAGTTTACGGTGAACACAACGTTTCGCCCCTTAAAGAAACAATGATTGCAGGCGGAACGACCAACCCCTACGGCACGACAAAATATTTTATTGAACAGATTCTTACAGACCTTTCAAAATCCGACCCGGAATGGAGCGTTTGTATTCTCAGATACTTCAACCCCATCGGCGCTCACATAAGCGGTATGATTGGTGAAAGTCCCAACGGTATTCCCAACAACCTTATGCCTTATATCACTCAGGTTGCTGAGGGCAAGCGCGAATATCTTAACGTCTACGGTGACGATTATGATACTGTCGACGGTACAGGTGTAAGAGATTACATACACGTTGTTGACCTTGCAAAGGGCCACCTCAAGGCTCTTAACAAAATCTGCGATGAAACAGGTGTATACGTTTACAATCTGGGCACAGGCAGAGGCTACAGCGTACTTGAGGTTGTGAAGGCTTTTGAAAAGGCTTCAGGCATAAAGGTTCCTTACAAAATTGTTGACCGCCGCCCGGGCGACCTTGCAACCTGCTATTCAGACCCCTCAAAGGCAAAAGAAGAGCTTGGATGGGTTGCTGAAAAAGGCATTGATGAAATGTGTGCAGACTCTTACAGATGGCAGCACACAAACCCCAACGGCTACGAGGACTGATTTTTTTGCAATTTATACCCTTTAATTCACGGGATATACGTCACAAATCAATATTTGGCAGTACAGCCGCAGGCGACAGCTTGCGGCTTGCTGTTCTTATGCCCCGTTCTTTTTGTTGCTCTAAAGTTACCCTTATTTTCCACGAGGACGGCAAAAATGAGCAGTTCCGTGATTTATTCTGGTGCGGTATGAACGGTGAAAATGAGGAATGGTGGGACATTCACTTTTCCTTTGATAAAGAAGGTCTTTATTTCTATCATTTCACTTATGAAACTCCCTTCGGAAAAGGTAATATTTACTTGCGTTCCGGCGGTTGCGGCGAATTTGCCCCTGAAGGTAACGAATGGCAGCAAACTGTTTACAAAAAAGATTACACCACTCCCGACTGGGTAAAGGGCGGAATAATGTATCAGATTTTCCCTGACCGATTCAATATTGGTAAAAATCCCCCTGCGGATTACCCGAACGACAGAATTTTGCACCGCTCAACCAACGATACTCCCGTATGGGAGCCCGATTGCAACGGAAAAATTCTCAACAACGATTATTTTGGCGGTACACTTAAAGGTATTGAAGAAAAACTGCCTTACATTGCCTCGTTGGGAGTTAACATTTTATATCTTAATCCTATTTTTGAGGCACACTCAAATCACCGTTACAACACTGCGGACTATATGAAAATTGATTCTATGCTGGGTACGGAAGAGGATTTTTCAGACCTTTGCAAAGCGGCAGAAAAATATTCAATAAAAATAATTCTTGATGGAGTTTTCAGCCATACAGGCTCTGACAGTATTTATTTCAACCGCGAAAACCGTTATTCTGAAAACGGTGCGTGGAATTCACCCAAAAGCCCCTACAGAGATTGGTTTACCTTTAAAAACGACGGCACCTATAACAGCTGGTGGGGAATTGATACGTTACCCGAAACCAACGAAGAAAACCCGTCATTTATTGAATTTATAACGGGCAAAAACGGAGTTGCCGAAAAATGGCTCGGACTTGGGGCGTCAGGCTTCAGGCTTGATGTTGCCGATGAATTACCCGATAAATTTTTAGATAAATTTTCAAAAAGTGTAAAAGAACTTAATAAGGATTACCTTGTTATTGGTGAAGTGTGGGAGGATGCCACAAACAAATTCAGTCACGGCGGACGCAGACGCTACCTTTTAGGCGACCAGCTTGACAGTGTAATGAATTACCCCTTCGCAAGTGCAATTCTTACATTTATGCGCTATGGCGTAGCCGAAAGCTTTATGGAGAGTGTTGTTACAATTTGCGAAAACTATCCTAAGCCCGCCCTTCATTGCCTTATGAATCACATAGGCACTCACGACACCGCACGAATATTAACGAGCCTTATTTATGACTCTATTGAGCACAAACCGCGCCATATTCAGGCGAGAACACAGCTCACCAATGAAGAATACCAAAAAAGCGTAACTCTTCTTAAAACGGCTGCTGTGCTTCAATATACACTTCCCGGTTTCCCTTCCGTTTATTACGGAGACGAGGCAGGCTTACAGGGTGGCTCTGACCCCTTTAACCGAGGATTTTTCCCATGGGGTAAAGAGGATAATGAGTTAACTGATTGGTATAAAAATTTGGGTAACATACGACGCAATGCACATTGTCTTAAAGAGGGCGATTTTATTCCATATTCTGCCATGCTTTCCTGCGTTGCATATAAGCGTCAAAGTGAAGGTGAAACAATGTTTGTCATTGCAAACAGGAACCCCCACGAAATAGACTATTATTTACCTGAAGGATTCAGAAATAAGCCCGAATTATTACAGGGCGGTTATACAACAGATAAAGTAACTATTCCCGCATATGGTGCGGCGATAATAATCACATTCTGAAAAGGAGTAAATAATGAACGTTTTTGATTTTGACAACACTATATACGATGGTGAAAGTGTAATTGATTTCTTTATGTACTATTGCAAAAAGGATAAATCTCTTTTAAAATACATCCCTACCGTTGCAAACGCTTTGATAAAATACAAAAAAGGCTCCATCACAGTTGAAGAAGCCATTTCAAAATACGGAAAAACCGTTACCGATTATTATGTAAAGCATATTGGTATGGGTGATGATTTTAAAATATTCTGGGAAAACAATATGCACAAAATCAAGCCGTTTTACAAAGAAATTCAAAGCGATGATGACCTTATTATTTCCTGCTCACCTGAAATAAGCCTTGATATAATATGTAAAAAGCTGGGAATAAAACGTTATATAGGCTCTGTAATCGATGAAAAAACAGGCGAAATAAAACGGCTTTGCTTCAGAGAAAATAAGGTTAAAGCGTTCTTTAACGAATACCCCGACACAGAAATTGAAAACTTTTACACCGATTCACTTAATGACCAGCCCCTTATTGACATAAGCAAAAACGCATACCTTGTTAAAGGTGATAAAATAACAAAAATCAAATGATAAAAAGGTTGATACGGATAAACTCCGCATCAACCTTTTTTATATTTGTTATGAAAAGAATGCAAGACCTTGTGAAATGTTATATAAGCAGTAGCATCCAAGATAATAAGAATCATCATCAATCTGCCACGAACCCCAATCAAGAACGTCCTGCGGAAGTGTATTTACAGGAGTGTCGGGAGTGTACAGGCAGAACGCATCACCGTCTTCAATACCGTAAGCACCCGTACTTATATATCTTCTTCCATCCTCGTACCATGTGTAACCGGGTTCTTCTGTATAGTAGAGTGATGCCAGATTCATTGCATAGGTGTAGTTATTAATTTTTCTGACATTTGTAAAGCTACCGTTAAATCTGCAAACATAAACCGTTCCGTTAGGATAACCGTAACCGGTATCTCCCATATTAGAATCGTGGAAATTACCCGAGAATTTACAATCCTTTGTAATCTCCACAACGGTACCCCAACCGCCTGCACCTGAACTGAAATACATTTCAATAGGCAAATGACGACTGATATCGCTCTTACATATAACAACGGGGCCGTTTGTGTAAAAATCGCTGAAGATGTTACCTCTTGCGGCTCTTACAGTATATCTGTAATACTTATCCATCTTAACAGAATAATCATAGCAATAGTTAGTATCTACTGATCCAAGATATGTCCAGTATGTTTCACCTGCACCGCGGCGGTAAACTCTGTAATTTGTTGCACCGTTTATTTTTGCCCACGATAAGTATACGTGGTTATCATACGATACTGCCTTTATCGAATAAGGATTTGCAAGGCGCATTGTATAAAGACCCGCTGTGTCAAAGCCGCTGTAAAAACCGCTGCTCACAGCTCTTACGGTGTATCTCCAATAAGCACCGCTTGTAGCCTTACTGTCAACGAAGGATGTACCGGTAGTGTTTCCGAGATAAAGCCACGATGAAGAGCCTGCTCCTCTGCGGTAAACTCTGTAAACACAACCCCTTGCAACAGCACCCCAGTTAATCTGAATACCTGCTGTTACATTTTTGATGCTTGTAAGCACGGGTGTAGCCACACATTTTACACTGTAGGTTTTAGCCTTGTCATAAGCGCTGTAATTACCTGCACTGTCATAAGCTCTTACTGAATATGCGTAGTAATTGCCGTTATAAACAGTATCATCGAGATAAACGTTGGCGGTTGTTGTATCAAGGTAAATCCACGAGCTTGAACCTGCTGCTCTGCGATAAACATTGTACTTTTTAGCGTTTGAAACAGCAGTCCAACTTACCTTTATCCCCACCGTGTCATTAGATGCCCAGGTTGTGGGAGTTGCAATGCTTGCTGCAACCGCACTTACAGAAAACGAACTGAGAACAACTGCAATTATAAGAATTAAACTGCAAATTTTTTTCATTTTTTAACCTCCCTAAAGTTTATATTTACATAACAGAACTATTTTCCATCTTTGTCAATCATCTTACTATTCAATCATACAAGCCGTTTTTTGTGCATAAGTTATATTACGGAGGTGTTTTTATGACAGATGATAAAAAGGGTCTCGTGCCCCATAACTGTATCCTTGAAGACAGAAAGATTCTTTCTGTTTCAGGAGTAAATGACGTTGGAAGCTTCGATGAACAAACTATTGTTGCCGCCACTGATTACGGTGAGCTTACAGTAAGAGGCGAAAAGCTTCACATAACCAAACTATCTTTAGAAATAGGTGAGCTGTGCATTGAAGGAACAATAAATTCTCTTCAATACACAGATGTTATTGAAAAAAGCGGCGGTTTCTTATCCAGGGTGTTCCGCTGATGTATTCCGTACCCCAAAGCGAACAGCTCACCTGCTTTTTAAGCTCTCTGGGAATGGGCTTTCTTCTCGGAATTTTGTATGATGTTTTAAGAGCAATACGGCTTTCTTTTACAAAATCGAAAATAGCGCTGATTATTTTTGACGTCGTGTATTTCATTTTATTCGGTGTGCTGACTTTTCTTTTTATTCTTGCGCTGAACAAAGGAGAAGTGCGCTCTTACATAATTGCAGGCGAGCTGATGGGTGCATTTTTCTATTACGTATCCTTCGGAGTTGCAGTTATCAAATTCACTGATAAAGCTGTGTCATTTTTACAAAGGGCACGTTCTGTTCTTTTTAAGGTTATTACAGCACCCTTCAGACTGTTAAAACGGCTTTTTTTATTCATATTAAAGCCACTTTTAAAATTTTTACAAAAAACTGAAAAAAAGTCTGTAAAAATGAGAAAAAAACTCTTGCCAAAACTACGGTTATATGTGTATAATTTATTTGGTATATTATTCGCTCACAAATCATCATTAAAGAAAGGCGGCGGCAGTTTTGGCAAAAACAAAGAAGAATAAAAAACAACCCAAACCCATAAGCATAATTGCACTTGTTTTATGTTCTTGCATAGTTTTATACTTTGTTTATTCCTTCATTAAAGTTAACAAAGAAATAAACGAAAAAGAAGCCCAACTCACCGAGCTTGAAAGCATCTACGAAAGTCAGATTGCCGAAAACGATGCTCTTGAAGAAGCCGTTTCAAAAGGTGATGAGGAGGCTCTCATTGAAGAATATGCCAGAAAAAAAGGGTACGTTAAATCCGATGAACGTGTTTACGTGGATATAACTCCCGGTCAAGAAGAATAAAATCAACAGTTGAGGTAAGCTATGGCAGTGGAAATCGGTGCGATTCTTGAAGGCAAGGTAACAGGTATTACAAATTTCGGGGCATTTGTTGAATTCCCCGACAAAACAACAGGTATGGTCCATATTTCGGAGGTTTCTTCATCTTTTATTAAAGATATTCACGAAAAACTTTCTGAGGGCGACACAGTTAAGGTCAAGGTTATTGACATTAACGAAAAGGGAAAGATTGCTCTTTCAATCAAAAAGGCTCTTCCCCAGGAGGAAGAACAAAAACCTAAGCGCGGAGGCGACAGACCCAGAAGGTCACAGCCCCAGGTGTGGACAGGTACCCAACGTACCGATACATCAAATATGTCATTTGAAGATATGATGGCAAGATTCAAAACAGTCAGCGACGAAAAAATGAGTGACCTCAAGAAAAATTCTGCAGCAAAACGCGGCACATCAACTCCCCGTCGCGGCGGTAATCAGAAGGGCTAAAAACAACCGTGCCTTACGGCACGGTTTATCTTATATTAGGAATGTTTACGTTATGAGAGAAATTTCTGCTTTAACAATTGAAAAAACAGTTGAAGAGCTTTTTTTGAAGGCAAACGAAACCTTGCCCCCTGCTCTTGAAGAAAAAATCCGTGAAGGTGAAGCTATTGAAAAAGATGCTTTACCAAAAAGCATCTTCTGTAATATGTGCAAAAATCTTGATGCGGCAAAGGAACTGAACATCCCTATTTGTCAGGATACGGGAATGGCAGTGCTTTTTTGTGAATTGGGTCAGGACGTGCATATTATTGACGGTGATTTTACTACCGCTGTCAACAACGGAGTAAGAAATGCTTACCTTGACGGCAAAATGCGTTGCTCTATTGTAAAAGACCCCATAAGAAGAGGTAACACCAACGACAACACACCTGCTTTAATCCACCTTTCAATTATACCCGGTGACAAAATCAAATTAGTTGCCGCACCTAAAGGCTTCGGAAGTGAAAATATGAGCAGAATAAAAATGTTTACACCCTCCGCCTCTATTGATGATATTATAGATTTTGTGGCAGAAACCGTTAAAATCGCGGATGCTAACCCATGTCCTCCCGTTGTGCTGGGTGTTGGAATCGGCAGTGATTTTGAGGGAGTGGCTCTTCTTGCAAAAAGAGCCCTGTGCCGTGATATTTCAATACGCAATGAAGACGAATTCTATAAAGGACTTGAAGAAAAAATGCTTAAAAGGGTAAACAGTCTTCACATAGGTCCTCAGGGCTTCGGGGGCGAAATTACGGCTTTAGCCGTTAATATCGAAACCGCACCCACTCATATTGCGGGACTTCCTGTTGCGGTTAACGTTGGCTGTCACGTTACCCGTCACAGTGAAGCTGTTATCTGATTTATTTATTAAGTGTTTTCTCTCTTAATTCTTCATATATTTCTAAAATCTTGAATTTAATAACAAATTTATTTCCGCCGCTGACTATCCTTTCACCGCTTTCGGTCAAACAGTCGGTGGCGGTTTCGTTTGTATCTACGGAATCTGCCGCGGGGATACATAACGGCGGAAACATTACGCACCACCAGTTTTTCCCCTTGCCCTCACCTAAAACAACCTTTAGAGCGGTATACTCCCCTGCAGGGAATGTATAATCCCCGTAAATCCGCGTTTCAAAATACTCTTTTTCAAGTGTTATTTTTGCTTTGTAATTACAATTATTTTCTTTTAAAACCGCCTCTGCACCTTTAAGAAGCTCATCTTTTGACATTTCAAAATACAAAGGTGCGTTTTCTGTGTTCACGCCCTCCGACAGCAAAGCTGTATTTTTATTAAGCAGTTCATCGCGCACCTTTAATTTAACGTTCTGGTCAAACTCAGAGTTGCTGTTTGCAAGTATGTGTAACCGCACCACGTCATCCCTCACCGTTTTTGCCGCACCTGCAAAATATGTACAGGAAAAAGCAAGATACAATGATAAAGCGATGCTGAAAACAGAAAGTAAAACTTTATCTCTTTTAAAACGTAAACAGTAATTTTTAAAATAAAACATAAAAATAAAAACCGTCCTTTCATTTACAAAATGATTTTGGACGGTTTTAAAAATATTATTCACAAATTGAAATTATTTCCACTCCGCATTTTTCGGGAGCACACAAATATACGTTAGAGAATTTCTTTTTTAATTCTTCAATTGCCGAAAGTGCATTTTGTTTTTCTTTAAAAATACCGTAAACAGCAGAGCCTGAGCCCGTCATACAGCTTGCCACAGCGCCGTTATTATTACAAATTGATTTTATATCAACTCTGCCCGGCACTTCAAGAGCCTGTTCAAAAACATTTGCACAAAGGGGCAAAGCATTTTCAAAATCTCCGTCTGCAAGGTATTCAAGCATATCGTTGTTTCTCGGATGCTTCATATTCTTTAAAGAATCAACTGCCTCATAAGCCTCTTTTGTGGAAACCCCGTCTTCAGGCTTTACAACCACGATATCATACCCTTCAACCTCGGGAAGAGGGGCAACAACCGCCCCCGTATCAAGAGCAAGAGCCGTGCCGCCCACAATACAGAACGGAATGTCTGCACCAACCTTTGCACCGATTCTGTAAAGTGTTTTTTCATTATAATTTTTTCCGAAAATTTTATTAAGAGCGACAAGCACAGCTGCACCGTCGGCACTGCCGCCACCCATTCCGGCACAAAAAGGTGTAACTTTATCTATATGAATATGAATACCTTTGTCCTGCGTGATACCTGCAAATTGAAAGAATTTGTCAGCACATTTCCACACAATATTTTTGCTGTCCGTAGGCACACCGGGAACCGTGCAGGAAACGGTAATATCATTTCCTTCTTTTTTTTCAACAGTAATTGTGTCGCCAAGACTTATGGACTGCATAACGGTAAAAAGACTATGATATCCGTTTTTCTTAATACCCGTAACATCAAGAATAAGGTTTATTTTTGCGTTTGCTTTAACGGTGAGTTTCATACTCTCACTCCTCTCACAGTTATTCTAACACACAAAGTTACATTTTAAAAGATTATTCTTTATTTTTTAACATAAACTCTGTTCAATTATATAATTTTATGGTATTATATCTTATCGGAAAGAAGGTTTTACAATGAGCGAAATTAAAATTATTGACTTACACACACATACAGATAACTCTCCCGACGGCAATCATTCCGCTACATATATGTCTGAAATTGCAGAGTCAAACGGTATTGAATGCGTTGCTTTTACGGACCATTGTGAGGTTGACTCTTTTTATAAAGATGAGTATGACCGCCGAACCATTTCAAGTTATTTTGAGGTTTCCAAGGCAAAAAAAGCCTTTGAGGGCAAGCTCGAAATTCTTCGCGGTATTGAGCTTGCACAGCCGCATTATGACCCTGAGCTTGCAGAAAAAATTATAAATATGCAAAAATACGATGTAATAATAGGCTCCATTCACAATCTGAGAAATATGGAAGATTTCTATTATATGAAATCCTTTGACGGCTATATTGTTGAGGATTTAATGAACGAATATTTTGATGAGCTTATTGCAATGCTTCAATGGGGTAACTTTGATATTCTTGCCCACATCACATATCCCTTCAGATACATTTTTAACCTTTGCGGATATGTTGAAGATATCAATAAATATTCCAAAAAGGTTGACGAGCTTCTCAAGCTTTGTGCTGAAAAAGACAAGGCTCTTGAAATAAATATGGGAGGACTTAAATACCCTATCAATATGCCCTCACCCACTCTTGAAACTGTTAAACGATATAAAGAGTTAGGCGGTAAACTTGTAAGCGTTGGCTCAGACTCTCATTACGCAGAGCGTATCGGCTTCGGCATTCCTCAGGCCTATGAAATTGCAAGAGAAGCAGGATTTGATTTTGTGGCTAAATTCAAAGAAAGAAAAATTTACGAATTTCCTATTAAGTGATTTGCAAAAACACTGAATATTTCCATTTTTAAATGCATTATACATTAAAAATAAAACAGAATTGAATAAAAAAATTGTAAAGTGTTATTCTTTACAATGTTCATAACTCTGTATAAAATGTTTAAAACTTCACGTTTTTGCGTTTTTAAAATTCCGTAAGAGAAAAATTACGTAAAGCAACTGACTTTACATCTACATTTTTTTGAACAATCGTCTTTTTTCGCGTTTTGTATATACAAATGAATATTCATTACGACATTTTTCGCAAAAGCGGTTGTTCATACTTTAAAGGGGAGTTGAAATTCTATGAGGGTTATAACCTACACCATCACAAAAGAATATCACAACAGACCCCTTTTGCACTTTTTAAAAGGTGAATTAAAGCTTTCAACACATATTGTTCAATCACTGCGTCATACCAATGGCGCAGTTCTTATTAACGGAAATTTTGCAAGAGTTGTTGATATTGTGAGTGAAGGCTCTACCCTTGAAATCCGCTTTCCCGAAAAAACTCAACCACCTCTTTTATGGGAAAAAGAGCTTGAAATTATCTTTGAGGATCAAGACCTTCTTGTCATAAACAAGCCCTCCGGAATATCGGTACACCCCACGTTTAATCATCCTAACGGAACTCTTTGCAATGCGGTTGCAAACTACCTTATAAAAACGCAGAACACCCACTCCGCCGCCAGAGCAATCGGCAGACTCGACAAGGTTACTTCAGGTGTTTTAATCTTTGCTAAAAACGCGTACGCTGCATCACGGCTCAACGGTAATATTGAAAAAATATACAATGCAATTGCATATGGGCGCACGCCTCAGAAAGGCACAATCAATGCTCCCATATACCGCCCCGACCTCGGAAAAACTACGAGAGCTGTGGGCAAAGAGGGTGACGAGGCAGTAACCCATTTTAAAACAATTACACAATCCGATGAAAAATCATTTTTAGAAATTACAACGGAAACAGGAAGAACTCACCAGATAAGAGTTCACTTTGCTCACATCGGACATCCGCTTATGGGGGATGATATGTACGGTGCACCCGTTACAGAAAATTTAAAAAGGGCGGCTCTTCATTGCAGTAAGGTAACAATTACTCACCCCGTTACGAATGAGAATATCACCTTTACCGCGCCGTTGCCCAAGGATATGAAAAATGAGCTTAAAGCTCTCGGTGATTATTAAATATTGAAATGCACCCTTCCCGATGCTATAATTATTACGATAAATATTATGTGAGGATATTTTTATGAAAGAAAAAAGCTCTTTAGTCTTTACAGGTGACATCGGTTTTGACCGTTATATGTATAAAAAATGGGATGATGAGAATCTTTTATCCGATGAAATACTTTCATTTTTGCGCAGTGCAGACCACGTAATACCTAACGTTGAGGGTCCCGTGGCGGATGCAGAGCAAAACACAACTCAAAGCGGTGTGCAGCAGCTTTTACACACTATTGACCCTGCGGCTGTAAAGGTTCTTACGAAGATGAAGGCAGATGTCTGGAACATCTGCAACAACCACATTATGGATGCAGGTGCTTACGGTATTGAAAGCACATTGAAAATAGCCAAAGAGCTTGGTGTTAAAACCATCGGTGCCGGTATGAACATTGACGAAGCTCGCGAGCCCGTTATTATTGACGAGGCAGGCGGTATCGGTATGTTTGGCGTAGGCTATCAGAGAGCCTGCCGTAAAGCGGATACAGACAAACCCGGTTGCTACAGCTGGAGCGACCTTGATGCTATTCAAAAAACAATAGACGATATAAAATCAAAATGCCGTTGGTGTATTGTTGTTGCTCACGCGGGCGAAGAATTCACACCGCTCCCCTCACCGTACACACGGGAGCGTTACCGCAAATATCTTGAAATGGGCGCAGATATTGTTGTTGGACACCATCCTCATGTGCCTATGAACTATGAAACAGTTGGAGACAAAATTATTTTTTATTCATTGGGCAACTTCATTTTTGATACAGATTACCAACGCTCACAGCACAAAACCGAATACGGAATTATTATAAAACTGAATTTTACGGAAAATGAATTCAGCTTTGAACCGATGGGTCTTAAAATTCTGCGTGGTGAAGAGCATATTGTAAAGCATCCCTTGCCCGAAATTTTTCAGGACGTTCAAGAGGAAGATTTCAATCTTCTTTCCCCCCTTTCTGCAAAAATGCATATTGAAGCAACCAAACGGCAGATGACGTATTTAAAGCCTGAGGAATTCAAGGATGCAACGGAGGAAAAATGGAAAGCACATTTTTCCGAAGAATTACGAACGGGCAGAGTCCCCGGTGAAACCCTTGACTTTTTCATTCTTTGCCCACTTGCCCGAAAAGCCGATGAAGGCAGATGGAAGGAAAGCAAATTAGAGGATGTAAAAAAATATATTCTGGAACAGATGTAACAAAAAACAACTATCATTTTTTGATAGTTGTTTTTGCATTTATTCCTGCGGCCAAACGACTTTTCCATCAATAACAGTTGCATAAACAGATGAAAAAATATCTAACGGATTTCCTTTGTAAATTACAATGTCTGCATCTTTTCCTTCTTTAAGACTTCCCAGTTGTTCATCCACCCCACAAATTTTAGCTGCATCTATGGTAATTGCACGAATAGCATCCTCTCCGCCCAGCCCTTCTTTAGCGGCAAATGCTGCACATACAGGCAGATATTGAATCCGAGATACGGGGTGATCTGTTGTTAAAGCCACAGTAACACCTGCCTTTTTCAATACACCGGGCGTTTTAAAATCAGATTGACTTACTTCCTTTTTGTTTCGGGATGCCAGCGACGGTCCCACAATAGCCGGGAAACCGCTTTCAGCTATTTTTTCTGCAATCAAATGTCCCTCGGTACAATGGTCGAGTGTCAAATTCAAATCGAATTCTTTTGCAATTCTTATTGCTGTTAATATATCATCAGCCCTGTGAACATGTGCTTTAAGGGGAATTTTTCTTTCAAACAAATCACGATAACATTCCATGCAAAAATCTTCTTCGTTGTTTCCATCAAAATATTTACGGGCATTAAAAAGCTCTTCACGTATAAATGAGGCTATGCTCATCCGTGTTGAGGGTGCATTTCCGCAATTGCCGTAATTTGTCATGGGATTTTCGCCAAAAGCAATTTTTATTGCCGCAGGTGCTTTCACAATCATTTCATCAATGCTGCGGCCATAGGTTTTAATAAAAGCAAACTGACCGCCTATGGGATTTGCACTTCCGGGGCCGACCATTACACCGGTTATTCCCACAGCCAAAGCATTATGGAATGCACTATCCATAGGATTAACCGCGTCTATTCCGCGGATATACGGCGTTACGGGATTTGTGCCCTCGTTACTAACATCTCCGGGTACAGTCGCTTTTTCTTCGCAAATACCGAGATGACTGTGTGCATCAATAAAACCCGGGAAAACATTCATTCCGTCAGCATCAAGCCGTCTCATATTTTCTGTTTGCGTGATATTCTGTGAAACTTCAACAATTTTTCCGTTTTTTATAAGAATATCACCCTTAAAAGGATTTCTGTCTTCCATTGTATGAAGTATTCCGTTTTCTATTAAAAGCATCACAATCACCTTTACAAAAATTTTCTCTTTTTCGACCTTGTCTTGTATGAATAGTTTTTGACAAACTACAAAAACTATTCGTGTATCGGAGGTGAAATTATGGATAACAAACAGAACAAAAACAATCAGAATAACCAGAACAATCAGAATAACCGGAACAACAGAAACGATCAGAACAGAAATGACCAGAACAAAAACAATAAAAACAAAAACGACCAAAAAAACAGATAATTAGCTAAAGAGGGTCAAAAAAAGTGATAGTTGACAAAGGGGTGTCAGCTATCACTTTTTATGTAATTTTATCTAAACCACGCAAGATTTACGTTATCTGCCACTATTTTACCGCCTGTTTTGTTCGGGTGTATATAGTCTTTACCAAGGTACTCTTTTTTTGAGCAATTTGGCTTTTCCGGATTTACGCAAAGGGATGCCTGGTCATACACTGCGTGGAAAAGATGTGCATTTTCAGAAAGCATTTTGTTGAAGCTCTTAACCATTTCTTCTTTTTCAGGCTTCGAATCAAAGGCTTCACCAAAATTCAGAATATTAAATACTATAAGCTTTTTGCCGTACGCTTTGAGTCTTTCATTAAACTCCACAACCCCCTCAAAAAATTGTTCAACAGTCGGTTTTTGCGATTTGGGTGCAGAAATTGTACCGTACTGCAAAAAATCATTTGTACCAAGTGCAAGAATTACATATTCGCAATCACCGTAACTAAGCACGTCACGTTCCAGTCTGTTAAGACCTCCCGTACCGAAAAGGCCTTTTGCAATGAACATTTTGTGGTAATCAAGAAGCAATCTGTTGCCCATAATGGACTTATTCACAACAGAATATTTTCCGAAAAACTCTTCGCGAACTCTGTCAGCAAACATATTTGTCCAATAGCCCTGCTGACTTATGGAGTCACCGAAAACTATAATCGATGATGCTTCTGTTTCATTCAAAATCTTTACTGCCTGAAATAATGGGATAGGCTTATGAAAATACATTCTTAAAGCCTTTGAAGCAAATTTGCGCACATAATCCCTTACACGAGGCTGATTCTTAACACTCTTTTCGACAGTTACGTCACCTCTTGCGGTAATAAGGTAAGCATCATCAATAAGATTTCCGCTTCTTAAAGCACCCTTTGTAACATAAGCACTCACGCAGAAATATTCCCCTGCAGAAATTTCCAGCTCCACCTCATCAGTTTTAACAATCTGACCCTTTGCAATTGAAAAAGAGTTTTTAGAATTCACAGTAAGTTTTTTAAATTCACTTGTAAATATACCGTTTTTATCACACTTTGCTACAGTAACAGAGCCTATTTCAATATCATTCTTTGCACATTCGTTTGAAAGCTCCAGCTTAACTTTTTTACCTGAAACAGCGGATTTTATTACTAATCTGTATGTCTTTTTGCAGGATGGGTAATAAAAAAACGATAATGCCGAATGAGCCTGACCCCATACCTGTACCCAGTTTGCTTTCATAATTTCACCTCATTTTATGCCAAATTCGGTACAGCCGTTTCGTGCGGAATGTTTTGCTCAACCATATTTAAAAGATCATCAAGAGTAACAAGCTCAACATCACCGTCAAGCTGACTTACAAAATACGCAAGATTTTCCATACTGATAGTCCAAGGATGAATGTTGATAACGCTGTAATTATTTTCATATAAGGGTACCTCCGAAAATTTGAAATGCTGATGAACCGAATTTAATATACCTGTTTCGCTCATAAGTTTAATTACAGTATACATCTAAATTCAATAAACTTCAATTAATAAATAATAAAAACTTACTCCCCCTTTTATTGACTACGGTAAATTACTATATTATAATTAAGATATGTTTTCGTAATAATAATATGAGGAGTATTTTTATGGCTGTTTATAAATGTAAAATGTGCGGTGCAAGCGTTATTGCTGATAACTCAGACGATGGCTTTTTCAAATGTCATAACTGTAACGCCGTGCAAGAGGTACCCCATACAGATGCTGTATCTGAACCCGTAACGGAGCAAAGAACTTCACTTGAACAAAAAACGGATGTAAATGTATCGGTTCTTCTTAATAATGCCTTTGTTGCCTTAAAAAGCGGAAGCTTCGGCAATGCTGACGAGTTATTCTCACAAGCTGTTAATGCCGCCCCCGAAAATGCATACGGATATTTCGGAAAGCTTATGGCTGAAATGAAGGTTTTGCAGGAGGGTGAGCTTTCGCGCTCAACGGTTATTCTCGAACAGAATCCCAACTATGCAAAAATTCTCCGATACGGTGATGAAAAGCTCCGACAAAAGCTTTCGTATTATAATGAGCAGAGCAAGGCTAATGTTGAAAGCCTTTACAATAACGCAAATGCAAGATATTTAAATGCATCTGAGCAAAATGATTTTATTGCTGCTGCCGAGTTATTTGACAAAATCCCCGATTACAAAGACAGTAAGCAAAAAAGAGTCGATTGTGCTCAAAAAGCAGAATATGCAAGAAAAGATGAAATTTATAACACAGCTTGTCAGGAATGCACAAGTAATAATCCTTTCGCTCTTGAAAACGCCATTGCACGATTCAACTCAATTCCCGGTTGGCGTGATTCTGATGAAAAAAAAGCGCAGGCAATTTACAACTTAAATAGTCTTACGGCTCAATCGCCTCAAAACAATCCGTCTGCGGAAAAATATGAAAACTATGGGGATTATGAGCCCGTCGAAGAAACCGCATCCCAAAAAGCGAAGAACAAATCCGCCACACTTTCAATAATAGTGGTAATTGTTGCAACGCTTCTCATTATTTCAATAATTCTGGGCTTTTTCGTAATTTTACCTCAAATAAATTACAACAACGCCGTTGAGATGATGAACAACGGAGATTACCGGGGTGCCTATGAAATTTTCAGCGAGCTGGACGAATATAAGGATTCATACAGCAAAAAATATGAATGCAAATACAAGGAAGCATCGGACGCTTTTGCAAATGAAGACTATAAAACAGCCAACGAAATTTTTTCGCAGATAGAAAATTATGAGGACAGCGAAAAAATGGCTGAAAAATCACTTTTCATGTTACATAAAACAGCCCTTTCAGATGCAAAAGCGGGCTCTGTTATTCAGTTCGGAGCTTATGAGCAGGATGGCGACACAGGCAACGAAAAAGAGCCCATTGACTGGCTTGTGCTTGACATCAAAGGAAACCGCGCTTTATTGGTAAGCGTATACGCCCTTGACTGTCAGAAATACAACAACCAAAAAATTGATGTTACCTGGGCAAACAGCTCCATAAGAGATTGGCTTAACGATGATTTTTACAAGGATGCCTTCAGCCCTGATTATCAGGACCTTATTCTTCCCACCGATGTAAAAACACCTGATAACCCCAAGCACGGTACAGAAGGCGGCACAAACACAAACGACAAAGTATTCTTATTAAGCTATGAAGAAGCTGACACTTATTTTGAATCAAATGCCGCACGAAAAGCATCCCCCACGGAATACGCAAAAACCCGGGGTGTTGAAACAATCAGCACACAAAACTGCTGGTGGTGGTTACGCACACCGGGTATATATGCTGTTGACGTTTGCGGCGTTCACGACACCGGTGCTGTGGATGATTTAGGGTGCTACGTAAACAATAATCAGGCAGGTGTAAGACCCGCAATATGGGTAACGATACCCTGATTAAATTATTTTTCTTGACTTTAACTGAAATTTGAATATAATATATTTGTATATTTTTTGCGGCTGTGATGCAAGATGATTTTCGGATACGGTATGCAGAGAGAAAGCGGTTGGTGCGAGCTTTTTTCCGTCCTTTAATTTGCTGCTTGCTGAGCCTTGTCGGAAACGGCACGTTTACAGGCGTTAACTGTTACTTTAAAGAGTGGTGCGTTTTTGCACAATTCGGGTGGTACCGCGGTTTTATCCGTCCCGTATTGTTGAAACGCACTTTTTTTAAATTCAAAATGCAAAATGCAAAATTCAAAATTTCGGAACGCTACGCGTTGATTATATAATGATATTCCAATACGAACCCTATATATTTCAAATTTTTGCACACAAATAAACCGTTGCAAAATGCAAAATTCAAAATTTCGGACCTGCGTTAGCGTTATATAATTTGAAGAGGAAATATTTATGAGCAACAAAAATAATCTTATTGTTGATAAAACTTTCAGCTTTGCTAAAAGAATAGTAAAACTAAATAAATTCCTTCTATCAGAAAAGAAAGAATATACACTATCAAAACAAATTGTGCGAAGTGGCACCAGTATTGGAGCAAATGTGTTTGAAGCACAGAATGCTCAATCTAATGCTGATTTTGCAAGTAAAATGAATATAGCTTTAAAAGAAGCAACAGAAACATTATATTGGTTGATGTTACTATACGAAACAGAGTATATAACCCAAAATGAATTTAAAAGCCTTGAAACTGAACTGAATGATATCAGAAACATTTTAGCCGCAATATGTAAAACATCGTATAATAAATAAATCATACTTGAGATTTCGAATCTAAATCGTGCGAAGCTTTATAAAATTCGGAAACGAAGTTTCCCCTTAATTTTGAATTTTGCATTTTGAATTTTTAATTTTATGAACGGAGTGAATAACAATGGAATGGACAGGTCTTAACGAATTAAGAGAAAAATACCTTAATTTTTTTGAAAGCAAGGACCATTTAAGGCTTCCCAGCTTTCCCCTTGTACCTCAGGGCGATAAGAGCATTCTTCTTATCAACGCAGGTATGACACCTATGAAAAAATACTTTACAGGTGAAGAAACTCCTCCTAAAAAGAGAGTTACAACTTGCCAGAAATGTATCCGTACACCCGATATTGAGCGAGTTGGTATTACAGCTCGTCACGGCACGTATTTTGAAATGCTCGGTAACTTCTCCTTCGGTGATTATTTCAAGAAAGAAATCATCCCCTGGGCATGGGAATTCTGTACTGAAACTATCGGTATGGACCCCGAAAAAATTTACTGCTCAGTTTACCTTGATGACGATGAGGCTTACGACATCTGGACAAAAGACGTTGGTGTAAAGCCCGACCATATGGTGCGTTTCGGTAAGGAAGACAACTTCTGGGAGCACGGTCAGGGTCCCTGCGGTCCTTGTTCAGAGCTTTACTATGACCGAGGTGAAAAATACGGCTGTGGCTCACCCGACTGTAAGGTTGGCTGTGAATGTGACAGATACGTTGAATTCTGGAACCTTGTTTTCACACAGTTTGAAAACGACGGCAAAAACAACTATACTCCCCTTGCAAATCCGAACATTGACACAGGTATGGGTCTTGAAAGACTTGCTTGTATCTGCCAGGATGTTAATAATATTTTCGAGGTTGACACCGTTCAGAATATTATGAAGCAAATTATGGAAATTGCAGGAGTTAAATACCACGAAAATGAAAAGAGCGATATTTCTCTTCGTGTTATTACAGACCATATCCGTTCAACAACGTTTATGATTGGCGACGGTGTTATCCCCTCTAACAACGGCAGAGGCTATGTTTTAAGAAGACTTCTCAGAAGAGCTGCAAGACACGGCAGACTCCTTGGTATTACCCGCCCCTTCCTTACTGAGGTTTGTGAAACTGTTATTAAAGAGAATGAAAACGCATACCCCGTTCTTCGCGAAAAGCAGGACTACATTATCAAGGTTATTTCAAACGAAGAAGAAAGCTTCTACAAAACAATTGACAGCGGTCTTGAGCTTCTGGAAGGTATGATTAAGAAAACTGAAGGTACTGTTCTCTCAGGTGCAGATGCATTCAAGCTTCAGGATACTTACGGCTTCCCCATTGACTTAACCCGTGAAATCGCGCAGGAAAACGGTATGACCGTAAACGATGAAGAGTTTGAAAAGCTTCTTGCAGAAGCAAAGGCATTGGCTAAAGCATCACGTAACGTTGCAGGTACAGAGGGGTGGAAGGGCTCTGATGTTTCATTCAAGGAATGTGACGCAACAAACTTCAAAGGATATTGTGCTACAGAATGCGAAGCAGAGGTTCTCGCTATTGCCGCAAACGGTGAAAAGGTTGACTTCGTGGGAGAAGATACAAATGCTGTTATCGTCCTTTCCGACTCTTCCTTCTATGCTGAAAGCGGTGGTCAGGTTGGTGACACAGGTGTTATTACAGTTAACGGAAACATCTTCACAGTTACAAACACCACAAAAACTGCTGAAGGTGTAATTCTCCATCACGGTACACTTTCAGAGGGTGACGCTATACGCGTTGGCGATAAGGCAGCTGCTTCAATTGACGTTACTCGCCGTCAGGCTATTATGAGAAACCACACCGCCGCTCACCTTCTTCAAGCGGCACTTCGTGAAGCTCTCGGTACTCATGTTGAGCAGGCAGGTCAGCTTGTTAACGAAAGTGCCGTTCGTTTCGACTTCTCGCACTTCTCTGCACTTACAGGTGACGAAATCACAAAAATCGAAAACAGAGTTAATGAAATTATTCTTTCTGCAGCCGAGGTTGTTACTGAGGAAATGAGCATTGACGATGCAAAGAAAAAAGGCGCAATGGCTCTCTTCGGTGAAAAATACGGTGACACAGTACGCGTTGTTTCTGCAGGTGATTTCTCAACAGAGCTTTGCGGTGGTACACACGTTAAAAACACAGGTAACATCGGTCTTTTCCGCATTGTTTCAGAGTCTTCTGTTGCCGCAGGTGTAAGAAGAATTGAGGGTGTAACAGGCTTCGGTGTTGTTGATTACCTTAACTCTCGTGAAGAGCTTATTCACAACACAGCAAGTGCTATGAAGCTCGGCAACGTTAACGAGCTCAGCAACAAAGCGGCAGCACTTACACAAGAGCTTAAAGCTAAAGAAAAAGAGCTTGAAGAGCTTAAAGCTGAAATTGCAAAACAAAAAGCAGGCAGTCTCTTTGATAATTGCAAGGAAATCGGCTCAGTTAAGCTTATCACCGCTAACATCGGTGAAGCTGATGCAGGTGCTTTGCGTTCAATGGTTGACTCTTCAAAGGATAAGGGCAACAATATTGTTGTAATCTTTGCAGCAGAGCAAAGCGCAAAAGGAACCTGCTCCTTCGCTTGCTATTGCGCAAAAGAAGCAATTGCAAACGGTGCACACGCAGGTAACATCGTCCGCGAGGTTGCACAAATTGCAGGCGGTTCAGGCGGCGGCAAGCCCGACTCTGCTATGGCAGGCGGTAAGGATATTTCAAAAATTGCCGAAGCCCTTGAAAAAGCAGAAGAAATTGTAAAAGCAAAGCTTAAATAATTATTAAACCACGGTTGATGCTCGTTTGAACATCAACCGTGGTTTTATTTAATATGTAGACAAATTAGTCCATCCGTTTTTTTATTGAACCTAAATCCAATAATGTCTTTTCTGTTTTTTCCATTGAAAGAGGAACAACTGCACCTGTCATTTTAGAATATTCTGTATAATTTTCTTCTTTATCAAGATCTTTAAATTCTAATTTAACAATGTAGTAATTATTACTGATTTCAGTTGTTAAAGTACAACAAGAATAATTTTTATATTTTTCTATACTGGTATTCAAACGATTTATATAATCTGTTTTTTGAGTTTCAGAAAGTCCGGAAATGGGGTAATATGTTGTTTCTGTATAATGAACAATTAAATCGTTCTCAGATTTATAACCATAATCACTGAAAACAATTTCCCCTGTATTAAATTTTTTCACAAAATTCTCATTATCCATATTATAGTATGGTTCCACTCTTACAATTCCTGCATCAGATAGAACGTTGCTGTAATCAGGATTTATCATATATGGCTCCTCTAATGCGGGAAGCGTGCGCTCAACTACTGTAAATGTTTCAATAAGGGAACTATTACCTGAAACAGTAGTGTTACCGGAATCCGGAACAAGTGAAGGTGCAATAAATTTTTTCCCTATAAACGCGCCCACCAGGAACACAAGACAAATAATAACAATCTTAGTTACACTACTCGTTTTCCCGGAAGAATTTTTATTTACTTTTGCAGTTTGGTTAGTGTTTGTTTTGGGGGATGTCGAAGTTGTATTCAAAACTTGTTTACCACCGCAATAATTACAGAACGTACTACCATCGGGAATTTGCTTACCACAATTTGAACAAAACATTTTTGTCTCTCCTTAAATTTATAATTCTTCATCAATATACATAACGATATTTCATCTGAAGTCTCGATAAGTATCATTTGCATATCTGATGCTATCATTATACTGTCAGTTATCCCCCGTTTTTTAAGGGGAAAGCTTTTAATTGATTTCATTTTAGCGGATTTTCCGCTAAATGTCAATAGCTAATATTCCGCTAAAATTATAATAGCAGTAAATACTAATTCCGGCGGTGATGATTTGCTTTACAGAAGAATACGGGATTTACGAGAAGATAAAGATTTGACTCAAACTGAAATGGGTAAAATTCTTATGTGCAGTCAACGTGTTTACAGTAATTACGAGTGTGGCGAATTGGATATTCCTACAGAAATACTTATAAAGCTTGCAAAATATCACAATGTCAGTGTTGATTATATTTTAGGCATTACAGATAACAAACAACCTTACAAATAATATCACTAAATACGAAAAAAGAGGAGCCCGGTATATCCCCGAGCGCCTCTTTCTTTTATAACCCGATTGTTAAAATCTCAAATGGCTTATATTCAATTACATCTGTTTCTCCCTCAACATCCTCAAGCATATTGAGAAGCTTTACCTTTTGGGGCAACCTAATCTGACCGCGTCTGCCGTCCTGCTCCGAAAGTCTTATTACGGTCATTTTGCCATCCTCGCTCCTTTTTACTGCCTGTAAATAAAGAGGCTCAAATGTGGGGAAGCCCCATTCACACTCTGCCTTAACAAGGGGCGTATTATACTGTAAAGCCAGTTTATTTATACCTGCATTAATGTGGTCGCCTTCGTGGGGAACTATCATATAGCAGAAGCTATGCTCACCGATATCAGATGTAACATCGGGGCGCTCTGTTGCGCGAAGAAGAGAAAGACTCATTGAGTTTTCAAGGAAGCCCACACCGTATTTTCCGTCGTTCACAAGAGCGATACCGCCACCTGATTCTGACATATCGCACCATTTATGGTGGCAGGTCTCAAATCTTGCCTGCTCCCAGGTAGTGTTACGGTGGGTTGCTCTTTCAATAAAGCCTGCGGAAGTATCACAAACGGCTTTTCTTGTAAGAATGTTGCACTCAAACTCCATTTTTGCAAGCTTGTGCTTTTCATTCCAATTAACATTGCTTTCAACCTCAATACCACGGCTTCTCCTGAAAAATCTTATATTCATTTCCCAATCTGATTTTTCGGTTGCAAGTGTAACCGTAAGCGTTACACTCTCCCCGTCGCTTTCAAGAAGCTTAACGGGTGATTTTACTGCTAATTCCACCTGTTTTTCGCGGTAATTGGGAAGAATATCCCACGCATCATAGTTACCGGGGCAATCAACGTAAAGCCTGAGTTTATTAAATTCACCGTTAACCCATTCTCTTGAAAGCTCCTTATCATAAAGAGAGTCCATAGAGCCGTCAGGGTTTATTTTTGCAATATAGTATGGTGTTTCTATTACATTATACGCAAATTTAAACCATTCACCCGTAAAATTGCTTTTACGGATATTTGCAGAAGAAAGAGCCTTCATATCGGGTATAATCCAATTACCCTTTTCGCCATAGCGTGTTGCACTACCCTTTTTATTTTTAACAAATGTAAGGGCATCGCGGGTAAAGTTAAGAGTATTAAAATATTTAGTTCCACTACCGATAATTTCATCAAGACCTTTTTCAACCTCGGCATAATCCCTCATTGCATCCTCATAAACGGGATGAATATGTGAACCGGGTAAAATATCGTGAAATTGATTTACAAGGAATTTTTTGTAAAGCTCTGTTATTTCCTTTGTTTTATCATCTCCGCGCATTACACAAAGCATTTCTGCTGTTCTGAATTTTTCTTCAAGTCTTCGGTTAGCTCGTTTTATATTGCTCTTTGTAGTAAATGTACCGCGGTGCATTTCAAGGTAAAGCTCCCCGTCCCAGACCTGAAGATTTTTGTTATCTTTAAGATTCTTTTCGAGGAATTCTGCTCCGCTTGTATGGGTACATTTCGGCATAACCGAAAGCTTATCAAATCGGTGCATAAGCTCAATCATTTCTTCCGTACAGCCTGAACCGCCGTCACCGTAACCGAACATATTAAGAGTCTGTCCGCCGCTGTCTTTATCAATATATGCTTCCCGGTTTTCCTGAATCTGGCTTGGCATATTCCATGTTATAAAATGAGTTGGCGGAACGCAGGCGTAAACGTCGCTGCCGTCAATACCTCGCCAAATAAAATTATTGTGGGGAAATCTGTTTGTGTCATTCCAAGTTGACATTTTATTGGATACAAAATAATCAACACCGCTTTTTTTGAGAATCTGCGGTAAAATCCAGCTGTTACCGAAAACATCGGGTAACCACGCATTGTTTACTCTTTTACCAAACATTCTCTCATAAGTCTTTTGCCCGTAAAGGCATTGTCTTATAAGGCTTTCTGCGTTAGGTACATTGCAATCGGGCTCAACATACATTGCGCCCACAGGCTCAAACTGACCGTTTTCAACCTTCTCTTTAAGCTCTTCAAACACTTCGGGATAATATTTCTCAAGCGTTTCATAAGTGTAAGGCTGTGTGTGTGCGTATTTAAAATCGGGGTATCTGTCCATAAGACGAAGCTGAATAAGAACTGTTCTTAAATTCTTCTGAACAGAGTGGATTCTGCGCCAATAATATGCAATATCAAGGTGCGAATGCGCCACAAGTGCCACATCCCCTGTACCCTTATATGTATCATTGCTGAAAACAACGTCTTCAAGATATTTTTTGGCTTCTTCAACCCCCGTAAGCTCATCTGAGTCAAAATCAATACAATTCATTGCATTGTTAAGCTCTTTATTAAGGAAATTTCTGTAATCCTCGTTGAAGAGTTCGCTTTTTGCAATATCAAGAAGCAGTTCAAAATCATAAACAAGGCTTTGCACATCGTCATTTATTGTGCAGATATATGCACCCTCAAAAATCTGACGGCATCCGCGAACGGAAAGACTTTCAGGGTTGCGCTCATCATCGGGCTTACTGCGGTTATAGCCCATCATTTCAAAATGCAATGTGTCATTTATATCAACATAGGGTGATAAAAGCATTCTTTCGCGGTTAGGGTCAACACCGCCTATATATTTTCCGTTTACTTTAACACAAATTTCTGCCGCAGTTTTTAGAGAAAACCAAAGTTCTTCACCCTTTAATCCGTCAGGAATTTTAACATCAGCCTTTATAAAAGCCGTGCCGTCGGGAGTAAAATACATATCTCCCCTTTTAAGCGGTCTGTATTCATCAGAATAATACTCAAACTTCATTTCATCAACCTGACGTGCATCACGTATCATCAGGTTTTCGATTTCCCATTTTTTATCATAAATATGGCGTTTGAGCCAACCGAAACGCAAATCCGTCCACTCTTCGGGACGCATTGAACGTCTTACAACCTTAATATGTGCCATAACTTCACCTCACACATCCTGAAAATACGGTCTTTTGCGTATTGCTGTAACTTTTACCGTCTTCTTTAAATCCCTTTTAATTTCTTGCTCAATCCACTCCGTACAGCGGTGAAGAATAAGGCATTTTGAGCATTCTCCTCTGAATAAAAGAGTGAGCTCATCGTTTTCAAGTGAAACAAATTCTACCCATCCGCCGTCACCCTGAAGCTTAGGTGCAAGAACATTATTTATATATTTTTCCATAAAATCCGCCTCTTTCGGCATATAATAACGTTAAAATCGTAACATATAAAAAAAGTATTTGTCAACCTAAATCTTGATTTTCATTGCACAAAATGATATAATAGTTAGCATAAACTAACCGAAAGGATGTGGGCCTTTGAAAACTTGTAAATTCAGCGTTACGGGTATGACCTGCGCCGCTTGTCAGGCGAATGTTACAAAAGCGACTCTGAAAACAGAGGGTGTTTCAAGCGCAGAGGTAAACTTACTTTCAGGGCAGATGGTTGCCGCCTTTGACGAAGCTGTAACTAACGAAAATGAAATAATAAAATCCGTAAACAACATAGGTTACGGAATAAAAGTTTTTGATGCGAGCAATAAAACCAATTCGTTAAAAAACCAATGGGAAAGCAGAAAAGAACAAGAAGAAAAAGACGTTCGCAATATGAAAAAACGACTTTTCAGCTCTGTTATTATCCTTGCTTTTCTTATGTATGTTGCAATGGGGAATATGTTACACCTCCCCCTGCCTTCTTTTATTGAAGGTGCTGAAAATGCTCTTCTGAACAGCGTTATTCAGGTACTCCTTACAATCCCCGTGCTTATAATTAACCGCAAATTCTTTATATCGGGATTTAAAGGTCTTGTCAAAAAAGCTGCCAACATGGATTCCCTTGTGGCTTTAGGCTCTTCCGCCGCCTTCGTTTACGGTCTTTTTGCGGTTGTTATGATGATAAAAGCAACCGTTGACGGAGATATTCAAGCTTTAGCCCACTATTCTCATCAATTATATTTTGAGTCAAGCGCAATGATTCTCACACTTGTTACCGTGGGAAAATTCCTTGAAAGCCGTTCAAAAAGCAAAACGGGTGATGCTCTGGGTAAGCTTGTTGAATTATCTCCCAAAACCGCAAACGTAATAAGAAACGGCAAGGAAATCACCATTGAAGCGGAAGATATTGTAATCGGTGATGAAATTATAATTCGTCCCGGTGAAAGAATTGCCGTTGACGGAGTTGTGATAAAAGGCTCGGGCTCGGTTGACCAGTCTGCCGTTACGGGCGAAAGCTTACCCGTTGAAAAAACTGCAGGTGACAAAGTTATTTCTGCCACCCTCAACAAAAGCGGAACGTTTAATATGACCGCCTCAAAGGTTGGAGAAAACACAACCATTTCGCAAATCATAAAGCTTGTGGAAAGCGCAGGGTCTTCAAAAGCACCCATTGCCCGTCTTGCAGATAAAGTCAGCGGTATTTTTGTTCCCGTTGTTATGGGTATTTCTCTTATAACATTCTTACTGTGGCTGATTTTGGGCGGTAATTTCGAAAATGCGCTCTCTTTCGGTATAACGGTGCTTGTTATATCCTGCCCCTGCGCACTGGGACTTGCCACCCCCGTTGCGATTATGGTGGGTACGGGAAAAGCCGCCGAAAAGGGTATTCTTATAAAATCCGCAGTTGCACTCGAGGCACTCGGAAAAGCTGACACAATCGTGCTTGATAAAACAGGTACACTCACAAGCGGTCAGATGAGCGTCAGCGATATTATCGTTACTGATAAAACGCTTTCACAAAAGGACTTCCTCTCCCTTTGCGGTACAATTGAAAAAGGTAGTGAGCATCCGTTAGGCGAGGCTGTACGCAGAAAGGCGGAAGAAATGAAACTCACCCTTCCGGATGCTTCGGATTTCAAAGCATATCAGGGAAAAGGTGTTACGGCTGTTATAAATAATGATACTTATATTGCAGGTAACAAAAGATTTTTGACTGAACAAAACTTTGATTGCGTTATTGTTGAAAAAAGCGTAAACAAGCTTTCTTCACAGGGTAAAACTCCGCTTATTTTTGCCAAGAACAATAACATAATCGGTATTATTGCCGTTGCTGATACCATTCGTGAAGACAGTATAAAAGCAATTGAAGGGTTTAAAAAGCTCGGTAAAAAAACAGTTATGCTCACGGGTGACAACAGCGGTGCCGCAAAGCTTGTGGGAGAAAAAACGGGAATTGACCTTATTGTTTCAGACCTTTTACCTGCCGATAAAGAACAGCAAATCCGTAAATTTCAAGAAGCAGGCGAAAGAGTTGTTTTTATCGGTGACGGAATAAACGACGCTCCCGCCCTGACAACGGCAGATATCGGTATCGCTATCGGAGCAGGGTCGGACATTGCCATTGACTGCGCAGACATTGTTCTTATTAAAAATTCTTTGGGTGATGCTGTTACTGCAATTGAATTAAGTAATGCGGTTATGCGTAACATAAAAATGAATTTATTTTGGGCATTTTTCTACAACTGCCTCGGCATCCCCCTTGCGGCAGGCTTATTTTACCCTCTATGGGGGATAAAGCTCAGCCCTATGATTGGCTCTGCTGCTATGAGTTTAAGTTCTCTATGTGTTGTTACAAATGCTTTACGTTTAAAGCTTTTTAAACCTAAATTTTTTAAAGAAGAAAATAAAAAAACCGATTCGGAAACACCCGAAACGGATAAAAAGGAGGATATTACTATGGAAAAAGTAATCAAAGTTGAGGGTATGATGTGTCCCCGCTGTGAAGCGCACGTTGTAAAAGCACTTACAGCAATTGACGGTGTTGAGGCTGCACATGCCAGCCACGAAGAAAACATTGCAACGGTAACACTTTCAAAGGATGTTGCAGATGAAATCTTAATAAATGCAATTGTTGAAGAAGGATATGAAGCAGCATTTTGAAAATCCCCTGTTCATTTGAAACAATCGAATGAACAGGGGATTTTTTTTAATTTATTACCTTATCGTCAACTTCCTTCTGAGCCATTTCAATGAATGCATCAACGCTCATTGTACCCATATCGCCGACTTTTCTTGCACGTACTGCAACCTCGCCGTTTTCAATTTCCTTGTCACCTAAAACAAGCATATAGGGAATCTTCTGAAGCTGTGCTTCACGGATTTTGTAGCCTGTTTTTTCTGCTCTGTCATCAACAGTTACGCGGAAGCCCTTTGCTTCAAGCTTGTTTTTAAGCTCATAGCAAGCATCGTGATGTCTTTCGGAAATAGGAAGAATACGGAACTGCTCGGGAGCAAGCCACAAGGGGAATGCACCTGCATATTTCTCAATAAGAAGAGCAAGTGTTCTTTCATAGCAACCGATAGAGGTTCTGTGAATGATGTAAGGATTCTTCTTTGTGCCGTCACGGTCAACGTATTCCATACCGAATTTTTCAGCAAGCATCTGGTCAATCTGGATTGTAATAAGAGTATCCTCTTTGCCGTAAACGTTCTTAATCTGAATATCAAGCTTGGGACCGTAGAATGCAGCCTCACCGATACCAACCTTATAATCAAGACCGATATCGTCAAGGATTTCCTTCATAACACCCTGAGCCTCATCCCACTGCTCTTTTGTGCCAATGTATTTTTCCTTATCCTCGGGATCCCACTGTGAGAAGCGGTATGAAACGTCTTCATAAAGCCCGAGTGTTTTAAGCATAAATATGCAAAGGTCAAGACAACGCTTGAATTCGTCTGCAAGCTGTTCGGGAAGGCACATTAAGTGACCCTCAGAAATTGTGAACTGACGAACACGGATAAGGCCGTGCATTTCGCCTGATGATTCATTTCTGAAAAGTGTTGATGTTTCAGCAAGTCTCATAGGCAAATCGCGGTATGAACGCGCTCTGTTAAGGTATGCCTGATACTGGAAGGGACAAGTCATGGGACGCAGTGCAAACACTTCATCATCCTTTTCTTCATCACCTAAAACGAACATACCGTCCTTGTAATGATCCCAGTGACCTGAAATTTTGTAAAGGTCGCTCTTTGCCATAAGGGGAGTTTTTGTACGTACCCAACCTCTTCTTGCTTCTTCATCCTCAACAAATCTCTGAAGAGTCTGCACAATAAATGTGCCCTTGGGAAGAAGAATGGGAAGCCCCTGACCGATAGAATCAACAGTTGTGAAAATTTCAAGCTCTCTGCCGAGCTTATTGTGGTCGCGTTTTTTAGCCTCTTCAACTCTCTGAAGGTGTTCTTCAAGCTCTGCATTCTTGGGGAATGCCGTACCGTAAATACGCTGAAGCATCTTGTTATTCTGGTCACCGCGCCAATATGCACCCGTACAAGCTGTAAGCTTGAATGCTTTTACTCTGCCTGTTGAGGGAATGTGAGGACCTGCACAAACATCGGTAAATTCACCCTGCTTATAAAAGCTGATGGGCTCATTTTTACCTGCGTGCTCTTCAATAAGCTCAACCTTGTAAATTTCGCCTTTTGCTTTCATTTCTTCAATGGCAGCCTGAGGCTCCATTTCGAACTTTTCAAGAGGAAGATCTTCTTTTACAATTTTCTTCATTTCGGCTTCTATTTTTGTGAGAAGCTCAGGTGTGAAGGATGTATCACAGTCAATATCATAATAGAAGCCGTTGTCAATTGCGGGACCGATTGCAAGCTTTGCATCGGGATAAAGCCTCTTTACAGCCTGAGCAAGAATATGTGATGCTGTATGCCGGAAAGCGTGTTTACCCTCATCGCTGTCAAAAGTCAGAAGCTCAAGCGTGCAATCCTCATTAATGGGAGTACGGATATCCGCACTTACACCGTTAATAAGGCAAGCACAGAGGTTTCTGTAAAGACCCATACTGATATCTTTGCATACGTCAACGGGAGTAATACCGTTTGCGTATTCCTTAACGTCGTCACGAAGTTTAATTTTAATCATATATATCATCCTTTCGTATAGTGTACAAAATCAATAAAAAACAGACCTCATCCAATTTGCAAAAAACAAATGGGATGAAGTCTGATAACTCCACGGTTCCACCCAAATTACACTACCCACATCCCGCAAGGGGCGTTTCGTGTCACTCGAGAAGCCTTAACGCGGTTTAAACGGCGACGCTTATCTCTTACGCTTCGCGCCACACTCGGGAGTGGTCTTGGGGAAAATCCTTTGGCATCTTGCACCAACCGATGCCTCTCTGAAAAAGGTAAAATCCTTAATTTCTCCGTCAAAGATTTTTTATATTACAAAGAAATAATAACTCTGTTTTATTAAATTGTCAATATTATTCTTCAGAAGCTGTTTCTTCCACTTTTTTCTTAGGCTGAATTTTGCCGTAAAGTGATGATGAAGCAGCATCAATTTTCTTCTCTCTGGGTTCCTGAGGAACTGAGGGAACGTAAGGTGCACGCTTTTCACGTCCGCGGCGGTCATTTCTGTGGTTGCCGCGTCTTTCGGCGCCTTCGGGGGTAATAACAACTCTGCGTCTGTCACCCTCGCCCACTGAATGTGATGTAACACCTTCAATTTCCTGAATAGCTGTGTGAATAATTCTGCGCTCATAAGGATTCATGGGCTCAAGAGCTGTGCTTCTGCCGTATTTTGCAACACGTGAAGCCTGACGCTTTGCAAGACCTTTGAGTGTTTCTTCACGGCGCTTTCTGTAATCACCAACGTTAAGAGCTACGCGCTTGTTATTATTGCTTGAACGATTAACAAAAAGTCTTGTAAGATACTGTAAAGCATCAAGAGTTTCACCGCGTCTGCCGATAATATTTCCGTAGTCCTCTTCGCTTACGATTTCAAAATAAATATCATCTTCTGTTTCTTTTGCGGTAACCTTTACATCAGCAAAGCCCATACCAACAAGAATTGATTTAAGGTACTCCGTTGCGGGAGTTTCCTTTGCTTCAATTGCTGAAAGGTCAGCTACGGGAGCTTTTACCTTTTCGGGAGCTTCTTTCTTAACCTCTTTTTTAATCTGAGGCTTCTTTTCTGTTTTTTTCTTGGGTGCATTTTCTGTCTTAGCCGTTTTATCAGATTTAGCGGCTTTTTCGGGAGCAGCCTTTTTCTCTTTCTGCGGCTTTTCCTTTTTCTCTTCTGCACCGTCATCATAATATGCTCTGACTTTTGCATCAGAACCGCCAAAAAGACCTAAAATTTTCTTTTTGGGCAATGTAACAACATCAACCTTAACATCCGCATCCAAGGGTGCGTGAAGGCTTGCTAAAGCCATTTTTCTTGCTTCTTCAATTGTTGATGCAACGCCTATGGCTTCCTTTATCATAATTTCACCTTATTTCTTTTCAATATCAACGCGACGTTTTGTGTTATTCTCTTTTGAACGTCTTGTAACAGTCTCGTCAACCATTTGCTGAGCAATAACCTTTTTGGGGCTGTAAACATAAGTAAGAATTACCTGCTGAACAAATGAGAATACGTTTGAAACAATCCAATAAAAACCTACACCTGCAGGGAACATAAATGTAAATACAAGTGACATAACCGGTGACATAAATGTCATACATCCCATAGAAGGGTTCTTTGCCATTTCTGGATTCTGCTTACGCTGCTTGATGTACATAAATATTGATGACATCATAGACGTAAGGAATGCGAAAACAGGGATAAGCCACAAAAGGCTTATATTTGATTTGTCGGGAGTTGCAGTAAGGTCAAGCGAACCTAACATAAAGTTCTCTTTAAGGTGGAAGAGTTCTTCAATATCGTTTGTATTTACACCCTTTACACCTTCAAGTGCATCAGGTGATGCAAGCTTTGCAAGAATATCAAGCTGAATTCTTCTTGCATTCTCTTTGGTTTCAACAATGCTCATTGCATTCTGAATTGCAGTGATCTTTTCAGCACTAAAACGCAAAACGTTTTTAATAGGTGTATACATAACCTCATAGAGTCCAAGCATAACAAGCATCTGCACAATAAGGGGCATACAACCCATATTTGCCGCACCGAAGCCCTCACGCTGATAAAGAGCCTGGGTTTCTTCCTGAATTTTTTGCTGATTTCCGGCATATTTCTGTTTTATTTTATTCACCTTGGTATTAAGGCGAACCTGCTTTGCACTATTCTTTTGCTGGCTGATTGATGCAGGCAAAAGAGCAAGACGGACAACGAGGGTGAGCACAATTATAGAAAGCAAATAGCTGTCTGTAAGAGTGTACAAACCGCTGAGAATCCATCCGAAAGGTATTGCAAGAAAATCTCTCATAATTATTTAGTTTCCTTTCCGATAATCAAAAAAGGATTATTTTTTCTTTTCCTTTTTCGGGGGAACGGGATCAACACCACCGGGAAAGAGAATATTACAACGCATAAGACGCTTTAAAGCAAGGAAAGAGCCCTTCAGAAGTCCGTGAACCTCAAGGCATTCAAGAGCGTATTGGGAACACGTAGGATAAAAACGGCAACGAGGACCGAAAAGAGGTGAAATTTTACGCTGATAAAACCTTATGAATGACATAAGAGCTTTTTTCATCAGTCTTCACTCCCTGTTTTAAGCATCCCCTGTTCCGTAAAAATCCTATGCATAATTTCCGCCAGACGCGTGCTTTTAACGTATTTTGTCTTTGAACGGGCGACAATTACAATGTCATACCCCGGCTGAACTTCACCGCAAACACTTCTGAACGCTTCCTTCAAAACTCTTCTTGAGCGGTTGCGTTCAACAGCATTACCTATTTTTTTACTTGTAGTTATACCAATACGGCAAATTCCCGCGCGGTTTTTCGAATAATAAATAACCAACGCAGGATCAGTAACTGTTTTGCCCCTATTATATAACCGACGAAAATCGGCATTGCATTTAAGTGTGGCGAAGTCTGACACATTATTCTCCTTCGGGTATTTACCCGATTGGTCTTAAAACTTAGTATGTGAGCTGCTTTCTGCCTTTTTTGCGACGGCGAGCAAGTACCTTGCGACCGTTTCTGTCTGCCATTCTTTTACGGAAGCCGTGTTCCATCTTTCTGTGTCTCTTTTTGGGCTGATAAGTTCTTTTCATTTTAGTTACTCCTATCTATTTATTCAGGTAGTATTTACGAGGTAGTTAAAGAAGTGGTAGTAAATTTAAAACCTGTTTTTTATTTATCTGCAACAAGACAGTTGCACATTGCATTATATAAAAATTCTGATAAAAAGTCAATACCATTACTAAAACAAAAAAATATACGTTTTAACACCAAATAATAAGCATATTGCACATTTACTTTCAAAAAATTCGTTAAATCAGCCAATTTAATTATTATCACAAAAGTTGTATAGTATTTATAAGGTAAACTTATATAGGAGGTTTTTATATGAAACGTGTTTTGAAAATATTATCTGCTACCGTAGCATTTATCATGACTGTTTTGCCAACCATTTCTGTTGCCGCAAGCTCTGTTGAAGGCAAAAATTACGTTATGGACAGTTGTTATGAAAATGTTGACTGGGATAATTGGAAGCCTTACAAGGTTCAGCTTCATTGCCACACCAACGCAAGTGACGGCTTCCTCACAGTAAAAGAGGTTGTTCAGAAGAGCTACGACCTGGGCTATGATGCGGTTGCAATTACAGACCACGGCACAATCAACAAAGGCTGGAACAACGAGCCCGACCTTGTACCGATTATAAGACTTGTTAAATACGACCGCACGGAGCTTGCTGATATAATTCCTCTTACAGATGAAGAATACAATTCATATCTCAACGGCACGGCACCCACAACAAACGGTACTGTCCGTGAAAACGGTATGCTTGATGTTCCCCAAGGAATTGAGCTTAATGCAGCAACTCCCATTGCCGATTGCCATCTTACAGGTTATTTCAGCGATTACGGCCAAGGGCTTATCGGTGTTTACGGAGATTACGAAACTCCCTCTAAGGGTGTTAAGGATGCAGGCGGTATTTCAATGCTCTCCCACGTGGGTGAATATGTATACACGGACAAAGACTCCGAAAACTACGTAGGTCAGCCCGTTGACGAATATTACGTAGACAAATTCTCCAGACTTTTCATTGACAACGCAGGTTCATCCGTTGGTATGGGCATTAACAGTGCAACTGATGCGCACACCCGCTGTGACAGAATACTTTACGACAGTATTCTTCAGAAAACAATACCCTACGGTGTTGTTCCCTGGGGCTTCACATTCTCAGATTCACACGATGAACAATCTCTTAACAATGCATACACAATGCACTATATGCCCGAACTTTCCAATAATGATTTAAGATACAGCATGGAAGTCGGTACGTTCTTCGCAGTATCGCATTTCTCAAACGGCGTTGAATTGAACGGTATGAGAGAAATGCCCGAATATATTGAAGAAGAAGTGGACGCATACTCAAATGATACTCCCCTTGTGACAAGAATTGAAATTGATGAAGAGCTTGATACAATCAGTATTGAAGGCAAAAATTTCGATACAATAACCTGGGTTTCAAACGGTCAGGTGCTCAAGCGCGGCGGACTTGAAGCAACAACAATTGATCTTGACGATTTCAACAACGTTGGTTGTTACATCCGTTTTTACATCACAGGTGAAGACGGTATCTGTTATTCACAGCCCATTGTTATTCACGAAGAAAATGTTATTTTGGAAAGCGAAGACGTTCCTTACACAAGAGATATCTCAACCTTCCTTCGCAAGCTTGTAACCTTCCTTGACATTTATTTCTTCCAGAACAGCGACTTCATTGATACATTCAAAGAAGTAGTGCTTGGTTATTAATTCTTATAACAACACAACAAGGCATCATCCTCTAAGGATGGTGCCTTGTTATATTTACCCACACAAGCATATGAAAGTACGAATCACAAATAAAAAACAGGAACCTGCTTTCACAAGTTCCTGTATCGTATTTTTTGTTGTAGTGTGCTTTAGATTTTCGATTTGTGAACCCGTAGCGTATCAAAATAAAAAAGAGTGCCGAAAACTCGACACTCTCAAGGACTGTAAGATTTTTTCGAGATGTATGCAGATTTCTGATTTTATGAGCCCGTAGCGTATCAAGATATGTGAGGGTAACAAAAAACAGAGACCTGTTTCCAAGTCTCTGTAATGTATTTTTTGTTTGTAGTGTGCAGATTTTTTGCTTTAGGTGACCCGAAGCGTATCAAGATACGCGAGTTCGGTCGCATAAAGCGAAAAAGATGTGCGCTACGGACAAAAAATTAGTCTGCTGTGTAGGGAAGGAGGGCAATCATTCTTGCTCTCTTAATAGCGGTAGTGAGCTCTCTCTGATGATAAGCACATGTACCTGTTACACGGCGGGGAAGGATCTTAGCTCTGTCTGATGTGTAACGACGAAGCTTTGCAGCATCCTTATAATCAATTTTTTCAACCTTCTCAACACAGAAAGCGCAAACTTTTTTGCGGCCTTTTTTGTTGGGACGGCGATCGCTTTTATCGTATGCCATAATAAATTTACCTCCTGTTATAATCAGAACGGCAGATCATCATCGTCGGCAACTGCGGCGAAATCATTTATACTGCCGTTTGAGAAAGATGATGCAGCAGTATCGTTCACTCTGGGAGCACCGCCTGTTGAAGACTCGCTCTTTGAACCGCAAAAGCTTACATTATCAGCAACGATTTCAAAAGTTGAACGTTTAATACCATCCTTCTCGTAGGAACCGGTCTGAATAGCGCCCTGAACTGCAATCATGGAACCCTTTGAGAAATATCTTGTAACGAACTCAGCGGTCTGTCTCCATGCAACAACAGTAATAAAGTCAGCTTTTCTTTCTTCGCCTGCTTTTACATAGCCTCTGTCAACTGCAACTGTAAATCTTGTAACAGCAACACCTGAGGGAGTCTGACGAAGTTCGGGGTCAGCAGTAAGTCTGCCCATAATAACTGCACAATTAAGCATCTTTCACACCTCTTATTTTTTAATTACCATTGAACGAAGAACGCCGTCTGTGATACCGAGAACACGCTCAAGTTCAGCGGGGAAACCAGCTTCGCAAGTATGGTTGTAAAGAACATAGTAGCCGTCTTCTTCATCGTTGATGAGATATGCAAGTCTGCGCTTACCCCACTCGTCAACGCTGTCGACAGTGCCGTTCTTTTCCATCATTTCCTGAAACTTTGCAGAAAGAGCCTTTGCAGCCTCTTCACCGTTAGCTAAAGAATAGATGATTGTTGTTTCGTAACTGTTTGACATCGTTTGCACCTCCTTATGGACTCCGGCTCTTATAGATATCGATTTAAGAGCAAGGAAATAATCGCCGCGGACATTCCGCGACGATTACGAATTATACCACTATTATTTCAACAAGTCAAGGGTTTTACGAATTTATTTCAAAAATCTGCCTATACCGAGCTGATTCATCAGTGCCATAAACCAGTCATACAGAAAGCTTACAAGTCCTGCAACACCGGTATTAACAAGGATGTTGTTTGTATCAGAATCAACCACACCCTCAAAGCCTATAACGTAATCGGCAGCAACAAAGGGTATCTGCTCATCATAAGTAACGGGCGCACCGTTCATCACCTTGAAGGAATAAACCTTTTCACCAATCATTGACGTGGTGTTATCCTTCGTTTCGTAATTAACCTTTGCCTGAACAAGCGCATTGCCTACCTCGGGTAAATCACCTGTCACCTTAACTTTTGCGCTCCGACCGGGTTGCAAAGGCATCAAGCCCATAGTATGAGCCACAAGGTCACAGCCCGCAAAGGTAATTGAAGTAACCTTCAGGGGATAATTGAACGAAAGATTTTTTATTACAATATATTTATCCCCTGAGCTCACGTAACCCTCGGGACTGTTATCAAATTCAATAAACACCGCATTATTTGCATTGGTAGAAGCGTGGAACTGGGGGAAGTCGGGGTCTGAGTGAACATTTACAATTTCATCTGTAAGAAGATTTTTGAGAGCAAGTGTTCTGGAATATTGATCATGGAAGGTCATTCCGTGGAAAAGCTCGTCAACAAACCAAGTGTTTTCAGGAAGGTATGCGGTAGAAGCATCCACCTCAAAAGAGGGTGAAACATGGTCATGAGCAGGGTCATCACACATCGTTTTTGCACCTGTGTAACCGTCATTAAAGCGCTGACCCAAGGGTGCACAAAGAGCTCCGGTTGAGTCGGTTGTTCTGATAAGAGCATCCGCATTTTCTCTCAAGCCTGTAACACAAGGAACACCCGTACCTGCGATAATACTTATATTTATTCCGTATTCATTAATACATTTTTGAAGATTTTCGTGGAAGTGAGCCATTATCTCATAATGAACCATATCACTCTTTTCAATAATTGCCGCATTCGCCACGGGATCAAGAACCATAGCCTTTGTATCCTCATAATATTCAAGGGGTACAAAGTCCCATATACTGCCCCAATTGCCTATAACCTCATGTATGTAAGGTACAGCCGCCTTCACAACATTGTCAAGAAAGCCCAACTGCTGTGCCTGAACAAGCCACTCATATTTACCGTCCGCCTCAAAGCCGTGTTCAATATAGTAAACGAGCATATATTCGTCAATGGCAACGTCACCCGTAAGGGCATCGTAAGCCATACCCGCACCGCCTATTGCAGGAACTGTAAGTACTGCGTTATCAACGTTCTGCTTGTAGCCGAAAAGCGAAAGGTAAGTTGCAGAAACCTGACCGCCGTGAGAAACGGCAATAATATTCACCTTATCCTTGCCGGTATATTCCTTAACCTCTTCAATATAGCTGTCAAGACCGACTGCGCAGTCATATACGCTCCGGCGCCAGTCGTTTGTGTAGCAGAAAACGTTTTCTGCACCGACATACTCAACGATTTCCATCAGGATTTTATCTTCGTTGATGTATTCAGCGGGCAAATTGTTATCAAGAATATAGCCGACATTTGTTTCTTCAATTTTTGTGTTTTCAACCTGAATGTTATATTTACTTGTGCCGTCATCATTAATCTTCATATACTCAAGCTCGGCAGAAAGCTCCTCGCCGACAACCTTACCGAGGTACTCCGCGTCGCCCTTTGCAGTAAGCACAAGACCTTTACCCAGGTCATAAATACGATTTATGACTCTGTTTAAAATAGAGTCCATATTTACGCCCCAGACACGTGTTCTTGTACCATCCTCTTCAACCTTCACAAGTTCAGAGCTGCTGTAACCCGCAACCATAATAACGGGATAATCGCTGATAGGTTCTTCAAACTGCACTGCCGCACCAACTGTTGTGAGAAGGACGGAGCACATAAGAGTTATACTGAGTATAATTGATAAAGCTTTTTTTAACATATTGCACACTCCCTTTTAATCATAAGTGTATATGTTGATTATAGCATTGGATAGCTATTTTTTCAATTGAACGGCAATAGATAAATCCACAAAAAATTTTTATGTGATTTGGTCATTTTAACCTATAAAAACAGTCACAGAGTCGTTAAACTCCGTGACTGCAGCATCAATCTTCGAATTTGGAAATAAAAGCCTTGGTTCGTTCTGATTTCGGATTATCAAAAACCTCTTCGGGGGTGCCGGCTTCTTCAATCACACCGTTATCCATAAAAATAACCTTTGAAGAAACAGCCTTTGCAAAGGACATTTCGTGAGTAACTATAACCATTGTAACCTTTTCTTCCGCAAGGCTTTTGATAACCTTGAGAATTTCACCCGTAAGCTCAGGGTCAAGTGCAGAGGTAGGCTCATCAAAGAAAAGAACCTTTGGTTCCATAATCAAGGCTCTGGCAATGGAAACACGCTGCTTCTGACCGCCAGAAAGCTCACAGGGGTAATTACCCAGCTTTTCCGAAAGACCAACCTTACCCAAAAGAACCTTTGCCTTTTCCTCAATTTCTGCAAAAATCTGCTTTTTATTGTGCTTGAAATCCTCGCGCTCTTCTGCAAGAAGCTTAGGTGCAAGAGTTACGTTATCAAGAACGTTGTACTGTGGAAAAAGGTGAAAATCCTGAAAAACAAGACCAACGTTCAACTGTTTTTTCCTTTTGGTCTGACTATCTTCTTTTTTGTTTTTCCCGTCAAAGAAAACCTCACCCGCTACCTCAATATAACCACTATCGGCAGTTTCAAGCTGATTTATGCAACGGAGAATTGTTGTTTTACCACTACCGGAGGAACCGATAATACTTAAAACCTCACCTTCATCAAGGCTGAAGGTAACGCCTTTTAAAACCTCGGTTTTACCAAAGCTCTTTTTAACATCTCTAACTTCTAAAACAGACATATCTTAACTCCTGAAATAACTCAGTTTCTTTTCGGTTTTGTTTAACACGATAGTAAGAATACCAACAAACAACAAATAGAAAACACCCGTATAGAACAACGGCCATATCATAGCCTTGGTTGCGGCAAGTTCTTTTGCATTTTTTATAATTTCACAAACCATAATACAGTTAGCCAAAGCAGTATCTTTGATAAGTGTAATTATTTCGTTTGACATAGGTGGAACAATTCTCTGAATAACCTGCTTGAGAATTATTTTTTTGAAGACCTGTGATTTTGTCATACCGAGAACAAAGCCTGCCTCGTACTGACCACGGGAAATACTTTCAATACCGCCTCTGTATATCTCTGAAAAATAGCAGGCATAGTTTATTGTAAACGCTATTAACACAGCAAGAATTCTACCTGCATCCATAATACCGTACTCAACAATAAAGTAACGATCCACTTCACCGAAAAGCTGGAAATTAAAAAGCAGACCCGGTACATAGTAAATAATAAAAATCTGAAGCATCAGAGGAATGCCTCGAACAATCCAGACAAAAACTTTAAAAATAGATTTTATGGGTTTAAATTTGCTCATAGAACCGAAGGCTATAGGCAACCCAAGGGGTGCCCCTAAAACTAGAGTCACCCCAAAGATCAACAAAGATATTTTAAAGCCTTCAAGCAAAAATTCTGTAACTTCTAAAAAAGACATATTTTACTTTAACTCCAAACGGCTGTTCTTATTTCTGATCAGCAAAATCTTTGATTGCAGTGTTTTCAACACCATATTTTTTAGCAAGAGCATCAATTGTGCCATCTGCACCTAATTTTTCAAGCTCTGCATTAACGTCTGCTACAAGCTCACTACCCTTCTTGAAGCCGATTGCGTAATATTCAACATCACTTGAAAGACCGTCTACGATAACAAGATTTGCATAGTCACCCTTACCAACGTAGCTCTTTGCAAGCTGAGCGTCAACAACTGCAAAATCTGCTGTATCGCCCCTAACCTCAAGTAAGCAATCTGTCTGCTTTAAGAATCCCTTATATGTAGTACCTTCAAAGCCCTTTGCGTATGCTTCACCGGCTGAACCGCTTTCTGCAACACCAAGCTTACCTTTAAGGTCAGCAGCAGTTTTAACTGTATCTTTCTTTGCTACAACAACCTGAAGGTTTTCCATGTAGTTGTATGAGAAATCAACCTTATCTGAACGGAGAACACCATCATCATCTGCTGTGTTAGCTGTAAAGCCGTTCCATACGCAGTCAATTGTACCTGAATCAAGGTCTGTGTATTTGCTGCTCCATTCAATTTCTTTGAAGATTACTTCATAACCAAGGTTGCCGAAAACCTTTTCTGCAAGCTCTGTGTCATAGCCAATGAGTTTACCACTTTCATCAAGGTAGTTCATGGGCTCATAAATTGTGTAACCAACAACAACTGTCTTCTTTTCAGGTTCTTTTTCACCGCAAGCGGCAAATGCGCAAACAATACCGCAAACGAGCACGATGCTCATAACAATTGCTAAAATTTTCTTTTTCATAAAAGATTCCTCCATAGCGGAAACACCGCTTTTTTATTTTGTGGTGGTATTTTAGCACTTTAGCGCGCTAAAGTAAAGAGTTTTTTTGAAAAATATTGATATTTGTGCAATTTCGCTTTTTATAACACCATATTATACATATCACTTGTACAAACACAACAAAAACCTCACAAAAAAGCAAAACAATTACAGAAATGCACATATATATTCTTAAGAACGAGCAAATCGTTGTTATTTCTACCTTCCTGCGCAAGGAGGAAGGGGGACCACCCTGTTATTTAGTTGATGTTAGAAATCACTTTCAAGCGAGTCAAAAATCGTATTTTACAACGGGGTTCAGCGGAGTGGTGGAAAGTCCTTGTAAATTCAGTTTATTCATCAGGTTTCAAAGGACTCTCCACCGTCCGACGTAATTAATATAAACAACCGCTTTTTATCGCGCCGATAATTATATCTTTACAAAAAACTTGTGGAATGACGGTTCCCCTCTCTCCTTACGCAGAGAGGTAGAGCTTCGCTTACCGTAGCTATATGTATAACCAAAAAGAAAACATTTGTAACCACACATCAATCATTATAATTATATTTATCTCATTTCTGCACACAATGATTTCAGAGGTGATTTTTTGAATTCATTGTGGAGTTCTACTGCTAAAAGTGAGGGCTTTCCCGCACTTCAGGGAGATATAAAAACAGATGTTGTGATTGTGGGTGGCGGTCTTGCAGGAGTTTTATGTCTTAAAGAGCTTACAGACAGAGGTGTTGGCTGTGTTTTACTTGAAGCCAAAAGCATCGGATCCGGAACAACAAAAAATACAACAGCAAAAATAACATTTCAACACAGCCTTATTTACGATAAGCTTATCAGAAATGTGGGTATAGAGAAAGCGCAGCAATATCTTACGGCAAACAAAGACGCTGTTGAAAGATTCCGCAAAATGTCAGAAAAATATCCTTGTGACTTTGAAGAAAAGGATGCTTACATTTATTCTCAAACCGACAGAGCAAAAATAGAAAAAGAGATAAAGGCTTACGAAAAGCTCGGTGTTAATGCACAGTTTGTTGAAAAAACTCCGTTACCCGTTGAATGTATTGGTGCAGTAAAAATTAACCGACAAGCCCAGTTCCATCCTCTTAAATTTATGTTTTCTGTTGCAAAAGGGCTTAAAATATATGAAAACTCAAAGGTTCTTGAATTTCTCCCTAAAAAGGTTCGCTGCTCGAATGGTAGCGTAACGGCTGAAAAAATAATTGTTGCAACACACTTCCCCATAATCAACAAGCACGGAGCATATCCTTTAAAATTATATCAACACCGTTCTTATGTTGTTGCAGTCAAAAACGCTCTCAATGTAAACGGAATGTATCTTGAAGACAAGGATGGCGGTTTTTCATTCAGAAATTATAATGACTATCTTCTTATTGGTTCGGGGGACCACAGAACGGGGCAAAATGGCGGCGGATATAAAGTTGCTGAAAAGCTTTGTAAAGATAAATTTCCCAATGCACAAATTGATTACCGTTTTGCTACACAGGACTGCATAAGCCTTGATGCCATTCCCTACATCGGAGAATATTCAAAAAATTCACAAGATATTTATGTTGCCACAGGCTTTAATAAATGGGGAATGACATCTTCAATGGTTGCCGCAGGAATATTAAGCGATATGGTAACGGGCATTAAAAACCCTTACGCAGATGTATTCTCACCCACACGCTCAATTATACATCCTAAGCTTTTTTCAAATATTTTTCATTCCGTTGTCGGTATCATTACCCCCACAGCACCCAGATGTCCGCATCTCGGATGCGCTTTGAAATACAATAAAGAAGAACACACCTGGGATTGCCCTTGTCACGGATCAAGGTTTACCGAAGACGGTGAACTCATAGATAATCCGGCAACGGGAGATATCAATGCGTAATTCGTAATGCTTAATGCGTAATTATCTGCGCGTTGATTATACAATAAAGTTAAATTTGTGCGAAGCCTCCATTTATAATTGCAACGCAGTTCCGAAATTTTGCATTTTGAATTTTTAATTTTGCATTAAAAACAGCGGACTCTTTCGAATCCGCTGTTTTTTATTCCGCTGTCTTTATTCCATAGAAGTGGATAACATTCATATCCTCTTCCATATCAAGCCCGTGTCCGCCGCAGTCACCGTCAATTTCGTGGCAACCGTGGTCGGGCATAAAGCCGTAAAAAACATTATGATTTTTCCACTTTTCTTTTACTGTATCAACCATTTTGCAATAAAAATCAAGGTTCATGTGTAATGCTTCCATTGCTTTAGGTGCTTCGGGTCCCGTTTTATGCATTGTGCCGTCGTAATTACCGTTGTAAATAACAATCAAATCATAATTATCCTCATCAATAAGGCACATTGCCTTCTCGTTAACCTCTTCAGGGGTGTCATAAATGAAATAATCCATTTCTCTTTCAAGAAAAATCATCGAAATGCTGTCCCTTGAGGTTGAAACGATAGCGCATTTTTTACCCGCTTTAATAAAGCAATCAAAAATTGTTTCTGTTTTAAGCACAGGCTTTTCATATCGTTTTATTCCGTGAATATCGGGCATAACCCCTGTATACATTGAAGCAAAGCAAACAGGAGTAACACTGGGCATTACCGAAAGCATGGGCACAGATACATCCGATTTGAGCATTGCACCTGTGAATTTATCTGTATATTTCTGATAAAGCCACAAAGCAACTGCATCAGGATTATAGAAAATAACTCTGTCACATTTTTTACCGTTAAGCTTTTCATCTGCAAGGGCATCCACAATCGGATTAACCTTTTCGCAATCGGGTTTTTCACCGATACCAAAAAGCTTTAATGCAGTATTTTTAACTGAAGATATACATATTGAATTATATAGTTCTGACATATGAATCACCTTTATTCAAACTAAGTTTGCCTAATCAATAAATCAAAGATTTCAATGCGTAATTCGTAATGCTTAATGCGTAATTATCGGAACGCTACGCGTTGATTATAGTTGCAACGCATTCCGAAATTTGCCATTTAAAACTTGCAACTTGCCACTTTATCAAAGCATTGCTTTTCTCAGCTCTTCACCGCTTTTATCAGAAAGATATGCAGGGGCAATATCAAACACTGTTTTGCAGCCGCTGAGACCCTCTTTGTTAAGGCGGTATGCGGCTCTTGCGTAAGCAACAATAACGCAGGATGTAAACTCAGGGTTTGAGTCGAGCTTTAAGCTGTATTCAATAACGTTGTTATGTTCAAGATTCTGACCTGTTTTTCCTGTTCTTATAACAAAACCGCCGTGAGGAATACCTTTATGGTCGCGGTCAAGCTCTTCCTGTGAAATAAAATGCACTGTTGTATCGTATTCATCGAAATAGTTTTTCATTGTAACAATATCATTTTCAATTCTTTTAAGGTCTGCGCCTTCCTCGGCAACAACAAAGCACTCTCTCGTGTGCTTCTCCCTTGTTGTAAGCTCGGGCTGTGATCCGCTTCTTACAGCATCAAGCGCTTCTTCAACAGGGATTGTGTACTGTCTTGCATCAATAACACCATCAACGCGTCTGATAGCATCGGAATGGCCCTGACTTACGCCTTTGCCCCAAAATGTGTAATCAGCACCGTCTTTAAGAATACAGCTGCCGTAAAGTCTGTTGAGCGAGAACATACCGGGATCCCAGCCAACAGAGATTATACCGATTTTTCCGCTTTCCTTTGCAGCCGCATCAACGTTAGCAAAATGCTCGGGAATTTTCTTATGGGTATCAAAGCTGTCAACAACGTTGAAATACTTTGCCATTGCAGGGGTTTGCTCAGGTAAATCCGTTGCACTGCCGCCGCACATAATAAGCACATCAACATCGTCTTTGTGGTTTAAAATATCGTCTGTTCTATAAACAGGTGCACCCGAAATTGTTTTAACAGCCCCGGGGTCACGTCTTGTGAACACACAAGAAACCACCATATCATCATTTTGTTTCACGGCACATTCAACACCTCTTGCAATGTTACCGTAGCCGTGAAGACCGATTTTAATCATTTATATCACTCCATTTGCAGAAAACTGCGTGAATATTAAAAATAATATAGTATTTTATTACCTTATTTTTTTGTAGTCAAGGGTTTTTGTGTAAATATGGAAAATTTTTTAAATCCTTTTCATGCGTTCAACGCAAATCATGCGGATTCATCCGCAATTAATGAGGCAAAAACTCAATTCATGCCAAAGGCAAATCATTTCTTGAGCATTGCTACAGTTTCAACATGCCCTGTATACGGAAACATATCCACCGGCTGAATCTTCTTCACCCTATAACCGTTCTTTGTCAGGAAATACAAATCTCTTTGCTGTGTTTCGGGGTTACAGGAAATATACACTATTTTTTCCGGTGCAAGTGAAAGGGCGCAGGAAAGAAATTTTTTATCACTGCCTGCTCTCGGGGGATCCATAAAAAGAACATCGCATTTTTCACCCTGTTCTTTCATTGAAACCATAAACTCACCTGCATCTGCGCAGTAAAAGCTGATGTTTTCGATATCATTTATTTTTGCGTTGACCCTTGCGTCTCTTACCGCATCGGGATTAACCTCAACACCGATTACCTCCCCCGCGCTTTTGGATGCAACAATACCTATGGTACCAATTCCGCAATAGGCATCAATAACCCTTTCTTTACCTGTAAGCCCCGCAAACTCAACAGCTTTTCCGTAAAGCACCTCGGTCTGAACGGGATTAATCTGATAAAAGGATTTGGGAGATATTCTGAAACGGCAACCACAAAGGATATCTTCAATATATCCCTTACCGTAAAGAACAGTTTCTTTATCACCAAGAACCATACTTGTAAATCTATTATTTATATTCTGAACAATTGTTGTAATATCGGGGTGAAGCTTTAAAAGCTCTTTTACAAAAGTATTTTTAGAAGGAAAAACAGATGTACCCGTAACAAGCACAACCATAATTTCATTTGTTGTAAACCCACGTTTCACAAGCACATGACGGAGAAAGCCCCTCGAATTTTTCTCATCATAAACGGTAAGCTTAAAGCTTTTAACAAGCTTTCTTATTGTCAAAATAATTTCATCTGCTTTTTCATCTTCAATAAGACAGGAATCGGTTTTAACAATATTATGAGTGCTTGACTGATACACGCCCGATATTACTTCACCGCCACGGGTTCTGCCGAAGGCAGCCTGAACCTTATTGCGGTAGTGAAAGGGCTTTTCCATACCGATTATGGGCGCAACCTTATGAAAACCCGACAAAAGCTTTGCAACCTTTGCCTGTTTAAAGCGCAGCTGTTCTTCATAGGTCATATTCATAAGCTGACAGCCGCCGCACTTACGTGAAACGGGACAGATTCTTGTGCTTTTCACAGCTTTATTCTGAGACATTTGTAAATTCCTTTTCTTTCTTTTTAGCAGATTCGTTTGTATTCATACTGTCTTTATACACAACAAAACGGCAGAATAAAAATTCCGTTACCATATTTGTTGCCATTGTAACACCGAGTATCAGATATTCCGCAAAGCTCCAGGTTAATTTCTGTGCGGCAATTTCGCCCAAAATTACGGAAACGGGAGTGAACACACAGTAAAAGCCGAAAACCTTAAGCATTGCAACAGGAATATTAGCCGCTGACTTGAAGGTGAATTTTCTGTTCACCGTGAAATTCCACAGAACCGAAAGAATTAACGCTACAAGGTAGCAACCGCCGTATTCTGATTCAAAGAACCATTTCGTTAAAGCATTTGTACCCTGAACGTCAGGCAAAAGTTCATTGAGTAAAGTAAAGCTCACAACCTGAATAACACCTGCAGAAGCAGAAAACAAAGCAAATTTAATTGCCTGCAAAGCATTATCCTTTTTACTTAAAGTGTTTGACATACCATTACCCCCTATTATCAATAAAGTCAGTATATCACACACAATTTAATAATTCAATTCTATAAAATCACAAACCGTGTCTCTCCTGATTTGAGAAACACGGTTTTTCGACAGCCTGCAAGCAGGGATTAAGCTTCCGTGCTCTTTCACTGACTCGTCATATTCGGTTTTAGCAGTAAGCTGTCATTAGATTACAATCGTTTTTCATCTTCTTCCCTTTGCTTTTTAGAATATATTGCAAAGGGAATACCGAAGCCGAGACCTCCTCCGACCAAAAGACCTCCGAGAAGGAAAAGCCACCAAAGAGGATTTTTCTTTTCTTCCTCTTCCTTTTTTTCAGCCTTGATAACCTTTTTTTCAATAAGAGTTTTTACCTCTTGCTCTTTCTCATATATCTTACCGAATGCGTCTTCGTAAGTGATTTTAATTATACCCTTTACATTACCTGTTTTTTCGCTGTCAACACGAAGATTTGCTGTTGCTGTTTTACTTTCACCGGCAGGGATTTCTCCTGCAAAGCTGCTGCCGCCTGATTCAAGTCCTTCAATGCTGTATTCCACCTTGCAGTTGTAAAGAGTGGATTTACCTGTGTTCATAAGATTAATGTTAAGCGTAACCGTATCTTCCTGAACAACCTTAACAGGAAGCTTTGCACCGTCGAAATCCAGCTTTGCAGGCTGGCGAACCTGAACTCTTAACACATCATTTGCTGAATATCCCGAACCGTAGTCATCTTCATATTCACATGTTACGTTCAGCTTATGCTCACCAACGGTTGCGGAATGAATTACAGAAACTCCGATTTCCCAACTATAAATCTTTCCTGCACCGATTGATGAAACATATTTTGTTCCCATACCGTCAGGGCGGATTTCATCGCTTTCATCGTTGATGGAGAGCTTGATGTTTTCAACTGCTTTTGATGGGTGCATATTCTGAAGCGTTACAGTTATCTTTCCTTCTTTTTCGGGTGTCAGATAATCATTCTCAACAACATAACCCGTCACCATAAGGCGAGGTTGAGAGTTATCCTCGGGAGGTGCTTCGGTTTTCGCAGTTTCTTCTTGCGGTTCATTCTTTTGTGTAGTAGCCGTATCAGCTTTTTCAACTGCAACTTCCACAGTTTTGGATAAGATCCCTACCGTGTTCCGTGTTGTGTCAGGAGGGCTGCCCTCTACCGCCAAGCAAGGCACTGTGCAGAGCATAAAACTTAATAATAAAATTAATAATTTTTTCATAAAATCACATCCTTCTATAAACTCACTATCGTAAGGTACGCACCTGTGCGTACCGCGTGCGGATAACTTCATCTTTTTGCTTTGTTGAGTAGAGAGATTGACTTTCCTTACTCGCGGGTCGGATAGATCCGACCCCTACGGTGGTTGATCGTCCTACGCAACTGAAAAAACGTAAGAACAACCAACTACCGTAGGGGTCAGGCTTGCCTGACCCGCAAAAGCAACCACTAATCACACGGGCTGGGCAAGCCACAGCCCCTGCAGTAATCTATTGTTCTAACTGACTGATGGCAAACAGATAGAGAACTACCCACTACCGCTCCGACTAACTGTATTGTAATTTTAAGTTTCAGGCACGCTTGAAGATAAAGTGTAAAACATCTTGACAAAAGGCGGTCCCCCTCCCTATTTTAGCAGTGCTGAAACAGGGATGATATATTTATAACTCTCTTATATTTTCAACAATACTGTTTTTCATTTCCTTACGGATTTTTGCGTTCACACTCAAAGAGCACACAGCAAAGAGTATTATGCCGAAGGCAAGTGTTATCCAAGGATTAAATACCATATTCTCCATAAAAGGTTTAAGTTCCGGTATCAATGAAAGGATAAGGTAACTGATTCCAAACAGACCAAAGCCTATACCGAAGCCCCATTTAAACATAGAGAACAATTGAAGAATATATGAAAGCGTAATTTCCTTCTTATTGGCTCCTACAGCTCTGAGTGTACCTATTTTCTTTTTGTCCTCTTTGATATTTGAGGAAAGCGTATTGATTATAACACTTCCGCTGATTGTATAAAACAATATAATCATCGAGCACACAAGAAGCATAACACTTCTCAAATCCTTTTTCTGCTGTATCTGAATTTCGTAATTGGATTGATAGTGTCCGTTATCAACGCTATTCGCAACAGATTTAAGAATTGCATTTACTTCTTCGTCTATTTCCTTGGTACATTCATCCTTAAGGTCAAAGAAAATTTCTCGGTACTTGGCACGAGGGAAGAAATGCGCCATTCCCTGTACGGTTGTTATAATAGCCCAATCACTATATCGTGGTATTATAGCATCGCTCTCATAGTCCACAACCGCACCGATTTCAACCTGCTTGTTGGTTACATCAACATCATCCTTTGAAACAATCGGTTCACCGTTTATATCGAAGTTTGAGTTATTGGTCTCGGCGTACAACAGGCTTAAATTGAGCTTTTGTCCCGCTTTGTAATCGGATTTTTCAGTTGCGATTATTTCAATATTATCGCCGGTGTCAATAGCATACTGAATACGCTCCATATCATCATAGGTATTAAAAGATGAACCGTACTCATTCATTCTTTTGACAAGATAAAATTCCTTCGGTGCATAAACAATAACCTGCTCACCGCTGTTAAGTTTGCTGATGTCAATTTTGCCGTCATAAACACTACTGCTCAGTTCTTCTATAAACTCCTCATCAAGAGCAATTATTTCGGTATCAAGAAACTCACCATTATAACCTGCGGCATTTTTAATATCGGTATATTCAGGCGGCATACTGTATTTTATAAAGCTTCTGTAATTGCTTTCATTAACATTTTGCAAATCCTCTGTTTCAGGAACATTAGTATACTCTAACCCTGCAAGGAATTTATAATTTGATAGAGAATCAAAGTTGTCTACAAGAACATTTATCTTTGCATTCTTATATCCGTAAGCAGAGCGTATATTTTCATTAAGTAAAACCGTCTGCTTATGGTTTTCGGTAAAGCCGTTATTTCCCTCGGGATAGTTAACCGCATATCCCCCCGACCAGCTTGAAAGACTCAGGCAATAATCGTAATCTACTTTGTAAATATTTTTCATTGAGTGTGTAAAAAATGACATCACATAAGAAGAACTGATGATTGTAATTACGAGGAAAATGCTGACAAATATCTGCTTTCTTTTGGATATTGTCAAATCTCTTTTGGCAAGAAGTTTGTGTACGGTAAATTCTTTTTGTGTACGGATTTTTTTATTTTTCAGCTTTCTTGCAGTTTCAATATTTCTTATTGCCTGCATAGGTGTAACCCTTGATGCAGCAAAAAGAGGTATCATTGATGCTAAAACGACACACAGAAGGCTAAAGGCACCGCAAAGAAGAAGCACCCATATATTAGGTTCAAAAAAGGCTTCGTTAAAAATATTGTTTACAATTACTTTTACACCAAAATATGATACCAATAGACTTACAGGTGTACAAACAGCGCCGAGAAGCACCGCTTCACGTATAAACAAAGTAAATATTTGTTTTTTGGTGGCGCCCACAGCCCTGTATAATCCGATTTGCTTTTTGCGTTCCTTAAGATTTGTTGTAAATGCATTTATAATGCCCATTGACGAGGCAACCAAAAGAACTGCCGCAATTATCAGGATATAAACAAGGGATAATGATTCATCAACATTCAATGCAAACTCTTCATTAAATGTAAAAACGCAAGAGGACGAAAGAGTAGGTATATCACTGAACATACCCCATATATCGTTATAACCTTTATCAGTCAGCTCTGTGTAGCAAATTTTATTTTCTTTACCGCCTAAATCCACATACTCATATTCACTCACGAATGCAGAGGGTATATTTTGTTTATCGTCAAAGCTCGTTGCAATATTAGCTCTTTTGTCTCTGAGTATACCCGATAAAACATAGGTTTTCGCTTTGACCTCAGGCATTAGCTCATCATCATTCTGAACTTGGAATTTAAGGGTTATTTTATCACCCGGCTTTGCAGCTATACCTAATTGAAGAAGTGTGGTTTGTTCAATGGCAATCTCACCCTTTTTCTGAGGGTATGTACCGCTCAAAAAAATTGGGTTAACAAGCTCCTTTGATACCTTGTCAAGCTTCACCACAGAAGTACCGCTCAGCTTATCCTCCGGGTCAGTAAAAGCAAAGCCTATAACAGAACCCGTTCCGATTGTTTCAAACATATAGGATTTCGCATCATCAAAAACATCTTCGTCATAATCGGCACACATCATATCATACAAGCCTCTGTCGGCTTTGTTTTGCGCCTGTGAGGTTGTATATGCACTGAAAACAAAATATATAATACTCGAAGAAAACACCATTGAAAGAACGATACCTAAAATCATTAAGGCATATCTTTTCTTCCTGTGCTTCAGGTTTCCCAAAGCAAGAGCGTTAAATGTTAATTTTTTCTTTTTCATAGTTTCACCTACTAATTAGCGGATAGCGGTTAGCAATTAGCTGTCAGCTGTCAGCTATCCGCTACCTGCTATTTGCTGATTTATAATTCTCTTATATTCTCAACAATACTGTTATTGGTAATCGTTTTAATCTTTAGCTTAAGATTAATATAACAAGCTATGCTCAATATGATAAATATCAATAGTACCGGCCAGATGGCTATAGGGACATAATCACCAAAAGCTATCAGTCCTATAAACCTATACGAGCATAGGTAGATTATGCTTCCGGCACCAAATCCTAACAACATAATGTTTGCAATTTGGATAATATAAGATGAAACAAGTTCTTTTTCAGAAGCACCAACCGCACGAAGAGTTCCTAAAGTTCTTTTACCGTCACGGATTTGTGCGCTGATTGAGTTATTTATAAGTGAGATTGAAACACAAAGGAATACAAAAACAAGTGAGGCAATAGAAATAATCATCATTTTTCTTTCCTGCTTTTCTGATTCAAAAAATTCAAAAACAGAGGTAATGTCTTTACCGGGAAATATTGATGATAGCTCAGCTTGCATAATTTCATCAAGTTCTGCAGAGCAATCTGCTTTCAACTCAATATCAAAAATAGAATAGTTAAAATTCGTTTTAAATGTATCAAGCCCTTCAAGTGTAGTAAAAATACGAAAAACTCCGGATGAACTGTTTTTGCCTAAAATAGCACCAATTTTTACTTCTTTGTCTTCTCTTGTGATATTGCCATTACCATCATCACAAAGAAGTGTTAAAGTTAATGTGTCACCGACTTTAAAAGGACTGTCCGCCTCAGCTTTTATATTATCTCTAAAAACCATGTCAGAAGTATTGTCAACTTCAGCTTCAGGAGCTAAATTATAAAGTCCGTAGGAGATTCCGCCACCGGGATTTGCTTCGCACGAAAAACCGATTTTTTCAGGTGCATAAATTAATATTTCTTCACCTGAATTTAGTTTATCAATATTTATTTCACCTGCTATTATATTATCTTTGGTAATTTCATCAAAAACAAACAACTCAGAACTTTGCGCTGTAACTTCAACATTGAATAGTTCTTCGTTTTCAAAATCTGCCACTTTTTTGGTGTGAATATAGTCAGGGTTCGGAGCTGCTTGCATATATGCTTTCAAATTATCATTTATCTTTTTTGAATAATCAGAATAACTGTTGCCTTGCCCACTTGTAGACAATGCATCACTAAATTCTGCAGTTAAAAAGCGAGAACTTGTTGTGGTGAAACTTGCATATTCATTGATTTGCAAATATTCAGGAACTTCACCTTTAAAGACTATATTAAGCTTTACTTGTTTTTCTCCGTAAATATCTTTAACCTGAGGTATTTCAAGAACTTCTTGTTTTTTATTTTCCGTCAAAGGTGATTCTGTGTTCTGATAACTCAAATCGTTTATAAATGAGTTGCTTGAACCTACTCCACCATAATCGTTAATTTCATAATCTATGTCATAATAAGTAGCCGTATTTTCCAACACCGAATTCAGAAAAGACAAAGACAAGCATGAAATTATAACGCAACAGGCAATTATTACACTTATAGCGATATTTTTACCTTTAGAAAAAAGAAGTTTTCTTTTTGCAAGATGTCTTTCAACACTAAAAGAAGTTTGAGTTTTTATTTTTTTGTTTCTTATTTTTCGCATCATCTCAATATTTCGTATAGCTTGCATTGGAGAAAGCCTTGAAATATTGAAAAGAGGAATAAGTGATGAAAGCATAACACAAATGATGCCCAGAAAAACACCTGCAATAAGAACAAGAAAATCAGGTTCGAAGATAAAACTATCACCCATTATATTAGCATAAGCCCTAACCGCACCATAAGAAAGAGCAACACTTAAAGGTGCCGTTAAAAGACAAATAATAAAAGCCTCACGACCAAAAATAGTTATCAGTTGTTTTCTTGTGGCACCAACTGCTTTTAACATACCTATTTGTTTTTTTCGTTCTTTTAAGTTTGAGTTGAATGCATTAACAATTCCAAAGCACGACATAAATGCCAGCAAAACTGAAAGGAATGTAACTGTACCTACATTATTTGAAATTGTTGCATAGCTATCAGTAGAGCTAAAATAATAAACAAAGCTTGTATCAATTATATTAGTATAAGGAACATCCGTATAAAGATAACCATCTTCTTTTCGGTTTTCATTAAAAAATGCAACTAAAGCTTCTTTGCCACCAATTTCAATTTGCGTGTCTTTGGTGACAAATGCTGCAGGTATTTTATTAGCTTTAGTTATTGCTTCATCATAAAAATGTTCTATATTGGATTTTTTGTCTGAAAGAATTCCGACAAGAGTGTAAGCAACATCTGTTTCCTCTTCTAAAAACTCATCACTATCACAAATTAAAGCTTTTAAGGTTACTTTTTCACCAAGCTTTGTGTCCAATCTCATTCTTTGAAGAGCACTTTTTTCAATTGCTATTTCATTTTGTTTTTTCGGCATTCTGCCTTCTGAAACAATTGGATAATATAGTTCTGTTGCTCTGTCATCAAGCCAGCCAATCATTGTGCCATCAGAAAAATCTTCTCTTTCATTCCAGGCATAAGAGAGAACATGAGCAAAACCTATATCACCATCAATAGCACCTTGTTCTATGGGAATATCAAAATCATAATTTTGTGCATCTATAACAATGGTTTCTTGTTTACCTTGCTTTCTGTATTGAATTTCATCCCGTGATGAGTTCATGCAAGAAATGAAAAATGGCACACCGGAAGAAAACATCATTGCTAAAACAATGCCTATAATCATAAGAGTATAGCTCTTTTTGCGATTTTTTAAACTACTTAATGCAAGAGAGTTATATGTCAGCTTTTTCTTATTCATAATATTGCTTACTTTTATTGATTAAATTTACTGTCTTCAACAACAGCACCATCTTCGATTCTGATAACTCTGTCTGCCTGCTCGGCAACGTGCAAATCGTGAGTAACAAGAATAAGTGTTACGCCTAATTCCTTACTTACATATTTAAGAAGTGAAAGCACTTCTCTACCGCTTTTACCGTCAAGGTTACCTGTAGGTTCATCGGCAAAAAGGATTGAAGGCTTATTGGCAAGTGCTCTTGCAATGGCAATTCTCTGCTGCTGACCGCCTGAAAGAGCGGACGGAAGATGAGAAAGTCTGTCTTCAATGCCGAGAATATCAATAATTTTCTTCAAATACTCTTCATCGGGTTTCTTTTTATCCAGCATAATGGGAAGTAAAATGTTTTCATAGCCTGTTAACTCTTCCACAAGGTTATATGCCTGGAAAACAAAACCGAAACGCCTTCTTCTGAGAATAGAAAGCTGATTATCATTATAGTTTTTAAGGCTTTCGTTGTTATAAATAACCTCACCTGAGGTTGCATTTTCAAGACTGCTTAAAACGTGCAGGAAGGTTGACTTACCTGAACCTGAAGGACCTGTTATTGCACAGAACTCTCCTTTTTCAAATTCCAATGACACATCGTTAAGTGCCACAACTGTATTTTCACCACTTAAATATTCCTTTGTAAGATTTTTACATTCGATAATATTCATAGAAAACGCTCCTTTGAACTTGATTCTTGAGAATGTTAATCCTCTATGTTGATTACATTGTAAAACATCAATCTTAATTTTAAGTGACTTTTATCTTAAGATTTCGTAAGATAAAAGAAAAACTGCCCTTTCGGACAGTTTTAAATGTTACTATATTGAATTTTCAAATAACCTATGATAGAATAATTGCGGAATAAGGCAGACCTTAAACGGTAGGCGGTTAGTCCTCTTTATACGGAGGGCACTTTTCCCTCCTGAGAGGAGGGCGGTGCTTATGATTACATATAGTGAGTTGTTTTTATTTTGCTCTCTTATCGTTTCAATTATTGCACTGGTTGTTAATTTAACAAAAAAGAAATAACCGCCCTGTCTGCAAAACTAAGCGGTTATTTCTATAACTAATTTTGAAGACTAACCGTCTATCGGTTTGCCTTATTTCACTTATATTATATGTTTGTTTTCTCTCTTTGTCAACCCAAAGGGGGATTTTTTATTGTAAGATAAAAATCAAATAGCCTGATACCCATCAATATGCGGGAAACACATTATAATATCGAGCCCTGTTGCGGTATTTACGGCACTAATTGTTCCGTGGTGCTTTTCAACAATTGCTTTTGTGATTGCAAGACCGATTCCTGCGCTCTGAGGCTTTGCGTTTTTTGTTCTGTGGAATCGCTTAAAGAGCTTACCGATATCATCCTTATCAACACCGCCGCCGTTGTCGGAAACCGTAACAATTGTGGAGCGTTCATTTTCTTCAATAGTTATTTTTATTTCACCTTTTTCATCGGTATGCTCACAAGCATTTTTTATAACATTTCCCCAGGCTTCCGTAAGCCATTCTTTGTCACATCGCATTTTGCTTTTGCCTATAACGGTGAACTGCTTTTCAGGGAAAATATGCTTCATATCGAGCATAATGCTGTTTACAATTTCTTCGACGCTGTATAACTGAAAGTTCATTGTGTACGCATCGCTCTTTATTTTTTCAAGATGCAAAAGTTTTGCAACAAGCTCTTCGGTTTTTTCCACAAGCTGAAGCTCTTTTTCTGTATGCTCCGTAGGCTTTTGAGCATTATCCATTTCGATATAAAGCCTGAGACCTGCAATAGGGGTTTTGAGCTGATGAGAAATATCGGCAATAAAATCGGAGTTCTTTTTTGTTTCAAGCTCTGTGTTGCGTTTTTGAACCTCGATAGCATTTTCCAAATCGCAAACAGCATTCTGAAGAGGTGAAAAGCTATCATCTTTTGTGCTGAATTTTGTCAGTTCGCCTTTTTCAAGATAATTATTGATGCTTTCAGTAAGCTTTTTCACTTTTATTTTATTGTTTATGAGCAAGATACTCAAAATCAATACGAATAAAAACAATAAGCAAACAGAAATAATCAAACAGATTTCCAAGGGACTCATTTGCCGCCCTCCCATCTGTAACCAATGCCCCTGACGGTAACGATATGCTCAGGACCGATTTTTTCACGAAGTCGGCTGATGTGAACGGAAAGAGTGTTATCATCAATAAACGAGCCACCATCATCCCATATATTCTCTAACAAAATTGCTCTTGTAACAATAACACCGCTGTTTCTTACGAGTGCAGAAAGAATCTGAAATTCCGTTGGGGTAACAAAAATATTTTCGCCGTCCTTTTTAACAGTCATTGTGTTAATATCAATAACTATATTATCACAACTGTAAACTGTTGATTTATTTCTTCTTAAAAGAGCGCGGATTCTAGATAAAAGCTCAAGCAGCTTAAATGGTTTTGTAACGTAATCGTCTGCACCTGCATCAAGACCGCGAACAACCTGAATTTCATCATCACAAGCTGTCAGGAAAAGAATAGGTACATTTTCATTTTTCTCCCGAATGAAGGTGCACATATCAAAGCCGTTACCATCGGGAAGCATAACATCAAGTATTATAAGATCAAAGCTTTCTTTTGAAAAATATACCTTTGCATCCTCTATCGTTCCCGCAGTAACAACATCATAACCCTCTTTTTTGAGCATTTCGCAAAGCCCGTCACGAAGAAAAATATCATCTTCGGTTACAAGAATTCTCATTGCCATTATCATCACCAAAATAATGATAGCACAGGATACTCAATAAATCAAATTAAGATTTTGTAAGCTCGGATGTTATTTTCTTTATTCTGCAACGTGAATATTTGATATACGGACAAAGCAAAATCGGTACCGCACTTCAAAAAATGCAGTACCGAGTGTTTTTATAATATCAGCTTAATTCAACCTTATAAAGCTGTTTTTGTGTAGTTTTATCAAATGATACAATATCACCGCTATGTGAAAATCCGAACAATACGTTGTTCATATAGGTTACTCTTACAATTTCTACGTAATCGTCCCGTGACGTTCCGATACCGCTCACGTAATCTTTACCGGGCATAAGCTTTTTGGCATTTTTATCAACAGTTACCTGAAGGATACCCGTTGAGCCGGTGTAATTGTGAGCATCGTTTGATATTACCACAATTGATTTGTGATAAGGGATATACATTGTACCGTTCTTTTCATCCCAGCACAAAGCCTTGTGCGAATTATAAGCCTCGGAATTTATATTTACGTTTACATAAGGACTGTCTGAACCCCCCATTGTTATTTTATCGCATTCTTTCGGATTTTGGGGGTCAGAAACATCAAAAAGAGATACCTTCAAGCCGCCGTTCTGTCCGTTTTCATCACCGTCAACACCAACACCGAGCAAAAGTCCGTCGCCTACGGGGTGAAGATAAGCTGAAAACCCGGGTATTTTAAGCTCACCCTTGATTTCAGGCTTTTTTGGGTTTGAAAGGTCAATTACAAATAAGGGGTCAGTCTGCTCAAAGGTTACCACGTAGCCCGTGTCACCCATAAACCGAACGGATTTGATTGTTTCACCGGGAGCAATTCCGCTTACCTCACCTGCAACGGTAAGGTCGGGACTGAGAACGTAAAGCTGATTTGTAAGCGCATCTCCCCAGTTACCCGTTGTTGTGGCAATACGAAGATAACCGTTATATTCATCAATGCTGAACTGATTAAGAGCGTGACCCTTAACACTACCCTTGCCCACATATTTCACGTCGTAATTTCTTATATCGAACTTATAAATATGCGTATCGGTTGATGTCGTTCCGAAAATCTCTGCAATACCGCTGTTATATTTGTACTGAGTGCTTGTTGCATAAAGTGTTTCGGTTGTGCAATAAATATTTGTGCCTGCACCTAAAACCGTGCTTGTTTTAAGTGTTTCTTTATCTTCAACATTAAGTGTGGAAACAACTACATAGCTTGTGTTGTAAATATCTTCCATTATGTGTATGCAATCCACGTCCACTCTTTTCATGGGAGCATTATCGCAAGAAACCTTCGGAATACAGTTTTCTCTGAGAATTTCCTCATCCTCATCAAGGCTGACGTTGTAATTAGAAATCATAACAAGCTGATTGCCCGTAAGACGTGAGGATGAATAAGTTCCCGTCTGATAAACGCGCCAGCTTTCAACGGGCTCTGCACGGTTTGAAATATCAAAACACACAGCCATTGTCAAATATTCTTTTTCACAGAAATAATCACCTCTGTGTTTGCTGTAATTTGAAGCAAACTGTTCATAGTCTGCATATTTCTGACAATCCGCCAGAGCAATAAGTCTGTCCCCTGCAACGTATATTTCGGAAACAGTCATATAATAGATTGATTTATCTTCAGGCTTTTCGATATTCAGTTTGAATATTTTATCCATTGAGCCATCTGCTTCGGGGGCAATAATAGAAATTGAGCAATCATATTTAAGCTCGGGCACAACGCTGTCACCCTGATGCTCTTCAAATGCATCGTAGTAGCCTTCCCAATCTGTGTTTGAAGCATTTACAACGTAAAGATATTTGCCGTCGTTTTTAATAATGTCACCCTCGTGCACACCCTTAACCTGCTCGTTGGTTTCGCCATATTCATTATCCGTACCGTAGCCCGTACCTTTATATTCCCTATATCCGCCGTTTGTTGAAGAAGATGCCGATGCATTTGAAGAAGAACCTGCATTAGTTGCTGCTGAGTCAGCTACAGCATTTTCCGCTACTGCATCTTCCGCTTTTGAGCCGAACAAATTAAATCCACCGTTAAACCTTCCGTTATGGTATTTTTTATAGTTTTCGGAATACTCGGCAAACATTGCTTCAATTTCGGCATAATCCTGCTGCTGAATATTTTCCGTGGGCGGTGTTTCAGGTTTTACAACAGGTTCCTTTTCCCAAGGTTTTATGAGCATAACCGATGTAATTGCAACAACAAAAGCCGCTGCAGTTGCCAATGAACTGATAATGTATTTTTTCTTACTCTTTTTAAGTTTCTTAGTATTGTCTTCGGGTACAAACTGTGGTACAGTTTCTAATTTTTTTGCCATATTTTCAGGTTTAAGACCTTCGGTCAACTCAATATTTTCATTACTTTTTAAATTTTCGTTTATTTCCTGCAAATCCTTTTCAAAAGAATCGTTATTGGAATTATCATTATTCATACTATTCACTCCTTTAAGAAAGAATTGTTCTGAGCTTTTCAAGAGCACGTTTCTGTCTTGAACGTATTGTAGAGGCGGGCATGCTGTAAATTGCCGCCAATTCCTCACTTTTAAAACCGCCTATCACGGAAAGAACAATTATCTGACCGTCGGGCGGTGTAAGGGATTGCAAAGCCTCTTTTAGCTCCGTGCTGTCAAAAGAAAAATCCTCGCCGTCTGTTAAGAATTCATATTCATCAATGGGCAAAGAATCTGCGTGCTTGTTTCTCTTCATAAGCTCAGTCTTACATCTGTTGGAGAGTATTTTAAAAAGCCAGACCTTAAAATATGCCGGATCATTCAGTGTATGTATATTGCGCCAGGCAGAAAAAACAGCCTCCTGCACGGCTTCCTCTGCATCGTGGTAAGACCCCATCATATACATTGAAAACCGGAATAAATCCGTTGCATACATTGAATATAGCTGTGAAAAAGCGTGACTGTCACCTTGTTTTGAACGTTCAATAAGTAAGGCATAATTATCGCTAATATCCATAAAATCACCATCCTGTATAGGAATGCAAAATTCAAAATTTAAAATGCAAAATTAACGGACCTGCGGTCAGCAATTATAATCGGCGCTTTGCGCCCCGAAATTTTGAATTTCGCATTTTGCATTTTGCATTTTTCATACTCTCCGCTTATAAGAGTGTCAGAATTTGCATTTTGTTGCAAATTTTTCAAAACTTTTTTATTTCTACACCATTATGGTATCAATATCCTAAGAAAATGTAAACAAAAAATTAAATATCACAAAAAATTTGCATTGATTAAAGGAGTGTGTTATAATGTATTTTGTATATGTATAATTCAATTTCAATTACGAAAGGACGATATAAATGTCTTTCCTTAAAAGACTTTTCGGTGATTATTCCACAAAAGAAATTAAAAGAATCAACAAGATAAAAGATCAGGTTCTTTCTCTCGACACGGAATACGCCGCACTTACCGACGAACAGCTTCAGGCAAAAACTCCCGAATTTAAAGAGCGCTTAAATAACGGTGAAACTCTTGACAACATTCTTCCCGAGGCCTTTGCGGCCTGCCGTGAGGCTGCGTGGCGTGTTCTCGGTATGAAGCACTACCCCGTACAGATTCTCGGCGGTATTATTCTTCATCAAGGCAGAATTGCAGAAATGAAAACAGGTGAAGGTAAAACCCTTGTTGCTACACTCCCTGCTTACCTTAACGCACTTTCAGGTAACGGTGTTCACATTGTTACCGTTAACGACTACCTCGCAAAGCGTGACTCTGAGTGGATGGGTAAAATTTATCGTTTTATGGGTCTTACTGTTGGTCTTATCATCCACGAAAAGAATAACGCAGAACGAAAAGATGCCTACAAAGCGGATATAACCTTCGGCACAAATAACGAAATGGGCTTTGACTACCTTCGTGATAATATGGTTATGTACGCAGAGCAGCGTGTACAGCGCGGCCACTCATTTGCAATTGTGGACGAGGTTGACTCAATCCTCATTGACGAAGCAAGAACACCCCTTATTATTTCAGGTGTGGGCGATGCTTCAACCGACCTTTACCGTATGACAAACGATTTTGTTAAACGTCTCAAAATGGTTAAGGTTAAGGAGCTTGACTCCAAAACCGACGCTGAAGATATTGTTGCAGAAGAAGGCGGCGATTACCTCGTTGACGAAAAAGCAAAAACCGCGACACTTACAAAATCAGGTATTGCAAAGGCAGAAGCAGCCTTCAATATTGAAAACCTTATGGATGCAGAAAACCTTTCTTTACAGCATCACATAAACCAGGCACTTAAAGCACACGGCACAATGCACCGCGACATTGACTACGTTGTAAAAGACGGTCAGGTTCTTATTGTTGATGAATTTACAGGCCGTATTATGCTTGGAAGACGCTACAGCGAAGGTCTTCACCAGGCAATTGAAGCAAAAGAAGGCGTAAAGGTTGAGCACGAAAGCAAGACCCTTGCAACTATTACATTTCAGAACTATTTCCGTCTTTACAAGAAGCTTTCAGGTATGACAGGTACTGCTATGACAGAAAGCTCCGAATTCCAGGAAATCTATTCACTTGACGTTGTTGAAATCCCCACAAACAAGCCTCTTGCTCGCGTTGACCGTGATGATGTTCTTTATAAAACAGAAGAAGCAAAATTCGGTGCAATTGTTGATACAATTGTTGAATGCCACGAAAAGGGTCAGCCCGTTCTCGTTGGTACTGTCAATATTGAAAAGAGTGAAAAGCTTTCAAGATTCCTCAAAAAACGCGGAATCAAGCACGAGGTTCTCAACGCTAAATTCCACGAAAAAGAAGCTGAAATTGTTGCTCAGGCAGGTAAGTTCAGCGCAGTTACCATTGCTACAAACATGGCAGGCCGTGGTACTGATATTATCCTCGGCGGTAACCCTGAGTTTATGGCAAAAACCGAAATGAAGAAAATGGATTTTGACGATGAGCTCATTGCAGAAGCCACAGGCTTTGCCGAAACAGACAACGAAGATATTCTCAACGCAAGAAAGACCTTCCGTGAGCTTGAAGCAAAATATAAAGAGCAGACAAGCGCAGAAGCAGAAAAAGTAAGAGCTGCAGGCGGTCTTTATATTATCGGTACAGAGCGTCACGAATCAAGACGAATTGATAACCAGCTCCGCGGTCGTTCAGGCCGTCAGGGCGACCCCGGTGAAAGCCGATTCTTCCTCTCTGCAGAAGATGACCTTTTAAGACTTTTCGCAGGTGACAGATTCTACAACACACTTAACGCATTCAAGAGCATCGGCGATATGCCCGTTGAAGCAAAGCTTTTCACCTCTACAATCGAAAACGCACAGAAAAAGGTTGAAGGAAATAACTTTGCAATCCGTCGTAACGTTCTTAAATACGACGACGTTATGAACAAACAGCGTGAGGTTATTTACGGTCAGCGTAATCAGGTGCTTGACGGTGAGGATATAAGCGCACTCATTCAGAAAATGATTGTTGATACAATTTCCGAATCTGTTGAATTCTACTGTCCGCCCAAAGTTAACAAAGACGAATGGAACAAAAAAGGTCTTGCTACAAAATACGGTTGGCTTATAGATGAAAGCGAAATTGAAAATATAGACGATACAGAAGAAATCACAGAGCTTCTTCTTAACAAGGCTCAGGATATTTACGACGAAAGAAAAGAAGAATACGGCGAGGATATGGTTAAGGAAATTGAGCGCGTAGGTCTTCTTAAAAACGTTGATATGCGTTGGATGGACCACATTGACGCTATGGATCAGCTCAAACGCAGTATGGGTCTTATGGGCTACGGTCAGAAGGATCCCGTTATCGTATTCCGTGATCAGGGTCTTGATATGTTTGAAGAAATGACCAACGGAATCCGCGAAGGTACTGTTGACTTTGTTTTACAGGCAAGAATCAGAAAAGAAGAGCCCGTTGAAAGAAAACAGACCGTTAAAATCACATCCACCTCCGGTTCTGATGACGGAACCGTGAAAAAAGAGCCTAAAAAGGCTGACAAAAAAACCGGCAGAAACGACCCCTGCCCCTGCGGCAGCGGTAAAAAATACAAAAAATGCTGCGGTATGAATGAATGATAATAAAAAATACTGACTCGGTTTCAAAGCCGAATCAGTATTTTTTTATTTTTCACTTTGCTGTTTCTTATACGGTGTTCTTATAATAAATTTAATAACACCCACAAAAATCAGCACCACAACAACTGCACCCATGCCGAGTGTTACAAGATTATCTTTTTTACTTTCAATCTGTTTTTCTTTTATTACAATTGTGCTTAATGCCCCGTCAAGAGAGTTGATGTCCTTTTCTTCCTGAGCTGTTAAGGTGAAGTTGTAAATATTTTCCTCGCAGGTGAACAGGTATAATTTCTGAAGATGCGAAATCCCTTCGCCGCCCTCATTTTTCACTGAGGTTTTCAAGACAATTTCAAGAGCAGTTTTACCGTTGATATTCTCTGTTTTCTTATAAGAAATAATCTCTATATTACCTTCCATGTCAAGCGATTTAAATGCCTCAACGCCTTTGGTTGCAAGTTTCTCGGCATATTCCTTCATATCATCATCGCCAAGGTCTTCGACACATAATTCATCCGTATTTTCCTCGTACGAAACAGCAAAGGTATCGCCGTTGTCACTGATAAATTCATCTTCGCCGACATATTCAAAATCATCAGGTAACTCTATAGTATACAGGGAACTTTCCTCAAAAAGATACGCCGAGCAAGGCACAGCCGTTACAATCAAGGCAAGCACAAAAAACAGCGCAATAAGCTTTTTCATATAACTCTCCTATCAAAAACATTGCACCAAAAATTGATGCAATGTCAGTTGATGTTATTCGTCATCATCCTCGTCGTCATCTTCGGAATCTTCATCAACAGGTGTTATTTCAACCTTGATTTTTTCAATTCGTCTGTCTTCAACGCTGAGAACTGTAAATTTAACGTTTTCAAAAACAACCTCGTTCATATCGCCGTCCTTAGGAATACATTGAAGCTCATCCATAATGTAGCCGGCAAGAGTTTCATAATCTCCTTCAGGGAGCTCTTTGCCGATAAGCTCATCAATCTCTTCAATATCAATTGTACCGTCAACGGTGAACGTGTTATCGTCAATTTTTGAAATTTCTTCATCCTCGTGGTCGTATTCGTCCTGAATATTACCCATAATCGCTTCAACTATGTCCTCGAGGGTCACAATACCTGCGGTGCCGCCGTATTCATCAACAACAACCGCCATCTGTATTCTTTGTGAGCTCATTTCTTTAAAAAGCTCACCGCAAGCCTTTGTTTCGGGAATAAAGTAAGGCTCACGCATTATATCACGCAAGGTTTTCTTTGCGGGGATTTGTTTACCTACAAATTTAAGAAGGTCCTTTACGTAAACTATACCTACAATATTATCAACATCCTCGTCATAGAGAGGGATTCTTGATCTGCCGTTTTCAATAGCAAGCTTCACAAAATCATCAACGCTTATGTCGTTAACGTCCGCCGCAACAACATCTGTACGGTGAGTCATAATGTCGCCTGCGTCAATATCGTCAAACTCAAAGATATTGTTAATCATTTCCTTCTGGGTATCTTCAATAACACCCTTTTCGCCGCCAACGTCAACCATCATACGGATTTCTTCTTCCGTAACGACCTCTTCGCTTGCATTGGGATCGAAACCGCATATTCTCACAATGGCATTTGTTGAAAGGGAAAGGAATTTAACAAAAGGTCCCGTTATTTTTGAAATAACAAGCAAGGGCTTCACAACAGCAAACGCAATTTTCTCAGGCACCTGCATACCGATTCTCTTGGGAGCAAGCTCGCCCAATACCAATGAGAAATAGGACATAATTATAGTTATCACAACAACAGAAACTGCAGAAATTACGTTAACGGGCAATGAAGGAACTGCCTTTATAACGGCATCCGTAAGCATCTCTGCAAAAGACGTTGCCGCAGAAGCAGAAGTCAGAAAGCCTGCCAGGGTAACACCTATCTGTATTGTTGAAAGAAAACGTGTGGGATTTTGTGTCAGCTTGAGTACCAGCTTTGCTTTCTTGTGACCGTCCTCAGCCATTTTCTCAATTTTAGCATCATTGAGGGATATAACCGCAATTTCCGCCATTGCAAAAAAGGCATTTACAAGAATAAGCACTAAAAGCAAGGGTATTTTAATAAGCAAATCTGTACCGACACCTGATTTTGCGGCATTTTCCGCAAGTGTCATAAACTGGGCCAAAATAAAATTAGGTCCGGGGTCATCCATAACTCGGATTAGCTCCTTTCAAAATTGAAATATGTATATGGCAAATTACATCATATTAGAGTATATTATATATAACCTGCCCTCATTTTGTCAACATTATTATTAAAAATTCAATTGCATCGCCCTTTACTATACTGCAGTTTTAATAAAAACATATTTTAACAGCAGATTTCGTGAATTTTTTATCATTTTATTGTTTACAAGACGAAAAAATAGTGCTAATATAATTGGTGGTGTTTTTATAATACTTATAAATCAAATTTACTATATTATTCACAGGAGGAAAAACTATGGCTAGAAAAATGAAAACCATGGACGGTAACAACGCTGCCGCATATGTATCATATGCGTTCACAGAAGTTGCCGGTATCTACCCCATCACACCTTCCAGCCCCATGGCTGACTACGTTGACCAGTGGTCTGCACAGGGTCAGAAGAACATCTTCGGCACAACCGTAAAGGTTTCCGAAATGCAGTCTGAGGCAGGTGCCGCAGGTACTGTTCACGGTTCACTCGCAGCCGGTGCACTCACAACAACCTACACAGCTTCACAGGGTCTTCTTCTTATGATCCCCAACATGTACAAAATCGCAGGTGAGCTTCTTCCCAGCGTTTTCCATGTATCAGCCCGTTGTGTAGCTTCACACGCACTTAACATCTTCGGTGATCATTCCGACGTTTACGCTTGCCGTCAGACAGGTTTCGCAATGCTCGCTGAAACAAACACTCAGGAAGTTATGGACCTTGGTGCAGTTGCTCACCTTGCAACAATCAAGAGCCGTGTTCCCTTCATCAACTTCTTTGACGGTTTCCGTACATCTCACGAGCTTCAGAAAATCCAGATCTGGGATTATGAAGATCTTAAAGAAATGTGCGATATGGACGCTGTTAACGCTTTCAGAAAGAGAGCTCTTAACCCTGAGCACCCCGTAATGCGCGGTTCTCACGAAAACGGCGACATCTTCTTCCAGCACAGAGAAGCTTGCAACACTTACTATGACAATGTTCCCGCAATTGTTGAGGAATATATGGGTAAGGTTAACGCAAAGCTCGGCACAGATTATCAGCTCTTCAACTACTACGGTGCTGCTGATGCAGAAAACGTAATCGTTGCTATGGGTTCAATCTGCGACGTTGCTGAAGAGGTTATTGATTATCTTCTTGCAAAGGGCGAAAAGGTTGGTCTTCTTAAAGTTCGTCTTTACAGACCCTTCGCTTCTGAAAAATTTGTTGCTGCTCTTCCCGCAACTGTTAAAAAGATTGCTGTTCTTGACAGAACAAAAGAGCCCGGTTCAATCGGTGAACCTCTTTACCTTGATGTTGTTGCTGCTCTTGACGCTTGCAACAAGGAAGGTATCTTCGTATCAGGCGGCCGTTACGGTCTCGGTTCAAAGGATACTCCCCCCTCATCAATCTTTGCTGTTTACACAGACCTTGCAAAGGCTGACAGCAAAAAGCACTTCACACTCGGTATCAACGACGACGTTACCTACCTTTCACTTCCCGAAGAAGAAGCTCCCAACACAGCTGCTGAAGGTACAATCGAGTGCAAATTCTGGGGTCTTGGCGGTGACGGTACTGTTGGTGCTAACAAAGACTCTATCAAAATCATCGGTGACCATACAGACAAATATGTTCAGGCATATTTCCAGTATGACTCAAAGAAAACAGGCGGCGTAACAATTTCTCACCTTCGTTTCGGCGACAAGGCTATCAAGAGCCCCTACTACGTAAACAAGGCTGACTTCGTTGCTTGCCATACACCTGCATATATCGAAAAAGGCTTCAAGATTGTTAATGACGTTAAGCCCGGCGGTGTATTCCTTATCAACTGCCAGTGGGATGAAGCTGAGCTTGCTGAAAAGCTCAATGCTGAAACAAAGCAGTACATTGCTAAGAACAACATTCAGCTTTACACAGTTAACGCTATTGACCTTGCTGCTGAAATCGGTCTCGGCAAGAGAACAAACACAATCCTTCAGGCTTCCTTCTTTGCTCTTGCAAACGTTCTTCCTAAGGACGAAGCAATCGGCTATATGAAGAACGCTGCCCTTAAATTCCTTAAAAAGGGTCAGGATATCGTTGATATGAACCACAAGGCTATTGACGCAGGCTTCGGCGCATTCAAGAAGGTTGAAGTTCCTGCTGACTGGGCAAACGCAGTTGACACTGCTGAAGCAGTTGCATCTGAAGGCCCCGCAAAGCTTGTTAAGATGGTTGACAGCATTATGAAACCCGTTGGTGCTATGAACGGTGATTCTCTTCCCGTTTCTGCATTTGCAGACCACGCTGACGGTACATTCGAGCAGGGTGCATCCGCTTACGAAAAACGCGGTGTTGCAGTTATGGTTCCCGAATGGAACAACGAAACCTGTATCGGTTGTAACAAATGCTCTTACGTATGTCCTCACGCTACAATCCGTCCCTTTGCTCTTAGTGATGAAGAAGCTGCAAACGCTCCTGAAGTAACTAAGTTCGGCGAAAAGGTTAAGGCTGTTACAAACAAGGGTTACAAATATACTCTTGCTGTATCTCCCATGGATTGTATGGGTTGCGGCGTATGTATCGGTGTTTGTCCCACAAACTCACTTAAAATGGTATCTCGTGAGAGCCAGGATGTTCAGCAGGCAGCATTTGATTACTGCGTAGCTAACGTTACAGAAAAAGAAGGCATTGCTTCTTCTGCAAACCTTATCTCCAGCCAGTTCAAGAAACCCCTTCTTGAGTTCTCAGGCTCTTGCGCAGGTTGTGCTGAAACAGCTTATGCTCGTCTTGTAACACAGCTCTTCGGTGACAGAATGTATATTTCTAACGCAACAGGCTGTTCTTCAATCTGGGGCGGTCCCGCTGCTACATCTCCCTATACAACAAACGCAAAGGGTCAGGGTCCTGCTTGGGGTAACTCACTCTTTGAAGATAACGCAGAACACGGCTTCGGTATGCTCCTTGGTCAGGCAGCTCTTCGTAACAGCCTCATTGCTAAGGTTGAAGAAATTGCTGAATCTGACAAAGCATCTGATGAAGTTAAGGCTGCTGCTAAAGCATACCTTGACACAGTTAACGACGGTGAAAAGAACGGCGCTGCTGCTGACGCTCTTGTTGCTGCTATCGGTGACGGTGCTTGCTGCGATACATGCAAAGCTATTGTTGACAACAAAGAATTCCTCTCAAAGAAATCCGTATGGATCTTTGGTGGTGACGGTTGGGCATACGACATCGGCTTCGGCGGTGTTGACCACGTTCTTGCTTCCGGTGAAGACGTAAACATTATGGTATTTGATACTGAGGTTTACTCCAACACAGGCGGACAGGCTTCTAAGGCTTCAAACATCGGTCAGGTTGCTCAGTTTGCTGCTGCAGGTAAGGCAATTGCTAAGAAGAGCCTTGCTGAAATCGCAATGAGCTACGGCTATGTTTACGTTGCACAGATCGCTATGGGTGCTGACCAGAATCAGACTCTCAAGGCAATCAAAGAAGCTGAAGCTTACAACGGTCCTTCACTTATCATCGCTTACTCACCTTGCGAAATGCACTCAATTAAGGGTGGTATGACTAACTGCCAGAACGAAATGAAGAAAGCAGTTGAATGCGGTTACTGGAATATGTTCCGTTACAACCCCGCTCTCAAGGCAGAAGGCAAGAATCCCTTCACAATTGACTCTAAGCCCGCAACAGGCGACTATAAGGCATTCCTTCTTAACGAAGCTCGTTATTCTTCTCTTACACGTTCATTCCCCGAAAGAGCAGAAGTACTCTTCGCACAGTCCGAGCAGACAGCTCTTGAAAGATATGAGCACCTTCTCAGACTCCAGGACCTTTACGCTCCCAAGGCTGAATAAGATTAATACACAAAAAACCGCTTCACCGAAAGGTGAGGCGGTTTTTTAATTCAAAATGCAAAATTCAAAATGCAAAATTCCGGGGAAACTTCGTTTCCGATTATAAGTTAAAATAATTGTGCGGTACTACGGTTATCGTTTTCAGTTTTACGTTTTCAAATTTCAACTCTATTACAATCAACGCGTCAGCGTTCCGAAATTCCTAATTCCTAATTCCTCATTCCTAATTCCTTCGGGCTTACCCCATACTCGGCTTTAAAGGCTCTGTAAAAATTTGCGTAATCCTGAAAGCCGCATTTGTGATAAACCACACCCGGTGCCATACCTTGCGATAAAAGCTCTTTAGCATTTAAAAGTCTTTTCAGCATTATATATCTGTATACGCTTGTACCGACGGAGCGTGTAAACTCGTGAGAGAGGTGATATTTACTTACAAAAAACTTACGGGCAATGCTCTCTAAGGATAATTCCTCATTATAATGCTCGTTTATAAAGCTGAGCACCTGCGTCACAAGAAGGGTATCCTTAACCGGCTCTGCGCTACCCTCCTTCTGAATTGCAAGGCGGTTTATTTCCACCATAAACTGCAAAAACACACCCATTGCACTCAGGTCGTTCCCGTAGTCATTGCCGTAGCTTTCATTTATCATATTTTCAAGAAGCTCCGTTATATTGGTTCGCTGTATTCCCGTTGGTCTTAATATATTGGTATGCGTGGGTGACTGTATATCAAAGCATTTTGTAAGGCTGTTTTCGCTGTCACCGAAGCCTTCAATATAGGCTTTGTCAATCCACAGAACGATTCTTTCATAAACACAACCGGGTTTTACAATGGGTTGATGAAGCTCACGAGGGTTTATAAGAAGCAAGTCACCCGGGGTGAGCAAAAAGGTTTTACCCTCTACCCTGTATTCAACCTCACCGCTTAAGAAAAAATAAATCTCATAAAAATCGTGATGATGCACCGAAACAGCTGCAGGCTTCGGATCCCGATAACGAAAAACCTCAAACGTATTTTTCTCCATATTCTGACGGGTCTGAAAACTTTGAGTATGTGACTGCATAAACTCACCTTCAATGTCAAAAATTTAATATATCTGTTTTTATTTCATCAACTTATATTACCGCAACTATCACAATATGTCAAACAATATATACAATTTGTATTGTAAATATTTCGTGATATACTAAGCTTGTATGAATAGAATTTTATAGGGAGGTCACCTCTTATGAAAATGTCATTCCGTTGGTATGGCGATACCGACCCCATTTCACTTCAATATATCAGCCAGATTCCAAATATGCGTAGCGTTGTAAGCGCTGTTTACGACGTTAAGCCCGGTAAAGTATGGCCCGAGGAGAGCATTGCAAAAATGAAAAAGCAATGCGAGGACAACAACCTTGTTTTTGATATTGTTGAGTCCATCCCCGTTCACGAAAATATTAAGCTTGGCAGAGATAACGTTGACGAGCTTATTGACGTTTATTGCGAAAACATCCGCCGTTGCGCTAAATACGGCATTAAATGTGTAACATATAACTTTATGCCCGTTTTTGACTGGACACGTACACAGCTTGACAAGGAAGCCCCCGACGGCTCTACAAGCCTTGTTATGTATTGGGAGCAGATGAAGGGTCTTGACCCTCTTAAAGATGATATTCATCTTCCCGGTTGGGATTCAAGCTACTCTCAGGAAGAGGTTCGTGAGCTCATTTCCGCTTACGGTGAGCTTGGTGAAGAAGGTCTTTGGGCAAACCTTGAGAAATTTCTCAAAAAGGTTATTCCCGTTGCAGAGGAATGCGGCGTAAGAATGGCGATTCATCCCGACGATCCGCCCTACCCCATTTTCGGTATTCCGAGAATTATCACAAATGAAGAAAATCTTGACAGAATGCTCGCAATTGTTGACAGCCCCGCAAACTCACTTTGCCTTTGCACAGGCTCCCTCGGTTGTGCCGCAACAAACGATGTTGTTGCAATGGTTAAAAAATACAGCGCTATGGACAGAATCGCATTTATGCACATCCGTCAGGTGCTCGTACTCCCCGACGGTAGCTTTGAGGAGCAAGGTCACCTTTCAAAATGCGGTAGCCTTGATATGTATGAAATTGTTAAGGCTCTTGTTGAAACAGGCTTTGACGGTTATGTAAGACCGGACCACGGCAGAATGATCTGGGGCGAAACAGGCAAGCCGGGCTACGGACTTTATGACCGCGCTTTAGGTGCAACTTACATTAACGGTCTTTTTGAAGCCTGCGAAAAAGCAAACAAATAAACGGAGGATAAAATAATGAACCCTATTTCTGAAAAAATTATGTCAATCGGCGTAGTTCCGGTTATTAAACTTAACAATCCCGAAAGAGATTCTGTTGCTCTTGCAGAAGCTCTCGTAAAGGGCGGTGTTCCCGTTGCAGAGGTTACGTTCCGTGCAGCAGGTGCGGCAACTGCAATTAAGCTTATGAGCGAAAACGTACCCGAGATGCTCGTTGGTGCAGGCACTGTTCTTACAACCGCTCAGGTTGACGAGGCTATTGAAGCAGGTGCAAAGTTCATTGTTACACCCGGTCTTGACGAATACATTGTTAAATACTGTCAGGAAAAGAACATTCCCATATACGCAGGCTGCACCACTCCCACAGACTATCACACAGCTTACAGACTCGGTCTTGACGTGCTTAAATTCTTCCCTGCAGAGCAGTCAGGCGGTCTTGCAAAAATCAAAGCAATGAGCGCTCCCTTCCCGATGTTCAAGGTTATGCCTACAGGCGGTATCGGTCTTAATAACCTTAAAGATTACCTTTCCTGTCCTGTAATTGCCGCTTGCGGCGGTTCATATATGGTTACTGCAGACCTTATCGACAACCAAAAATGGGACGAAATCATTGACCTTTGTAAAAAATCAGTTGAAATTGTTAAGGAGGCACGTTCAAATGGCTAAAGTTGTTACCTTCGGCGAAATTATGCTTCGCCTTGCACCTAACGGATATTACCGCTTCTTCCAGGACGACCGGCTTCAGGCTACCTTTGGCGGCGGCGAGGCTAATGTTGCTGTTTCCCTTGCAAACTACGGTATGGAGTCTGTTTACGTAACAAAGCTCCCTGCACACGCAATCGGTCAGGCGGCTGTTAACTCACTCCGTTATTTTGGTGTTGACACATCAAAAATTGCTCGCGGCGGTGACAGAGTAGGTATTTATTTTCTTGAAAAAGGCGCTTCACAGCGCGGTAGTGTTTGTATCTATGACCGCGCACACTCCGCTATTCAGGAAGCTTCCCCCGAGGACTTCAACTGGGATGAAATTTTTGAAGGCGCAGATTGGTTCCACTTTACAGGTATTACTCCCGCTTTAGGCGCAAACCTTGTTGAAATCTGCAAAGAGGCTTGTATTGCTGCAAAGGCTAAGGGTGTTAAAATCTCCTGCGACCTTAACTACCGCGGAAAGCTCTGGACAAGAGCAGAAGCAAGAGAAGCTATGACAGAGCTTTGCAAATACGTTGACGTTTGCATTTCAAACGAAGAGGATGCAAAGGATGTTTTCGGAATTGAAGCAGAAAACACCGATATTTATGGTGGTAAGCTTAACAAAGACGGCTACAAATCAGTTGCAAAGCAGCTTGCCGACAAATTCGGCTTTGAAGAGGTTGCAATTACCCTTCGCAGCTCAATTTCTGCAAGTGACAACGACTGGGCGGCTATGCTTTATGACGGTGAAAACTACTGCTTTTCAAAAGAATATCACCTTCACATTGTTGACCGCGTAGGCGGTGGCGACAGCTTCGGTGGCGGCCTTATTTACGCACTTCTTAACGGTAAAGATACACAGTCAGCAATTGAATTTGCTGTTGCGGCATCTGCACTCAAGCACTCAATCGAGGGTGACTTTAACAGAATCAGCGTCAGCGAGGTTGAAAAGCTTGCAGGCGGCGACGGCTCAGGCAGAGTTCAGAGATAAATATTTAAATATGTATACAAAGAGTAAAAGCATTTTGCATATGTTTTTACTCTTGTTTTTTGTCAATTATTGACACCCCTTTAAACTGTTGATATAATTTATGTTATACCAAATAATACAATTTATTAAGGGTGATGATTATGGAGAAAAAATCAACAAGAGTGCTGCTGACAACGCTTGTGTGCGTAGTATGTGTGGCATTGATAGCGGTGGTTATTGCAATCTTTTACTATTTTATTTATTCCCCACCGATGCCTGAAGATAATACAGATACTTACGGCATTGAAGAAATAAATGCAGAGGAGTATTTTCAGGAAAAATCAACGGTCGTTTCCGTAACACCGATAAATGATTCTAAAGATATTCATAATGAAAAGGATGCAACAGAAAACTTTTCAGGTCGCGGATTCGACAATTTGTCCATAATAACAAATTATGATATGGATGGAGAGTATTATGATGATGTTGAAATTTCAACCGACTCATCAAAAAAGCACCCATTTTACAAAACCATATATATTTCATCCACTAATGAAATATGGGTTATTATGGAAATAAACGGTTTTGTTTTTGCAAACCCGATTTCGTATAATGAACAATCACAAGGTAAAGCGCCCGTTTTAATATCAGAAACAGAAACCATAATAAGTTACGCCAACCAATCCGGTGTTTTCTATGAAACAATACCAAACGATGACGAAGTTACCGTTATAACCGTAGACCGTATTGATGCAGAAACTTTAGAAAAATTAACTGTAGAGGAGATTGATAAATTATGATGAATAAAAAAACCGTTTCACGTTTATGTGCACGCATATTATCATTTATCCTTGTTTTTTTGATATACGTTTCGATTTTCCCTGTTCCGGTGTCTACAAAAGCTGCCAACACATCAAGCGATAGAGTTATCGTAGGTTTAGGCGACTCTTTTTCATCCGGTGAAGGTATAGAAGAATTTTATGACCAGAATTTACCTATAGAACAAAAAATAAATAGTCAGGATTGGCTTGCTCACAGATCAACAAAAGCATGGTCCGGTAAACTCACCCTTAATGACAATGATAGCGGAATATGCTACATAATGAATTTGAGTAAATACGATGAAAACAAATCCGACAAAGAAGCGCATTGGTATTTTGTTGCTTCCTCCGGAGCAGAAACAGTACATTTAGATTCTAAACAGCCACAAGAATACCATTTAGAAATTAATGGTAAAATATGTGAAGATTCCGGATACATTACAAATCAATTAGCAATTTTTGAAACTGTTGAAAAAAACAACCAAAAAGCCGACTATGTCACCTTGACATTAGGTGGAAATGATCTTGGGTTTAAAGAAATAATAGAAACAGCTGCTATGGACTTCACTTTTACCGAACCCGAAAAGCTCAATAGTCGGCTTGCTGAAAAAGTCAACCAATTAAACACCACAACTGCAGGGAACTTGGAATCGGCTTACAAAAAAATCAGCGACACAGCAGGAAAACAAGCAAATATAATTGTTGCCGGATATCCAAAGCTTTTTTCATCTTCTAAGCTTCATGTAAATGCCTTATTCAGTTATGAAGAACGTACCGCAATTAACAATGCCATCGTTCTTTTTAACGAAAAATTAGCTGCTATCGTTAAAAACTGCCAAACAAACGGTTACCCGGTTCACTTTGTTCCTGTGGCAGATGAATTCAAAGATCACGAAGCATATACACCGGATGCATATATTAACCGTGTATATTTATTCCCCAACGCTCAAGACCTTAAACAAATAGGTAAATTTCCCATCTCAAGTGCATACTCCATACACCCCAATGAAAAAGGTGCTGAGGCTTACGCCAGATGTGTTCAAGCAAAAATTGACGAATTAGAAAAAGAAAAGAATCCTGATTACATACCACCAAACACTTCACCGCCCCAGACTACCATGATATTCACCCAACCGCCACCACTTACCTCACCGCAACCTACTAAAAGCTGGGATAGCGCTGCTATTGACCTACTTTGTAATGCGCCTGATTATGGCTTTGAAATAAATGACGTTAATATCGGTTACGAGTTAATTGACGTAACCGGCGATAACATTCCTGAAATTTTCTTCTGCACAGGTCTAGGCGCTACTTGTATTCCCGCAATATCCGGTTATTTCTACTATAACGGTTCCAGATACGTTAAAGGCACTGTATCTGGCAATAACGGATACTTCCCAATTCTACCATTCCAAAATGGCGGTAAAACCATCTATCTTACCAATCACTTAGCCCCGGAAGATTTACCTGAAGAAATACCAGGTTATGCAAGTTATTGGTACAAAGATGTTACCGTCTGCCAATTAAACTGTTCAGGTAGTAATGCCAATTTCACAACAGTTGCAGATTACAGTGAATACGGATATCAAATTGAAAAATTATACTACTCCGGAGAAGAAGATAAAATTGCTCAAGCCGAAGAACTCTGGAAATCATATTGTAATGAGATAGAGAATTTCCACTATCGCTATCCGCCAGATGAATACCAGAATTATGTGTTACAGAATTTCGTAACCTTAGACACCTGTAGTGCCGAAGCATACAAGGCAGCATTCACCAGATTTGATATAGAAGAAGCTGTTTTCCACTACGTATCATATTGTTAATCACTTTGATAAAGCACCCGACAAAATGTCCGGGTGCTTTATTGACATTATTTATTAATAATGTTAATATATTACAAATATCCTAAATAAAGGAGAAACAGATTATGAAAAAAATAATCGCTTTGTTAGTTTCGCTTTCAATTGTTTTCGGTTTATGCTCTGCAGTGGCGCAGGCTGTTGCTTTAGAGCCTGACATTTCTTATGCAGTTGCATCAGACCTTCATTACAACGTCCCCGACGAAGAGCTGGAATGGTTCTCTGAAGACCCGATTTACGGCTATGCAAACCGCCGTGCCGCCATGGAAAATGAAAGCGGTCTTATTATTGACGAAATGCTTCGTCAGGTTGCTGAAGACGACAATATAGATTTTCTTCTTATTTCAGGTGACCTTGCAGATAACGGCAGAAGACTTGTTGAAGAACACTATGCTGTTGCTGAAAAGCTCAAAAACTTTGAAGAAACATCAGGTAAGCAGGTTTATGTTATCCCCGGTAACCACGATTACGGCAACCTTGGTGAATACTGCGTTACAGACGCCGCAAAATTCAAAGAGATTTATGCAGAATTCGGTTATGACCGGGCTATCACAATTGACGGCTTGTCATACACAGCAAACCTCGGTGATAAATACAGACTTATTGCTCTTGACAGTAATGACCCCGATAAATCCACAGAAGACGGTATGACAGATGCAAAGGTTAACTGGGTTATCAAAGAAGCACAGAAGGCTTATGATGCAGGCAGATACCCCATTCTTATGCTCCACCACAACCTTCTTGACCATATGCCCTTGCAGAGAGTCCTCAGCCACGATTTCATTATCAGAAATCATACTGCAACCGCTAACAAATGGGCTGATGCAGGCATCAAGCTTGTTTTCTCAGGTCACGAGCACTGCAGTGATGCAACAACTCACACAACCGCTTCCGGCAACACAATTTCTGACTTTGCAACAACCTCACTTACAATGTATCCTCTTCAGTACAGATATATGGAAATGTATGAGGATACAATCACCTATGAGCCAAAAACAGTTGATTCAATCGATACAGACGCTCTTGTAGAAGCTGTTGACGGCTACTCTGATGAGCAGATTGCCGAAATGAACAAGGGTCTTAACGCTTTCGCAAAGCAGTATCTTAAAAACGGTGTTGAATACCGACTTGAACGCGGTTTCAATGACGAACAGCTCGGTATTAAGCCCGGCGATATTTATTACAACCTCGTAAGAGGTGCTGTTGATGCATTTAACGATGTTCTTAATATGCCCCTTTATGGTGAAGGCAGCGCACAGGAATTAGCAAAGGAATATAACATCGACATCCCCGACAGCGATTACAAAGACGGTTGGGACGTTGCAACAGAGCTTGTTGCCGCTCACTATGAAGGCAGTGAGGATTATCCCTTGCACGAAGAAGACGTTAAGCTTCTTTTCCTTATGATGTCCCTTGTTATTAAATCAGAGTTTGATTTCATTGATGACCAGGCATTCCATCAGGCTGCAGCATCAATTCTTGCAAATTATGAAATTGAAGCAATTGACACAATCCTTAAAATGGTTTCTGCAGAAGAAGAGGGTGTAACAGCAGGCGAATATCTTCTTGTTGCCATTGCTTCTCCCCTGCTTGATTCCTTCGCAAATGATGACGGTGTTGATGATAACTACGGTGCAATTGACGGTTACGGCCGCACAGATACTTCATCAAACATCACAAACAGCTTCACATCATCTGCTCTTGACATTGCCAACAAGCTTTATATCTTCCTTCGTTACATTGTTGCAATGCTCAATCTCTGGATTTAAAAGCTTTAAAGCCCCGACGTTGTCTGTCGGGGCTTTATTTTTTTATTGACGATATTCTTCAAAAATGGTATTTTATGATTAGAAAAAATTTTTAAGGGAGTGAATTTTTTGAAAGACAAAATGTCAATGATATTATCAATGATTATTTTCGGCACAATCGGAATTTTCGTTGAGCTCATCGCACTCCCATCAGGTCTTATTGCATCATTCAGAGGCATTTCAGGTGCCCTTATTATTATAATTGTAATGTTTTTAAGGGGACACAAGCCCGATTTTGAAAGCATAAAGAAAAAACTGTGGTTATTGGCACTATCAGGTGTTGCCATAGGCTTTAACTGGATTTTGCTTTTTGAAGCCTACCGTCACACGGGTATTCCCGTTGCTACCGTTTGCTATTACACAGCGCCGATTATTGTTATGGCTCTCTCCCCCTTTATTTTAAAAGAAAAATTAAAGCTTAAACAAATCATCTGCATACTTCTCGCCCTCTGTGGTTTAGTAGCCGTTTCGGGTGTTTTGCAGGGCGGAACCTCCAAATTTTTCGGTGTAGCATTGGGACTTGGTGCGGCTATGCTTTATGCAAGCGTTGTTCTTATGAATAAATTTATGGGTGAAGTACCCGCCTATGAAAAAACCGCAATTCAGCTTATTACCGCAGGGCTTGTTGTGCTCCCCTATGCACTTTTCACAAGCTCAGACATTTCATTTAACACAAAATCACTTGTTCTTTTATTGATTGTGGGTATTGTGCACACAGGCTTTGCTTATCTTTTATATTTTGATGCTGTAAAAAAACTCAAAGCACAGACCGTTGCAATTTTCAGTTACATAGACCCTGCATCCGCAATAATTCTTTCTGCAATTATTTTTATGCAAATACCAAAGGGCTCTGAAATTATAGGCGCAGCGCTTATAATGTGCGGCGCATTTTTCAGCGAAATTGATTTTCAAAAAAATAAAAAGGTGACTTATGACACAAGCAAATAATTATCAAAAAGAAATTTTAAATACAATTGACTCGTATCTCCATAAAAATGATTACAAAAATGCCGAAAAGCAGCTATTAAACTATCTTGCACAGGCGGTTGAAAATATTGATTTTTCAACAGAAATTCTTTTAAGAAACGAGCTTATGGGGCTTTACCGCAAGCTTGGAAGACGCGATGAAGCCATAAAAACGGTTGAATCGGTTCTTAATCTTATTAAAGAAAAAAAACTTCAGAATAACGTCGGCTCTGCCACAACCTACCTTAATTCTGCAACGGTTTACAAGGCTTTCGGTATGCCTGAAAAATCCATAGTGCTTTTTGAAAAAGCGAAAAAGATTTATGAAGAAAAGCTTTCAACGAACGATGAACGCTTAGGCGGCCTTTACAACAATATGGCTCTCACCCTTGTTGATTTAAAAAGATTTGATGAAGCTGAATTTCTTAACAAAAAAGCCATTGAAATTATGAAAAACAAGCCTCTTGAAATTGCCGTAACCTACCTTAATATGGCAAGTGCCGCAGAGGCTGAAACGGGTTTACTTGAAGCACACGAAAAAATTTCACAGTATCTGAAAAAAGCAAAAGTACTTCTTGAAGGATATGAAAACTCCGACGGATACTATGCCTTCGTATGCGAAAAATGTGCCTCCGTTTTTGGATATTACGGTGATTTTTTGTACGATGAAGAACTGCAAAGCAGAGCAAGGAGGATTTATGAAGGGTCTTGAGCTTTCTGAAAAGTATTATCTTGAATACGGCGCACCGATGCTTGAAAAAAAGTTTCCCGAGCTTATCTCAATCATTGCAACAGGGCTTTGCGGCAGCGGTTCAGAGTGCTTCGGTTTTGACGATGATTTATCAAAGGACCACGATTTTGAGCCGGGCTTTTGCATATTTGTTCCCGATCAAGATATAATTGACGAAAAAATATTTTTTCAGCTTGAAAAAGCCTATAACGCTTTACCAAAAGAGTTTATGGGATATAAAAGATGCACCGCAACCGCTGTGGGCGGTAATCGACACGGAGTTATACGTGCTAACCGATTTTTTCTTGAAAAAACAGGCACAAACGATGGGAGCCTCAGACTAAAAGATTGGTTTTTGATTCCCGAGCAATCCCTTGCAGAAGCCACAAACGGAAAAATATTCAGAGATGACCTTGGGATTTTCAGCGACACCCGAAAAAAACTTTCATATTTCCCCGAAGATATAAGGCTTAAAAAGCTTGCAGGTAATCTTCTTTTAATGAGTCAAACGGGGCAATATAATTACCCTCGTTGTATAAAAAGAAACGACACCGCAGCCGCACAGCTTGCTATTTTTGAATTTGTAAAATCAACATTAAACGCTATTTTTCTTCTCAATAAAAAATATATGCTCTATTACAAATGGTCCTTCAGAGCGTTAAAGGACTGCAACAAGCTGTCCCACTTACACACCGACCTTGAATACCTTATTTCAAGCGGTAATGATAAAGCTGCAGCAGAAAACAAAACAGCTTTAATTGAAAAAATATGTGTGGAAATTATTGAAGAATTAAAAACACAAGGTATTACAAAATATGTGGGCAATGAAGCCGAAGGTCACGCTTATTCGGTAAACAATGCAATTAAAGATAACGACATAAGGAATCTGCATATTTTGTACGGGATATAATTTGTTATTTTATAAATATAAATTTAATGCAATTATGGGAAAGTAACTTTACTTTCCCATAATTGCATTTTCATTCACGTTGCTCTGAAGCACGGCATTATCAGTTACTTTCTCCGCAATCGCAACATTTCCTTTTTTATCACTGTTTACATACTCACCGTTTTGGTAATAAAGCTTTGAATTAACATTAACGACTGCATCATCCGGTACATACAAAACAGCCTCCGTGTCTTGCGGAACGGTAAGGCTTATAATATACTCCCCGTCAAGCTTTTCATAGTTCAAAGTGATTAACCCTTTTACGGTGGGAACGGTACAGCTCAGGTTATCGGACAAACTGTATTGAGGCTCAATTTTAACCTTTTCATAGCCTGCTTCAAGGGGTGCAATACCTGCAAAATGCTTACTCATTATAACAAGAGGTCCACCGCTCCAAGCGTGGTTTTTTGTACCTCGCCAGGAGTCCCAGAATTCCCAGAGGGTAGAATAATCCTCAAACATCATATCTTCGTATCTATCCTTGATACGATCTTTTGCAAGCTCATATTCTCCCATTTTGCAAAGTGCTTCAAGGACATAATATTCCATATATGGGCTTGAATTTTTAGTGGTTGTGAGAACATTCTTAATAGTATCATACCGGTCTTCGTTCGCAAGACCCGACAAAACCGCAAGGGCATTGGCTCTGTCATCGGGTTTTCTCACATCATCGCTTTTGAAGCCTTCCTCTGTCCAAAGAGTCTTATAGCCCTTTGCAATTGTATCTTTCCTTTGGGTAATAAATGAAATATCATCGGTTTTTCCTAAAATCTCCGCCATTTCCTCTGTGGCGGAAAGTGCATAGTAAACCCAGGCATTCTCGATAGCTGTCATATCTGCCTTATTGCCCCAATCAGGCCAATCCCACGAGCCTTCACGATGCACAACAAGATTATTTTCACCAATTTCCCAAAGCTTCAGGTAATCAAGGGATGGTTCATAAACCTTTTCTACAAAAGCCTTGTCGCCTGTATATTCATAGTAAGTGAGGAAGCCCACAATTCCTGCAAGCTGCTGAACGGGTAGCTCAAAATAGTCACCGCTTATCGGCACAACAGTCTGAAGCACTTTTGTGTCGTCAATGTGGGAAAGCATCGCCTCCACGCCCTTTTGATATAAAAGGTACGAGTTACTGTCTAAGGAGTACATTGTCATAATCATTTCGCTTGTGACATCACCCCACCATTGTGCTCTTTCTCTGTCGGGACAATCCATAAAATTGTCACGCATTGTTACGTAGAGGGTGCGCAGAGATTTTTGCCACAACGAATTCATAAATTCATCATCGCATCTGAAGTCACCGCAGAATGCACTGTCATATCCCGTTTCGCGGTACATTAAAGAAACAACCGTAACACCTTTCGGTATTTTATAAGTAATGTGTTCTCCGTTAACCCAGCCTAAAGCCTCAAATTCCTGCTCGCCCTCTTTGGTTATATATGTGGTTGAAACTGCGCCGATTAAGGTGTTTTCCGTTGTTATTCGAATCTTTTTACCGGCAGGTGCTTTAACTTTAAGATAAGGCGTAATCTGCGCATTATACGGAATATCAACAGTAATTTTTTCGCCGAAAAGCTTACTTACGGTATAGTTTTCATAAACGTCTGAATTTTCGTAGGCTTTAAGACCGTAATCCTTTAAAAAAGGTATTCCTCGCGGAAACAGCTTGCCGTAAGCACCCTTTCCGCCAACAGTATATTCGGTTGCATTTTCCCAGGAAGAAACGTCATAAGCTTCATTTAACCAATTGCTCATATCTTCCCTTGAATCGTAGTAAATACTATATTCGGGAAGTCTGTAGTTAGGCGGATAAAGAGAGCTGTCAATGTAAGCGTTGTTTCTTTTCACTTTCCAGCTCTTATCAGAGATTATGGTGATGTTTTTGCCTATGGCTTCAAAAAGGAAGCCACCCTGACCGCTGCTGCTGTAGGAATAGCTTGTTTCATTATCCCAGAACCACACCAAGGCACAAATTGAGTTTTCACCCGTTTTGAGAAAAGGCGCAATATCTATACTGTCATAATAACCGTCGGTTTTATTAGGACCGCGCTTTACGCTTCCCTCAAAAACAACGGTTTCACCGTTTATGTAAAGCCAATATTTAGAGTCGGCTGAAATGTGCGCAATTAACTTTTCGGGAGCTTTATCAAGATTAACCTTTTTATTAAAGCACATCCACACATTGTTTTCTGTAAGATTTTCCTTATCCCAAATCCATTTGGCGGTCCAATGTGATTTCTCCTCAGTAGAAATCACACTGTATCCCGGAATATTTTCGGGAATCTTATAATCATTCGTATACGGTACCAATGCCGTATTACCTGACGGAAAAAGTGAAGAAATAAAAGCTCCTGCTGTTGCAAGATAGGATATAATTGTCTGAATAATTCGCATAGAAGCCTCCCCCTATTTTACGTTCTCTAAGGAAACAGCCGTTCAAATAAGGCGGTCCCTTGTATTTTTAGTTTTGCAAATTCTTATTTTTTTGTCATATTATCAATAAAATTTTCAAAACGTTTTTTCGTAATCATTACCTCATTAACTTCTTATTCGGCAAGTTGATTATAACATATAAATAAAACTTTTTCCATAGCTATAATCAGTAAAAAGCTTTACTGCATAATATAAAGAAATGTTCTTTCAAAAACAATGTTAAAAATTTGTCATATTTTTTCAAGAAAGTATTGCAATAGGATATATTGGTATGTTAAAATAGCACCGATACAAAATTGCACTTGTGCAAAACAAAAAAACAGGTTGTTGGAGGTTGTGTTTTGGCTAAGCATAAAGCAATAGGCACTAAACTTGAAATTGTTAAAACAGCAACTCGGTTGATTTGGGAAAAAGGATATACTGCTATGTCTACCCGAACTGTTGCAGCTGAGCTTGATATAAGTGTTGGTAATATAACATATTATTATCCTTCAAAGGATGATTTGTTAAGCATTCTTGTTAATTCACTTTGCAAATTTCAACGAAAGTTCATAGAGGATGAAGCAGAGGACGGAATAAGCTCGGTAATGGCAGTTTGCCTTGAGCTTATGACAATGGCATCGGCTTGTGAAAGCAATCCTGTTGCAAAGGATTTCTTTATTTCTTCCTACCAAAGTCCTGTAACACTGAAAATAATTCGTGAAAACGATACTGAACGCTCAAAAGAGGTTTATAAAGAGTATTGCAAGGGCTGGACTGATGAGCAGTTTGCAGAGGCAGAGGTTTTAGTTTCGGGCATAGAATATGCAACTCTTATGAGTCTTGATGAGGATATTCCTCTTGAAACACGAATAGCAGAAGCTCTTGATAAAATATTATATATATATAATGTTCCGAAAAAAATTCGTGAAACCAAAATCAAAAAAGCATTAAGCTATGATTATAAACATATCGGAGAACGAATTTTCAAAGAGTTTAAAGAATATGTTGATAAAACAACAGAGGAAACCTTTGAACAAATGCTCATAGATGCAGAAAAAGCTACCGGTCGCCGGTCGCCGGCTTTGAGTGAGGTGAACATATGAGTAGCTATAAAGATTTAATAGTATGGCAAAAATCTATACAACTTGTTACTGAAGTTTATAGACTTTCAAAAACTCTTCCAAAAGAAGAGACTTATGGTTTGGTTTCACAAATGCAAAGAGCGGCAGTGTCCATACCGAGTAATATTGCAGAAGGACACGATAGAAACTCAGATAAAGAGTTTAGCCAGTTTTTGTGTGTTGCAAGAGGATCTTTAGCAGAATTGGAAACTCAACTTATAATAGCCAAAAACTTAGATTATATAAATCAAGAACAAATGACAAATATCAAATAATTGCTATGAAATTGGCAAAATGATAAATGGACTTTTGAAAAGAATAAAATAGCTACCAGCGCCAGGTAAGAATTCTGGAGACTGGTGACTGGGGACTGGCGACTATATTCCGGAAAGGAAGATACTATGAAAAACAAAACTAACAGAACATTAAGAAAGATATTGAGCATAGCTCTTTGCCTTGCTCTTGTAATGAGCTATGTGCCTATGGTGAGTATAACCGCAGGTGCGGCTGTAAGTGACATTACGGCAACCATTGACACAGGTGCATCTGTAACTCTTAGAGATGCAGATGGTGACGATTATTATGATATCGGCACAGCCGATGAGCTGTATGCCTTTGCGGCAGCGATCAACCTCGGCAAATATGATATTAACGGCGAGTTGACAGCTGATATCGTGGTCAACGAAAATGTCCTGACCGAGACCGGTGAATTGAACGGCGATGGCTCGGATTTCAGAGTATGGCCACGTACCGGCTACTCTTTCTACTACAGTGGTATCTTTAATGGTCAGAATCATACCGTCAGTGGTCTGTATTTTAACGATAGTAGCGCCAGCGCGATTGGTTTCTTCAGCAACGTGAACAAAGCGGGAACGGTTCAAAACGTTGGTGTTATCGACTCCTATTTCAACGGCAACGGCACTATCGGCGGCGTGGTCGGTAGAAATCATGGCACCTTGGAGAACTGCTACAGTGACACCACTGTCAGCGGTGATCACCAGAGTATCGGTGGTGTGGTTGGTGCCAATGATAATGGCGGTACCGTGCGTAACTGCCACAGCGTTGGCAACGTCAAAACTACCGCTTCTTACGTCGGCGGTGTGGTTGGTTATAATAAAACTGACTGTACCGTGGAGAACTGCAGCAACACGGGTACCGTCAACAATGATGGATTTTATGCCGGTGGTGTGGCTGGCTATAATTACGGCATCGTGCAGAACTGTTGCAACACGGGTTCTGTCAGCCTCACTAAAAGATACGCCGGCGGCGTGGTCGGTAGAAATTATGGCACCGTGAAGAACTGCTACAACACAGGCTCTGTCAGTGTCACCGGAGAATACGTTGGTGGTGTGGTTGGCCGTAATTACGAAACCGTGACAGATTGTTATTATCTGAGCGGATGCGCAACCGATGGAAACAACGTGACACAGTTTGGCATCGGCAACGCCACCGTGGGCGAAACGACAGCGGACGAGGCAGGTAAGACAATAGCTATGAACTCTGATCAGCTCGCTTCGGGTGAGGTGTGTACCAATTTGGGCAAACATATAGGTTTGGATGCTGCAAACGGTTTTTGCTGTCTGTGCACCTATCAGCCTTCTGAACTGAACGAAGATAATTACTATGAAATCTCTAACGCAGGTCAGCTCTTCTGGTTTGCAAACTACATAAACACTGTTGACAGAACAGCAAATGCAGTTCTCACAGCAGACATCGACCTTGAAGGTAGACCCTGGACACCTATCGGCTCCACAGGTGAAAATAGCCACAACTTCCGTGGTATCTTTGACGGACAGAATCACACCATCAAAGGTCTCTATGTAGAAGGTGGCAGAGCAGGTCTCGGCTTCTTCGGTGAGGTAAGAACCGGTACAGTCAAGAACTTTACCATCTACGGTGAGGTGGTCGCTAACACTGATGTCAATTACGTTGGCGGTGTCATCGGTTCGGCTTGTGGCTTGAATGGTGACAACGACCTTGAGCGCAACGGAGCGATCATTCAGAATATCACCTCTTACGTAAACCTTACAGCAAAGACTCACGGCATAGGTATGATAGGCGGCTTTGTTGGATATGCAAACCACGAGAGCCTTATTGAAAACTGCTCCTGGTACGGCACCTTTGATGCAGGCGAGTACCGTGTGGACTCAGGTGCAGGCGGATTTATCGGCAAGATTCAGGAGAATACAAGTAGAGTGACCATCCGCAACTGCGGAGCATACGGTACAATAAAGACAAATTACGCAAAGAACAGCTATAATAACACTCCAACCATTTATATGGGCGGATTTTTAAGCTTTTCCAACACGGGCGCACAGACATCCATTGAAAACTGCCTGTTTGCAGGTAAGTTTGAGTGCGGTGCAAATCTTACCGATGAAGCTCGTCTTGGCGCATTCGGCACCCTTCGTGGCGTTAATGCAATCAAGAATTGCTATCATCTCGGTGATGACGGTCTTGAGGCTGTACACAGCGATTCGTCTCTGAAACCCGGTGAAAACATAGAGATCACAAGTGTAACCAGAGAACAGCTCAAGTCCGGCGAGGTTGCATATCTCTTGGGCGAAGCATGGGGACAGGTGAGCAACACAGAGGGCTCACTCCCAATAATAACAGATAATGAGCTTTACAAGGTTGTAACAGTGGGCGAAACAGGTAACTACTCCGTTGCAAATGTTGGTGATACAAACGGTGACGGAACAGTTGATGTAAATGACTATCAGGTACTTGTGAACGCTATTTTGAATGAAGACCCTGAGCAAGAAGCTGTTAAACAAATAGAAACTGCAAGCTATGATGATATAGTGAAATATGACCTTGACGGTGACGGCTATCTTGATGTTATTGATGCATATCTTCTACACCTTTTCATAAACGGCTTTACAACTGTTGATGTATATGCTGTTGGGGACTACAACTTAAACGGCAAAGCATTTGAAGAAGCTGATATTAAAGCAATAAAGCATGCTATCGAAAACCCCGAAAAGCTTGCTACATATAAAAAATATGCTTCCGATATTAACGGTGACGGTAAGCTCGATGAAAATGACTTAACTGCACTTACTTCAAAATACGGTGAAGTAACAGGCACAGAGTGTGCAGATAATGTAGAAGTATATTACAGCTGGGGTAACAAATACTCCACCTGCACAGCAACAGCTATGTGTACCCTTTGCGGTAAAAAAGTTGCAACAGAAACTGTTAATACAACAAGTGAAACACTTTCGGAATCAACCTGTACACAGGATGGAAAAGTAAAATATATTGCAATATTTGAAAACGAGCTTTTTGAAGAAAAAATAAAAACTGTTACTACCGATATGCTCCCACATAATTTAAGTGATGGCGTTTGTACGGTTTGTGGAATAATTGATGCCACCGCGATGAGTGCTGAAGACCTCAATGTAGCCGTATCTACTGCATTGTCGGCAGGACATACAGACATTGAAGTCGGTCTTGCTCCCGATGCACCTGCCGGGATGATCACCGCCATCCGCCGCGCCATCTGCGATACCGACGGCGTTGCAGACGGCAGCATCCATCTCACCCTCAAGGGTGTGACTTCGATTCCCGGTACTACCAACTGGGACGGTGTTGCTTTTGGCCCCGGCGACATATATGATGAAGCCGGAGAAATTGTAGATCAGGAACTCGTTACCCAATTGGCATCTATCAATCTCCCCGATGTGACAGAAATTGGTGCTCAGGCGTTTTATTTTTGTGAAAATCTGGTTACAGTCTCAGCTCCCAAGGCGAAGACAATTGGAGCGCAGGCGTTCGGCTATACAGCACTTACATCAGTAGAATTTCCCGAATTGACGACGATCCCCACTGATATGTTCAGCGGTACCTGGACCTTGTCCTCTGCCAAATTCCCGAAGGTGACGACCATTGAACAGGGCGGATTGCTGGTTGGAGGAAAATTTAAGCCCGAAAATAATCCTACGCCCTTCCCGCTGGAGCTGACCGCTGAGGGCGACATCACCTTCAATGGCAGTTATCATTTCAACATTGCAGAGCGGAACTATACCGGTAAGGTTGATCTGGTGCTGTGCTGCGATAAGAAAGATGCCGTGACCTTCCAGGAAGACGGCACAGCAACCTGGCAGGTAAGAGAAGACCTGAGCTACACCTTCAAGTCTATCACATTTAAGCATAGCTACGTAGACGGCAAGTGCGAACCCTGCGGAGAAGACTGCGCCCACACCGGCGAAGCTACCTACACCCTAACCGAGGATGGTAAACAGCACATCGCAAAATGGTCTTGCTGCGACAAAGAAGTTACCGAAGATCACACCGGCGGCACGGCTACCTGTAAGGAACCGGCAAAGTGTGAACACTGCGATGCAAGCTACGGTGAGCTTGATCCAAATAATCACGAATACGAAAAGAACAACGGCATCTGCTGTGAAACATACCAGCCTGCTGAACTGAACGAAAGCGGCTACTACGAAATCGGCAACGCAGGTCAGCTCTTCTGGTTTGCACAGCAGGTCAATGTAGAAGGCAACAAAGAGATCAAGGGTGCTCTCACGGCTGACATCGACCTTGAAAACAAGCCTTGGACGCCCATCGGCGCAATGGGCGAGGAGAACAGCTTCCGCGGTGTCTTTGACGGACAGAACTACACCATCAGGGGTCTGAACGTGGAAGGTTCCGAAAACGGCGTTGGCTTCTTCGGTGAGGTCAGAACGGGTACAGTCAAGAACTTTACCATCTACGGTGAGGTGATCGTGAACGCTGAGGTCGATTACGTTGGCGGTGTCAGCGGATCGATTTGCGGTCTTGACAGTGAAAACGACCTTGAGCGCAACGGCGCGGTCATTCAGAATATCACCTCTTATGTGAATGTTACCGCAAATGCCCACGGCATCGGTATGATCGGCGGCTTTGTGGGATACGCAGACCACCAGAGTCTGATTGAAAAATGCTCTTGGTACGGCACCTTTGACGCAGGCGAGTACCGTGTGGACGACGGTGCGGGCGGTTTTATCGGTAAGATTCAGGGGAATACCAGTGAAGTGACCATCCGCAACTGCGCGGCATACGGAACGATCAAGACGGATTACGTAAAGAACAGCTATAATAACACTGCAACCATTTATATGGGCGGATTTTTAAGCTTCTCCAACACGGGCGCAAAGACTACCCTTGAAAACTGCCTGTTTGCAGGTAGGTTTGAGCGCGGTGCAAATCTTACCGACGAAGCTCGTCTTGGCGCATTCGGCACGCTTCGTAGCGTTAAAGCAATCAAGAATTGCTATTACCTCGGTGACGACGGCCTTGCGGCTGTACACAGCGATTCGGATCTGAAACCCGGGAGTGACAACGTAGAGATCACAAGTGTAACCGAGGATGATCTCAGGAACAACACGATTGCCACTCAGCTGGGTGATTTCTGGGCGCAGGGCGAAAATTATCCCGTCATCAAGAGATAATGAAAGGCACACCTTTGATGCGGAAATCTATCTTGAAAGTAAGATATAAATCCCTTATTGGTAAAGGCGAAACAAGCAGAAAAAAACTTACAACCATTATTTTTTTCTGCTTGTTAGGCTCTGTTATCATAAACGTAAATGTAAATCTGTTTGCAGGTGAAGCCCTTTCTTCGGGCATTACCATCACGTTGCATCCCGATCATGCAAATGCCGAAGGCACTCTGAAAGCAACGGCAGGTACAAACGTTGAGTGGGCAGGCTTTACTTGGAAAGAAGTGAAATTCTCTGCAACGGAGTAAAACAACCAACAACTAAATAAAAAGAGCCTGCGTAGCCCTTTGTACGCACAGGCTCAACAAACCTAATATGATACCGAAAGAAAATTTTACATATCGTGTTGAAAACGATTAACAAATTCAATTCTTTCCAAATATAAAAACAGAGCACTCGCTGAGAAATCGGCGGGTGTTCTGTTTTTAGCTACCGGTTGCCGGCTGCCAGCCACCGGCGTTGTGGCAATAACTTTATTCTTCTTAATATGTTTTATTAATGATATAAAAATAGAAAGATACAGTATTTGTTATGAGGACCGGAGGCTGGAAGCTGGCGACTGACGGCTAATATCAGCCTCTATTTTTGCTGATGCCAAAAACTTTTCTGCATAATTCAAAAAACGGGAGCTGATTTCGAACCGGCTCCCGATGTTATATTTTTCGACAAAGCGGAATTTGTTATTATAGAATCTTCTAATCATAACCCGTATTTACGAATGAAATATGATGGTGTACAGCTCCATGCGTGGCAAAGGCTGTTTATCATTCTGTCATTATACGGTGAGAAATCGAGGTCATCGGGAATATACGCTTCCCAGAAGGTATCTGCACCAAGCTCCACCATACCTCCCCAGAATTTTTTCAAATATTGTACCGCTTCATCCTTCATACCAAGCTTTAACATAGCTTCAATAACATAGTGGCGCATATATGGTGTAACAGGTTGCTTAAAAGCCTTGTTATCAAGGCAGGAAAGAAGAAGTTTTTTTGCTTCCTCTCCGGTTATCACACCGCCCAAAATCATCCAGACCTGAGAATGGACGCTGAGCTGACCATTATCTGAAGAGTTTACGAATACTTTTTTGGTTTCATCATAAAGATTCTTTTTTGAAGCGGAACGAACCTCGGAAATTAAAGCAGAATATTTTTCATATTCCTCATCACCTATTGCTTTCAGCAATTCTCCTAAGCGTTCAAGTGTATAAAGATATACACCCTGCAATGCAGTCACACATTCAAGACCCGGACACCAGTCAATAAAAGCGAACCAGCCATCCTGCTTTGTTGCAATCAAATTCTTGTCCGGCGTAGCTCTGAAGCTTTCAAGCTGTGATTTGCAAATTCCCAAAAGGTCATTTACAACATCCATATCTCCTGTATGCTCAAAGTAATCGCATACGCTTACAACAAATAAAAGTTCATAGTCCTCAATATGAGTTGCACCGGAATGGTAATAAGGTGTTTCATAAACAAAGGACGGCAAAAAACCCAATTCATTACATTCCCCTGCGGCAAAAAGATACAAGCATCTTTTTACAATATCAAGATTGTTGAATGTATAATAATTTGTAAGAGCTTCAAGACGAAGGTCACCAATCCAAAGACGGCGGTCACGCTTAGGACCATCCTCAAAGAAGGTCTGCATACATTCCTTGAGAGTGTTTGTTGCAACAAGGTCAATTTTATTAAGCAAAGCATCTTGCGTGTTTGCAGATTTCAGCACAGATACATCGGCACTTGTTGACGCGCGGAAGCTGAAACCAAAGAGTCTTATTGGTCGGGTGGTTCTTTCCACTGTTATTTTTATGTATCTGCAGGCATATCTTCTGGGCATAGTTATTTTCTGTGGAAAATCAAGATTGATTATTTCCTCCTGCAACCATGTTTTTGAAAGCACACCGTTGTATTGAGAAAAATCATTATTCATTTCTCTCATATCTTCGCCGAACTTAATAACCAAACGAACCGGAGCATCTACAAAAACATTAACTTTATCAAAAGCAAAGGAAAAATGTCCCACAGCGTGTTCACCAAGGTCAAGAAGAATACTGTCTCCGTTCGAACCGATAAATTCGGTTATATCCGGAGTCAGAACAGAAAATTTCAGTTCAGGGAAATTATCCTGAGCCTTGCTTAAAAAGTAATCTTTATCTTTCATACTACAAACACTTCACTCTATAATTACAATTTTTATTTATAAAATCAAGTATATCTACCTCTACTATTTGAGATAGATATGAGAGAAAAACTAAAACAAGGAGAGCTCCCCCCTTTTGAAAAGAGGTAACCCCACCCACCGTTTTTTCTGCTTCTGCAAATTCTTATTTGTAAATCAATCCTCCGAAACCCTTGTATTTTCAAGGATAATCGGCATTTTAATACTCGTTCCTTATGTATTTTCCCTTGTTTTTGCCCTTATGAGCCGAAACAAGGGAAACTTTTTGTTTAGACTTCCCCGACCACCTTATCAAGCAGTCTTGCGGAAGTTCGTTTCGCTTCCCTCTTAGAGTGAGCGTAGATGTTCATTGTGGTACTTACGTCAGCGTGTCCGAGCAGTTCCCGCACATCCTTTGGTGCTGCACCGTTAGAGAGCAGATTACTGGTGAATGTGTGTCTGAGCATATGAAAATGGATATCTTCAAATCCTTCCAGTTTCTTTTTTGCCGACCTTGTCATAACACCAACCGTACTCGGTGACTCGTATGCTCCGTCAGGTCTCAGGCAGACAAAGGAGATTTCCTTGTACCCATCAGGTACTTCATCGGTTCTCGGCAGGCTGTAAACTTCATAGTAAGTACGGTCTTTTTCTCTGACCTCTTTGTAGTAATTGAGGTGGTAGAGTTCGCCATACTTAAAGCGGTTCTTGTGCTGTTCCGTCTTTGCCTTTCTGAGAATGTCAGCCAGAGTGTCGCAGAAGTCCACGGTGCGGACTTTCTTGCGTTTGGTAGCACTTATCTCTGTCTTGTGCCTTTGCCCGTTGTATCGCATACTGCGTCGTACTGTGAGGTACTGTCCGTCAAGGTTGATGTCCTGCCAAGTCAATGCACACGCTTCTCCGATACGAAGCCCTGTGTAGTAGGCTATCTGCATCGGGAGCAATGCAGGATTGTCTTTCTTTTTCAGAAATTCCTCCAACATCAGAAACTGCTGATGGTCAATGGTAGGTGCGTTGTCAACTTCACCGTCCTCGTCTGCAAACAGTTCGTATTCCTCTTTCTTTCCCCTCCATACCACATACTGCATAGGGTTAAAGGAAATCAGTTTCTTTGGGAATACCGCAAATCGGAATGCACCCTGTAATACCGCCGAGAACAGTCTCAGATACCCTTTGCTGAGTGCCTTTGCTGTTGTTCCGTCACGGTTTTGTCCTCCGAAAGTAAGGAAATCCATAAATGCCTATAAATGTTCAGCGTTAATGATCACCTCTTTTTGCACTTGGGAAAAAAGAGGATAGTTTTTGAGAACAGTATCTTCCCTTATTCTATTACGGGTCTTACTTCCGCAGACTGGACAGCGTACCCATTCAGACTTTGTCATTTTCTTTTACCTGCTTTCTGTCAATAACCATAATCAGTATGGCGGCGAAAGCTAATACAACGGTGGTAATCAGGCTTGCTTCAATACCATATACGCCGCCGTTCCATATATTTTCGCCTACGGATTGCATATTGAAAATCGCAGTAACAGTTTCATCATTTCCACTCAAATTCAATCCGAGAACGCTATATAAAACAGCGTTCCAAAATGAGTGCAAACCACAAGCCGCCCAAATGCTCTTAAAGCGGATAGTCAAAAGCGAAAAAATAGTGGAAATCAATAAAAGATTGATTATGCCGAATACGCCATAAATCACTCCGCCGTCAAACAAAGATGACAAATGAGGAATGATAAACATTAAGGTACTTATATCCATTGCAATAGCTAAAGATGTTTTCTCTTTGAGTGAGCGGAAAACAACACCTCGGCATAAGATTTCTTCTGTTGCACCTTGAACGACAAAACCACCTATTAAGAGAACAATTACAAGAATATCAGCATTTTCAAAAACTCCGTGATATTCAATATTGCCTGTCAAAATGATAGCAACAACAGATACAGCAAGTAAGAGAACACCTATTATAGCTCCGATAAAGTAATTTCCAAAGTGATTTGTCAATCCCATTTCAGATAATGGCTTTTTCTCGATCAGTTTCCAATACAGCAATGCTACACCTGATATAATAATATAGCCGTAATAAGTAATCAGCGTTATCGTCTGTGCGTCAAACACATCTCCTACAAGCATATTTTTACCAAGAGCAAAATGTAAGAGTATGATTACTCCCTCTGCTAAAAACAGTCCAACTATATAGCACAACCAGAACGCAAGAATTTTCTTTACAACGAATAATGCCATCGGCATTTCCGTTCGGTTATTAAGTGGACTGATATTCTTCAAAAATTGCTTCATTGTTCCGTCCCTCCTTGTAAATCACGAATGCCATTCAATATCGTTTTTAATGCAAAGTCAAAGGTATCATTCAGAGGTGCTGGATTTCCGTATCCGCCGTGGCTTTCAATAGCACAAAATCCCTGTAAAAAGCCACGAAGCACACGAACACTATGCACTTTTTGTTCCTCGGTTAATCCATAGGCTTCAAGCACCTGAAACATAACAGATACTGTCCCGTGCGTTGCCTGTAAATGCTCCTCCGATTGATACATATTGTACCATTGCATAGCTTCAAACAAACCTTTGTGCTCGGAAACAAAGCTTCGATAAGCATAACAAATTTCAATAATTGCATCGTCTTTTGCTTTACCTATGGCAGCCCTTGTGATTTCACTTTCCAAAGAACGCCAGCCATAAAGCATCAATTCCTTGTTTAACTCGTCAAGTCCACCGCTAAAATGCTTATACAATGACGGAGATTTTATTCCCAATTCCGTTGCTAACACCTTTAAGGTTACATTTGCAACCCCTTTTTCATCGGCCATACTCGCCGCAGCCTCAATAATTGCTTTCTTATCTAATCCTACTTTCATTTAGCTACCCCTTTCTTTTGACAGGCTAATTATATTAGCCATTATAGCATACTGATTTCCAAAAGTCAATTCATTTCAAAATGTTGATAAACAAGTTACACTTAGTCGCATAATCTCTATAAACAAGAGATTATATATCCTGTATACAGCAGACCGAAGCCGAGCTTAATGAAAAACTGAATGAACTCCCCGATATTCTCACCGCTGACGGTTATCCTGATGTACAGGCATTTATGAAAACTTACCGCAAAGCAGAGGCTATTGTGACACAGTATAACCAAGACCTTGCAGAATGGGAGCAGACAGTTAAGAACGGACAGAAACCCGCCAAGAAACAGCACAGACCGCCCAAACGACAAAGTGTGCGTAACAGGCTCAGACAGCTTCAGGAAGAGGGTAAACAGAACTCTCAGCCGAAGCAGAGAAAGAAATCCCAAGACAGGGACAGATAATCATGACATAGGAAATCAACACCGCAGGGCGACCTGCCTTGCGGTCTTACATAAATCAGAACGTAAGAAAACACCCTGCAAGTTTTTTCGTCTTGCAAGGTGTCAGCATATGCAATCCAAACTCAACAGAAACCTGAAATTTTCTGTTGATTAATAATCAAGCAATCCGCCATAATCGTTCCAATTACCAAACATTTTCCTGCTTCTGACTGCTCAATTAATTTTCCACGCAACCGGATTATCATTAAATGCCTAATATATCTCTGAATCAATCATAAATCCTTCACATTTAAATATCCCAGAGTATGATATACTCCGGGATAAAATCAGTTTTCTATAATCTATTTGAAGAAGGGCCTTTATCCTTCGATGGCAATATACTTTTTGTCCTCTGTCTGAGCTTTCCTTTCTTCCGGTTTTGGAATGGACAATCTCAAGACACCGCTTTCATATTTAGCATGAATATCTTCCTGCTTGATATCCTCGCCCACATAGAAAGATCTGCTCATACTGCCTGCATAACGTTCACGACGAACAAATTTTCCTGTCTTTTCT
>JAGASD010000014.1 GCA_017621885.1 Clostridia bacterium | reverse complement strand
TACGTACATTGCCAACAACGGCGGCTTGTCTGAATCTGTTTACGGTAACAACGACGGTGTAAAATATACGTACGATTATTCAGGTAACGTAATTGCAATTAAACATAAGGATAACGCAAACGGGTACAATACTGCAACCTATGGTAATTCCGTATATACATGGCAGTACTCTTCAAACGGCACACCCCGAATGCACCAGGACGGAATAAACCAAATCAGGTACGACTACAGCTACGATTCAATCGGCAGACTTATCCGTACCGATATGTCAAACAGCGTAACCTCTGCCCGTGTAGGCTCTACCGAATACGGTTATAACACAAGGGGTCACCTTACGTCTGTTTCCAACGAAATCGGTGGAAGAGCATACAGCCAGTATTACAGTTATTCTGACACGGGTGTTACAGGTGCCAAAGAAAACGCTGCTGACGGCTTACCCACAAGGTATACTGCGTTGGGAGTAAATACTGATTACAGCTATGACAGTCTTAACCGTCTTACAATGCGTTCTGTAGGTGTAGATGACAGCATTTATACTTTGTATTATTACAAAGATGCTGACTATCGCGAAGGCTATACCACAACACAGGTGAGCAGTGAAAATATTGACGGTACAATTTATGCATATACCTATGATGAAATGGGTAATATCTCAACCATCAAAAAGAATGGTGTTCTTTATAGAAGCTATGAGTATGATGGTTTAGGTCAGTTGACAAAGGAAAATCAGCACGATAGTAATAAAACAATAGATTATGTATATAACCATCTGGGTAATATATCCTACAAAACCGAAAGAACTACTAATACCAACACAAGTGCTCAGATTGTCAGAACAATAAATTATGAATACGGCAAAGACGGTAAAACGGGTTGGAATTATCTGTTAACGGGTTATGATACAGATGGTAACGGTGTTGACGAAAACGAAAAAATATCGTATGATGATATTGGTAATCCGATAGTATACCGCGGAGCTGAAATGGCGTGGAAAGGCAGACAGCTTACAGGCTACGCAAAGAACGGCACAATGTCAACATTCTCTTACGATGCTGATGGTTTACGTGCTACAAAAACTGTTGGCGGTGTAAAGACAATTTATCAATATGTTGGCGATAAGCTGTACTATGAAAAACGCGGTGACAGTCAGGAATTCTATTATTTCTACGACAGCTACGGTAAATTATCGTCAATTTATTATACTTTCTCAACCGACGATTACACGTCAAGTGCTAATTATTATGTAACAACCAATATTCAGGGTGACGTAACTGCACTTTACAATAGCACAGGCGCATTGGTTGCAAGGTATGAATATGATGCTTGGGGTAATGTTCTTTCCGTAACCGATGCTAACGGCAATGCAATCACACAGTGGTATCACATCGCAAATGCTAACCCTATTCGCTATCGTGGGTATTATTATGATAGCGATTTAGGCTTGTACTATCTTCAGTCAAGGTATTACGATTCCGAGACCGGTAGGTTTTTAAATAGTGATAGTCAACTCAATGATGATATATTAGGAAGTAATTCATTTTGTTATTGTAGTAACAATCCTATATCAAGAACAGACCCAAAAGGAAAAGCGTATTGGATAGTTATTGGTGCTACTATTGGCGGTTTTGTTGGTGCTTTTGGAAAAATTTATTCAAATAAATGCAATGGAATCGAATGGTATACAGGTGTTATTGGAACAGCTCTAGGAGGGGCGATAGGAGGGGCTCTTAGTGCAGCGGGATTTCCAGTATCTGCAGCTTATGTTGGTGCCGCAGTCGAATCATTAGTAAACGAAGTGATAACTTACACTAAATATGCACAATTAAGTGGTTCTAATCAAAAAGAAGTGATTCTAGAAAATATTGGGGAATCTGCTTTAAGCATAGTATTGGAGACGATAAAAAATGGTAGTGAAGCATATATTGCAGACACATTATTCGATACAATTATGCCTGAAATAACATTTACACCAGGTCCTTTTGATTCTGTAAATTGGATAAGTCTGCCGAGTTTTGTTAATGCTTCTAATGGAGTTTCTGCTGTTTTTTTTATTATGTTGTGCGAATTAATTGTTGAAAATTCATCTAGAGCATCGGGTCAAAATTCTACAATAAGCCTTTTTACTTGTGATTTTGTTGAGGTGACGGCTTAATGAATAAGAACGGAAATAAAATATTGAAAATAACATTTGCAATATCTTTATTTTTTTGTTTAACAATGATTCCGGCTGTTTTAATAGCGGGTGAGTTATCAGAGGATTATGTAATTCTGGTATTAGGACTGTGGCTGTTTTTGTTTATCGGTTTTGGTCTTGTGGGTATCATTTTATTATTTTTAGGTTACAGACCCGATGAACCAAAGTTAACAACAAAAAGCGGTACGATTAAAGATGTTTTTAGTGCGTTCGGTCCTGTTGTAATGCGCATATCAGCTCTTTTATGGTTATTCTTTCTTTTTTTGATACTTGTTTGGTGTGCTGTTATAAAAGAACAAAAAATTTTCGAAGTAGTTGTAAAATTAAGTTTTTCTACAAGTACAATTTTTGGGGTTCTTAGTTTTATTCTTTTGTTGTGTTGCACTCCAAAAGAAAGTAACAGTTCTGAAATTTACCAAATGCATTTTGATGATTTTACGTCGTATTACGAGTTTATGAAAAACGTGTTTGAAAACAATAAATTTAAAAGACGTTTTTATGAGGAGACTCGTCAGGGTTGTGAAATATATGTATACAAAAAGCAAAGGGTTTCAATTGATTACTATTTTATATTAAATTTAAAAGATTGGTCAGATGAAAGTGCTCTCGTTGAATTTGAACGCTTTAGAGATGAAATTTTAAATATAGAGTCTTTTCTTAATTTTGGTACTGTAAAGGTTACAAATATAATCTGTGTTAACGAAAACCCGGATAATTTTGAACAAAAACTTTTTGATAAAACAACCAGCTACAGAAGGTGGACTAATCTATGTATCGGTGTTGTTTTTGATGAGGGTAAGATTTGTCTGCCTAGTTGTAAACAAAAGGGCAGGATAAGTTTAATGAAAACGATGAAGAGAGAGTTCAGAGAACGAATTGGTGTTTCTGAAGTTATCAGCAAAAATTTGTTGATACGCTGGATTGTTGATTGTTGCATGGAAGAAAAGAGAATTAAGCATAATGCAGTTGTAGGTAGCACAATCAGGTGACGGTTCTGTGATTATTAACACAGGGGACGGTTCTATGTGTTGACTAAAAGTCAATTTTATACTCAAAGGGTGATTTGATTTCATTTCACCCTTTGGGTAATCCGTTAAGCTACCGTGGTGCTACAATGGCGTGGAAAGGCAGACAGCTTACAGGCTACGCAAAGAACGGCACAATGTCCACCTTCTCTTACGATGCTGACGGTTTACGTGCTACAAAAACCGTTGACGGAGTAAAAACAGTTTATCAGTACGTTGGCGACCAATTATACTACGAAAAACGCGGTGATAGTCAGGAATTCTATTATTTCTACGACAGCTACGGTAATTTATCGTCAATTTACTATACTATTAATTATAACGATACAACCTCACGTGCGGTTTACTATGCCGCTACCAATATGCAGGGTGACGTTGTTGCCCTTTACAACAGCACGGGTTCATTGGTCGCAAGGTATGAATATGATGCTTGGGGTAATGTTCTTTCCGTAACCGATGCTAATGGTAATGCAATCACACAGTGGTATCATATTGCAAACGCTAACCCGATTCGCTACAGAGGATATTATTACGATACAGATTTAGGCTTGTACTATTTACAGTCTCGTTACTACGATTCGGAGACCGGTAGGTTTATTAATGCAGATTCCTATATCTCTACCGGTATAGGTTTACTTGGGTATAATATGTTTGCATATTGTAATAATTCACCTGTTATTACAAGGGATGAAAATGGCGATATTTTATGCACCATATTAGGTGCGTCTATCGGTGCATTAACAAGCGTTATTTTTAAACGTTTTGAAACTGATGACCCCGAACAATTAAAAGCAGCTGCAATTGGTGGTGCGGTTTCAGGAGCTATATCCGGCGTAGCTTCAGATATATTAGTATGTACAGGTGGAACTGTAGGTGTTTTTGTGTTTTGGGGAGCCGTTTCAGGTGGAGCTGGTTCAGCTTTAGGAACAATAGTAGAAGCAGCATATCTTAATGAAGAGGTTTCTATAGGTGATGTTTTGATTGACGCAGTTATTGGTGCTGGCACAGGCGCATTCTTTGGTTTAACGAATCCCGATACACCTGCGATAAAAAAAGTTGTGATAAAAGGCGGAGAACAATTTATTGCAAAGACAGCAATAAAAACATATGTGAAGGAAGTCACAAAAAATATTATTCCAGATACAGCATATGAACTTTTAAGCAATGTTGTTAATTGGTTTAGCAACTTAGTAACTGACGTAGCGAGGGAATTACTATGAAAACGAAGAAAAGTTTTAGAAGTCCGATTTTTTTTAAAATTGAGGCTATATTTTTTGTCTTGATATTTACTTTTGTTTTTCTTTTTTTTGGATGGTTATCAATTGAAGCGTTCAAAGAGCAATCATATTTCGGGTGTTTTGTAGGGATAGGATTTATTATCATGACCGCTGTAGGATGGAAAATTTATATAATACCAACAGTTATCCCCATGTTTTTTAGTAAATTGATAATTACTGATGAAGGTGTTGGGTATAGATGCATCTTCAAAAAATTATTTATACCTTGGGATAAATGTAATTATTGCGGTATACAAAAATACAAAAGCGATATAAAAGATTTATATAATACAGGACGTGTTTATATTTATTTTTCAGAGGATCCTATTCCACAAGGCGAGGCTAGTGTTAAAGATATGGCTGAAAACAACAATAAATGCATTAAATACTTTCCTGTATCAAAAGAACTTTGCGAAGAAGTGCTAAAGCATAAACCAAATGCTGATTTAAGGCGCTATCTTTTTCAAAAAAATGGTAAGACGGGGTTGATGGGATAAGGGACTAAGACAGGGGACGGTTCTGTGTCTTGTGATGAAACGTCTTGAATCCCTTAAAATCAACGTTTTTCAGCATTTTAATTAGTTAAATCCAACGAGTTTAGCGGTGTTTTCTTCGGAATTCACCGCTATTCTACCTCTCTGCGTAAGGAGAGAGGGGGACCGCCATTTGTTAAAACCTTTTTCATTAACACAGGGGACGGTTCTCTGTGTTGCATCTACGGGCACGCCTTATGTAGGTCATTACACCCTTGCAATAGCTAACTCACATCTTAGTAAAACTGCCACAGGCAACAGTAACTACGGACAAGCTGTTACGGGTTTTACCGAGGGTAAATATTACACCTTCTCAGCGTTTGTTAAAACAACAAACGTTTCTCCCGTTGGTGTCGGTGGTCTTGAGGGTGCATATTTGCAGATAAGTGCAACGGGCGGTACAGAAAACGAAACAGGATATTCGCAGGTTCTTACGGGAACAACAGAAACAAGTATAAATAACGGATGGCGCAGGCTTACTGCAACGGTTCAGGTGCCCGAGGATACAACCAACCTTACGGTATATATGTGCCTTCGTAACGCCAACGGCTACGTGTATTTTGACGGCACGCAGGTAGAAGAAGGTACAACACCAAACGCGGTAAACCTTCTTCTGAATTCAAGCTTTGAAGCTGAAAGCAATGGTCTTCCCGTAGGCTGGGCAAAAAGAGGCACGGCTGATTATGCAACCAATTCATCGGGCACGGTTCTTACGGGTGTTACGTCGGCTGCACACAAGGACGGTGCAAAAAGTCTTATCATTTCAGGCTCACCGGAGGCTTACAAAGGCTTTTCACAGTCAATCCCCGTTCAGGGCAACCCGAACGATACGTATATTCTCAGCGGTTGGGCGGCAGCTTACGCGGTTAACTCCACATATCACAGCCATTATGAAATAGACGGTGAAGAACCGACGGATGATGAACTCAAGGATATTTTACAAAGCGCCGATAAAGAAGACGACAAGACCCTTGAGCTTGTTGAGGATTCAAAATTTGAAATTGCCGTAACGGTGTATTACAACAAAACCGACAAAAACGGTAATACGCAAACTGAGCCCGTTCCGCAGGACAAAGACCCTGTAAAATTCAACACAACCATTGCTAACTGGCAGTATGCGTCAACCCCCATTGTGCTGAAATATGAGAAAGAAGCCGGTGACGAATGCACCTACACCCCCACAAGTATTGAAATAATGCCAAGGTACAACCAACAGGCAAACTACGCATATTTTGACCACATTCAGCTCATAAAGGACGTTGCACAATCTTACGTTTACGACAAGGAAGGCAACCTTGTTTCCGTCAGCGCAAACGCTGAGCAGAAAAATAATATGACCTACGACGGAGAGGATAATCTTACCGAGTATTACGATGCAGGTTATAACAAAACAACCTTTGAGTATCAGGAAGGCACACATAACCTCACAAAGGTTACTTCACCTAAGGGAGTTAAAACAGAGTATACGTATAATACGATGGGTCAGGTTCTTGCTACGGAAACTACCAATCCGGCAGGGAATTACAGCATAAAAACGTCTGTGAATTTAAGTGATGCTGCGGATGGTATATCCGCAAGGGCATATATAGAGAGTGATTTTGACCAGAACGGTTACCGTACTC
>JAGASD010000013.1 GCA_017621885.1 Clostridia bacterium | reverse complement strand
TTTTTTGTCACGCTTGTGACATTCCGTCTGAATAAAGTTGAGGTATGACGGTCCCCCTCCCTCCTTGCGCAGGGAGGTATCATTCGTATCAATAGCTTTTGGTGAAAGGTACAATTCTCATTCCGCAAAGCGGAATATATCGAATTTTTGTGTAACAAAAATATATCGAGTGCAAGGCACATATCGAATGCGTCAGCATATATCGACTGTCGATATGTTTATCTTACTTTAAACTCGATATATTGCTACGCAATTCGATATATAAATCAAAAGATTTATTCGATATATTTTGCTAAAGCAAAATGTGATTGGAACGCTACGCGTTGAATTTATAAATTGTAAGCAGCAAGTTCAGGAACTGCGTTGATATTTTATTCTTTATTATTTATTCTCTATTTATATTCTTTTGCGCGTCAACACTCCTAACAAAAAAAGAGAGTGGCAAAAGCCACTCTCATAAATTAATCAGTAAATTAATTTTAATTATTCGATGATTTCTGTAACAGCACCTGAACCAACTGTTCTACCACCTTCACGGATAGCAAAACGAAGACCCTTTTCGATAGCGATGGGAGTGATAAGTTCAACTGTCATTTCAACGTTATCACCGGGCATGCACATTTCTGTACCTTCGGGAAGGAAGATTGTACCTGTAACGTCAGTTGTTCTGAAGAAGAACTGAGGTCTGTAGTTGTTGAAGAAAGGTGTATGACGGCCACCTTCGTCTTTAGAAAGAACGTAAACCTGACCTTTGAATTTTGTGTGGGGTTTGATTGAACCGGGTTTGCAAAGAACCTGACCACGTTCAACACCTTTTCTGTCAATACCACGAAGGAGAGCACCGATGTTGTCACCAGCCTCAGCATAGTCGAGGAGCTTGTGGAACATTTCAACACCTGTACAAACAGTTGAAGTGCTTTCTTCTTTAAGACCAACGATTTCAAGAGTGTCACCAACTCTGAGCTGACCTCTTTCAACTCTACCTGTAGCAACAGTACCACGGCCTGTGATTGTGAAAACGTCTTCAACAGGCATAAGGAAGGGAAGGTCTGCCATACGGTCGGGTGTGGGGATGTAGCTGTCAACAGCTTCCATAAGCTCTACAATGGGAGCGTATACGGGATCAGAAGGATCTGTAGAAGCGCTGTCAAGAGCCTGGAAAGCTGAACCCTTGATGATAGGTGTATCATCGCCGGGGAATTCATAAGAATCAAGAGTCTCACGAACTTCCATTTCAACAAGCTCAAGGAGTTCGGGGTCGTCTACGAGGTCGCATTTGTTAAGGAATACAACGATGTAGGGAACGCCAACCTGACGAGCAAGAAGAAGGTGTTCTTTTGTCTGAGCCATAGGACCGTCAGTAGCAGCGATAACAAGGATAGCACCGTCCATCTGTGCAGCACCTGTGATCATGTTTTTGATGTAGTCAGCGTGGCCGGGGCAGTCAACGTGAGCATAGTGACGGTTGTCTGTTTCATACTCAACGTGAGCTGTGTTGATTGTAATACCACGTTCTCTTTCTTCGGGAGCCTTATCGATGTTTGAATAGTCCTCGAACTGTGCCTGGCCCTTAAGAGAAAGAGTCTTTGTGATAGCAGCTGTAAGAGTAGTTTTACCATGGTCAACGTGGCCGATAGTACCAATGTTAACATGGGGCTTTGTTCTTTCAAATTTCTGTTTAGCCATTTGGATTATCCTCCTTAAAATTTACATAAATTGAACAAATCCATAATACCAAAATAGATTTGCATTTTCAATAGTTTTTTGAAAAAACCTGATAATTAATACTTAATTATTTTGTTCTTTCATCCATAATCTTTTCAGCAATATTCTTGGGAACAGCCTGATAATGGCTGGGTTCCATTACGTACTGACCACGGCCCTGAGTTTTAGAACGGAGGTCTGTTGCGTAACCGAACATTTCTGAAAGAGGAACGTGTGCAATAATTTCAGCAGCACCGTTTCTGTCTTCCTGACCCTGAGGAAGACCACGTCTTGCAGTAAGGTCGCCAAGAACGTCACCGATATACTCAGTGGGAACAACAACGGTAACCTTCATAATGGGCTCCATAAGAACGGGAGCAGCCTTCTTCATAGCCTCTTTGAAAGCCATAGAACCTGCGGTCTTGAAAGCCATTTCTGAAGAGTCAACCTCGTGGTAAGAACCGTCATAAAGGGTAACCTTAACGTCAACAACGTTGTAGCCTGCAAGAACACCGGACTGCATTGAGCCTTTGATACCGGCTTCAGCAGGACCGATGAATTCCTTAGGAATAGCACCGCCGACGATAGCGTTAACAAATTCGTAGCCTTTGCCTTCGTTGGGCTCGATACGAATCTTAACGTGACCGTACTGACCGTGACCACCGGACTGACGTGCAAACTTAGTATCAGCAGAAGCTTCTGCTGTGATTGTTTCTCTGTAAGCAACCTGAGGTTTACCTACGTTAGCTTCAACTCTGAATTCACGAAGAAGTCTGTCAACGATGATTTCAAGGTGAAGCTCACCCATACCGGCGATGATTGTCTGACCGGTTTCTTCATCTGTGTAGCATTTGAATGTGGGATCCTCTTCAGCAAGCTTTGCAAGAGCGATACCCATTTTTTCCTGACCGGCTTTGGTCTTGGGCTCAATAGCTACGCGGATAACGGGCTCGGGGAACTCCATGGATTCGAGAATAATGGGGTGATTCTTATCACAAAGAGTGTCACCTGTTGTTGTTCTCTTGATACCGACAGCAGCAGCAATATCACCTGCATAGCAGCAGTCAATGTCCTTACGGTCATTAGCGTGCATCTGAAGGATACGGCCGATACGCTCGTTATCATCCTTAACGGAGTTATAAACAGTTGAACCTGTTTCAATTTTACCTGAATAAACTCTGAAGTAGCAGAGCTTACCAACGAAGGGGTCAGTTGCAATCTTGAAAGCAAGAGCTGCAAAGGGCTCTGTGTCTGAAGAAATACGAACCTCTTCCTCTTCTGTGTCGGGGTTTACACCCTTGATAGCTTCAACGTCTGTGGGAGCAGGCATATAGTCTACAACAGCGTCAAGAAGCTTCTGAACACCTTTGTTCTTATAAGATGTACCGCATACAATGGGAACCATATCATTAGCAATGGTTGCCTTTCTGATGCAGGTTTTGATTTCTTCGATAGTGAGTTCTTCACCGTCGAAGTATTTCATCATAAGCTCGTCGTCCTGTTCAGCAACATGTTCAATGAGCTCTGAATGATATTTTTCTGCAAGTTCCTTCATATCCTCAGGAATTTCTTCAACTCTGACGTCTTTACCCATGTCGTCATAGTAAACAACAGCTTTCATTTCAACAAGGTCGATAATTCCTTTGAAGGTTGACTCAGAACCGATGGGGAGCTGGATCGGAACAGCGTTACATTTGAGACGATCCTTAATCATACCGAGAACATTATAGAAGTCTGCACCCATAATGTCCATTTTGTTAACGTAGATCATTCTCGGAACTCTGTATTTATCAGCCTGTCTCCAAACAGTTTCAGACTGGGGCTCAACACCGCCCTTTGCACAGAGAACTGTCACAGAACCGTCAAGAACACGGAGTGAACGTTCAACCTCAACTGTGAAGTCAACGTGACCGGGAGTGTCAATGATGTTGATTCTGTTACCGTTCCAGAAACAGGTTGTAGCAGCAGAGGTGATTGTGATACCTCTTTCCTGTTCCTGTGCCATCCAGTCCATTGTAGCAGCACCGTCGTGAGTTTCACCAAGCTTGTGGTTAACACCGGTATAGAAAAGTATACGCTCAGTTGTAGTTGTTTTACCTGCGTCAATGTGAGCCATAATACCGATATTTCTGGTCTGCTCTAAAGATACCTGTCTTGGCATAATGTCCTCCTATAAATGAATTTCCGGATAATTACCATCTGAAATGTGCAAAAGCCTTGTTTGCCTCTGCGTTCTTGTGCATATCTTCTTTCTTCTTGAATGCAGCACCCATTGAGTTTGTTGCATCAAGAATTTCGTTAGCAAGTCTTTCTTTAGCTGTTCTTTCTGAACGAGCGCGAGAATAAGTTGCAATCCAACGAAGACCGAGTGTTTCACGTCTTTCGGGACGAACATCGATCGGAACCTGGTAAGTAGCACCACCGATACGGCGAGCCTTTACCTCGAGAACGGGCATAACGTTCTCCATAGCAGCTTCAAAAACCTCGAGAGGTTCTTTGCCTGTCTGTTCTTTGATGATATCGAATGCGTCGTAAACAATTCTCTGTGCAACGCCCTTCTTACCATCTAACATAACATTGTTAATAAGTCTTGTAACAAGTTTTGAGTTGTAAAGCGGATCGGGCAAAACATCACGTTTTGCAATCTTGCCTCTTCTTGGCACTTCGCTTCCCTCCTTCATATTAATGATATCATAGGTACTCGAGTGACTTTGCTTCCCGTGGCGCCAATGGCTTTTACAACCCCTATATAGTCATAAAAATACTTACCCATTGGTTGAATATAATTCAGCCTGCAAGAAGATTTGTCCTTGAATAATTTTGCAGTTTAAGATTATTTCTTACCTGCTTTGGGACGCTTTGCACCGTATTTTGAACGGCTCTGCATCCTGTTAGCAACACCTTGAGCATCAAGTGTTCCTCTGATGATGTGGTAACGCACACCGGGAAGGTCCTTAACACGACCACCGCGGATAAGCACTACGCTATGCTCCTGAAGATTGTGACCCACGCCGGGAATGTAAGCAGAAACTTCAATTCCGTTTGTGAGACGAACTCTGGCGAGTTTTCTGAGAGCTGAGTTAGGTTTCTTAGGTGTGTCAGTCTTAACAACTGTGCAAACACCGCGCTTCTGAGGAGAATTGTTGTTTGTTAAAACATTCTTCTTAGAGTTGAGACCTTTACCCAAAGCAGGAGCCTTGGACTTCTTTTCGAGAGTTTCTCTTCCGCTACGAACGAGCTGATTAAATGTTGGCAAGTATTTTCACCTCCGATAGTAATATAGGTATTTATGAGAAAAAGACATAATTCACCCATAGACACCGAATAATAAGATACCATTTTAAAACCAATTTGTCAACAGCTTTAACAAATTTTTTCAAAAAACTTTGTTCAATTCAACGATTTTTATAAGGTATGAATATTCTTTGCAAATACATCCTGTTTATTACATATTTTTCTAATATTTATGCAGAATTTAATTGGAATCAGGAATTTAGGAACGCGTTTGATTAGTGCGAAATGCGAAGTGCGATTATAAATAGCGTTGCTGAAAACGATTGCACAGTAGGGTACGCATCTATGCGTACCGCACAAAAATGCAAAATTAAAAATTTCGGAACTGCGTTGCGATTATATATAAGTTGAGGTGGTGCGAAGTTATACCTCCCTGCGCAAGGAGGGAGGGGGACCGTCATACCTCAACTTTATTCAGACGGAATGTCACAAGCGTGACAAAAAAATTGTTGTTATAAATAAAGCTTGACGGACGGTGGAGGGTCCCTTCAACTTATTGTAAGAAACAGCTTTGTAAGGACTCTCCACCACTCCGCTGAGCTTTGTTTTTAAACCCAGTCTACGACTCGCTTGCAAATTTGTTTTGAAAGCAACTTGACAAAAAGGTGGTCCCCCTCTCTCCCGCAAGCGGCAGAGAGGTATAGCTTCACAACACTTCAACTTAATTGTGCGGTACGCATCTATGCGTACCGCCCGATAAAATTTAAGTGGCGCGAAGCTTATCCTCCTTGCGAGCTTTAGCTCGGAGGGAGGGGGACCACCGCAGATGGTGGAAGGTGCTTTTAAATTGCAAATGGCAAGTGGCAAGTTTCGGAACTGCGTTGCGATTATAAAAAAAGTTGCGGTTTGTTCTACCTCTCCGGTTTAAGAGAGGGGGCAAGGAACACGACCGCGCCCTGTGGGCGATACAGGGAGTGTGAGTTGGCGCAGCGGTCAAAATTGTGCGAAGTGAACAGCGAGCAAACAATTTTGGGAACCGCAAGAGGACTTGATATAATTTCC
>JAGASD010000012.1 GCA_017621885.1 Clostridia bacterium | reverse complement strand
CACCAATAATTCTCCATGTGCTTTCTGTTCCGATTCGGCGAAGAACAATATATTTATTTGCACCTGCAACCGTGCCCCATGTAACATTTATACCATTAGTCGCGTTAGTTGCCTTTGTGTAAGGAGCAACAACACGCTGAATTACTGCTGTTTTTGCCTTTTCATAATTACTGGACGTATTTGCCGAGTTATATGCCTTAACAGAATAGATATAGTAGCTTCCTGCTGAGGGTGCATTGGTGTCAGAATATGATGTTGCCGTTGTAGTTGCAACAATATCCCAGGTGCTTGAAGTTCCCAGGCGCTTGTATACAACATACTTAACCGCACCCGGAATTGAATTCCATTTAATATCTATACCTTTAAGTGTATTCACACCTGTTACCTTAGGTGTTGCGGGAACAGTTGCAACAGCATTTTGTCTCCACACAGCATAAAGTGTTACATTTGATTCTGCTGAATATGTTGCTCCTGCACTATACTGAGCACTTGTTGCGTTTGCTGATGTTGCCCAACCGAGGAAGGTATATCCGCTGCGTTGCGGTATTGTGGAGCTTAAATATACATTCTGACCATAAAGCTTTTCCTGTGAAGAAGGTGCTCCGCTACCGCCGTTTGCATTGTAGGTTATATTCCAGATTGCTTTCATTGTGAAAGGAATTGAGCCTGTATCTTCACCATATGCATGTATTTTGATGTAATACTTTTGTCCGCTTTGGAATGTATAATTCAAAGAGAAATTATTCTCATTACCGGTATCATCGTCGCTTGTAAGCTCTGTTCCGCTTGCATTATAAATTGTAACCTTTGAATCTATAGAGCCCGTGCTTTCAATGCGATATTTACGAGTATATGAGGGTGTGATTGTGTAATATCTGCAATGGTCGGGGGCAATTATGTTTGCCGAGTAGCCACCGGTCTGATGTGTCGAACTGAACGAAACCGCTGTTTGCCATATAGCATACAAAGTCCTATTGCTTGTTACACTAAAGCTCTGCCCGGGTAAATATCCGCTTGTTGCACTTGATGTTGTACCCCAACCAACAAAAGTATAACCAAACCTTGTGGGAATTGTTGAGGTAACTGTATGAGCAGCACCGCTTGTATGAGTCTGCGAAGAAGGCGCGCCTGAGCCACCGTTTGCACTATAACTTACAGTGTATGTTGTCGGCGCATTTTGTCTCCATACTGCATAAAGGGTTACGTTTCCGTTTTCTGATAACAAATCCCCTGCACTATACTGAGCACTTGTTGCATTTGCAGATGTTGCCCAACCAAGGAAAGTGTATCCGCTACGTTGCGGAATCGTTGAGCTTAAATATATATTCTCGCCATAAAGCTTTTCCTGTGAAGAAGGTGCTCCGCTACCGCCGTTTGCATTGTAGGTTATGTTATAGTACACCCTCATTGTGAAGGGTATTGTACCTTTATTATCATTATAAGCGTGTATTTTTATATAATACTTTTGTCCTCTTTGGAATGTGTAATTCAAAGAGAAATTAAAATCACTGCCCGCATCATCATCACTTATAAGTTCTGTTCCGCTTGAATTATATATTGTTATTTTAGAATCTATATCCCCTGTACTTTCAATATGGTATTTGCGTGTGTCTGCAAGAGTTATTGTGTAATATTTGCAATGACCCGGTGCAATAATATTTGCGTTGTAATTAGCCCTTCCCGTACTTGTATTACAGTTATACGCAGATTGCCAGATAGCATATAAAGTTCTGTTACCTGTTACGGTAAAGGTCTGTCCCGGCAAATACCCGCTTGTTGCAGACGAAGATGTACCCCAACCAACAAAGGTATAACCGAACCTTGTGGGAATTGTGCTTTTGACTGTATGCGTAGCACCACTTGAATGTGTCTGTGAGGATGGTGCACCCGAACCACCGTTGGCATTGTAGGTGATGGTGTATGAAGCAGACGGCAATGCAGTGTTGCGTTTGTACTGTATTACATCTGATAACTGTCCCTTTGCTGTTCCTCCGTTACCGTAAACAATATTTGTTGCATACGAAACAAGATTTACCTGCTTATTATCTTCACTAATCGGATCAACCATTTCATACAAATTGCTGGATATCTTTTTAGTTACCAGGAAATAATGAGTTCCCCCATTTGAACCTTTTGTCCAAACAATAGGAGGACTATACATTCCGTTTCCGTTTTGAAAATTATTAATCGCTGTATCTAATGTACTGAAACTCGTAACAACAGTCCCTGTATATATAGATGAAACCGATATACCTGAATATGAACTTGCTTTTGAAGCAACAGTCGTCGATGCAGCTAAATTGTTCCAACTACTGGTATAATTGCTTATCAAGCCCTTTTCATACATTACTTTGGGAGTCATATTTACACCCATATACGATAATGCCATAGAGGTGCTTGCAACAAAACACCCCTGTTTTGCGTTTCCGTTATACCAATAACCCGGATAAAAATAATCACTGAAATCAGCACCGGATGAATTCTGCTGAGCAACATACCTGATTTTACCCACAGTTACGCTTGAGGTCTGTGAATAAATAATGTCGGTACTTCTGTTAAATGCTGCTGTCGTTGCAATACTCAATGTTGGTATTGCCGAAACAACAAGAACAGCAACCAACAACAAGCTCATTGCACGTTTTAAAGTTTTCTTAAACATAATTATCTCCCTTTTCTCAATATTCTTAGACATCATCATTCCTTCTAATTTGTTTTTTCAAGCAATGATTATCTGAATCCATTATACTAAACTTCAAAAATTAAAAAGCTAATTCGCAAAAAATGCACCTCAAATGTCTTTTTTTGCATTATTCTTGTGTTTGTTGTCTAACAAATATATAATATAATAAATGCATAAATATAATCATTACCATTTGAAGGTGATAAGGAAATGAATGTAGTAATCTGTGACGATAATCCTTTAATTGCTAAAGATGCAGAAATCCGGGTTTTAAACCATCTATCCGAATTTGATGTTACCACAACTTGTTTTTTCAGCGGAAAAGCTTTGCTTGACCATATCGATACAAAACCGCAAATTGATATTGCAATTATTGACATAGAGTTAGAAAACGGTATCAGTGGAATTGATATAGCAAAAAAATTAAATACTGATTACAAAAAATGTAAAATTATATACCTGACCGGATATGCCGAATATGTTTCGCCTGTATACGAAACGGCTCACGAATACTTTGTTTTAAAAACTGAAATTGAAAAATTCTTTGACAAGGCTTTGGATTCCGCTATAAAAGCCTTGAATGAAAAGAAAAAATCCCTTTACATAGAATCGCGGTTTGAAAAAGCCGTTGTTGATTTTGATGATATTCTCTATATAGAACGAAATAAACGCACAACTTTTGTAAAGTGCAAAAACATTTGCTACAAAACAAGTGAAAAGCTTGATTCAATTATATTCAGGCTTGATGAAAATCTTTTTGTAAGATGCCACAACAGTTTTATTGTAAATATGTCTGCCATACGGCAATATAAAGATGAAAAATTCATTTTACACACAGGTGAAAGCTTAACAATTACCCGTACCTACAAAAAAACGGCTGTAAATAAATTTTTAAATTACATAAGCCTTTAACACAAGGAGTATAAATAATGTCTATGATAACAAACGCAGAAATAACAGCTATTGTTATAGCTAAGCTTTTAGCTTGTATTGAAGCTTTTTTATTATTCAATTTTTATTCAGAACCCCGAAAAAGCCGAAAGCAGAGTTTTTTAGCTGCGTTCACATTTTTTCCAATAGTTACCTTTAAATTATACTCCAGCATTATGCTGGAAAGAGGTGCAACCGAGTATTATCACCTCATATTTATAATAACGAGCATACTTACTGCTTTATGGCCTATTTTTTACAGTTGTTTTTTTAAAAGGAACAAGTTTGAAGCTCAATTTCTTGCATATTTTACCAACTCTTTTAATCCTCTTCTTTATATTATTGCAATATCATTAAAACACTTTGTCGATACCAACCTAATTATTAAATATTCAATTTCACATGCACTTTGGGAATGTATTTTAAGAATAATTGCAATTTTAATTTTTATTCCGTTTGTAAAAAAATTAATTTCAGTACGTATGAAAAACATTCCCCGACCATTAATATATACACTTGTTTTTGCCGTTCCGATTTCACAAATTGCACCCATTTTAACTAACGGTCCCATTGGTGAATTGTTTAATTCAAAGCTATACTATGTATTTGCGTTTTCTATGTTAGGTGCAGGAATTCTCTGCTTCATTTTAATTTACAGATTTGCACAAAATAATGAAAAATTAAAGAAAATGGAATTAAAGCTTAAATTTGAACAAGATAAAACCAACTATTTTGAAGCACTACAGCAGCAATCAGAAAAAACGCGAAAAATGGCACACGATATAACAAACCACCTGCGTGTTATACAAATGCTCTCAGCAGAAAATAAACTTGAGAATGTACAAAAATACTCACAAAATCTATTAAATGAATATTCCACAAATGTAAAAGTATTTTGCAGTAATTCCTTTGTTAACTCAATGTTATTGTATTATGATTCTGTCGCTGTAACCAACAATGTTAAATTTACAGCAAATGCAGATGTTACTGAAAACCTGCAGATACCGCCTATTGATCTGGTCAGCATAATTTCAAATATTCTTGATAACGCTTTTGAAGCATGTAACGCAGCAACAGACAACGAAAAAACAATCGAAATAACCATAAGCACCAAAAACAACGCCTTTATCTGCAATTGCAAAAATTCTTATTCCGGCATTGTTAACAAAAGCGGCACCAAACTATTAACATCCAAAAAAGATAAAATTAATCATGGACTTGGCTCAGAAATCATAAAGGACACTGCCTCAAGGCATGGCGGAACTTATAAATTCGAAAACAATAATAATTATTTCTGCGTTATGGTTTACATTCCGATATAAATATGAATTTTTTAAAGCATTCAACCATGTTTTATCATACTTTATCTTAATAAGAAATTATCGATCGCTTTTCGGGTCAGACGGGTACCACCTACCGCTGTACAATTCAGACTCATTTTGTTTCAGCAAAATATATCGAATAAATCGTAAGATTTATATATTGAATTACGCAGTAATATATCGAGTTTATAGTGAGATAAACATATCTACAGTAGATATATGCTAACGCATTCGATATGTGCGTTGCACTCGATATATTTTTGTTGCACAAAAATTCGATATATTCCGCTTTGCGGAATGAGAATGGTACCTTCCACCACCTGCGCGCAAATTGTTCTATTCAACAGAAGACAAACCGCGGCTGGAACTACCCACCACCGCAATTATATTCACAAATCACAAGAACAAAAAGCAGGTGGTATTTCTGCCTCTCTGGCTTAAGAGAGGGGGACCGCCGTATAATAATCCCCCTCTTATAAATTGTACCAAACGCGCCTAAAATTATTTTTAAAAACATAGTCTGACGGAGCGGTGGAGAGTTCCCGACACGACCATAGGAGTGTCGTTGAATCGTAAGATTCAATTGTAGTATAGTTGCTTTATAGAAAGATTAAAAATGACAGATGTATTCATATTTTACGACTCGTAATTTTAAGTTAGTGGCAATGGAAACTTCGTTTCCACGACGCGCTTTTATGCGCATCGGGAACTCTCCACCACCCGACAAGCATTACTTTTACACCAAAGTAACCACACGCTTGTAAATTAAAATTAAACATCAACTTGACAAAATGGTGGTCCCCCTCTCTTAAGCCAGAGAGGTAGAAACCACCGCAACTTAATTTATTAATTCAACGCGAAGCGTTCCGAAATTCCTAATTCCTCATTCCTAACTAAAAAACACCACCCGAGACTCCAAAAGTCCCGAGTGGTGTTATCTTATTCTAAATCTACTCTCTCGTAAACTATGCCTTCGCGCTCGTGGGTGAAGGTTATGTGCAATTCATCGCCGTGGGCAACAATTGCGGGGTAGCTGAATTCGTGGTCGCCCGTTGTGCTTTCACACACGAAAAATTCGTGGAAGGTTTCACCGCTGTCGGTGGACTCAAGAAGCACAAGCGGTGCTCTGTCGCCCCATTCGCCCGTTGTAGGGTTCATTACAAGGTAAAGGTTGCCGCTTTCGTGCTGAGCAAGGTCAATACCGCTGTTGGGATTGAGCATTTCTGTTTCGTAGCCCTTGCACCAGGTTTTACCGCCGTTTTTACTGTCGCTCTTATAAATATGGCCTTCATTTGTTCTTATGAGCATATGAAGACCCTTATCATCCTCCCACAAGGTGGGCTGAATCATACCAACTGTTTTAAGGTTCTTTTTAGGGCGCAAAACGAAGTTTGAATGTTCAAAGGTAAGACCGTCATCGTGTGAAATATCCACAAAGCATTTCCAGTTTCTGGTTATTGTTTCCTTTGATGCAGGGGCAACAACAGTGCCGTCTTTAAGGCGGATTGCCTTATTCTTAACGGGTCCTCTGCCGCCGTCCTTATCGCCGGGCACAAGAAGCTGAGGCTTTGAAAAGCTTTTGCCGCCATCCCTTGAAATGCAGTAATACGTAACCCAATTAGGAATGGGCTTTCCGTATTTGAAATAGAGTATTATTTCTCCGTTTTCTCTTTTAAATAAAACGGGATTCCAATGGGGAAGCTCTTTTCCGTCAACGGCAATGCTGTAAGGCTCCGACCATTTATCATCCTTGCGGATGCTTACCCATATTTTAACGTCATCATTACCCTCAGCACTGCCGCCGAACCAGGCTGCAACAACACTGCCGTCGTCAAGAGGCAAAACTGTTGATGCGTGGCAGGATTTGGTAACTGTTTTTGGGGGATAAATAAATTCTTTAATACTGCTTTTTATTTTCATATTATTCTCTCCTTGAATTTTAGGTGCAAGTTTTGGAACTGTGTTGCGGTACCTTCCACCATTCCGCCCGAACATTATTGCGAAAATCAGTATATCTTCCGTGACAACTGAATTAAAAAAAACAATTTTTCCAAAGAATGGTCCCCCTCCCTCCGAGCTGAAGCTCGCAAGGAGGATAGGCTTCGCTTCACAATAACTTAATTATAATCGGCGCTTAGCGCCCCAAAATTTTGCATTTTGAATTTTGAATTTTGCATTTTTCAATATCCGATTCCTTGCTCATCCTTAGCTATAGACACTATTCTGCTTGTGCCGAGTCTTTCTGCGCCGAGAGCGAGGAATTTTTCTGCATCGTCAAGAGATTTTATTCCGCCTGCCGCTTTCATTTTAACATTTTCACCGATATTTTTTGCAAAAAGCTCAATATCCGAAAATGTTGCACCATCAGTTGAAAAGCCTGTGGAGGTTTTTATAAAATCTGCCCCTGCTTCTGTTACGATTTCACACATTTTAACCTTTTCTTCATCTGTAAGCAGGCAGGTTTCAATAATAACCTTGAGCACTCTTCCGCCGCAAGCTTTTTTTATCTCTTTAATTTCATTGAGAATAAAATCGTAGCGTTTATCTTTAAGCCAGCCGATATTTATCACCATATCAATTTCATCTGCGCCGTTTTTAACAGCATCTGCCGTTTCAAAAACCTTGCAGGCAGTTGTGTTGTAGCCGTTCGGAAAGCCTATAACCGTGCATATTTTAAGCTTGCCCTCACAATAATCTGCACACTCTTTCACGAAAGACGGCGGAATGCAAACGCTTGCTGTGTTATATTTAATTCCGTCGTCACAAATAGCCTTAATTTGTTCCCAAGTTGACTCTTGTTTTAACAGTGTGTGGTCAACGTGAGTAAGTATGTCGTTCAACTGCATAAATATCACCTTTTTCAGTTTTATTGGGTCTATTGTAGCATTTTTATCCAAAAAGGTAAACACTATTATTAAAATATCATAAGCATTTAATAATTGATTTAATTCCTCTCTTGTGATATTATTTAATATGTATATTTATGTAATCTCATTTTAGAATATAAAGGTGATTATTATGAAAAACTTACTTGTTATTTTTGGCGGTTGCTCAAGCGAATATTCTGTATCATTACGCTCTGCAGCCTCCGTATTGCGAAATATTGACTCTAAAAAATATAATGTTATCACATTAGGTATCACCCGCGACGGTGCGTGGTATCTTTACACAGGTGACATTGATTCAATCGAAAACGATTGCTGGTTCACAGACGAAAACACAACACCTGCAATTCTTTCCCCCGATAAAAAAGACAAGGCTCTTGTTGTGCTTAACGATATGGGCGCTTATGAAAAAATCGGCATTGATGTTATCTTCCCTGTGCTTCACGGCAAAAACGGTGAGGACGGCACAATCCAGGGTATTTTCGAGCTTTCGGGTATTCCTTACGTCGGTTGCGGTCCGCTTGCAAGCGGTATGTGTATGGATAAAGCCGTTACAAACACCCTTGCGGATAATGCAGGTATCGACGGTGCAAAATGGGTTGCATTTACAGAAACCCAATACCGCGAAGGCAGAGTAAACCTTGCCGCTGCAGAAGAAAAACTGGGTTACCCCATTTTTGTTAAACCTGCAAACGCAGGCTCGTCTGTGGGTATTTCAAAAGCCCACAATCACGCAGAGCTTATTGATGCTCTTGAGCTTGCTTTCGAAAACGACTATAAAGCAGTTCTCGAAGAAACTCTTGTAGGACGTGAAATCGAATGTGCGGTTATGGGTAACGACAAGCCCGTTGCCTCCTGCATCGGTGAAATTTTACCCACAGCAGAATTTTATGATTTTGATGCTAAATACGTTGATAATTCAACAGGTCTTGCAATACCCGCGGATTTGCCCGTTGAAATTAGCGAAAAGGTTCGCGCCGCCGCTGTTAATGCTTATGCTACAATGGGCTGCGAGGGTCTTTCACGAGTTGACTTTTTCCTTTGTGATGACGGCAGAATCTGTCTTAATGAGATAAATACACTCCCCGGCTTCACATCTATTTCTATGTTCCCGAAGCTTTTCGGTCATGTGGGTGTACCTTACAGCGAGCTTATCGACCGACTCATTGCTTACGCTGAGGAGCGACGAAAATGAGAAAGGTTGAAATAGAATTTGTAAGCGAGCAACAGTACTGTGACGACCGTGAGAGCAGTAAGCTCAAGGCTTTTGGTACTTTAGAAGAACTTGATGGCAAAAAAATCATCACCTACACAGAGCCTGATGTTGAAATGGGCAAAAGCGAAACTGTAATAAAGATCATTAACAATAATTTTGTTCAGATGATAAGAAACGGTGTTTACAAAGCAAATTTTCTTATCGAAGAGGGCAAAACACATTCCTGCATTTATAAAACACCCTTTGGTGAAATGAATATGGATATTGTTGCTGAAAGAGTTAACGCTCAAATACCCGATTGTTCAGGCAAAATTCTTCTTTGCTACACGCTCAAAAACAACGGAGAAATAATTGGTGAAAACAAACTGTTAATGAAAATAAATGAAATTTAAAAAGGTGTTTATATGTCTAAATTAGTTAAGAAAACAGAAGAACAAATTATAAATGCCGTTACTGCGGCTATTAAAGCAAACATTGCAGACGGCACTTTTATTGAAGCGGATATTCCGGCTTTTAAAACGGAAATCCCCGCTGACAGAAAAAACGGTGATTATTCTGCAAACGGTGCATTTATGCTTTCAAAGGCTCTCAGAATGCCTCCCAGAAAAATTGCCGAATGCATCTTAGAAAAAATAAATCTTGACGGTACATATTTTGAAAAATGCGAGGTTGCAGGTCCCGGTTTCATAAATTTCTTTTTGAAATCCGACTTTTATGCAGACATTCTTCTTGACGTTGATGCCCTTGGTGACAGCTACGGCAGAAGCGATTTCGGTAACGGCAAAAAAATAAATGTTGAATTTGTTTCTGCTAACCCCACAGGTCCCATGCACATGGGTAATGCCCGCGGAGGTGCTCTCGGTGACTGCCTTGCGGCTGTGCTTGATTGGGCAGGCTACACCGTTGAAAGAGAATTTTACGTTAACGATGCAGGTAACCAGATTGACAAATTCGGTCTTTCGCTTTCAGTACGTTATCAGCAAATTCTTAAAGGAGAAAACTTCATTGAACTCCCCGAAGACAGCTACCACGGTGATGATATAAGAGTGCTTGCACAAAGCTACATTGATGAAAACGGAGATAATCTTCTTGACGTAAGCGAAGAAGAAAGAAGAAAAGCTCTTGTTCAGTTCGGTCTTCCCCGTAACATTGCAAAAATGAAGGCGGCTATGGAGAAATACCGCATTGATTACAACACCTGGTTCTCCGAGCTTACACTCCACAACGGCGGTGAGCTTCAGGAAACAATTGAAATCCTCAAGAAAAACGGCTACACCTACGAAAAAGACGGTGCTCTCTGGTACAAAAACATTGATATTCAGACCGCAATTCTTAAAAGAGAGGGCAAATCTCAGGAATATATTGATAATCTTGAGCTTAAAGATGACGTTCTTATCCGTCAGAACGGCAACCCCACGTACTTTGCCGCTGACATTGCATACCACAGAAACAAATTGGAAAAACGCGGTTTTGATACAGCTATTGACGTCTGGGGTGCTGATCACCACGGTCACGTTGCTCGTATGAAGGGTGCAATGGAGGCAGTCGGTATTGACGGCAACAGACTTGACGTTGTGCTTATGCAGCTTGTTAACCTTATGAAGGACGGCAAGCCCGTTAAAATGTCAAAAAGAACAGGCAAGGCAATCACATTGGTTGACCTCCTTGACGAGGTGCCCATTGATGCAGTTCGTTTCCTTTTCAATATGAGAGAAGCAGGCTCTGCAATGGACTTTGACCTTGACTTGGCTGTTGAACAGTCAAACCAGAACCCCGTTTACTATTGCCAGTATGCACACGCAAGAATCTGCAGCATCTTAAAGAAGCTTGAAATTGAAGGCGTTAAGGCAAGAAAGCCCGAAAAGGCGGAGCTTCAGCTCCTTACGAGCGAAGAGGAAAAAGACCTTATTTCACATCTTGCTTCACTTACGGGTGTTATCGTTAACGCAGCTAACACCTATGACCCTGCAAAAATCACTCACTACGCAACAGACCTTGCAACAAAATTCCACCGCTTCTACAACGCACAGCGCGTTATGGTTGACGATGAAGCACTTATGCAGGCAAGAATTTTCCTTTGCCTTTGCGTAAGAAGAACAATGAAAAACGTTCTTTCAATGCTTAAAATCAACGCTCCTGAAAGTATGTAATAAATTGCAAGTGGCAAATTCAATGCGTAATGCGTAATTCATAATGCGTAATTTTCGGGGCTAACGCCGATTTATATAGCTTCGCACAGGATATTAAGTCGATGTATGTTCTACCTCTCTGCGTAAGGAGAGAGGGGGACCGTCTTGCCATAACCTGATGCAAAAATGAAGTCATAAGCGAGACTTGAAGTATAAATATTAATAAATTCAGACGGACGGTGGAGAGTCCTTTCTAAGTTGTTCCTTGCAACAAAGCGAAGGGACCTTCCACCGTCCGTTAAGCTTTACTATTAAATTAAATTTTAGTCACGCTTGTAAATTTGTTTTTTATGTTAAACTTATCGAATGACGGTCCCCCTTCCTCCTTACGCAGGAAGGTAGAGCGCGCAAAAGCTTTATTCTTCTGCAGCAATTACGCAATAGCAAAAACTAATTTATATATAAAACTACCATAGAACGATAACTGATATCTGTTTTGGGGAGTGTAAAATAGGGATTTAATAGCCTTAAATCATTAACTTTGGCACATAGCTACGTTAAAATGCTTAAAACCCGTCAGGGTTTCTGCGCATTTGTGCCTTGCTCTGCACTCAAATTTAACGATTTAAGGTGCAAGGCAGTTTTAATTTGAATAGTTTTCGTTCAGACGAAATGATAAATGCACCGCAAGGCTGACGCCTTACGGTGCATTTTCATAAAGTAT
>JAGASD010000011.1 GCA_017621885.1 Clostridia bacterium | reverse complement strand
TGATGGGCTCTGCCCATCATTCGCTACACGAACGCCCGATTATGTTCGGCTTCGCCGAGGGGCAGGTTCAAGTCCGATTAACCATACATAAAAACAACAGAAACCCGAAAAAATCGGATTTCTGATATTTTGGTGCGGGTGACAGGACTTGAACCTGCACAGATCACTCCGCTAGATCCTAAGTCTAGTGCGTCTGCCAATTCCGCCACACCCGCGTATTTAGTTAAGAAGTAAGAGTGAACAGTGAAAAAGTGAAAGTTGATAGTAAAAGTGGACACAACGAAGAGAGAATGGGTAAAATACATTCATATCACTCAATAAGTTTTTAACATATGGGATTTTATCATACGATGAAAGAAAAAGCAAGAGTCTTTTATATTGATTTAATTAACCTGTTGCAAAGAAAAATATAAATTGATATAATGAAGGTAAATATTCGAATAGAAAGTTGTTGGTGATTGGTTTGAACAGAACGGTAAATGAAATTTGTTCTCTGGTGAAGGAATACGGAAAGGTCATTCTTCAGGCAGACAGAGAGAAAATGGCTGTTGATATAAAGTCGGGTGTTGCAGATTTGGTTACTGAATATGATAAAAGTATTCAGGAGCAATTGGAAATCGGTTTGAAAAAGATTATGCCCGAAGCAAAATTCATTGGTGAAGAAGGGGCAAGCGATAAGCTGACCGATGAGGGTTATGCTTTTGTCGTTGATCCGATTGACGGTACGACAAATTTTGTAAAGGATTTTCATATCAGTGCAATATCTGTTGCTCTTTTGAAGGGCAAAGAAGCTGTTGCAGGCGTTGTTTATAACCCTTATCTTGATGAGGTTTTTTATGCAATAAAAGGCGAAGGTGCCTTTTGCAACGGTAAAAGAATCAGCGTTTCTTCTCAGGGCATGAGTAATGCTCTGGTTCTTTTCGGTTCATCACCTTATAATAAAGAGCTTTTTCCGAAAACGCTGGAAATTCTTTCTGAATATTTTTATAAAGCTTTGGATATCAGACGATGCGGTTCTGCGGCATTGGATTTGTGTTGGGTAGCTTGCGGCAGGGCAGAGCTTTATTTTGAATTGATTGTTTCTCCCTGGGATTTCGCCGCAGGAAAGCTGATTGTTGAAGAAGCGGGCGGTGTTGTTACGACTCTTGAGGGCGAAGCTCTTTCGTTTGAAGGTAAAACCTCAATTTTAGCAAAAAACAATGTGATATAAATAAAAATTCGGAGTACAAAAAATTGTACTCCGAAAATCTTTTTATTCGCAAAGTTCTTTTGCCAGAGCTTCAAGCTGTTCAAGGTTTTTGTCAGAAACAGCGGATTTAATCTGAACGTTGTTCTCTGCGTAAGTGATGTTTTTGCTCTTTTCAAGCATTTTCTTCATAACAGTTGCGGCGGTGGGTGCCCAGCTTCCGTTTTCAATAAATGCAATTGTTCTGTTGCGGTAGCCTCTTTCTGTGAGCGCATCAATAAACGTCCTCATAAAGGGGAAAACATCTGAATTATAGGTGGTTGTGGCAAGAACAATTTTGCCGTAACGGAATGCATCCTCAACAGCCTCTGCCATATCGCAACGCGCAAGGTCATTTACTGTAACCTTTGGGCAGCCGTTTTCTCTGAGCTTTTCTGCCAGGTATTCAACAGCTTTTTTTGTGTTGCCGTAAACGGAAGTGTAAGCAATTACAACACCTTCACTTTCAACACCGTAAGAGGACCACGTGTTGTAAAGGTCAATATAGTAACCGAGATTTTCTGTGAGAACGGGACCGTGGAGAGGACAGATTTTTTTAATATCGAGTGTTGCGGCTTTTTTTAGAAGAGCTTGTGTCTGCACTCCGTATTTACCTACGATGCCTACATAATACCTTCTTGCTTCACATGCCCAGTCTTCGTCAGTATCAAGTGCACCGAATTTGCCGAAGCCGTCTGCTGAGAAAAGAATTTTATCAAAATCATCATAGGTTACGATAACCTCAGGCCAATGCACCATCGGTGCGGTGTAGAATGTGAGCTTGCGACCGCCTAAATCAAGAGAATCACCTTCGGCTACAACTATTCTGCGCTCAGCGTAATCTGTTCCGAAAAACTGATTCATCATTTGAAAAGCAATTTTTGAGGAAACGACTGTTGCGTCGGGATATTTTCTGAGGAAATTATCAATGTTCGCGGAATGGTCGGGCTCCATATGCTGAACAACAAGGTAATCGGGCTTTCTTCCGTTAAGAACAGCCTCAATATTTCCCAACCATTCGTTGGTGAAATTTATATCCACAGTATCCATAATCGCAATTTTTTCGTCAATTATTGCGTATGAATTGTAGGCCATTCCGTTGGGGACAATAAACTGACCCTCAAATAAATCGATGTTTCTGTCGTTTACACCGATATAGTAGACTTTGTCTGTGATATTCATTTTTTGCTCCTTGAGTTTTTTAAAAATTTTCTTTTAATTATAACATTTATTTTTTGTTTCTACAAGAGTTGGTATTATTTTTCGTTATTTTGATGTTGATATTATTATTTTGTAATGATAAAATTGAGAAAAATAAAACTTGGAGAAAAATTATGACTGACAGAGAGAAGATACATTCGGGAAAAGTATATTACCCCAGCGGTGATGAAATTATGAATGAGCAGCTTAGCTACGTTAATAAGCTTTATGATTTTAATGCCACAAGGCCAACTGAGCTCGCTAAAAGAGAAGAGCTTTTAAAAGAGATGTTTGCCGAAATTGGTGAAAACTGTTATATTGAACCGCCCTTTCACGCAAATTGGGGCGGTCACCACGTTCATTTCGGTAACAATGTTTATGCGAATTTTAATCTGACAATGGTTGATGATACGCATATTTATGTTGGTGATTGCACAATGTTCGGCCCCAATGTTACTGTTGCAACGGCAGGACATCCGATTGACCCGGAGCTCAGGGAGAAGGCTTATCAGTACAATTTGCCTGTTTATATCGGTAAAAATTGTTGGCTCGGTGCAGGTGCGATTGTTCTCCCCGGTGTTACAATCGGGGATAACACGGTTATCGGCGCGGGGAGTGTTGTAACAAAGGATATTCCTTCGAACGTTGTGGCTGTCGGTAACCCGTGTAGGGTTTTGCGCCCCATAAGTGAGCACGATAAAGAGTATTATTTCAAAGACAGAAAAATTGATTACAGCGATTTGTAAAAATAATAACTGCAATTTTTGTTGCATTCATATAGTATAAATTGTTTTACTTTCGGTATGCACTGTGGTATAATAAAAGAAAAAGGACGTGTTTTTATGAAGTATAACATTATTGGCGAACCTATGCCCGTTGTTATTTGCGACGTTGATCCCGGTGAAACCCTTATAACAGAGAGCGGCAGTATGAGCTGGATGTCGCCTAATATGCAGATGCAGACCACAACAAACGGTGGTCTCGGTAAAGCATTCGGAAGAATGTTTTCCGGTGAATCTATGTTCCAGAATAAATACACCGCAGCAGGCGGTCCCGGTCAGATTGCCTTTGCTTCAAGCTTTCCCGGTTCTATAAGAGCTCTTGAAGTGAACGGAACAACCGGCTATATTATGCAGAAGGGCAGCTTTCTTGCCGGTACAGAGGGTGTAACCCTTTCAGTTCATATGCAGAAAAAATTAGGTGCAGGACTTTTTGGCGGTGAAGGCTTTATTATGCAGAAGCTTTCGGGTAACGGAATTGCTTTTGTTGAAATTGACGGACACGCTGTTGAATATGAGCTTGCACAAGGTCAGTCAATGGTTGTAGGTACGGGTCATCTTGCATATATAACAGATACTTGCACAATAGAAATTAAAAGCACCGGCGGTGCCAAAAATGCAATTTTGGGCGGTGAAGGTTTCTTTAACACGGTAATTCACGGTCCCGGTAAGGTTGTTCTTCAGAGTATGCCTGTTTATAAGCTTGCACACGCTGTTCAGCCCTATCTTGTGTCAAAATCTTAAAAAGTTGAAGGGTTGCAAAAAATGAAACTGATGATAGCTTCGGATATTCACGGTTCGCTTAAATATTGCCGTGATATGGTTGAGCGCTATAATGAAGAAAAATGTGATAAGCTGATTATTCTGGGTGACGTGCTTTATCACGGGCCGCGTAACGATCTGCCTGAAGAGTATAATCCAAAAGGGGTTATTGCTCTTCTTAACGGTATGGCAGATGAAATCCTTTGTGTAAGGGGTAACTGTGAGGCAGAGGTTGATGATATGGTGCTGGACTTTAACGTTCTTGCAGACTACGCCATACTTTACCACGGTAAAAGATTGATTTTTCTGACGCATGGTCATAAATTCAATCCGCAGAATTTACCCAAACTAAAGCAGGGAGATATTCTTTTTAACGGTCACACCCATGTGAGTAAAATCCAAGAGCTTGACGGCTTTTTATACTGTAACCCCGGCTCAGTTTCAATCCCTAAAGAAAACACCCCAAGAGGCTATATGATTATTGATGATAGTGCAATAATTCATAAGACGCTTGAGGGGGAGATAGTGGCGGAGTACCGACTATAAATTAAGTTGCAAGTTGCAAATGGCAAGTGGCAAGTTTCGGAACGCTTCGCGTTGATTATACAAGCTGCCGGTTGCCGGTTTTGGTGTTGTGATAGCCTGTCATCTCTGGTTGCTTCAGCAAATAGGGAGATGAACCGCTCTTTAGAAAAAACAGATGTTTTAGGATAGTGTATTACGTGCAATACACTATCCTTTTTGTTTAGTTAATGCGGAATGGTGGTGGGTAGTTCACTTTCGGGCGATATACCTACGGTGCGATATATCTGCGATGCGATATACCTACGGTGCGATATATCTGCGATGCGATATACCTACGGTGCGATATATACTTGCGTATGCGATATATTCCGCTTTGCGGAACAATGGTACCTTCCACCACCTGCGGTGGTCCCCCTCCCTCCGAGCTAAAGCTCGCAAGGAGGATAAGCTCCGCTCCGCTAAAATTTTATCGGGCGGTACGCATGGATGCGTACCCTACTGTGTTATCGTTTTCAGCAACGCTATTTATAATTGCAACGCAGTTCCGAAACTTGCCACTTGCCACTTGCCATTTGCAACTTTATTTATAATCGCACTTCGCACTCCGCATTTCCCATTATACAAAATCAACGCGTCAGCGTTCCGAAATTTGCCACTTGCTACTTGCCATTTGCAACTTTATTTATAATCGCAACGCAGTTCCGAAAAAAGGCATCTGTTCCCTGATAACCGGCACCTCAATCTATAATCTAACGCGTTGCGAAACTCCTAATTCCTAACTAAAAACCGCTTGACTCACGTCAAGCGGTTCTTGTATGCCATTTCCATTGTTTTTGAGAGAGCTACGGCATCGTCTATGCCGAAGGAGATTTCGGTGTTGCTTTCAATTGCATCCACCCACACGGTGATGGGCTTAGGTAAATCAGGGCGGACGTTGGGTAATATCCAACCTTCGCCGATATTGTAGCAGACTTTGTTTAAAAATCCGCCTGCAAGTATTGTGCCCTTATCACCAACAATTTCCAATTCAAAAGGATTATTGGGGGCAACAAAGCCCGTTTCGCTTACACCGATTGCACCGTTTTTGTAGGTGAGCACGGTAACTGCGTTATCCTCAACGGATTTAACACGCACGTTTGTGAAGGCTGACGCGGCTTTTTCAGGCTCGCCTAAAAGCCAGTTGAGAATATACATTGAATGGGCGCCAAGGTCCATCATTGCACCGCCGCCGCAGGTTTGGGGGTCATAAAATGTTTCGGGGAGCCAGCCTGCAAGGGTGCCGTTGTGAGCATTACGCATACGGCAATAGTTGACCTGACCCACAAGACCTGAATCAACAGCATCCTTTATCCACAAAAAGTCACCTCTTGTGCGCCAGGGGAATGAAATGCAGAATTTTACACCCGTTTTTTTAACGGATTCTGCAACGTCAAGAGCATCTGCCTCCGTGAAGCAAAGCACCTTTTCCGTGAAAATGTGTTTGCCTGCTTCGGCAGCTTTCTTTATTACCTCGTGGTGCAAATCTGTTGATGTGCAGACCATAACCGCATCTACATCAGCTCTTTTTAAAAGCTCGTCATATCTTTCAACAAACTCGCAATTAAAGGCTTCTGCCTGCTCCTTACCCTTTACTGTGTCGTTATCCCAAAGGGCGGTTATTTTGCAAAGAGGATTATTTTCAATTTCCTTTGCGTATCCGTGAAAATGCACGTGCCACGTGCCGACTAATGCTACGTTTATCATTTTTTTACCTCTTACTGAATTTTTATTTTCTGACAAGTGCTGCCTGTAAGCTTGGTGCTTACGTTATCGGGCTGGTGACCGCCTGCGTAAAGAGTGATTTCACCGTCGGGGTCAACTCGGCTGCCGTCTTCAAGAACGGCTTTTACCCAATAAGCGTCAATTGTCATTGTGATTGTTGCTTCTTCACCCGCTTCAAGCTCGGTGGTTTTTACTGCACAAAGCTGATAATGGGGGGTATAAGTTCTGCTGTCTTTATATGAAGCGTAAATCTGTGAAATTTCCTTCGCTTTCATTGAACCTGTGTTTCTGAACTTTAGGCTTACTGTGATTGAGTTTTCGTTTTTGTCAGTAACCTTAAAATCGGAATATTCAAAGCTAGTGTAAGAAAGACCAAAGCCGAAGGGGTAGAGCGCATCACCCTCAATGTAACGGTACGTTCTGCCCTTCATACTGTAATCGTTAAAATCGGGAATGTTGTGATTTCCGTCATATATTGTAACGGGTAATTTACCGCTGGGTGAAAATTCACCTGCAAGAAGTCTTGCGGCTGCAAGTCCGCCCAATGAACCGGGATACCAGGCGTGGATAATTGCTTTTGCGTGATTTCTCACTTTTTCACCGACATCAATGGAGCTTCCGCACATAAGCACAACAATAACATTATCGCAAACATCGCAAACAGCATCTGCAAGCTTCTGCTGTGTTTTAGGAAGGAAGAGCGTTCTTTTATCGCCGCAAGCGGTGTAATCATCGTCAAAGCCGGTGTCTTCGCCTTCAACAGAGCAGTCAAGACCGAGAGCAAGAATTGTAATATCTGCTTCCGAAGCAGCGGCAATACCGTCGCTTAACATATTGTTGAAGCCGCTCCAGTGATTAAGCTCCTCAAAGCAATAGTTACAGCCTTTCTCAACGCTGATGTCTGCATTTTTGAATACGTTTCGCACACCGTCTGCAACGGGGAAATACTGTGAGGCGTAAGCGTTGTAGTTGCCTTCAAGTGCCGTAACGGAAAGTGCATTGGGGCCGACAACTGTAATGCGTTTATCTGTGTCTTTGTCAAGGGGAAGGAAATTATTCTTATTCTGAAGAAGAACAAGGCATTGCTCAGCGGCTGTCATATTAAGCTCTCTGTGTTCTTTACAGTCAAGCTTTGAATAGGGAATGTCCGAATAAGGTCTTACCTCTTCAAATTCGCCAAGAAGGAAGCGGATTGTATAAAGTCGTTCTGCTGCTGCCGTGATATCCTCTTCCGTAACGAGGTCTTCTTCATAAGCATCGACAAGTGCATCATAAGTTTCACCGCAGTTAAGGTCGCAGGTGTGTTTAAGAGAAATAGCGGCGGCTTCTGCCTTAGTTTCTGTAAATTCGTGGAAGGTATAAATATTCTTTAAAGCACCGCAGTCCGAAACAAAGTAACCGTCAAATCCCCAGCGTTTTCTGAGAATATCTGAAACAAGGTATGAGTGAGCACAGCAGGGCTCGCCATTTGTGCGGTTGTACGCACCCATAACACCGATAACCTTGCCGTCTTTAACTGTTTTTTCAAATGCGGGAAGGTAAGTTTCAAAAAGGTCGTGCTCGTTTGTGATTGCGTTGAAGCTGTGACGGGTCTTTTCGGGACCTGAGTGTACAGCATAATGCTTTGAACAAGCACCGCCCTTTAAAAATTCACCGTCACCCTGAATACCCTTAACAAAGGATGTGCCTAACATAGCTGTAAGGAAGGGGTCTTCTCCGAAGGTTTCCTGACCGCGTCCCCAACGGGGATCACGGAAAATGTTGATGTTGGGAGCCCAGTATGTGATACCCTTGAAAATATCAAAGTCATTATACTCAACGTGCTTGTTGTATTTAATTCTGCCTTCTGTTGAAATTACGTCGGCAATTTTGTTGATGAGCTCGGGATCAAAGGTTGCCGCCATTGCGATTGTGTGGGGGAATACGGTTGCGGTTCCGCTTCGTGCGACACCGTGTGCACCCTCGTTCCACCAATTGTACGCTTTGATTCCGAGACGCTCAATTGCAGGGGAATTATATAAAAGCTGAGAAATTTTTTCTTCAGCAGTCATTTTTGCAACAAGCTCTTTTGCTTTCTGTTTTGCTTCGGTTTTTGTCATTTGGAAACTCCTTTTTGTAATGTTTTCGATACCTTTAAATATAAACTAAAAGTAAGTAGCAGTCAAGAAGGCTGCAATGGTGAAAGTTGATAATCTTTTTCACATTTTTATGTAAAAAAACAACAAGCCGCGAAAATGCGACTTGCTGTTTTGGCTTTATGAAACTTTATATATAAAATCCGGAGTTGCGCACGGCGATTACATGGGCGAACGCAATGTCCGGATTTTTTTGATTGAAGAGGGGAGGCTTATTCCATCTCTTTAAGAATTGCGTTAAGTTCAATAATCTTAACAAGCTTCTTCCAGGAGAAGCCCTTTTCTTCTTCAATCTCTTTAAGAAGATTGTTTTCGATTTCGCGATAGTTTAACATTGTATCGGCTCCTTTCCTTTAATTTATATCTTAATTATATCAATTTTTTAAAAAAAGTCAAGTGAAATTGCACAAAAAAACGGATGTTCCATTGTGTAATATGCACAACAGAGATTGTAGAATAGTTAATGCGTTGTATACAAATATTTTGTATTTGTGTAAAGTGTTTTGTGTATAATGTCCATTGAATATTAACAAAAATTAAACAAAAAGTCGAGTATTGTAAGATGTTGGCAAATATAACGGATAAAGTTTGTGCAACATTTATATAAAAAGAAGGTCTCTCATTCGTTGAGAAACCTTCTTTTTAATGTGTGTTTAAGCTGTTTTACTTTTCTTCGTGATATTCCTGCTCTGTGTTTACGTTCCATATAGCGGATTTGTTCATCAGACCGTTTTTAATGCAATTTACTGCTTCCATAGCGGTGAGCATTGAGTGGTCCATATTGTTGTAACGGTGCATACCGTTTCTGCCGATGCAATAAAGATTTTCAACGGAATCAAGGTAATCACGTACCTTGTCAAAATCCTTGTATGTTCCGAAATATGCAGGGTATGCTTTTTTGACCTTTAAGCGTACGCTGTCGAGTACGTCTTCTTTTTCAATAACACCGATTTTGTGGAGCTCGTTTATAGCAAATTCCGTAAAATCCTCGTCTGACATATTCCAGTATTTGTCGCCCTCGTCACAGAAATATTCAAGACCTATCCAGACAGTGTTTTCGGGGTCTTTGAGCATATAGGGTGACCAGTTGTTGAAAATCTGAAGTCTGCCCAGCTTAACGTCGCTTTCCTGAATATAAATCCAGCAGTCGGGCACAATGTTGCCGAGGGTTTTGTGGTTCGTTTTATTCTCAAGCAGAAGCTTGTTTACAAGAAGACCGACCGTCATAAAATCGCGGTAAGGAAGCTGTGATGATATTTCCTGAACCATCTGAGGAACATCGTCACCCATACCGTTTACAAGGTCCTTTACGGGCATTGTTGAAATATAGTAATCAGCCGCATATTCGACCATACCTTCCGGAGTTTCAACACCAACGGCTACAATTTTTTTGCCTTGGACATTTATTGTTTTTACGCAGTTGTTTTTGAGAATTTTTCCGCCTGATTTTTCAATTTCCTCCGCAAGAGCTTCCCAAAGCTGACCGGGACCTTTTTTAGGATAATAAAACTGCTCAATAAGTGAGGTTTCAACCTCGTCTTTTTTTCTGAACGGCTTTGCAAGTACGTTAAGCACGGCTTTAGTAAGAGAAAGACCTTTTACTCTTTGGGCGCCCCAGTCGGCGGCAATCATTGAAGGATTTACACCCCACAGCTTTTCGGTGTAATCTTCAAAGAACATTTCATAAAGAGGCTTTCCGAAGCGGTTGATATAGAAATTTTCAAGAGATGTTTCTTCACGCTTTGAAACACAGGAGCGCAGATAACCGAAGCCTGCCTTCATAGTGCGTGAAAATCCCATATTTATAAAGGTTTCTGGCTTTAAAGAAATGGGGTAATCAAAGAATTTTCTTAAATAATAAATTCTTGAAACGCGGTTTCTTAAAAGAAAAACGTTATCCTCTGTTTCGGGATCGGGACCGCCTGCATTCAATTCTTTTTCTGTGCCGGTCTTAATATCATCAATGGAGGGTGCACCCTGGAGAGGCATTAAGCTCTGCCAGAGCTCGTTCACCTTTTCGCTTTTTGAAAAGAAACGGTGGCCTCCTATATCGATACGATTTCCGTTGTGCTGTGCAGTGCGGGATATACCGCCGATAAAATTGCTTTCTTCAAGAATGAGCGGTGTAATATCGGTGGTTTTTAAAAGTTCGTAGGCGGCTGTAAGTCCCGCAGGACCTGCACCGATTATAATGGCGGTTTTTCCGTTCATTTTAAAACTCCTTTAAATCAATTCTCTGTTGTAAAGTCCGTTTGTTTTTTTGCCCTCTATGGTGTTTTTTCTTCTGAAGCTTTCATATATTTCAGCGCATTTTTCCGTTGCTTCAATCGTGAAATAAAGTGTTGCAAAATCAAGAGGGGGCAGGCTTTTGTTACCGATATACATCGGTACGCTGTTAAGAAGCACGGAGTATTTCCTGCTTCTGCAAAGCACGGGGAATTTAATGCCTTTTCGGTCTGTGAGGAAGGTTTTTCCTTTGCAGCTGACGCAGCCCTGATAATCCTTTTGGGGACAGGCGCGCATAAGCATAACGGGCAGATAGCCGTAAGCGTATATGCCCCGTTGTGCAGTACCCGAAAGGCTTTTTATATCTTTTTCGGAAAGCTCAAAGGATAAAGTGATATCCTTGAGTCCGCAGACTTTGTAAAATTCAAGAGCTTTCGTGTTTGTTACGTTAAGCCCGTGCGTACCGTGAATTATTAAGTCTGCTTTTTTCAGCAGATTTATTGCTCCTGCGTTACCTGCAGCAGCGTTTGTGATGCCCATATTTTTAAGTTCTTTAAGCTTTTTTGAGATTTCCTCTTCGCTTTTGGGATAAATGAGCTCGGGTAATTCTGCAATTATTTTTTCACGGGGGATAAAAAGCTTTTCTTTATTATCAAGTATTTCATCAATGGGCAAAATTATAAATTCACATTTGTCAAAAATTTCTGAATACTGAGAAAGCTTTTCAAATCTTGCCCTTGTTTTTGTTTTTCCGAGAGGAAAATATCTGTCGGCTTTCTCGGGTGAAATACTGTTGATTGTATACGTGTTTTCGGTTAAAAGCTCAGATAAATTTTCAACTGCCTCGCGCCGCATAGCGTTTATTGAAGATGCGGAAAGGGTAAGCTTATCGGGGTTTTTAATCTGTGCTTTTTGTAAAGTGAAGGGTGTGTTTCCTAATTTACCTAAGTTTCTTTGTGCAATCTCTGTGCTTAACGGTGCGTTTCTCGGCTCTTCGGGAACGTCACCCGTAATGCATACAGATTTGCTGTTTGAAATCACGGTAAGTGTGGCAGGAGTACCTTTTTTCAACTCAAGGTGCATTTCTGCATTTTGGGGCTGAATGTCTTTCCTGTAAAGTGCCTCAAGGTCTTTAAGCACGTTGTTTGCAGAGGTTACGTCTTCTTTTCCGCGGAAGCCGAACATACTCAAATCCCGGTTGCCTTTCAGATAACCGTCTGTAAAACCGTTTCTTGAGAAAACGCTCTTCAGAGTTTCTTTGTCATAGCCTTTGCCGTTTAGTGCGCTTTTCAGACTTGTTACGGCGGCGGCTACGTATTCGGGGCGCTTCATACGGCCTTCGATTTTGAATGAGTCAATGCCGATTTCGGTTAACCGGTTGATACTGTCAAGGTATGACATATCCTTGAGAGAGAGGGCGTATTCTCTGCCGTGTTGAGATTTCCAAAGAAGTCTGCAACCTTGTGCGCAAAGACCTCTGTTACCGCTTCTTTCACCTAACATTGCAGAAAGATAGCAATTGCCCGAAGCGCCCATACAATGAGCACCGTGAACAAAAACCTCTAATTCTGCAGACACTTTTTCACGGATTGTTTTAATTTCTTCAAAAGAAAGTTCACGGGCAAGAACAATGCGTGAAAAGCCCTTTTCCTGAAGAAACAATGCTCCCGAAGCATTGTGGATTGCCATTTGCGTTGAAGCGTGCAGGGGCATCTGCGGACAGATTTTTTTTACTGCATCTGCCACGGCAAAATCCTGCACAATAACCGCATCTGCACCGCTTTTTGCAATTGATTCTATTGTGGAATACAGTTCGTCTGTTTCTTTATCAAAAACGAGTGTGTTTAATGCTACGTAGACCTTCACGTTGCGAAGATGACAATATTTTACAGATTCTTTTAATTCGTTTTCTGTGAAGTTATCTGCATTGCGACGGGCATTGAAATTCCCGGCACCCAGATAAACTGCATCTGCACCGCAGATTACTGCGGCTTTAAGCTGCTCCCACGCACCGGCAGGGGCAAGTATTTCGTGCTTGTTCATATTGTTTATATATCAGTAATTATTTTCTCTTTGGGCGTGCGTACTCTTAAAATATCACCCTTTTTGACGTCAGCCGAGCAGTCGAGAGTAAGAAATTCCTGAGGGTGACAGGCTGTTTCGCATTCTTCTCCCTTTTCGTTTACTATTTTTGTACAAGTAAAGGACATTCCGAAGGTTTCGGGTGACAAGACCTCAATATTATCGCCCAATTTAAAGAAGTTGCGTTGTTGGATTTTTAATTTACCGTCGGTGCAATCTTCAAGGGCAACACCTGCAAATGTGCAGTCCCAGTGGTAAAGGCCGTCGTTTTTGTGACCGTGCACAAGGTTTCCGAAATAAAAACCGCTGTTGTAGGGACGGTGGCTTATTGCGTTAAGCTCATCGTCCAACAAATCAATGGGCGCACTTTTGTCAATGGCGCGTCTGTATGCGTTAACAACGTGTGAAACGTAATATTCTGTTTTCATTCTGCCTTCGATTTTAAAGGAGTCTACACCCGCCTCCTGCAATTTGTCAAGGAATGAAATTGCTTTCATATCGTGGGATGAAAGAAGCGCGGAGTGGTCGTCATATTCTTCTAATTTGAGATACTCGTTGGGACGGTTACGCTCGACAAGATAATATTCCCAACGGCATGGTTGAGTACATTCGCCTCTGTTACCGCTTCTGCCGTTCATATATGATGAAATAAGGCATCTGCCTGAATATGCCATACACATAGCACCGTGTACAAAGGCTTCAATTTCAAGGTCATCGGGAATTTTTTCGTGCATTTCGGCAATTTCATCAATAGTCATTTCGCGGGCAACAACAATTCTTGATGCGCCTAATTCGTAATATGCCATAGCTGATGAATAGTTGCAGCAGTTTGCTTGTGTGCTTATATGTACTTCAAGACGGGGCTCTGCCTGCTTTATGGCTCTTAAGGCACCTAAATCTGCAACAATTACTGCATCAACACCCAACGAATAAAGGGCTTTTGCATAGCTTTTAAGAGGCTCTATTTCAGCGTTTTTGGTGAAGCTGTTTACGGTTACGTAAAGCTTTTTGTCAAGCGAGTGCAAATACCTTGCGGCTTCGTCGATTTCACTTTCGGTGAATGCTGATTTTTCGGCTCTCAGCTGAAGAAGAGGACCTCCTATATATACTGCATCTGCACCGAATCTTGCGGCGGCTTTAAGGCAATTCATATCCCCTGCGGGGGCAAGAAGTTCAGGCTTTTTCATTTCAAATACCTCACAAAAGTCTTTCAACGTAATATAATACACTATTGCAAGGTAAAAAACAAGGTCAAATAAGGATATAATAATATATTATAATGTTATGGTACACTTGATGGGTGACAAATAAAAAAGAATAAGGATATAATAATATATTATAATACCTTGATTTTTCTGTGAATGCTGTGTTATAATAAGTTGATTATTTTTCTATTGAACACTTAAATGAGTGCGATAATAATTAAGGAGATGTATTTTTATGACGTACGATGTTGCGGTAATCGGCGCAGGTGTTGTTGGTTCTCTTATTACCAGAGAACTTTCAAAGTACAACCTTAAAATTGCGCTTCTTGAAAAGTGCAACGATTGTGCAATGGGCGCAACAAAGGCAAACAGCGCGATTGTTCACGCAGGCTTTGATGCTGTGCCCGGTACACTTAAAGCAAGGCTTAACGTTCGCGGTGTTGAGCTTATGAAACGCTTTTGCAAGGAGCTCAACGTTCCGTTAAAGAACAACGGAGCTCTTGTTGTGGCTTTTTTTGAGGACGAAATTCACCATCTTGAAAAACTCATGGCGCGCGGTGAGAAAAACGGTGTTCCCGGCCTTCATATAGTTGGCAGAGAAGAGCTTGTTGCACTCGAACCTAATATAGGTGAAAGAGCAGTAGCAGCTCTTGTTGCTCCCTCTTCATCAATTGTTTGCCCGTATGAGCTTACAATTGCGGGTGTTGAAAATGCGGTAACAAACGGTGCTGAGTTTATAAGAAATTGCGAAGTCGAAAACATTCAATCAACTGATGAAGGCTTCGTTCTCGGCACAACACAGGGCGAAATTAAAAGCAAGTATGTAATTAATGCGGCAGGTGTTTATTCGGGTAAAATTGCGCAGATGATAGGTGACAACTCAATTGAAATAATTGTCCGTCACGGTGACTATTATCTTCTTGATAAATCCCAGGGTACTCTTGTGAGCCGTACAATTTTCCAGTGCCCCACAATAATGGGCAAGGGTGTTCTCGTTTCACCTACGGTTGACGGTAACCTTATTGTCGGTCCTTCTGCAACAGACATAGATGACGGTGGTGACGTTGCAACAACAAGCGAAGGTCTTAACGGTATTTACACTTCTGCAACGAAGAGCGTGCCTGCAGTTTCTTTGAGAAATGCAATTACCTCATTCAGCGGTAACAGAGCACATCCCACAACAGATGACTTTATTATAGGCTCATCTTCCGTCAATAAGAATTTTATAAATGCTGCGGGTATTGAGTCACCCGGTCTTTCTTCAGCTCCTGCAATTGCAGAAATGGTAGAAGGCATAATGAAAGAGCTTACAGGCGGTATGGAGAAAAAGGTTGATTATAATCCCATTCGTCCCGAGCCTGTTCGTTTCCGTCATATGAGCACAGAGGAAAGAGCAGAGCTTATTAAGAAAAATAAAGCTTACGGCAGAATTATTTGCCGTTGTGAAACTATCACCGAAGGTGAAATTATTGATGCTATTCACGCTCCTGCAGGGGCTCGTGACGTTGACGGTGTCAAGAGAAGAACAAGAGCAGGTATGGGCAGATGTCAGGGTGGCTTCTGCGGTAGTAAGGTAGTCGAAATTCTTGCAAGAGAATTAGGCGTACCAATGAATGAAATAACAAAATTCGGCGGTCAGTCAAAAATTATGTATGACAGAACAAAATAAGGGGGTAGGACTTGTGTTGAATTATGATTTAGTAGTAGTCGGCGGCGGTCCTGCAGGTATGGCGGCTGCTTTAAAGGCAAAAGAAGAGGGCGTTGAAAAAATTGTTATTCTTGAAAGAGCGCAGACTCTCGGAGGTATACTCGAACAATGTATTCACACCGGCTTCGGTCTTCACTATTTCGGTGAAGAGCTTTCGGGTCCCGAATATGCGGGCAGATTTATAGAGCTTGTTGAAAAAACCGATATTGATGTTTTCACAGACACAATGGTGCTTAATATTTCCGATAGTAAAGTTGTTACTGCGGTAAATAATAATGAAGGGCTTATGCAGTTTCAGGCAATAGCCGTTGTGCTTGCAATGGGGTGCCGCGAAAGACCGAGAGGTGCGCTATCAATTGCAGGCTCAAGACCTTCGGGTATTATGACTGCGGGTACTGCGCAGAAATACGTTAATATTGACGGATATATGCCCGGTAAAAAGGTTGTTATTTTAGGCTCCGGCGATATAGGGCTTATTATGGCTCGCCGTATGACACTCGAGGGTGCGGAGGTTAAGGTTGTTTGTGAGCTTATGCCTTATTCGGGAGGTCTTACAAGAAATATCGTTCAATGTCTTGATGATTTCGGTATCCCGTTGAGATTAAGCTGTACGGTTATTAAAACTCACGGTAAAGAAAGACTTGAGGGCGTTACAATTGCAAAGGTTGACGAAAGACTTCAGCCTATTCCGGGTACGGAAGAATATATTGAATGTGACACGCTTCTTCTTTCTGTGGGTCTTATTCCCGAAAATGAACTTTCAAAGGACGTCGGTGTTGAGCTTGACAGAGTTACAAGCGGTCCTGTTGTTGACGAGTACAGAGAGACTTTAAAGCCCGGTATTTTTGCCTGCGGTAACGTTTTGCAGGTTCACGACCTTGTTGACTACGTAACGGAAGAAAGTCAGATTGCAGGTAAAGGTGCTGCTGATTACATTTTCGGCAAGAAAAAAGGCGGTACGTTCATTAATACAAAGGGTATTGACGGCGTGCGTTATATTGTTCCGCAGAGAGTGAACATTGAAGGCACGGAGAAATTAAAGCTTTATTTCCGCGTGGGACAAGTCTACACAGGAGCAAAGGTTGTTGTTGAGTGTGATGGAGAGATTCTTTCATCGAGAAAAAAGGTTAAGCTTGCTCCCGGCGAAATGGAAAACGTGGTTATTACACCCGAAATGCTTGCAAAAATGAATGAAAACAGCGAAATTACGGTTCGTATTGAACAATAAGGAGTGGGAGAAATGAAAAAAAGTCTTATTTGTGTATCCTGCCCTTTGGGTTGCCCTATTGAGGTTGAGATAGAAAACGGAGAGGTTGTTGCGGTAACCGGTAACACCTGCAAACGCGGTGATGCTTATGCCCGTGCCGAAATAACAAATCCCGTAAGAAGCCTTACCACAAGTGTTAAGGTTGAAAACGGTATGTATGCGGTTGTGCCCGTTAAATCATCGGGTCCCGTGCCGAAAGATAAAATGTTTGACTGTATGAAAAAAATCAATGCAGTTACTGTTAAAGCACCCGTTAAAATCGGTGACGTTGTTATTGAGAATATTCTTGACCTTGGTGTGGATATTATAGCGACGAATTGTGATCCCGGTATTTAGAAATAATATAAATCGAAAGGATTTTTTATGAAACCCTATGAAATAGCGGCAGGTGTAAAACCTACCGAAAGACAGGTTAATTGGCAGAAAACCGAGTTTTACGGATTTATAAACTTCGGTCTTTCCACAATAGTTAACAGAGAATGGACAGACGGCAACCTTAATCCCGTAAACTTTAATCCCGAAGAATTTGATGCGGCTGAATGGGTTACGTTCTTTAAAGATGCAGGCTTCAAAGGTATGGTGCTCAACGTTAAGCATCACGACGGTTTTTGCCTGTGGTTTTCGGAATACACAAATTATTCAGTGGAAAGCGCAACAGATTGGGACACCGAAAACAGAGATATTGTAGCGGCGCTCAGCGAAGAATGCAGAAATCAGGGTCTCAAATTCGGTATTGCAATTTCGCCACTTGACCGTCACGAAAAGTCTTACGGAAGCGGTAAAGAATACAATGAATATTTCAAGGCGCTTCTCAGAGAAGTCCTCACAAAATACGGTGAAATATTCTACGTGCGTTTTGACGGTGCTGCTGAGCCTGATAAAGAAGGAAATATCCAGGAATATGACTGGGAAGGCTACTACGACGTTGTAAGAGAATGTCAGCCGGGTGCTGTGATTGCTCTTGTGGGTCCTGACGTTCGTTGGTATGGCAACGAATGGGGCGTTATCCGTGAGAATGAGTGGAGTGTTATTCCCGAAAGGCACAGTATATATAATGCAATAGAACGCAGTAAAGATACATCGAAAAAAGCACGCAAGAGAGACAGTAAGTTTGAGCGTGATTTAGGCTCAAGAAAAGCAATAAAAAAAGAGTCTGAGTTTATCTGGTATCCTTGTGAGGTTTGCGTTTCAATGCGTGACAGATGGTATTACCATAAGGAAGACGAATACTCTGCAAAAACAAAGGATAAGCTCCAGAAGCTTTATCTCGATTCTGTTGGTAAAAACTGTGCATTGATGTTGGGTGTTCCTCCAATGAAAAACGGTAAGTTTTCCGAAATGGATTTGCAGATTTTGAGGGCTTTCGGTCTTGATTTGAGAAGAGCTTACAGCTACAAGGTCTCGCAGATTGGCACAATTGAAGCAAGCTCAACTCTTTCAAAGGATTTTGAGGCTTCAAACCTTTTCAGCGATGATGAAACAAAAACCTGGCGTCCGGCTTTGGGTGACACACAGCCCGAGCTTACAATTACCCTTTCCCAGAAGGATATGTTTGATAAATTCGTGATGACGGAAAACATTGTGAACGGTCAGCACGTTGAGGAATATGAGCTTTATATTGATGACGGCAGCGGTAAATTCAAAAAAATAGGCGAAGGCGAAGTTGTCGGTTATAAGAGAATACATAAAATTACACCCGTTGAGGTGGCAAGAGTAAAAATTAAGATTACATCATACAGAGGTAATCTTGAAATGCAGAGCGTAACGTTATATTGATATTATGAGAATTGCTGTATACGGAGGATCCTTTGACCCTCCGCACAAAGGACATAAATTATTGGCTGAGAATCTTGCGGGGCAGTGCGGTGCGGAAAAGGTTATTGTAATTCCTACTGCAATGTCGCCCTTTAAAGATAAATCGGGTGCTACCTCTGCTGACAGATACGAGATGTGCAGGTTAGCGTTTTCCGAACCGCTTTTTGAAGTGAGCGATATTGAAATTGTACGCGGCGGAAAAAGCTATACGGTTGATACGTTAAGGAAGGTTAAACAGCTTTATCCTCAATCACAATTGTACCTTTTTATGGGGGACGATATGTTTTTGTCTCTTGACAGATGGTATAAATATGAAGAAATCCTTGATTTATGCACCGTTGTGGCGGCTTGCCGTACAACGAGGCTTGAGAAACTTCACGATATGAAGGAATTTGCAAAAAAAGTTCTTAATATGAATAGTGACAGCTTTATTCTTTGCGAGAGTGTGCCTCTCCAGATAAGCTCTACCGAAATCCGTATGAACTTGAAAAACGGTGTTGGTGATTATCTTGAAGAAGAGGTGTTCACGTATATTAAAAACAGGGGGTTGTATCTGTGAATAAAAATGCGGAATATATTGAAGCCTTGCGCGAAAGACTAACGGAAAAAAGATTTCTTCATTCCCTTAATGTTGCCGACAGCGCAAAAGAGCTTGCGTTAATTTACGGGTGTGACCCTGAAAAGGCATATACTGTAGGCCTTATTCACGATTGGTGTAAGGATGATGCTCCCGGTTTACAGCTTTCATATATGCTGAGCAACAGTCTTGCAATGACAGAGCTTGAAATAAACGAGCCTAAGCTTTACCACGCAATGTGCGGTAGCTTATATGCCCGAAAGGAATTAGGCATTACGGATGAAGATATGCTGAATGCAATCCGTTATCACACAACGGGAAGAAAGAATATGTCAATTCTTGAAAAGGTTGTGTTTATTGCAGATTTCATAAGTGCGGAGCGTGATTATAACGGTGTTGATGTAATGCGTGAAAAAGCAAAAAGATCCTTGGAGGAAGCGATTGTTGAAGGGTTGGGCTTTACAATTACAGATTTAATTGAAAGAGCACGAATAATTCACCCCGATACAGTCGATGCTTACAATGATGCAATGTACGCATTACAAAAGCGATAGGAGTAAAAAAATGAGTCTTGATATTGTAAAAAAGGCTGTTAAGGCCCTTGATGATAAAAAAGCAAATAATATTGAAGTAATTAAAATTGATGAATTGACTATTGTTGCAGATTATTTTATAATCGCAACTGCAAACTCAAATACCCACGTAAGAGCTCTTGCAGATGAGGTTGAATATCAGCTTGAGCAGGAGGGAATAATGCCTGACCATATTGAAGGCCGCGCAACAGGATGGGTGCTTCTTGAATATGCAGGTGTGGTTGTTCACGTTTTCCTTGAGGAATCAAGAAACTACTATAATCTTGAAAGACTCTGGGAAGACGGTGCGAAAATTGACGTGAGTCAATTTTTGAATGCGTAATTCATAATTCGTAATGCGTAATTGTCGGGGCGCAAAGCGCCGATTGTAAAATAGTAAATAATTTCGTTTTTATATAGAAAGGACAGATTTTATGAAATACGATTTTTCAGCCGTTGAACAAAAATGGCAGAAAAAATGGGAGGATGAAGGCGTTTTCCACGCTCAGGATAATTCTGATAAACCCAAATTTTACGGACTTGTAGAATTCCCTTATCCCAGCGGTGCAGGTATGCACGTCGGTCATATTAAAGCGTATTCGGGTCTTGAGGTTATTTCCCGCAAAAGAAGAATGCAGGGCTACAACGTTCTTTTCCCCATCGGCTTTGATGCCTACGGTCTTCCCACGGAAAACTATGCTATAAAAACAGGTATTCATCCCCGTAAGGTTACGGATATGAATATTGAAAAATTCTCTTCACAGCTTAAAAAGGTCGGCTTCTCTTTTGACTGGACAAGAGTTGTTGACACAACAGAAGAGAGCTATTACAAATGGACACAGTGGATTTTCCTTAAAATGTTTGAAAACGGACTTGTTTTCCGTGATAAAACACTTGTTAACTACTGCCCCTCCTGTAAGGTTGTTCTTTCAAATGAAGATTCTCAGGGCGGTAAGTGCGATATCTGCCACAGTGATATCGTTCAGAAATCAAAGGATGTTTGGTACCTTCGTATTACAGAATATGCCGATAAGCTTCTTCAGGGACTTGATAAGGTTGATTATCTTCCCAATATCAAGCTCCAGCAGGTTAACTGGATTGGTAAGTCAACAGGTGCTTTCGTTAATTTTGAAATTGACGGCACTGATGAAAAAATGAAAATTTATACCACCCGTCCCGATACTCTTTTCGGTGTTACCTTTATGGTTATGGCACCCGAGCATCCTCTTATTGACAAGTATGCTGACAAAATCGGCAATATGGATGAAATTGAGGCTTACAGAGCAGAGTGTGCAAAGAAAACAGAGTTTGAAAGAACTCAGCTTGTAAAGGATAAAACAGGTGTTTGCATTGACGGCTTTGAAGCAATCAACCCCGTTAACGGCAAAAAAATCCCCATTTACATATCCGACTATGTTATGATGGGCTACGGTACAGGTGCTATTATGGCTGTGCCTGCACACGACCAGCGCGACTACGAATTTGCTAAAAAATTCGGTATTGATATTATTGAGGTTATCAAGGGCGGCGACATTTCTGTTGAAGCTTACACAGGTGACGGCGAAATGGTTAACTCTGATTTCCTCAATGGCTTCACCAAGAAGGCAGAATCAATTGAAAAAATGGTTGAAGTCCTTCAGGAAAAGGGTGTAGGCGAAAAGGGTGTTCAGTATAAAATGAAGGACTGGGCATTTAACAGACAGAGATATTGGGGTGAACCCATTCCCGTTGTTCATTGTGAAAAATGCGGAATCGTTCCCGTTCCCTATGAAGAGCTTCCCTTAAGACTTCCCGAGGTTGATAACTTCCAGCCCGGATCTGACGGCGAAAGCCCCCTTGCAAAAATTGACAGCTTCGTTAACTGCTCTTGCCCCAAGTGCGGCGCACCTGCAAAGCGCGAAACTGACACAATGCCTCAGTGGGCAGGCTCTTCCTGGTATTTCCTTCGTTATATTGACCCCCACAATACAGAAGCCTTTGCTGATATGGATAAGCTTAAATACTGGGGTCCCATTGACTGGTACAACGGTGGTATGGAGCACGTTACACGTCACCTTATTTATTCTCGTTTCTGGCACAAATTCCTTTATGATATCGGTGTAGTTCCCTTTGATGAGCCCTATTCAAAGAGAACGGCTCAGGGTCTTATCCTTGGTCCTGACGGTGAAAAAATGAGTAAGTCAAAGGGTAATGTTGTTGATCCCAACGAGGTTGTTGATGCACTCGGTGCAGACGTTCTGCGTACTTACGTACTCTTTATGGGTGACTATGAAAAGGCAGCTCCCTGGAGCGAAAGCAGCGTTAAGGGCTGTAAGCGTTTCATTGACAGAATCTGGAATCTTCTTGAAATTGTTAAGGATGGGGAGGATTATTCAAAAGAGCTTGAAACATCCTTCCATAAAACAATCAAGAAGGTATCAGAAGATATTGAAAATATGAAATTCAATACCGCTATCGCAACACTTATGACTCTTCTTAATGAGATTTATGAGGTTGGCTCAATTACAAAGGGTGAGCTCAAAACATTCGTTAAGCTTCTTGATCCCTTTGCACCTCACGTTGCAGAAGAGGTTTGGGCTCAGCTCGGTGGTGAAGGCTTGCTTGCAGTTGCACAGTGGCCCGAATTTGATGAGGCAAAAACAGTTGATGCTACGATTGAGGTTCCCGTTCAGATTTGCGGTAAGCTCAGAGCTACAATCACTATTGCAAAGGACTCGTCAGCTGAAGATGCAATTGCTGCAGCAAAGGCTGATGCAAAGGTTCAGGAATTCCTTGACGGTAAAAACATCATCAAAGAAATCTACGTTCCCGGTAAAATTATCAATATTGTTGCAAAATAATTTTAAAAACCTTCCGTGTTGCGGGAGGTTTTTATTATGGACTTATTGACAAAAATCCAATGGTGTGATAAATTTTACTGAGTTTGTTTTTTGTATGAATGAGGTGATAGCTTGACTAAGGATATGACTACGGGAAGTCCTATGAAAAATATAATAAAGTTCTGTTTACCGCTGATGTTAGGCCAGCTTTTTCAACAGCTTTATAATATGGCGGATACTGTCATCGTAGGAAGATTTGTGGGCAAAACCGCTTTGTCCGCCGTAGGCTCAGTCGGTGCTCTTAATTTTCTTATTATCGGCTCAATAACGGGTCTTTGTGCAGGCTTTGCTATTCCTATTGCTCAGCGTTTTGGTGCGCAGGATATTAAAAATTTAAAAAAATACGTTGCAAACATTATATATACGTCTGCAGTTTTGGGCGTTGTTGTTACTCTTGGGGCGGTGCTTTTGACGAAGCCGCTTTTGAGTATTCTTAATACTCCTGCGGAGATTTATAAGGATGCTTACGATTATATTGTAATAATATTTGCAGGTATCGGTGCTACAATGTTCTATAACCTTCTTGCAAGCATTGTAAGAAGTCTGGGTGACAGTAAAACACCTTTATATTTTTTGATTTTTTCATCTGTTCTCAACATTGTTCTTGATATTTTCCTTATAACCGTTTTTCGTATGGGTGTGCGCGGTGCTTCTGTTGCGACGGTGATTGCTCAGTTGGTTTCGGGTGTGCTTTGCTTTGTATATGTTAAACGCAGTTTTCCCATACTTCATATTGATAAAGAAACAGCAAAGCCTGATTTCGCTTTCGTAAAAAATCTTTTAAGAAACGGGCTTCCTATGGCGTTACAGTTTTCAATAACTGCTCTCGGCTCAGTTATATTCCAGTCCTGCGTTAACGGTCTTGGTGCCGACGTTATTGCGGCGGCTACCATTGGCGGTAAAACACAGCTTATGATTGTGCTTCCTTCCGAAACCATAGGTATTACAATGGCAACCTACTGCGGACAGAATCTTGGTGCAGGTAAGCTTGACAGAATTAAAAAAGGTATAGGCAGAGGCTTTATCCTTGCTGCGGCTTATTCTGCGATTGGTATTTGTGTTGCAAGATTCTTGGGACCTTACATTTCACTTCTCTTTATTGAAGCAAAGGAAACAGCTGTTATTGCTCTTGCTCAGCAATATATAGAAATGGGTAGTTATTTCTATCTTGTTTTGTCGGTGCTTTTCCTGTTGAGGAATTCTTTGCAGGGTCTCGGCTACAGCTTTACTGCAATGACAACGGGTGTGTTCGAACTTGCGGCAAGAGGTATCGGCGGCTTGGTGTTTATAAAACAATACGGCTACGATGCGGCTTGTGTTGTGAACCCTGCTGCGTGGATTGTGGCAGATTTGTTCTTGTTCCCCGCTTTCTTTGTTGTTATGAATAAGCTGAATAAAAGGTTTAAATCAGTTGAATGATTTGCGGATGCTTCGTTTTTGGCGGAGCATCTCTTTTGTTTGTTGCATATTCTCTTGATTTCCAAATTGATGTGTGATAATATTTATATCAGAAAAATATGAATTTTTGTGGTGATAAAAATGAAGCTTAATGAGAATTATGTTTTGAAAACCGTTGCAGGCACACCCGTTGTTGTGCCGGTTGGTGATGCAATAAGCAATATTAAGGGTATGATAACCCTCAACGGTCCTGCGGAAGATATATGGAAGGCTCTTGAGCAGGGTGAAGAGTTTGAGGAGATTGTTGCTCTGCTAAAATCTGAGTACGATGTTCCGGAGGACGTGCTGCGTGCAGACCTTACTGCATTTTTAGAAAAGCTTGAGAAATATAATATTTTAGAAAAATAATTTTTTCGGTGATAAAATGAAGCAGGTTTCAATGGCTGACCTTCTGCCGTTTATTGAAGAAGCGTTCAGCAAAGATATGACTTTTAAAATTCCCGTAACGGGAACGAGTATGAATCCTTTCCTTGTGGAGGGGCGCGATTACGTGATTATTAAAAAGCCTCAGTTTCCTCTTGAGGTGGGGGACGTGCCTCTTTACCGCAGAGATAACGGCGTTTTCGTTTTGCACAGGGTAGTGGATAAAACCGAAAACGGCTACGTGATGTGCGGAGACAATCAGTTTATACTTGAAAAAGGTGTTGAAGATAAGCATATTATCGGTGTTATGTGTACTGTGTTCCGTGACGGAAAAACCTTTAATGTTGACGATAAAGAATATTTGGATTTCAAAAACAAGTATGTGCGTAACGTGAAAACACGTTACCCCGTACGCAGATTAAAATATAAGCTTTATAGGTTGAGAAATGGAAAATAATAAGAGTGAAATCAGCCGTGACGTGCTCAAAACAGGGCGGATAATTGTTGATGCTGTGAAGTGTCAGCTTAACGGCAGTGTTTATGAATTTCCCGAAGACGCGGATTTCAAAAAAATTTATAAGCTTTCTGAGCGCCACAAGGTTACACCGTTGGTTGCAGGGGCAGTTGTGAGCTGTACCTCTGCTGATGAGGATGTAAAAAAAGTGTTCAGAAAAGAGCTTTTCAGATGTGCTGCAAGATATTCTGCCCAGGAAAAAGAGGCAGAAGAGCTTACTGCCGTATTTGTTGAACAAAAAATCAGACATAATTTTCTCAAGGGTATGAAGGTTGCGGGCTTTTACGATAATCCTGATATGCGATTTATGCTTGATATGGACGTTTATATTGAACCTTCAAAAGTGAATGAAGTTAAAAAAATATTGAAAAAAAGAGGTTATGTTTACGATAACTATGAAGATGAAAAGGATGCAGGCTACGTAAAAAAACCGTTTTTGAATTTTGAGCTTCATAAAGAACTTAAATATGACTACGACAAAGGCTACGAGTATTATAAAGGTGCCTTTGAACGAATGGTGACAGAGGAAAACGGCTATACAATGAATATGACAAACGAGGACTTTTACGTTTATATTCTTTCTCACGCCGCGCACCATTTTGAAAAAGCAGGCACAGGCATAAAAACCGTAGTTGACCACTTTTATCTTAAAAGAAAGCTCAAGCCGTTGTGTGACGGGGCTTTGCTTAAAGATTCACTGGAAAAAACAGGACTTTCTGTTTTCAGCGACAGAATGGATGCTCTTTCTGAATATTGGTTCGGAAACGCTCAAGGGGATGACTCATTGGAGGAAATGGGAGAATACATTATCCTCAGCGGTGTTTTCGGGAATGAAACAAACGATTATCTCAGCGGTATTATGCGCGGAGATTATACCGAGAAAAAATCCTCGTATTTCTTATCGCGATTGTTTTTACCGTATAAGCTTATGAAAAAAAGATACCCCATTCTTATAAAGCTTCCTTTTTTGTTGCCCTTGATGTGGGTTGTAAGATTTTTCAGTGCTTTGAGTAATAAGGACAAATACACGCACGAGGCGCAGAATATTAATTCCGTTGATTCGGGTCTCAAGGAGAAAAGAGCTGAATTTTTGAAAAAAAACGGTTTCTAAAATTTTTAAAAAACTATTGTAGTAAATGTTTATTTATGATATTATATGTTATATATGAAATTATAAAGGGGAATAATGATGGCTTACGAAGAAAAAAGAACTTCTGATGAAGCGATAGGTCTTGAGCCTATTCTTAAATTTTTGCGCCAGCTTATCGGCAAATGGTGGTTAATTGTCATTTTTGTTGTTGCGTTCAGCGTGAGTGGTTTCGGTATTGCTAAACTCACTTATTCTGAATCATATACTTCAAACCTTATTTTTAACGTTTCTAACAAGGACAGAGACGTTGTAGGTGCCGCAGGTACATATACTACCGCCAGTGACGCACAGGCTTCGACTACTATTGCTACAAACTTTAAAACACTTATTCAGCGCGGTAATGACTTTATTACAGCCGTACAAGCTAACGTTAAGGCTCAGACAGGTAAAACCTACGGCAAAGAACAGCTTCGCGATATGATGAACGTTGAGCTTGTTGCCGATTCAACACTTATCAATATTACGGTTAAATCTGAAGATAAAGAGCTTGCTTACGTTGTTGCAACTGCAATTCAGAGCGTTTATCCCGAAATTGCAAAGAATGCGTTCCCGACTGCTAATATCAGCGTTGCCGACAGTGCGACTCAGTCTGAGCTTGCAGCAGACTCATCTACACTTCTTTACACAGCGGCAGGCTTTATTATAGGTGCTGCTCTTGCGGTAATTATTATTCTTATTACTGCAAAAATCCAGAATAAATTGCTCTCAACCGAAGATATTAAGAATAGGTTCAATATTGATATCATTGCAACCGTTTCCGATATCAAAAATAAAAAGAAGGGTGACCGTTCAAGACTCCTTATTACAGACAGAAACGTTGGTCTGCCGTTCATTGAAACCTTCAAGCTTATCAGAACAAAGTTTGAAAACGCAAAGCTCAAAAAGGGTTACTCTGTTTTTGCAATCACAAGCTCAACTGAGAGTGAGGGTAAAACAACCTGCTCAACAAATATTGCACTTTCACTTGCAAAGAGCGGTAAATCAGTTCTTCTTATGGATGCTGACCTCAGAAAGCCTGCGGTTTGCAAAACCTTGGGTGTTTCACTTGAAGGCGAAAAGGGTATTTACGATATAGTTACCGGTAATAAAACTTTTGAGGAATCAGTTAAGTATATTGAGAAGTATAATCTTTATCTTCTTGTTTCTGCTTCTGCGGTTGCCGACCCCTCAGAAACACTTGCTTCTGATGCTATGGCTAAGATTGTTGCAGACGCTAAGAAAAACTTTGACTATGTTATTATTGACTGTCCTCCCGCAGGTGTTGTTGCTGACGCTGCTATCGTTGCTAACTACACAGATACAATCGTATTCGTTACTGCTGAAGAAAAAGTTGCTATTCCTCAGATTGAATATGCATTGAGCGATATTTCAACAACAAAGGCAGATATTTTCGGATGCATTTACAACCGTGCAGGTACAGGCACACTGAAGATTGCTACCGAAAAAGCAGGCGGTTATTTCTCAAACCGTTACGGCGGATATTACGGCTCTTCTTATTATTACGGAAGCAGAAATCACAAAAAGAGAAAGTAAGCCATATTTTAAATTATTAAAACCCTGTTTACCTTATGGCAAACAGGGTTTTTAAACTACGGTGATTATTATGGATTTTTATGAGAATAAAACAGAGGCGGAAAGAGCCGTGCTTGTGTCTGTTGATACCGGTGAGTTTGACGTTGATTCCTCCCTTGCGGAATTAACCGAGCTTGCTAAAACAGCAGGTGCAGAGGTTGTGTGCGAAATGACACAAAAACGTGAAGCGCCTGAGCCGGGTACTTATCTTGGCAGAGGAAAGCTTGAAGAATTATCGGATTTTTGTGAGAAAGAAAAGCCCGACCTTGTTATTATTGACGGTGAGCTGTCACCGGCACAGCAAAAAAATATTGAAACAATCACTGATGTTCGCGTTATTGACAGAACGACGCTTATTCTTGATATTTTTGCACAGCGAGCGCTTTCGGGTGAGGGTAAGCTTCAGGTTGAGCTTGCTCAGTTGAAATATGCTTTACCTCGTCTTGGCGGTAAGGGTGTATCAATGTCAAGGCTTGGCGGCGGTATCGGTACAAGGGGTCCCGGTGAAACAAAGCTTGAAACAGACCGCCGTCACATAAGACGAAGAATTTCTGCATTAACGGAGGATTTAAAAGCTCTGGATGAAAGACGCACCCGCCACAGAGAAAGACGAAAAAAAGACGGTGTGGTTACAGTTGCTCTTGTCGGTTACACCAATGCCGGTAAATCTACGCTTATGAATACCCTTACAGATGCAGGCGTGCTTGCGGAGAATAAGCTTTTTGCGACTCTTGACCCTACGGCAAGAGCCCTGACCTTGCCTGACGGTAACACGGTTTTGCTGATTGATACCGTTGGCTTTATAAGAAGACTTCCACATAAGCTTGTTGAAGCATTTAAATCCACTCTTGATGAAGCGGTGGATGCAAACGTTATCCTTAACGTATGCGACGCTTCAAGTGAAGAATGTGCTGAGCATTACAGAGTAACTAATGAGCTTCTTGATGAGCTGGGATGCGGTGACAAGCCTATAATAACCGTTCTCAATAAATGTGATGCTGTTACGGAGTCCGACATTCCGATAGTAGGGAACTCCGTCAGAGTTTCCGCTAAAACAGGAGAAGGACTTTCTGAGCTTCTTGAAAAAATTGCAAAGGCTTTGCCTCCCACAAGGAAGCGCGTTAAGATTCTTTTTCCGTTTTCAATGGGCGGTGCGGGCGCAGAGCTCCGCAAAACAGGCGTTGTTCACAGCGAAGATTACACCGCAGAAGGTCTTTTGCTTGACATAACCGCAGAGATTTTTGTGCTTGAGAAATATAAAGATTATATAGTATAAAAAAATAATCGGACCAACACCAAGAATAGTTGGTCCGATTGTTTTTATCTTACGCTGAAAAGCAAATCGCCGTATGAGGGATAGCACCAATGCTGTGAAGAACACAATGTTTCCATTTCATCAACTGCTTCTCTCAGGGTGTTCATAAGCGGGATTATACGCATTTTGTAGAACATTGCGGCGGCATCGCTTTCTTTGATTGTTTTAACCTCTTTCGAAAGGTCGACAAGTTCACCAACCCCGCTGAAAACCTTTGCGGAAAGATTTGAAAGCTTCTCAACAAGATGCTCTTCATAAGAGGTGTCGATGCTACTGCTGACGGTGCGCTTTGCAATAACGGTGTCTGCAAGCTCATGGATATTACGGCTGACACAAGGAAGAATATCCTTCTTAATCATATCTGCCATAGTAAGCACTTCAATGTTAAGGTATTTGCAGTATTTTTCGTTTTTGATTTCATAGTGTGCCTTTATTTCAGCTTCGCTGTAAACCTTGTGGCGCTTGAAAAGCTCAATGTTCTTTTCGTGGAGCATATAGGGTAAGCAGTCAGGGGTTGTTCGAAGATTAAGAAGACCTCTTTTTTCTGCTTCTTCAACCCACGCATCATCATATCCGTTGCCGTTGAATATAATGCGCTTATGGTTTTTGATGACTCTTTTGATAAGGTCATGAAGTGCGCTTTCAAAGTTGTCGGCATTTTCAAGCTCGTCTGCAAACTGCGAAAGAACGTCTGCGACAGCGGTGTTTATTGTTGTATTGGGACCGGCAACTGAAGCAGATGAACCCAACATACGGAATTCGAATTTATTACCCGTGAAAGCGAAGGGGGAGGTTCTGTTTCTGTCGGTGGTATCTTTGGGGAAACGGGGGAGAACGTGAACACCGACTTTAAGAACTTCTTTTTCCTTGTTGTCGTAATCTTCGTCGTTTTCAATTGATTCAAGAATAGCTGTAAGCTCTTCACCAAGGAACATTGATACAATTGCAGGCGGTGCTTCCTGAGCACCGAGACGGTGGTCATTGCCTGCAGAAGCAATTGAAATTCTCAAAAGGTCCTGATAATCGTCAACCGCTTTTATAACTGCACAAAGGAATAGGAGAAACTGCGCATTTTCCGCAGGAGTTTCGCCGGGTTCAAGAAGATTTACGTTTGTGCTTGTGGAAATGGACCAGTTGTTGTGCTTACCGCTACCGTTAACACCTGCAAAGGGTTTTTCGTGGAGAAGGCAGATCATACCGTGCTTTTTGGCACATTTCTGCATTGTTTCCATTGTAATCTGATTGTGATCGGTTGCAATATTTGTTGTTGTGAAAATGGGTGCAAGCTCGTGCTGTGCGGGTGCCGCTTCGTTATGCTCTGTTTTTGCAAGAACACCAAGCCGCCATAATTCCTCGTCAAGGTCCTTCATAAAAGCCTGAACACGGGGCTTGATTGCACCGAAATAGTGGTCGTCAAGCTCCTGACCCTTAGGGGGCATTGCACCGAAAAGGGTCCTGCCGGTATACACAAGGTCTTTTCTTTTGTTGAAAACGTCGCAGTCAACAAGGAAATATTCCTGCTCAGGCCCTACGGTTGTTTTAACGGAAATGACCTCATCGTGGCCGAAAAGTCTGAGAATGCGCAGAGTCTGTTTGTTGATTGCTTCCATCGATCTGAGGAGAGGGGTCTTTTTATCAAGTGCTTCACCGCCGTAAGAACAGAAAGCGGTGGGAATACAAAGAACACCGTTTTTAATGAATGCAAATGACGTGGGGTCCCAGGCTGTGTAGCCTCTTGCTTCAAAGGTTGCTCTGAGTCCGCCTGAGGGAAAAGAAGATGCATCGGGTTCACCCTGAATAAGCTCTTTCCCCGAAAACTCCATTATTACTCTGCCGTCTTTTTTGTTTGTGATAAAGCTGTCGTGTTTTTCGGCAGTAACACCTGTTAAAGGTTGAAACCAATGTGTGTAATGCGTTGCACCCTTTTCAATTGCCCAATCCTTCATTGCGTTTGCGATTATGTTTGCAACGTCAATGTTAAGTCGGTGGCCCGTCTGGAGTGTACGCTTGAGCTCTTCGTAAGCTGCGGCAGGAAGACGCTCTTTCATTACGGATTCGGAGAAAACATCACATCCGAAATAGTCAGTTACGGTTTTTATTTTAATCATCCCTTTACTTTGAAATGTAGAATTTATCTGATAAGCTCACCCGCAAAGCCTGCCGCGATACCTAAAGCGGCGGAAATTAAAATAAGAATAATGGGGTGGATTTTTTTCTTGAATATAAGCAGAATACCGATAACGGCAATTACAAGTGAAACCACTATGTTGTACGGATTGAGTGCTGACAAAGAAAAACCGTCGGGGAAGAAAACGGTTGTGCCTATATTAAGCACTGCCGCCGCAATAAGACCGATAACCGTTGGTCTTAAACCGTTCATGCAGCCCTTGACTGTTTTGCTTTCTTGGAATTTTTTGTATACTCTTGCAACAATGAGGATAACAATAAAAGACGGAAGAACTACACCGAGGGTAGCAACAGCCGCACCTAAAAATCCTCCGGGAAGATCAAGCAGGGCTCTTCCGCGTTCCATGCCGACGTATGTTGCAATATTTATGGCAAACGGTCCGGGTGTGCTTTCGCTCACGGCAATGAAATTGACAATTGCTTCTTCCGAAAGCCATTTGTTTTGAAGTACAGCATCCTGAATAAGCGGAAGCATTGCGTAACCGCCGCCAAATGTGAAAGCGCCTATTCTGAAAAATGTGAGAAAAAGCTTTAGAAATTCAAGGAATATACTCATATTTCTTTACCTCGCTTTCTTAAAACAGCAGAGTAAACGAGGCCTATTACTGCACAACCGATAATAATGAAAATAACATTGATTTCGGTGAATGCAGATAATATGAATGCGCCACCCATAAGGATGTAACCGAAAAGGCTTTTGGGGCATTTTTTGTACATTGAAACAAGTGCTTTTATTACGAGAGCAAGTACACCTGCGCGGATTCCCGTGAAGGCATATTTTACAGCTTTATATTCGCTGAATTCTTTAAGCACGAGGGAAATCACAGAGATTATTACAAAAGAGGGGAGCACAACACCGAAGGTTGCGCAGAATGCGCCAAAAAAGCCTGCAACCTTGTAGCCGACAAAGGTTGCGGAGTTGATTGCTATGGGTCCCGGAGTGCTTTCGGCAATTGCAAAAATATCAAGAATTTCTTCGCCCCTGAGCCATTTATGCTTTTCACAGATTTCTTTTTCAATAATGGGTATCATTGCATAACCGCCGCCAAAGGTGAATGCACCGATTTTTAGAAACGTGACAAAAAGAATTAAGGCATTTTTAAATTTATCTTTCAAAAACATCCCTCTTTTTATTGAAATTAAGTCTGTTTTAAATGTACATAATAATAACGTAGTAAATTATAGAAATAAAAAATAGATTTGTCAATGTGCAATAGGGCAATTGTAGAGGTATACCTCTCGACATTTTTTGTTACTTATGGTACAATAGATTAAAATATTCGTTCTTCAGTAGGATGGTGCCTTATGGATTTTGAAGCCGCAAAAAAACGAGTGACGGAATTAACCGTTGTTCTCAACGACTGTATAGAAAAATATTATATGGGCAACGAAAGCGACGTGTCTGATTATGATTACGATATGATGATGCGCGAGCTTTCTTCACTTGAGGAAGAATTTCCTGTTCTTCTTCAAAACGAATCACCTACTCACAGAGTAGGTGGCAGAAGTGATAATACCTTTGAAGAGGTCGTTCATACAGTACGTATGGAGAGCTTGCAGGACGCGTTTTCAGAAGATGAATTGTATGCTTTTGACAGCAGAATTACAAAGGTGTTTCCCGATGCAAAATATGTTGTTGAGCCTAAAATTGATGGGTTATCCTGCTCTCTTGAATATCGCGACGGCGTTCTGGTAAGAGCATCTACACGCGGTGACGGCAACGTGGGTGAGGACGTTACCGCAAACGTAAAGACAATACGCTCGGTGCCGCTCAAGCTTAAAATTGCAGTTCCTTTTATTGAGGTCAGGGGCGAGGTTTATATGTCACACGAATCCTTTGAAGAGCTTGTGGCACAGCAGGAGCTTAACGAAGAAAAAACCTTTAAAAATCCCCGTAATGCGGCTTCGGGCTCTTTAAGACAGAAAAATCCAAAGATAACAGCATCAAGAAAGCTCGATATTTTTGTTTTTAATATTCAACAGCAGGAGGGCGGCAAGGATTGTGTAACTCACTTTGAGTCTTTAGAGTATTTAAAGGAGCTGGGTTTTGTTACGGTTCCGGGATATTCTCTTTGTGATTCCATAGATGAGGCAATTGAGAAAATTCGCAGTATCGGTGATAACAGAGGCAAGCTTCCCTTCAATATTGACGGAGCGGTTATAAAAACCAATGATTTTTCAATGCGTGAAGAGTTGGGCAGTACCGCGAAATTTCCTAAGTGGGCAGTTGCGTTCAAATACCCGCCGGAAGAGAAAATAACACGTCTTCTTGATGTTGAAATTCAGGTGGGAAGAACAGGCGTTCTTACACCCACCGCCATTTTCGAGCCTGTTGTTCTTGCGGGAACAACAGTTTCAAGAGCAACTCTTAATAACGCTGATTTTATTGCAGAAAAAAGCATAGCAATAGGTGATGATATAATTGTTCGTAAAGCAGGAGATATTATACCTGAGGTTCTTGCGGTTGCTAAGCACAACGGTGAAAATTCCGTTTACACTTACCCTGTGAATTGCCCTGCCTGTAACAGCGTTGTTGTGAGGGAAGAGGGTGAATCTGCCATAAGGTGTGTCAATCCCGATTGCCCTGCACAAAGACTCAGAAAGCTTATTCATTTCTGTTCAAGAGATGCTATGGATATTGAGGGCTTGGGCAGTGCGGTGCTTGAACAGCTTGTGAACGAAAAGCTTATCAGCCGTCCTGCCGATATATATAAGCTTAATCCTATGGACCTTGTGTCCCTTGAAAGAATGGGCGAAAAAAGCACGTTCAACCTTCTGGATGCTATTGAAAATTCGAAAGAAAACGACCTGTATAAATTGATTTTTGCTTTGGGTATTCATCACATCGGTCTTAAAGCGGCAAAGCTGCTTGCTAGCCGCTTCGGTACAATGAGTGCTCTTCTCAACGCAACAAAGGAAGAAATTACTTCAATTGACGGCATTGGTGAGGTTATGGCGGATACTCTCATAAAGACCTTGGCTCTTCCCGAAACGCGTGGGCTTGTTGAAGAGCTGCAGAGCCTTGGGCTTAATATGAAAAACCTTACGGAGTGTGTTGATAAAAGATTTGACGGTATGACCTTTGTTCTTACGGGCACTCTCTCGAAATACGGCAGGCGCGAGGCTCAGGAGATTATTGAAAAATTCGGAGGTAAGGCATCGGGTTCTGTTTCTAAAAAAACAAGTATTGTTCTTGCAGGTGAGGATGCCGGCAGTAAATTGAGAAAGGCAACCGAATTGGGAATAAAAGTAATAAATGAATATGAATTTGAACAAATGATAAAATAACGGTCGCAAATTTTATGCATTACTCCAATAGAAATAAGACGGATTTTGTTATAGAATATATTTATAATTTGACAAAAGGGGAATTTTTATGCCTACAACCAGTATCGACAAAATTAAAACAAAACGTAAAAACGTATATCTTCGTGTTGCTAAGGGGCATTTCGCATCTAACCACTCGCACACTAACTATTACATTGATGTTGCTGCACAAAAATCTCGTCTTTCTGAGGCTAAAGCTGTAGCAGAAGTTCTTTGTTCAAACTATAATTACACAAACACAATAATTGATACAATCCTTTGCCTTGACGGTACTGAGGTTCTCGGTACGTGTCTTGCAAATGAGCTTACGAAAAATTCAATTGCAAATATAAACGCTCATCAGTCCGTTTATGTTATAACTCCCGAGATGACTAACGGCTCGCAGATGATGTTCCGTGATAATATTGTTCCTATGATTAAGGATAAGCATATACTTTTGCTTGCGGTTTCTGTTGCATCCGGTGTTACGGCACAGTCTGCTATTGAGGCTGTTAACTACTACGGAGGTAATGTGGTGGGTATTTCATCGATTTTTGCTACCTCAGAAAAATGCGGTGACTACAAGGTTAATTCGGTATTTAATCCGAACGACTTGGACGGTTATTTTAACTGCCCTGCTCACGAGTGCCCTCTTTGTAAAGAAAAAAGAAAGATTGACGCGCTTATTAATTCTCACGGATTTTCAAAGCTTTAATAATAAAAAAATTGCTTAACCTTGCGGAAATTTCTGCAAGGTTATTTTTTTGTAAAAAATTTTAAAATAATATTGAAGATGTAAAAAAATTGTGATAACATCGTAAATGTTGATAAAGAATTAAAAATAAAGAAAAACGACGGACGAGGTGTCGTTAAAAAGGAGAAAAAATATGGGTGTTTCAGGAATTGTATTAAAATTATGCGCAGGTCTTGTGTTCTTCCTTTTCGGTATGAGCACAATGTCAAACGGACTTGAAAAATTAGCAGGCGGTAAGCTTGAAATAATATTGAAAAAAATGACGGATAAGCCTATTATAGGCGTACTTATGGGTCTTGTGATTACAGCTCTCATTCAGTCGTCATCAGCAACAACCGTTATTCTTGTCGGTCTTGTAAACTCAGGACTTATGAGCTTTCAAAGCACAATTTCCGTGCTTTTCGGTGCAAATATAGGAACAACGGTTACAGCGTGGCTTTTATCCTTAGCGGGTCTTGAAAGCTCTTCGTTAATTGTTCAGCTTTTTAAGCCGCAGAATTTTGCACCCGTTCTTGCCGTAATCGGTACAGCGTTTACAATGGCTGCAAAAAGCGATAAAAAGAAAACCCTCGGTGCTATTTTTATCGGCTTTACCGTGCTTATTTACGGTATGGATATTATGTCGGGCTCTGTTGAAAGCCTTGCAGGAGAACCCTGGTTCGGTGAATTGTTTGTTAAATTCTCCAATCCCGTTTTAGCCGTGCTTGTAGGCGCACTTGTTACTGCGGTTATCCAATCTTCATCCGCATCTGTCGGTATTTTACAGGCACTCTCTCTTACAGGTGCAATTACTTACAATATTGCAGTTCCCATTGTTATAGGTCAGAATATCGGTACTTGTGCAACGGGCCTTATTTCAAGTATCGGTGCCGGTGCAAAGGCGAAGCGTGTTGCCCTTTCACAGCTTCTTATAAACGTTTTCGGAATGATAATTGTTTTACCTGTATACCTTCTCGGTGTAAAGCTTCTTTCTCTTCCTACAGATGCTTTAAAGGTTAATCCCGTTTCAATTGCGATTATTCATTCAGTTTTCAATATTGCAACTGTTGTTGTTCTTATGCCTTTTGCTAAGTTTATTGCAAGGCTTTGCGAAAAAATGGTTAAAGAAAAGGCAGAAGAAGAGGGCGATGTACCTTCAAGAGCTGTTTATCTTGATGAAAGACTTCTTAACTCACCGACTATTGCGGTTATGGAGTGCGATAACCATACTGTAAAAATGGCTCTTCTTGCAAAGGATACCGTTCTCGGTGCGCTCAAGCTCGTTAAAGGTTATGATAAGGACATTGCAAAAAAAGTGTGCGACAATGAAAAGATTCTTGACCTTTATGAGGATAACTTAGGTACTTACCTTGTTAAAATGTCGGAGCAATCACTTTCAAATGCGGATGCAAGAACCGTTGCAAGAATGCTTCATACAATCGGTGATTTTGAAAGATTGGGTGACCATGCAAAGGGACTTCAGAAGGTTGCCCTTGAAATAAAGGATAAAGGTATCAGCTTCTCAACAAATGCACAGCATGAAATTGCCGTGCTTGTTGATGCAATTACCGAAATTGTTATTACAACAACACTTGTTTATGAGAAAAACGATTACGAGCTTGCTTCAAAGGTTGAGCCTCTTGAGCAGGTGATTGACAGAATTACCGCAGAAATCAAATCACATCACATTGAAAGACTTCAGCGAGGTGATTGTACAATACAAATGGGCTTTGTGCTTTCTGACCTTCTTACAAACTGTAAGAGAATTTCCGATCACTGCTCAAACATTGCTGTTGCAACAATAGAGGCTCGTAACGATTCTTTTGATACTCACCACTATCTTAACACTGTTAAATACGGTGACGAATCGTTTAATAAGGTTTTTGATGAATATAACAGAAAGTATGACCTTCATGCATAATATTGATTTGAAAATTTTGTATGAGGATAGCGATATAATCGTCCTTGAAAAGCCAAAGGGTATTCTCAGTGAGGATGCCCTGAACGGTGAAAAGGGGATTGTTGGTATTCTCAGTGATTATAAAGGAAAACCCGTGCATCTTTTACACCGTCTTGACAGAAATGTGGGCGGTGTAATGGTTTTTGCGGACAATAAACAAAGCGCAGGTGCTCTTTCAAGGGATATTGCCGAGGGTAGATTTTTCAAGGAATATCTGGCTGTTACAGACGGCATTCCCGAAGAAGATAAAGGTGTATATAAAGATTTGCTTTTTAAGGATTCAAAAAAGAATCGTTCTTACGTTGTGAAAAGAATGCGTAAGGGCGTGCGCGAGGCCTCGCTTGAATACGAGCTTCTTGATAAAACAGAAAACAAAGCAATGGTTCGGGTGCTTCTTCATACAGGGAGAACTCACCAGATAAGAGTGCAGTTTTCTTCAAGAAAAATGCCCCTTACGGGTGACAGAAAATACGGTAGTAAAGATGGAGAGGGTAAGGATATTGCGCTTCATTCCTGCAGAATAACCTTTACTCATCCCGTAACAAACGAAAAAATGTGTTTTGAATCCGCTCCGGATTTTAATGAATATCCATGGAGCTTGTTCGGAGGTAAGAAAAATGCCTGAAGTGTTAATAAAATTCAGCGGTGTATTTGTAAATACCGCAACAGTAATTATAGGAAGCTCCGTAGGGCTTCTTCTGAAAAAGCAAATCCCCGAAAAATTAACAAGTGCGGTTATGACTGCAATTGGTCTTTGTACGGTTGCAATCGGTATCGGAGGAATAATCAAGGGTGAAAATCAGCTTGTTATGATAATTTCCCTTGTGCTCGGCGCTATTGTTGGTACTCTTTTGAATATCGACGGCAAGCTTGTGTCTTTAGGCGACAAGCTTCAGAAGAAAAATAAAAAAGCTGATTCCGAAAAATCAACCTTTTCTCAAGGCTTTGTCACGGCGTCGCTCCTTTTTTGTGTTGGTGCAATGACAATTGTTGGCTCAATGAATGCAGGTATTTCAGGCGACAATCAGATGCTTTACACAAAATCTGTTCTTGATTTGATTTCCTCTGCAATGCTTGCGGCAAGCCTTGGAGTGGGTGTTGTGTTTGCGGCAGCGTTCGTTTTTGTTTTTCAGGGGATGCTTGTTGCACTCTCAATGCTTTTGGGTTCGTTTTTGAGTGATTTTGCCATAGCTGAGCTTGTTTGTGCAGGGTCTGTAATGATTACTGCATTGGGACTGAATCTTTTGAATATAACAAAAATAAAGGTGGCCGACCTTCTTCCGGGACTTGTGTTTGTTCCGTTTGTTTGTATGATATTTGAGCTTTTTTAATCTGCGGATTTTAAAGTCGGGCTTTGCGTTATGTCTTACGCATTATTGTACCCCCCTGTAAATGCAACAAAAATGAGTTTTATAATATCCTTGTAAACAACAGCAAAGCGTTTAATTTAAATGAGAAAAAATTATGGCAAACATTAAGATTGAAACTAAAAATCACTTGGATATTGGCAAAAAAACAAGGGTATACTTTACTTGTCATCCTGATGATTTTGAAAAATGTTTCAAGAAAATCTGTGATGATATTTTCAAAACCCACGATTGCGCCATTTATTATACCGAGGATATGTGTGAAGCGATTGCTGAGGATGAAAAGGAAACTGACCTTGGCAGAAACAACCTTTTTGTTATTCCCGTTACTTTTAAACTCCTTACAACTCCAAACCGCGCAATGGATGAGGATTTCCGTTACGCTATGGAAAAACACATCCCTGTTTTACCGATTATGATGGAGTCAGGGCTTGATGAGTTGTATTCAAAACCCGATAAATTCGGTGAATTGCAGTTTCTTAACCCTTACAGTACTGACCCAACTGAAATTTCATATAAAGAGAAGCTGAAAAAGCATCTTGAAGCAATACTTATCAGTGATGAAATGGCAAAGCGCGTGCGCGCAGCTTTTGATGCTTACATATTCTTAAGCTACCGTAAAAAGGACAGAAATACGCAAACCGGCTTATGAAGCTTATCCATTCAAATCCTGATTGCCGTGACATTGCAATATGGTTTGATGAATTTTTAACTCCCGGTGAAAGCTTTAAGGAAGGTATTGACAAAATCTTACATAACAGTCAGCTTTTTACACTTTTGGTTACACCTAACATTCTTGAAGAGCCTAACTTTGTTATGGGTGAAGAATACCCTGCTGCACAAAAATCGGGTATTAATATTCTCCCTGCCGAAATGGTTGAAACCGATAAAAATGCATTAAAAGAAAAATATCGTGATATACCCGAATGTGTAAATCCTGAAGCTACAGAATTCTATACACAGCTTCTTGACTCTGTAACAAAAATTGCTACACAAGCAAACAACACACCTGAGCATAATTTCCTTATCGGCCTTGCATACCTTGACGGTATTGACGTTGAGGTTAACCGCGAATTTGCCCTTGAGCTTATTACATCTGCCGCAGAAGCAGGACTTCCCGAGGCAACGGAAAAGCTTCGTGATATGTATTTTATTGGTGTAGGTGTACAGTTGGATTACAGAAAAGCAGTAGTATGGGCAGAAAAATATGCGGATTATATGGTGGAGACTTATGGGGAAGAGTGCCCTGATACACTTACCGCGATACATAATCTTGCTATTAGTTACAGTAATTTGGGCGAATACAAAAAAGCTTTGGAACTTACTGAAAAAGTATACACCTTTTTTAGTAACACTTTCGGTGAAGAACATCCCGATACACTTATAAGTTTAAACAATATAGCTTCTACCTATAGTAACATTGGCGACTACAAAAAGCTTTGATCTTATTTGAAAGAGTTTATAGTCTTCGCCGCAAAGTGCTTGGTGAAGAGCATCCAAATACGCTTACCTCTTTAAGTAATTATGCTACTATTCATAACAAATTAGGTAACTACAACGAGGCTTTAGAATTCACGGAAAAAGCTTACAAACTTCGCTGCAAAACACTTGGTGAGGAACATATTCGCACACTTAAAGCTTTAAACGCACTCACTTCTATATATGTTAACTTGGGCAACTATTGCAAAGCAGCAGAACTACAAGAAAAAACATACAACGTTCATTGCAAAAAATTTGGTGAAGAAAATATTCTTACACTTGCCGCTTTAGACAAAGTTTCACACACATACATTAAATTGGGTGACCCTAAAAAAGCCTTTGAATTCAAAGAAAAAGTATATGACCTTCGTTGCAAAGCACTTGGCGACGAGTACCCCGACACACTCGCGACGCTAAACGACCTCGCAGGCTTATGTATAAAATTAAAAAAACATCAAAAGGCGAAAGAGATTTGCGCAAAATTATATTCAATCCAATGTAAAGTTTTGGGCGAAGAACACCCCGATACTCTGTCAGCATTATACGCAGTAGCATACGCTAACGATCAATTGGGTAACCTTGAGAATGCTTTGGAACTTTACGAAAAATTATATACGTTTCGTTGCAAGGTGTTAGGTCAAGAACACCCTCAAACACTTAAGATACTAAGTAAATCAGCTGACACCTGCAATAAATTAAAAAAACACAAACAAGCTTTACAGCTTCACGAAAAAACATACACTATGCGTTGTAAAGCCTTGGGAGGAACAAACTCAGACACACTTTCTTCTTTAAACGACTGTGCACTTACTTATGTACTTTTAGGCGAACTAAAAAAAGCTTCGGAACTATTTGAGGAAGTGTACAAGCTTCGTTATCAGACACTTGGCGAAGAACATACGGATACGTTTAAAACATTAAATTTTCTGGCAAAAACTTACGGTAGATTGGGTGAGCACAAAAAAAGCCTCAGAGCTTTTTGAAAAAGCTTACAACGTCAGTTGTAAAATATTTGGCGCGGAGAACTCAAACAGTATTTTAACATTAAATTATCTTGCACATAGTTTTTATACTGTGAAAGACTACAAAAAGGCTTTGGAATTTTACAGAAAACTTTATAATGTTCGTGCTCAGTTGTTGGGTGAAGAACATGCGGAAACGCTCTCCTCTTTGCACTCGTACGCACTTTGTCATAAAGAGATTGGTGATTATATCTCCTCTCTCTCATTTTTCGAAAAAGTTTATGTAAGCAGAGTAAAAACGCTTGGTGAAAACGATCCTAAGACCATAAAAACCGCAGAGAGGATAAAAGAGTTGAAAGAACTACTCGGAGAATAACAAGAGTTAAAGCACACAACGAAAAACCGCCTGACCTTTCGGTCAAGCGGTTTTGTTGTTTTAACTGTGAATTAAAGGAGTGCTCTGTAAAGTGCTGCGATTTCTTCAACGCTTGTGTCCTTGGGGTTACCGGGACGGCAAGCATCTGCGAATGCACTTTCTGAAAGGAACTGAACGTCCTCTTCTTTAAGAATACCCTTGAGGTCTTTGGGAATACCAACCTTTTCTGCAAGTGCTGCAACTGCGTCAACTGCTGCTTTTCTTGCATCTTCAATTGACATTGCCTCTGTACCCTCAACTCCCATTGCTTTTGCAATATCGCGGTATTTGTCGCCTGTGCATTCTGCGTTGTATTCCATAATTGAAGGAAGAAGAATTGCGTTAGCAACGCCGTGGGGTGTGTCATAAAGAGCACCGAGACCGTGAGCCATACTGTGAACAATGCCGAGACCTACGTTTGAGAAGCCCTGTCCTGCAATGTACTGTGCAAGAGCCATACCCTCTCTGCCTTCAGCAGTGTTTTCGCAAGCACCGGGAAGATGCTTTGCAATAAGCTCAATTGCTTTAAGGTGGAACATATCTGTCATTTCCCAAGCGCCCTTTGTGATATAGCCTTCAATAGCGTGGGTGAGAGCATCCATACCTGTTGAAGCGGTAAGACCCTTAGGCATTGTTGCTGTCATATCGGGGTCAACAACTGCAACCTCGGGAATATCGTGAACGTCAACACAAACGAATTTGCGTTTCTTTTCAACGTCAGTGATAACATAGTTGATTGTAACCTCTGCAGCTGTACCTGCAGTTGTGGGAACTGCAATTGTGAAAACTGCGTGATTCTTTGTGGGTGCAACGCCCTCAAGGCTTCTTACGTCTGCAAATTCGCGATTTTCAATAATGATACCGATAGCCTTTGCAGTATCCATTGCAGAACCGCCGCCGATAGCAACAATACAGTCGACGTCGCTTGCTTTGAATGCCTCAACGCCCGCAAGAACGTTCTCAATTGTGGGGTTAGCCTTGATTTCGCTGAAAACTGAGTAGGGGAAACCGGCTTTATCTAAAAGATCGGTAACCTTTGCGCTTACACCGAATTTAATAAGGTCGGGGTCAACGCAAACAAAAGCTTTTTTGAAGCCGCGGCTCTGAAGCTCGGGAACAATGTTCTCAACGGCACCCTTTCCGTGGTATGAAATTGTGTTTAATACAATACGGTTTGCCATAGCAAACAACCTCCTTGTTTTTGTTTTCTCAAGTATTATACATCAAATGATTTGTGAAATCATTAACAAAATGATAAAAATCCTGTTTTTTGAAAATTTCGGAAGGTTTTACAAATTTATGGGTGAAAACCCTTGCAATATTACCATTGTTTTAATAAAAATAGCGTGATATACTAACCCTATCATACTCGGTAGTATTAACATATTGTTGAAATTTATGATTTTCAGTGGAGGAATATATGGAAATTCCGAAGATACTTTTACAGAAAGCAGACGAAATCACAGAGAAGCTGAAGGAAAAATATCCCGAGGCAGCCCCGTTTTTCAAAGGGTGTTTTCTGAACACGATTGAAACAACCGTCACAAGGCTTGACGACGGCGGATATTTTGTTATTACGGGAGATATTCCTGCAATGTGGCTTCGTGACAGTGCCGCCCAGCTCACCCATTACATAAGATATGCAAATGAGGATGAAGATTTAAAAGAGATAATCCGAAGCGTTATTGAGCGCCAGGCTCAGTTTGTGTGTATTGACCCTTATGCGAATGCATTCAATGCGGCTCCCAACAGCCATAGCCATAATGATGAAACGGATTTTTATCACGAGCTTATCTGGGAGCGTAAATATGAGGTGGATTCTCTTTGTGCACCCTTATATCTTGCTCATGAGTATTATAAGCAGACATCGGATGACAGCATTTTTACGGAAAACTTCAGAAAAATGATGTATTTTATTGTTGACGTGTTTAAAAAAGAGCAGAATCATTTTCAGCGTTCATCTTATTTTTTCAACCGTCAGAATTGTCCCCAGACAGATACTCTTCCCGGAAACGGCAAAGGTAATGAGGTCGCTTATACGGGTATGACCTGGTCGGGCTTCAGACCCTCTGATGACCGTTGCGTTTACGGCTACCTTGTGCCGTCAAATATGATGGCTGTGTGCGCATTGAAAAAAGCGGCTGAATTTGCCAACATCGGCTATGAGGATAATAAGCTGGAAAGCGAATGCAGGTCTCTTGCTTTTGATATTGACGAGGGTATCAAAGAGCATGCCGTTTATGACCATCCCAAATTCGGCAGAATTTTTGCTTATGAGGTAAACGGAAAGGGCGATATTATTCTTATGGATGACGCCAATTCTCCGAGCCTTCTGGCTGCACCTTATCTCGGTTATGTTGATAAAAGCAATGAGCTTTACCGCAATACGAGGAATTTTGTTCTTTCTTTAAGTAATCCGTGGTATTTTGAAGGCCGTGTGGCTAAGGGTGTGGGCAGTCCCCATACGGGTCATAACAAAATCTGGCATATTGCTCTTACGATGCAGGCTCTTACGTCGGGTGATGAAGCCGAAATCAGGAAATGTCTTGATATGATCACACATTCGCATGCAGATACGTTCCTTATGCACGAATCATTTGACAAGGATGATGATACTTTGTTCACAAGACCGTGGTTTGCGTGGGCAAACAGCCTGTTTGCAGAGTTACTAATAAGGCTTGTTGAAAATTAAATTTAAAATATGTATTGAAATAATTGGAATTAGCGTGTATAATAGTAGAGAATGAAAATGGTGGTAGTGTATACCGTCAATGATTCTATAATATAATTACGGAGGTAGTTATGAAAATGACAGCAAAAAGAACTCTTGCAGTTTTACTCGCAGTTATTATGCTTTTCAGCTGCATCGGTATCAGCGGTTCAGCAACAGAAAAAACAGGCTTCGAGACACTTCGTGTTAACTGCACAATGTATGGCGATTCTCAGACACAGCGCGGTTTCACTTGGTTTACCGAGAAAAAATGCGATACAACAATTCAGATTGTTCCTGCATCAGAGTACGTTGTTTCAGGCTTTGCGAATGCGATGACCGTTAAAGGTACGGTTTCTGAATGGAAAGACTATTATTGCCATAAGGTAGTAGTAACAGGTCTTGAACCCGGCACAGATTATCGCTATCGCGTAGGCACTTACGACAGAGACATCTGGAGCAATCTCGGCGAATTTGTTACTGATGACGGTGACGGCAGCTTCTCTTTCCTTGCTATTGCTGACGTGCAGGCAAGTAACCTTGAAAACTTCTATCGGGCATCACTCGTTATGGATGAAGCTATGAAGATGGATGAGGATGCAGAGTTTGTTATTAACCTTGGTGACTTCGTTAACGATTGTACAAACGACAAATGGAACTGGTACGGTGAGGCTTTCCAGGAGGCTAACACAAGTATGACTCTTGTTCCTGTTGCAGGTAACCACGAAGGTAACATCACAAATAAGCTCAATGTTGGCTGGTTTGACGCTATGTTCAACCTCCTTCCCGGTGACGGTGCAGGTAACGGTGTTAACGGTACATATTATTCATATGATTACGGCAACACTCATTTCACAGTTCTTAACTCAAATGATATGTATCCTATGACTGAGGCTCAGAGAAACTGGATTTATAACGATATTACCAATTCTGATGCACAGTGGAAGGTGCTTCTTCTCCACAGAGCTGTTTACTCAGCAGGTAAAAACATCAACAAGCCCGATACTCTTGCTATGAGAGAAACTGTTATTGAAATTGTTGATGAAACAGGTGTTGATCTTGTTCTTTCAGGTCATGACCATATGTATTTCAGAACAAAACAGGTTGCAGGCGATGCAGTTTGTGAGGATACCGTTTACGTTACAGAAAGACATAACGGTGAAGATATCACCTTTGCAGTTAATCCCGAAGGCGCAATTTATGCTCTTCCCTCAACAGCCGGTACTAAGAGATACGGCGTGAACGACGGTGCTATTAATCCCATTATGGATTGCGCTGACGTTTACTTCACAACAAGATCAGAAAAAGATGAAAACGAGGTTGAAACTAACCCCAACGCAGGCGGTTGCTTCGCTAACATTGAAGTTGACGGTAACTATCTCGTTTACAAAGCATACGTTGTTAACGACGATACTCAGGAAGTAACGTTGGTTGACGAATATGCTATCAAGAAAACTGTTAAGGATGATGCTGTAGAGGGCACAAACAAGCCCACCGATATCTTCGGTTCTCTTGACGGCAGCGTTGCTAATTTCTTCACAGAAATCTTCGGTCTTATCTTTACATATATCGGCAAGCTTCTTCCTCAGGCTCTTATCGGTTTGTTCAAATAAGATTTGATTTTTAAAGGGTGTTCCCGCTTATGGGGGCACCCTTTTTTGTGTGTTTTGACTATATAAAGTGTGTTATTTTTGTCGATTTTAAAGTTGCAAATCTATTGAATTATAAAGCAGATGTAATATAATATTATTAATTAATTAAAGTAAAACGGAGGTTTGTTTTATGGATAAAATTCTGAAAATAGGTATCATCGGTTGCGGCGGTATTGCTAACGGAAAGCATATGCCCGCACTTTCAAAGGTTGACGGTGTTGAAATGGTTGCTTTTTGCGATATCGTGATTGAACGTGCTCAGAAGGCTGCTGAAAAATTCGGTACTCCCGATGCTAAGGTTTATGAGGATTATAAAGAGCTTATTGCTGACGAAAGCATTGATATCGTTCACGTTTGTACTCCGAACCGCTCACACAGCTTTATAACTATTGATTCACTTGAAGCAGGAAAGCACGTTATGTGTGAGAAGCCTATGGCAAAAACCTACGCCGAGGCAAAAGCAATGTGTGAAGCTGCCGAAAGAACCGGTAAAAAGCTTTCTATCGGTTATCAGAACCGCCAGACTCCCGAAAATCTTTATGTTAAACAATGTGCAGATAACGGTGAGTTCGGTGAAATTTATTACGGTAAAGCTCTTGCAATCCGTCGCAGGGCAGTTCCTACATGGGGTGTTTTCCTTAATGAATATGAGCAGGGCGGCGGTCCTCTTATTGATATCGGTACTCACGCTCTTGATATGACACTTTGGGTTATGAATAACTACGAGCCTGAAATGGTTGTCGGTCAGACCTTCAGAAAGCTTGCTGACCAGACAGAGCAGGGTAATGCCTGGGGTCAGTGGGATCCGGAAAAATTCACTGTTGAAGATTCGGCATTCGGTTTTATAAAAATGAAAAACGGTGCACTTATTAACCTTGAATCAAGCTGGGCACTTAACATTGCAGAGCCAAACGAGGCTTGCTATATGATTTGCGGTGATAAGGGCGGCGCAGATACTCTTAATGATGAAGCACGTATCAACTACATAAAAAATCAGCGTCAGTGTATCGAAAAGCCTAACCTTAACGCAGGTGGCGCCGCATTCTTTGAAGGACAGAGAGACGGTTCTCCCGCAGAGGTTGAAGCATCAAGATGGATTAATGCAATCAGAACGGATACTGACCCTGTTGTTCTTCCTTATCAGGCACTTTGTGTTACAAGAATTTTGGAAGCGATTTATGAATCGGCTAAAACAGGTAAACCCGTTTATTTTGATGATTAATTTGAGGTATTAATATGAAATTTGCAGTACAGTTATATTCAGTTCGCGATCACATTAAAGACGGAAATGATATGCTTGAGGTTCTCGGCAAAGTAAAAGAAATCGGTTTTGACGGTGTTGAATTTGCAGGCTATTTCGGACTCGAAGCAGAAACTCTCCGCAAAAGATGTGAAGAATTGGGTCTTGAGGTTGTAGGCTCTCATCTTGGTCTTGATGATTATCTCCCCGAAAACCTTGAGAAAACAATTGCTTACGGTAAGGCATTGGGCGCAAAGTATCTTGGTGTTGGCGGTGCACCTCACGATACATATGAAGAAGCTAAAAATACAGGCGACGTTCTTAGTGCAGCAGGTGTTGTTGCCCGTGAAAACGGAATGGATACATATTATCATAATCACACAGAAGAATTTACCGACTTGAAAGACGGCAAAAACGCTATGGATATTATATCAGAAAATGGCTGTAAGCTTGAGGTGGACACATACTGGAGCTTTTGTGCAGGCATTGATAACGTTGAATATCTTAAAGAAAATAAAGACAAAATCGTTTTAATTCACATTAAAGACGGTGTTGACAGAAAGCCCGCCGCTTTGGGTGAGGGTGAAAATGACCTCTCTAAGGTTGTTGAGGGTGTTAAGGTAATCGGTCTTTCTTGGGTTGTTCTTGAAAATGATGACCCCGTGCCATGCGGACTTGATGATATAACCCGCAGCTATAAATGGCTTAAAGAAAATTTCTGATTTGAGGTAGAATTATGAAACTTGGTGTATTAACTAACTTACTCGGTACAGTTTCTCTTGAAGAAGCATTAAAATATTTTTCGGAGCTCGGTCTTGAAATGGTAGAAATAGGCTGCGGCGGTTTCCCCGGAAAAGATCACGCTGACCCCGACATTTTGCTTAATGACGAAAAAGCTCTTGAAGATTTTAAGGCTCTTTTGAAAAAATACAATGTGGAAATCAGCGCACTCAGCTGTCACGGTAATCCGGTGCATCCCAACAAAGAAATTGCAAAGAGCTTTGATGAGGATATGAGAAAGGCTGTTCTTCTTGCCGAAAAACTCGGTGTTCATCAGATCAACACCTTCTCAGGCTGTCCCGGCGATTGTGAAAATTCAAAATATCCCAACTGGGTAACCTGTCCATGGCCCAATGATTTTGGCGAAATTCTTGATTATCAATGGAATGAAGTGCTTATCCCTTATTGGAAAGAATTTGTGATATTCAGCACTGCTCACGGAGTTGATAAAATCGCCCTTGAGCTTCATCCCGGTTTTTGTGTTTATAATACAGAGAGTCTTCTTAAACTTCGCAATGCCGTTGGTAAGGAAATCGGTGCAAACCTTGACCTTTCTCACCTTATCTGGCAGGGAATGGATCCTATTGCCGTTATCCGTGCCCTCGGTAAAGAAGGTGCTATTTTCCATTTCCACGCAAAGGATACAAAGGTTGATGCTATAAATACAGCAGTTAACGGTGTGCTTGATGTTAAATCGTATGCTGATGAAATAAACCGTTCATGGATTTTCCGTTCAGTTGGCTTCGGTAACGGTGAGAGCTACTGGCGTGACGTTATCAGTAATCTTCGTATGGTCGGTTACGATTATGCTGTTTCAATTGAGCACGAGGATTCGCTTATGAGTCAGAACGAAGGTCTTGAAAAAGCCGTTGCCCTTCTTAAAAAATGCATAATAAAGGAAGGTCTTACAGCAGCCTGGTGGATTTAAGGCTTAATTGCACGCGACTTTGTCGATTTTCTCACCCAAGCTCGCGTACACAGGTACGCTTCGGGGTTCGTAAATCACCAAATTCACGCACACTAAAGCCTTAAATCACTCAAATCGGCTTAATTGCACGCGACTTTGTCGATTTTCTCACCCGAGCTCGCGTACTTAGTAAATGCGGAATGCGAAGTGCGGAATGCGGAAGGCGGAATGCAAAGTGCGGGATTGTGGATGAAGGAAGATAATGAAAAAGGTATATTATAATTTAATAATTGTTTTTCTTCAAAACACTTGCATTTTTTGTGAAGAAATGGTAATATATAAAAAAATGTATTAGTGAAAGGATGCATATAGATATGACAAAGAAAGTTTTATCTGCAATTATTTGCGTTTGCTTATTGCTTTGCACATTCTCTTGTGTTGCATCAGCAGCAGCAATTCCCGTTATCGAAGGTGAAATTTCCGCTAAGGTAAGAATTTGTCCCGACACAGCTATCAATATTGAAGCTCCTGAGGTTTCAGGCAACGTTTACGCAGAAGGTTGGGAAATCAGATATGTTGGCGGCGATTGGATTCCTTATGATGGTGAACCCCTCACAAAGAATGCTCAAGGTGCAAGCCTCAGATATTTTGCTGCTAACGCAGTAGGCGGTTACGCTTACTCAAACGAGGCTGAAATCGTTCTTGAACATAACCCCATCGGTGCTTATAAGTACAATGGTACAGACCATTGGCGCGATTGTGCTGATTGCGGCGGTCAGGCATGTAAGGGCGGTCATACAACACTTGGTGAAACAGCAACCGCTAAAGACAACATCTGCAAGGTTTGCGGTCACGTAAGAACATCTCAGTACACAGGTATTCTTGTTTTTTGGGAGTGGCTTATGGCTCTTATTACTTCACTTATCGGCTAATCAGTAATAATATTAAAAGGAGTCTCAGGACTCCTTTTTTTATTTGTTTTTAATCATTTTTTTATTTGTTTTTAATCATATTTTCTTGACAAAGGCGGTTGTTTTGGAGTATATTAAAGTGTAGGCTTGAAGCGTAGCTTTGGGTGCAATAATTATTTAAGGAGTGTGACAGTATAATGGATTCAGGCAGTAGCGGACATGGGCGAAGTTGCATATATATGAAAACAGCGGTACAGTCAGCCTGCATTTGCAGTGCTGTTACACAAGGCATTGTGTAAATTATCAGTTTGCCTTTGGAATAAACATTCCATAGGCTTGTGTTTGTGTCGCTGGGCCTGAGGGCTCAGTTTTTTTGTTTGCTTTTCCCCGTAACCTGATTCTGCAAAAGGGGTGTTATTCATCCCTCACGAAAAAGGAGGTACGGATATTGACAAAAGATGTTTTTGCAAGGCTTTTAAATGAAAAACAGTATAAAGCCATTAAAAGTATATTGGATGAAATGAATCCTGTTGATATTGCAGCATTGTTACCTGAATTTGAAGAAAAACAGATGGTTCTTCTTTTCAGACTTATTCCCAAAGAGAGTGCTGCGATGGTATTCACTTATCTTGAGCCGGAAGAGGAGCAGGTGCTTGTTGAAGCGTTTACCGATCGTGAGCTTGAGAGTATCATGGACGATATGTTCATTGACGATACGGTTGACGTTATTGAAGAAATGCCTGCTAACGTGGTTGAAAGAATGCTTGCGGCGGCAGGTGATAAGCGCAACGCAATCAATGCGGTGCTTAAATACCCTGAGGACAGTGCCGGCAGCATTATGACACTTGAATATATCAGCCTTCACCCTGTTATGACAATCGGTGATGCGCTGAAGAAAATAAAATCCCGCGGTATCCATTCGGAAACCGTTAATACCTGCTATGTAGTCGAAAAGCACAGGCTTCTTGGTGCTGTCAGCGCAATGGATTTGCTCACTTGTGATGACGACGAGCTGATAAGCGAGGTTATGGATGACAACCTTATAACGGTTAACACGTTAACCGACAAAGAAGAGGTTGCTCAGCTTTTTAATAAATATGATGTTCTTACTATGCCCGTTCTTGATAATGAGCAATGCATTGTGGGTATTGTAACAGTTGATGATGCTATTGACGTTATTCAGGAAGAGGCTGAAGAGGACTTCCAGAAAATGGCGGCTATTGCCCCTACAGACAAACCTTATCTGAAAACCTCTGTCTGGAATTTATGGAAGGTTCGTATGCCGTGGCTTCTGTTACTTATGCTCTCTGCAACATTTACGGGCGTAATCATTTCTTCTTTTGAGGATGCGCTTTCAAGGGTTGTTGTGCTTACTGCTTATATTCCTATGCTTATGGGTACGGGCGGTAACTCGGGCAGTCAGTCTTCGGTTACTGTTATTCGCGGACTTTCCCTTGGTGAGGTTGACGTTAAAGATATACTTCGCGTTATGTGGAAGGAAATCCGCGTTTCGCTTCTTTGCGGTGTTTCACTTGCTGTTGCGTGCTTCTTCAAGATTATTGTTCTTGACGGAGCCGTGCTCCATACGGAAGGCGTTGACAAATTAGTGGCGCTTGTTGTGGCTCTTACCCTTTGTGCTACGGTTATTTGTGCTAAAATTATCGGTTGTGTTCTTCCCATTGTTGCAAAGCTGCTGAAGCTTGACCCTGCTGTTATGGCGAGTCCCTTCATTACAACAATTGTGGATGCTGTTTCTTTGCTTGTTTATTTTGGTGTTGCAAAGAGTTTAATTCCCGCTTTGGGATAGGAGAGATATAAATGCAATTGAAATTTAAAAACGGTAAATTCAGAGTTTTACAGGTAAGTGACCCTCAGGATTTACAATATGTTCGCCCCACTATGATGCGTATGCTCAATAAGGCTTATGACGATTTGAAGCCTGATCTTATTGTGCTTACGGGTGACAATATTCTCGGCAACCATCTTGATGATGCGCGTATTTATACACCGCTTATTGTTAAAGATAAAGAAAGTGAAAAGAAAGCAATGGGTATTGCCATTGATAAGCTGGTTTCACCTATTGAAGAGCGTAAGATTCCTTTTGCAATGATTTACGGTAATCACGATGACCGCAACAGAATGACAAAGGAAGAACAGGCGGATTTTTACAGAAGCTATAGCTGCAATATTGGTCTTGACGGTACGGACAGCGGTGATTGTGACACATATAATATCCCTATTTATTCCGAAGACGGTGAAAAGGTTAAAATCAATATATGGATGCTTGACTCCGCGTGGCACGACAAAGAGCAGGATAAATGCTTTGAATACGTTAAGCCGCAGGCTGTTGAATGGTATAAAAAAACAAGCGCAAGGTTAAAGGAAGAAAACGGTGGGGAGGTAGTTCCCGCAATAATGTTCCAGCATATACCGATGCTTGAAACACTTGAGCTTATTGAAGAATGTGATAAAAATTACGAAGGTGCTGTTCCCGGCCCTGACGGAAAATTCTTTAAGCTTAAAGACGAATGCGGCGGTTTTTTAGGTGAATACGTTTCAGCGGTAAGCGAAAAAACAGGCCAGATGGAAGCAATCAAAGAATGCGGTGACGTTAAGGCAGTCGTTTTCGGTCATGACCACGGAAACTGCTTTACAGGTGTTGTTGACGGCATTCAGTTTATTCAGACTCCTTGCACATCCTTCCGTTGCTACGGCAACAGAAAAAGGGGCGTAAGAGTTTTTGATATTGATGAATCAACGGGTGAATTTGAAACCTTCGTACTCACTTATGATGATATTGTGGGTAAATCTCTTTGGAACGATTTTTGCTACCTGTGGGATGCAGACGATATGTGGAAGAAAAAAGCAGCTTTAATTGCCGGCGTTGCAGGTGCCGCAGTATTGGGTATCGGTGTAGGTGTAGGCATTGCTTTGAAGAAAAGAAAGTGAGCGATTAGTTATGGGTTGTAACGTTATTTCACACAGAGGTGCAAACCTTGTGGCACCTCAGAATACAATTGAAGCATTTAAAAAATCAATAGAAATCGGTTGCACAGGCTTCGAAACTGACGTTCATCTTACAAAAGACGGCGTGCCGGTAATTTGCCATAATTTTACGATTGATGAAACCTCGACCGGCAAAGGCGCAATTAAGGATATGACCCTTGAAGAGCTCAGAGCATTCGATTTCGGCAAATATAAGGGACCTGAATTTGAAGGTGTAAAAATCCCCACAATTGATGAGTTTCTTGAACTGAGTAAAACTATGGGGGATGATATGAAGGTTCTCAATATTGAGCTTAAAAGTGAAAAGTTTGGTGAGGCAGGTACAGAGCTTGCCGAAAAAACAATTGAAGCAGTTAAAAATCACGGTCTTTTTGACAAGCTCCTTATATCAAGCTTTGACCCTTCAATTCTTGTTGTTTGTAAAAAGCTTGACAAAAACTGTAAGACGGGCCTTCTTTACAGTCCCGATAAGCTTATCGGTATAAAGATTTCTAAAAATGCTGTGGGATTTGCAAAAGAAATAGGTGCTGATGCTTTGCATCCGATGCATTTATATGTGAATAAAAGATATATGGAAAAAGCACACAAAGCAGGGATTATGGTCAACCCCTGGACAGTGAATAAACCCAAAACAGCACAAAATCTTATTGACCTTGGTGTGGACGGTATTATTACTGATAATCCCGGTATGGTTAATATGATGCTTGTAAAATAATTATAATAAATAAAAAATCGGAGTTGCCTGAGTGCAACTCCGATTTAGTTTTGTCGGTTTATTATTTCAATATATCGCTGAAGCCTAAACCGCCGAAGTATTTGAAGAGAATGTCACTGAGAATTTCAAGAATATCTTTTAAGAGATAGCTGAAATCAAGGTAAGCTGTATTCTCTTTTTCGGGAACAGGAGCATCATAATCGCCGTTGTTTGCTTCTAACCATTCAATCTTATCGCGGATGTCATAGAATCTGATTTTAGCAGCTTCAACTTCTCTTGTGTCAACAACTGTATTGTTGAGCATTGCTTCAACCTGAACAATTGCTTCTTCAAGCTCTAATTTGTCTTCTGCTGAAAGCTTGCTTGTATCATAATCTCTGTATTCATCAACATCTTTTGCAATACCCTTTGTATTTCTGCCGGTGTTGAACTGGGGGAAAACGTCAGGATAAGAATGAACGCTTGTGAAATTGGAGTCCATAAGAATTGCAGAAGCAAGCTTCATAAATACGTCGTTTGAAGCAGAGCTTTCGTGTGACTGGTTAACGAAATAGAAGGTTGTTTCGGGAAGAAGACCTGTGCAAGGATCGAGAAGACCGTTGGGGTCCTTATGGTCGTGGTTTTCGGGATCTGTACAATTAGAATGTGTGGGAACGTAGTCAGCGGGAAGCTTAACGTTGTTACCTGCTGCGTAAGCACCCATTGATGTTGAATCCACCTGAATAATACCGTCAGCAGGAATATTCCATGAGTCAACGATGTGAACAAGGGGCTTGTTGTAATCTACGATATCGTAAACCTGAACGCCGTCCTCAATTGCTTTAAGGATGTTTGCATCGGAGTTGAGCTGTGACTGATAGAACCAGTCTGTCTGTTCTCTGATGCTTTCCATACCTTCAGCCATAAGGTATCTGTCACGTGCACCGGGATAGTTTTCTATAGGACAAAGACCCCAGAGTGCTGTTGAATAACCTGCGTATTCGCTGATGAAGGTATCAAATACAACGTCAAGAAGTGTATGTAAATCAGCGTTGGGCATAATACGTAAAACGATGTTTATTACATAGCTGAGAACGTTGTTTTCGCCAAGGAGTGCGGGAAGTAATTCGCAATAAAGCTCATTATCTTCGTCAATAATACCGAATTCAAGAATTTCACCAACAAGAGTTGAACCGTCAAGAGCAGGAACCGCAAATACCATTTTGTTGATATCTTCAGCAAGAGAACGGTCTTTTTCATTGTAAATTTCCATAAGAGCATTTGCAACAGAACCACCCTGGCTGATGGGAACGATATTTACCTTTTCATAGCCTGAGTCTTCTTTAACAAACTGAATGTAATCATAAAGTCTGTTTGCAATGTCAATCATGTTATCCAATGAAGCGTAAGAGAACACATAAAGCTTATCTGCGCCTGCGTGCTCAATGTAATACTCCATAGGGAAGTGGTCGAGAACAGTTTCTTTATCGTGATCTGAAAGCTGGTCAAAAGAAGCATTGTACTCGGTAGCACGTATGTCATTTATAAAATGACCTGTTTCGTCAAGCTTCTGCTTGCCCATTAATGTTTCGCAAAGAACGTCTGCAACAGCATTTGCTGCCATCTGGTCCTTATCTTCCTGATTTATAAGAAGATTTGAAATGGGAACAAGAGCCTCTGTAACAGCAGCGCCTACGATTTCAACGGTTGTATCCATAAAGAAGGGCATTTTGTAGGGTTCGCCGTTCATATCAAGGGCTACCTGACCGTTTTCGTAATACTTGGTTTCGCTCTGGAACAAGCCGGGAACGATGATTGTGGGAAGAACGTCATCATCTACGGGCACGTAGGGTGTGTGACCGCCCCAATCAATAGCGTTTACACTCGCTAAAAGTGTTGTTGAAAGCATTACAACAGCAAGAAGTAAAGCTAACAATTTCTTCGTTTTTTTCATAATAGCAATCCTTTCAGAAAAGATTTGATTAGACATACTTAATTATAACACAAATACTGTAAATTTGTAAATAATTTACAATAAAATTTGTATAGTAATATTAACAAAAAGTTAACAAGTTTTTTGGGCAATAAAACATAAAATATAAAACAAAAATAACGTTTTTACTTGACTAAATAACTTTAAAATGCTATACTTTCATAGTGATATGAGGATTAATTAAAACACATTTGCCGTAAGGCAAATACCTCTTCACTCTTTACTATTGCTTCTTGCTTCAGATATGGGGGCGTAGCTCAGCTGGGAGCGAGAAGCACTCAGAAACGCACCCCACATTGAGCAACTGAGAAAATTTAATACTTGGGGGTATAGCTCAGCTGGGAGAGCGCTTGAATGGCATTCAAGAGGTCAGCGGTTCGATCCCGCTTATCTCCACCAACAAAAATCCGAGGTTCTTAAACCTCGGATTTTTTCTTGATGCTTTAAATATAAGCTTTATGCACCTTCTCTTATGCTTACTACTTTCCAATTACCGTCAGCATCTTTTTCGATTTCCCATAAAGAGAGAATGTCCCAACTACCTGCAACAACCTCACCATTTTCACCGATGGCTTGCTGAGAATGTTCTACAAACATATATCCATGATTTTCATCTATATGTGCAGATAAGAGTTCTATAGAATGTGTTTCATAAAGTGCATTTAGTTCGCCTCTTGTTCCGTCAAAGTAATGTAAATCAAATGGATATCTTCCTAATTCTCCATAAAGCTCTAAATTTTCTTCGTATGTATGACTTGTATCAGAGAAAACATGAATACTTGCATAATTTACAATATCGGTTGCAATTTTTCTGTCTCCGGGAGTACCGATGTATGCCAACATTATCTTGTTTTCATTTACAAAATCATCCTTAGAACTGTATTGATAAACCCTATAAACAGGAAATACCTGTAATGTTGCAATAAGTCCCACAACGCCGATACATATAGCCAAGAATATAATGCAGAACCTTTTAAAAACTTTTTTTCTCAATTTTTTTAAAATGCTTACAACTTCCTGTTCTGTGCTTTTATTTTCGTTTTTCATAACGATACCACCTTCTTTAATTCGTTCATACATTAAAGAACATTCATTACAAGTTTGAAGATGTTCCTCAACAAAGGAAACGGTATCGTCACTGACCATATCTTCTGCGTAAAGGGGTAAAATGTCACGAATTATATTACATTCATTTCTCATTGTTGTTTTCCTCCAATCTTTGTTGAATCATTGATTTTGAACGGTGATATGTAACGCAAGCCCAATTATCAGATTTGCCAAATATCTGTCCTATCTGTTTAAAACTTAATTCTGCAAAAACTCGCCACATAAACACCTCTCTGTATGGCTCAGAGATAGTGTGCAGAATTTTTTTGATTTGCATAGACTCATCTTTTTGAATAATGGCATCGTCAATTAAAATATTATCATCTATTAAATTCAGCACTTCCTCATCATCAAGATTTGCAGTATTTCTTCTTTTCTTGATGTATGCGAAATAGCTGTTTTTTGCTATTTGACAAAGCCAGACTCTTATATCGCAGTCTCCGCGGAATTTGTTGATAGAATAAAGAGCCTTATAAAATGTGTCGCTCGTTATTTCTTCTGCGATATGTTCATCTCCTGAAAGTCTGAGGACATATAAATAAACATCGTTAAAATATTTACGGTATACTTCTTCAAATTCCATTGCGTTATCACCACCTTTCACTTATATGATTCTTTTCACATGTGAAATCTTACAGATTTTTACGGATTTTTTTAATTTTATCATATGAATGTTAAAATAGCAAAATAAGCGATAAGGATTCTCCATGCCATTTGCGTGTTATTTCAAAGGGATTGATATATTAAAAGAATTCTTTTATTCAAGCCACCTTATCAATTCCCACCATAAACTGCTCAAAGTCAATATTAAACTCAACTTTCAGTTTGTATCCTTTGCTAACCTCAACCCGTTTAATTAAGCAATTAACAATCATTTTTTTCTTTTCAAAGCTTGTCTCATCATAAAGCTCCGCGCGGGAAATCAGTTCATCAAAGCTGTCAGATAAAGTTTTAAGTACACTCTCGCTGTCAACAACATCCTTTTCAGCATCAGTGCATAAATCAAAAAGCCTTTCACACTCTTTCTCGGATTCTGTAATCAATTCCGAAAGAGTATCAGCCGAAAATGAGCTTTCACCTTTGATAGCCTTAACAACCTCAGATTTCAGTATGGTAAGATTTTCAAACTCTTTATTGTAATCTGCTTTCAGCATATTCAGCCTTGCTTTTCTCACTTCAAGCTCATCAGCATAACGGAGCTTGATTACATCAGATTTTGATACACCTTTCATCCTCCTGAAAATGTCACGGACAATTTCATCAATTAAATCATCAAGAATATGCAAGGTGTAACCCGACTGACCGTCACATTCAGTTTGCTTTCTGCTTTTTCCGTAGCATGCATATCTGATTCGCTTCGTTGTATCAACAGTTCCGTCTTTTCTTTTACGGTATCTTCCCCTTGTTGTAAGATTCAGCCTTGAGCCGCAATGCCCACAGTAAACCTTGCCGGACACAAGTGATTTTCCTTTTGTGTTAAGTGGTACCGTAGGATTTTCTTTCTTCCTATCGGAACGCTCTTGCATTATCATTCTTGCTCTTTCAAACTGTTCAGACGGTATTATCTGCAGTTCGGGTATAACCTCTGAACGAGCATCACCACTACGAAGTACACCCGTATAAGTCAGGTTGCATAGAATACCTCTTATAGTAGCCTCGTGCCACATTTTACCTGTTATTGCTCGGTAACCATTGTTATTAAGCCAAGTTGTAATTCTATGAGCACCGTAACCCTCTTGCGTGTACTTGTCAAAGATTATCTTAACAACAGTAGCTTCATCGGGATTAACTTTTAAATCGTAAAGCTCGTGCTTTCTTTTATTATATCTACCACTTTTCACGAGGTCATATCCAAAGGCGGCAACGCCGCCCTTGAAATGACCGGCTTCAACTAACTGACCAAGGCTTGTTTTTGTTCGTACTGATGTTTTCTCACTTTCACCGTCAGCCTGCCAAAAGCGGATATAGTTTAAGAGCTTGTCAATGTGATTATCAAATCTCTGTTCGCCCTCTTGTGTGCTCCAAACCTCAATACCATTTTTGACAAACCATTCAACAACAAAAGGTGTTTCATCTGCGATTCTGCCGATACGGTCAAACATAAACACAAGCAGAATATCAAACTTTTTCTTTCTCGCAAGGTCCTTTATTATTTGAATTTTATCACGATTTTCAGCTCGCACCTTATGACCGGAAACACCATCTTCCTGTTCTTCGTGAACAATATCCCAACCCATTTCACTTGCAAATTTATGGCAAGCCTTTCTCTGCATCGGAATATCTGCTTCATTGTTGCTGTCATAATCAACCTGCTTACCCGTTGAAACTCTGTAAAGACAGCACACTCGCTTTGACATTAAACCGCCTCCTTGATATTTTTCTTTAGTTTAATATCAGGGGCATTACTTTGTCGAATGTGCGAATCACCGAGTAGAATTTCTTTCATCCGTGAAAAGATTTCTTTGTTAGGTTTTTCTGCAAAGGTTGCAATAACTTCAACACCGTTAATATTTAAAACACATTCTCCATGAATATCTGTCAAAACAAATTCGAGAAACTCTTTTATTTTTGCTATCTCATTTTTTATTACTGATATAATTCTTATAATATCATCTCCTTGTTTAAATTTTTTGCTTTATTTCTGTCGGGGTGTTAGGGGTTAACCCCTTAACAAGCGGAATTTGTGTCCGTACGAATTCAATGCTTGTTGAGACTGATGTCATATCATATAAGTCGCAACAAGCAAATGTGTGGACACAAATTCAGTGCTTGTTAAGACTTATCCCACACTTTTTATCGCTCCCACTGACGTTGCTTTTGAAGCACCATTGCGTAACGGGCAAGAGCTTTTTCCGTTATCTCTTCCATCTTTTTGGGCGGCATATCTTTCTTAAAATACTTTTTAAAAGTTTCAACCGGGATTTTCACATACTCCTTTTGATTAGCTTTTTGTTCCTGCATAATTTCAAAGATAGCATCCATAGTGAGTTTTTTCTCTTCACTTAACTTATGCATACGCTGAGCCTGTGAGAGTGACGGAGTGCAATCTTCACTCTCAATAGTTTCAATTAAGTTGCACTGTTCTTCTTCAGTTAAATATGAAAGCTCAACCGCAGGTGTAAAAGAAATTCTTTTTTCATCCACCATATCAAGAAGAGCCGGTTGTAAATTATTTAATCTGATATATCTCTGAATCTGCATTCGGGAATCGGGCATTGTTTCTGCGAGTTTTTCATCACTGCGGAACTTCGTCCCAACTTGTGACGAAGTTAAATCAGTCCTTGCACCTTGCTTTTTAATTGCATCGTGTTTCATTTTGTAAGCACGGGCTTTTTCACTCGGTAAGATTTTTTCTCGTGATAAATTACAGTCAACAAAATTTATTACCGCTTCTTCTTTTGAAAATTCTTTTACATAAACGGGAACAACATCAAGATTTAGTTCCTTTGCAATCTGCCACCGTCTGTGACCGGAAATAATTTCATAACCGTTATCCGACTTATTAACAATGAGTGGTGTGATAATTCCGAACTCCATAACGCTGTCACGAAGCTCATCGTATTCACTTTCATCAACACTTTGAAACGGATTGTTTTCAAACGGATGAAGTAAATCAAGATTCAAATATTCAATTTTTTCGTTTGACATTAAATTCATTTTTTCTTTCTTTGAAATTATTTTGTTTTGATTTTGAGTTTTAAAAAGTTGCTAAAGCATTTTTTTCACTTCCTTTACTTGAAAATTTTGCATTCAAAAAATCCTCGCACTGAACCTTAAAGCACAAGGATATGTAATTTGAAATATAGGGTGTTAATGTGATATACTTTTTATAACCGATGAGATACGATAAATGACCGATTAGATAAAAATCAACATTTCCTCTTTTACATTTGCTATAATGGTACTGCAAATAAAAAGGAGGCTAATGTAAATGCAAGAAATAAAAACAGTTGAGCTTGTCAAAAGATACAAAAATCTTACTGCTGTGAATAAGCTCAATTTAGAAATACAACAAGGAGAACTCTTTTCTCTGTTAGGTGTTAACGGAGCCGGAAAAACCACAACGATAAAAATGTTAACCTGCATAACAAAACCAACGGATGGCGATGCATTTATAGGTGGATACAGCATAACCAAACAGCCCGAACAGGTTAAGCGATTGATTAGTGTATCACCTCAGGAAACTGCAGTAGCTCCGAATCTTTCTGTAAAGGAAAACCTTGAATTAATGTGTGGTATTCATGGTTTTTCTAAAGAAAAAAGCAAAGCAAAAATCAAAGAGCTTACCGAGCAATTTGCTGTAGATTCTGTTTTGAAGAGAAAGGCGGGTAAGCTATCGGGTGGATGGCAACGCCGTGTAAGTATTGCTATGGCACTTATCAGTGAACCTAAGATTCTCTTTTTGGATGAACCTACTCTTGGGTTAGATGTTATTGCACGGCATGAACTTTGGGATATGATTCGCTCGTTGAAGGGCAAAGTAACCATTATTCTTACAACACATTATATGGAAGAAGCAGAATCACTTTCTGACCGTATAGGTATCATGAAAGACGGCAATCTTCTTGCTGTAGGAACTACAGAAGAATTAAAGATAATGACAGGTGCAAATGACTTTGAATCAGCCTTCGTTTCTATAGTGAAGGAGGGTGCATTATGAGAATGTTGACATTTGCAAAAAGGTGTACAAAGGAGATTCTGCGTGACCCGATAAATCTTGCTTTCGGTCTCGGTTTTCCTTTGGTGTTACTATTACTTCTGAGTAGCTTGCAGAAAAATATCCCCGCAGAATTGTTTGATATTGACACACTAACGCCCGGCATTACGGTGTTCGGTTTGTCATTTATGACACTTTTCTCCGCCACGCTGATTGCTAAGGACCGAGAAAGTGCTTTTTTGCAAAGATTATACGCAACACCACTTACAGGTTTTGATTTTATTCTTGGCTATATGCTACCTCTTTTACCTCTTGCCGTTAGTCAGACAATCATTTGTTACCTGTTTGCGATTCCTCTGGGCTTGACGGTCAGCATAAACATTGTTTATGCAATAATAGGTATAATACCAATGGCTGTTTTAAATATTGTATTAGGGCTTTTGTGTGGAAGTATCTTTGGCGTTAAACAAGTCGGCGGTATTTGCGGTGCATTACTTACTAATCTCTCTGCGTGGCTATCCGGAGTATGGTTTGATTTGAAACTTGTGGGTGGATTTTTCGAAAAAATTGCGAATGTGCTACCGTTTGTTCACGCAGCAGAAATGGAAAAAGCTTTATTCAGCGGGAACTTTGAGCTTGCCATAACTCACGTTATGCCCATTATTCTGTACAGTGTATTTATAACTGCGATAGCTGTTCTCAGCTTCCTCAGACAAATGAAAAAACAATAAGGATTTGATGCGATGAAATACAAACTCATTATAGACAAAGATGCGGACGAAGAGATAATTGCAAAGGTTCACGCTCCCTCTTCTCTGACTGAGCAGATAGAAAATCTCGTCTGTAGTTTTTCAGGTGCTGAAAGCATTATGGGATACAATGATGATGAGATGAAAAAGCTCTTATTCTCTGAAATAGAGTGTATAACTGTTGTTGATAAAAAGGTAATAGCTGTCGATACGAAGGGAAAACGCTACCGCATTCAGGAAAGACTTCGTGATTTAGAGAATATTCTGCCTTCTTATTTTATACGCATCAACAAATCTACCCTTGCCAACGAACACCGCATTGAGCGATTTGATGCTGTGTTCAACGGCGGTGTGGATGCAGTATTCAGATGCGGTTATCGTGAGTATGTTTCAAGGCGTTGCTTTTCACAAATAAGAAGGAGGTACGAAGGAATATGAAAAGATTTATTACGGAAATTTTCCGCAGAGGTCTGATTGCTTGCGGTTTCGGTCCGATCGTTCTTGCTGTTTTATATCTGATTCTGCATTATAAGGGTCTGTTAGATACATTAACTGTTAATCAGGTCTGTACAAGTATTTTTTCGATAACTGTACTTGCCTTTACAGCAGGCGGTATGAATGCTGTTTATCACATAGAACGCTTACCTTTGATGTCGGCAATTCTGATTCACGGTATTATCTTATATTTTAGCTATTTAGGCGCTTATCTGATTAATGATTGGATTGAATGGGGCACAACACCAATTTTGGTTTTCTCATGTATTTTTGTTGTAGGATATTTGGCAGTTTGGGCAATTATTTATTGCGTAACTAAACGAAATACTAAAAAGCTTAATGAAATGCTGAAAGAAAAGCAGCAAGGTCTAATAGATAATAAAGGACAGTCCAATTAAATGTTTTTAACTGCTCTCTCCGTGGGAGCAGTTTCTTTTTGTCAAAACCGCTGCATAATGAAAAATAATAAAAAAATAGTGTAATATTAGTGGACTTCCATTCCTTTGGAAAATATTTATTTTTTCAAGACACCCGTTTTTGAGTAAAAATAGCACCTTGTACTACGGGCAGAATGCACCGATTTTTAATGGAAATTTTGCTGACGGGGTACTGTTCGTTTTGCCAATTTCTATCGTCTGATTTGCCAAATTTTTATTATACGAGCCGAAGAAGAAATGCGTTGTATTCATCAGCTTTTCGCATTCAGCGAACCGCCTTATATACTTAAAGTTACTGCTAACTTAATTAAAGAATATTTTCTCTCTTCTCGGTCGGTATATATCTCAGTCTTACTCTGCTCAGTCTTATTACTTGCGATATTTACGGTGACCTGATGCGTGTTTTCGGTATAGGTAAAACATAGAGCTTTGCAGGTTTACCTTTACCCTGATATTTACGGCGGAGCAGATTGTGCTTTTCAAGTTCACGCTGCAGCCTTGTTGCTTTATCGTGTCCGAAACCGAGCATTTCACTTGTCTCGGCAATGGTATAAATAATAAAGACCTCTCCGTTTTTATCACACCAACCGTTGATTGCTGACAACTGCATTCTGTCGAGCATTAAGCCGTATAAAAGCTTTGCTTCAGCAGATAAGCTTTTATATTTATCCGTAAATAACACCTTCGGCATTTTGAAGAAGGATTCATTATCCACAATCTTTCACGCTCCTTTTTGATACATAGTTGTAGGATATAATTACAGCTCTGAAACTCTGCTTGCAACTTTTAACACATTTTCTGCAAAGCTCGTTATAACAGATTCTGTTTCGTTCGTTCAGGAACAAGCTCCATTCTGATTTTTTACTTTTTGTTATTCTCGGAATAACTATCACACTCCTTTTTACTGTAGCATTTCGGGTTGATTTTTGATGTTTTTTTCGCCTGTAATGAGTTTTGTTTTGTCGGTAGGGTAATTTCATTAACTACATATAAAAAGCATATTTTTGCCGTTTTATCCGAAATAATTCCTGCCCCGGAATCTCACCGCAGCGTTGCCTCGCTCTCGTCGTCACATACTCCGTATCAATCGTTTCCGTGTAAACACGAAAATCTCTTTCACTTCGTTGCCCCTCCTCTCCCCAAAAAGCAAATGCTTTTCGGAGACCCCACGGTCTTTGTAAAATCATATCACTTTCGGACGGTCATTCAGTTGTCAAGGTGTATGAGAGAAAAACATCCCTCAAGGGGTGACGTTTAAAACGCCGATTTTTGTAGGTTTTTGCAAAACTTTTTTCATAAACTTGAAATTTTGTAGCTTTGCACAAACTTCGCTTTCCGTATTCGGTTGTTTTTACCCCTCAAGGGGTAAGGGTTTAGAACGGCAAAAAATCAAGCAAATTCGAAAACTTTTTTATTTTCGTTAAAATTGCACAACAAAAAAGCCGTCACATAGACAGCACAAATAGCGGGAGGACATTTCATCCTCTCGCACAGTTTGCACTGAAACTATGTA
>JAGASD010000010.1 GCA_017621885.1 Clostridia bacterium | reverse complement strand
TACGTACATTGCCAACAACGGCGGCTTGTCTGAATCTGTTTACGGTAACAACGACGGTGTAAAATATACGTACGATTATTCAGGTAACGTAATTGCAATTAAACATAAGGATAACGCAAACGGGTACAATACTGCAACCTACGGTAATTCCGTATACATCTGGCAGTATTCATCCAACGGCACACCGCGTATGCATCAGGACGGAATAAACCAACTAAGGTACGACTACAGCTATGATTCAATAGGCAGATTGATTCGTACCGATATGTCAAACAGTGTAACCTCTGCCCGTGTAGGCTCTACCGAATACGGCTACAACACAAGGGGTCACCTTACGTCTGTTTCTAACGAAATCGGTGGAAAAGCGTATACTCAAATTTACAGTTATTCTGACACGGGTGTTACAGGTGCCAAAGAAAACGCTGCTGACGGCTTACCCACAAGGTATACTGCGTTGGGAGTAAATACTGATTACAGCTATGACAGCCTGAATCGTCTCACCACGCGTAACGTTGACCTTGAAAATGATATTCAGACGCTGTATTTTTATCACGGTTCAATACGCGGAGATAATTATGCAACAACTCAGATATCTTGTGAGAATCTTAACGGTACAACCTTTGCATATACCTATGACAGTATGGGTAATATCTCCACCATCAAAAAGAATGGTGTTCTTTACAGAAGCTATGAGTATGATGGTTTAGGTCAGTTGACAAAGGAAAATCAGTATGATAATAAAAAATCAATCGAGTATCAATATAACCATCTTGGTAACATAAAGTTAAAAGCAAACTATCAGTATACCAATTCTTCATTAACAGGTAATTTTGTCCTTAATTTGGACGAGTATTATTACGGTGATGACGGCAAAGATGGTTGGAATTATCTTTTAACGGGATATGATGCCAACCGTAGCGGAATTGTTGACGAAAACGAAAAAATATCGTATGATGATATTGGTAACCCGATAGTATACCGCGGTGCTGAAATGGCGTGGAAAGGCAGACAGCTTACAGGCTACGCAAAGAACGGCACAATGTCAACATTCTCTTATGATGCTGACGGTTTACGTGCTACAAAAACTGTTGGCGGTGTAAAGACAATTTATCAATATGTTGGCGATAAGCTGTACTATGAAAAACGCGGTGACAGTCAGGAATTCTATTATTTCTACGACAGCTATGGTAATTTATCGTCAATTTATTATACTTTCTCGACCGACGATTACACGTCAAGTGCTAATTATTATGTAACAACCAATATTCAGGGTGACGTAACTGCACTTTACAATAGCACAGGCGCATTGGTTGCAAGGTATGAATATGATGCTTGGGGTAATGTTCTTTCCGTAAAGGATGCCAACGGAAATGCAATAACTCAGTGGTACCATATCGCAAATGCTAACCCCATTCGCTATCGTGGGTATTACTACGATAGTGATTTAGACCTCTATTATCTTCAGTCTCGTTACTATGATTCCGAGATTGGTAGGTTTATTAATGCGGATTCAATACTCAGTCAAGATTCAGTTCTTGGATACAATATGTTCGCCTATTGCCTTAATAATCCGGTAACTATGGCTGACACCACAGGTGAGCTTCCGTTTTTCCTTGTGACTGCGGCTATAGGTGCAGTTGCTGGTGCTATCATAGGCGGTGTGGTTGCTGCAAAGAACGGCGGAAATGTTTGGGCAGGAATAGGAATTGGTGCTGCAGCCGGAGGACTAGCAGGAGCGGGTTTAGGTGCAGCAGCAGGAGCAATGCTAGCCGGAAGTGCTACAGCTAGTACGGCAGCAGTGATGATGGGTGCAGCAACTTTGAATGCTACGGTCGCCACAGGGGGGCTAGGGGCAGGTGTTGCTTATATTGCAAACAACATTTTGGGCAATCCTACATATACAGATCCCGTTTTGTATTCTGGCGGAGATTCGGCACTAAAAGCTGCACAAAATTATTCCGCTACTAGCGGTGGTACTGTCATCGGTGATACCATAATTGGAAAGACTGCCGATTGCTTATCATCGCGTATACCTTGGCTTGATAATTTTATATGGAAGGGTGCATCAGAACTCTTTTGTCATCAAGCAACAGGAAGTGCACACGCTTTTGTTTGTAATAGTACGTTCAATGCCAGTACAAGTATTTTCTGGAATTATGAGATGCCTGTGTTACAAAGCAAAGCTGGATATATATCAGAAATAATTATTGAGGTTTTTGAGGGTAGTATATGAATCTTCAAACGAAAATTTTCTATGTAACGATACATTTTTCGCCTAAATATGACCAGGAATTTGAACTAGTACAAGGAGATATTTATAAACATATTGCAACAGGACAATTGTACAGAAAACGGTTACTGGTAGATCATGGTTGGGGACAGGAATCTGGATATGTCCGCTTTCCAGAACCAACTTTTGAGGAATTGATTGCAATCTTAGAATATGTGCCAGAACGCTTAAAGAGACACCCGTTTTATTTCCTGTCAAAAGAATTATCCGAATTGAACTATATCTACTATGGCAATATACGAGGTGCTGTTTCGGTAATTATGCAGGATTATGTTCCTGAACTGATTGATTTTTTGGCAGAAAAAGTGGAAACAAAATATTTTAAAAATAGATATATTCGAAGACATTTTCGCGAGTTTTCTTTTGATGGAGAAACGTTCCGAAAAAGACAGCAGATCGGTAGAACTGTTGGGTCGAAGCCGTATTATAGTATTTTTCAGGAATACGATAAATGGAAAGATATATCCCATAAAGTAATAGAGCAAGTGTATAAGAAGTAGAGAGAAATAAGACGGGGACGGTTATGATGCAAGACAGGGTGCAAGACAGGGGACGGTTCTGTGTGTTGAGAACCAATCAGAGGACAGCAAAGGGAAGTAATAAGTAAGAGGTAATAGTTAAGAGGTCAAAGGGTGATTTGATTTCATTTCACCCTTTGGGCAATCCGTTAAGCTATCGCGGAGCAACAATGAGTTGGTTCGGCAGACAAATGCGTACCTACAGTAAGGGGTCAGTTTCCGCAAACTTTATGTATGATGCAGACGGTCTTAGGAGCGCAAAAGCAGTTAACGGAACAATCACTAAGTATCAATACGTTGGTGACCAGTTGTTTTATGAAAAAATAGGGGAAAACAAAACCCTCTATTATTTCTACGACAGCTATGGTAATCTTTCTCAGATTTACTACACCTTCGGTACAGGTGATGATGCTTCAACTGCACGTTATTTTGTTTCAACAAACGCTCAGGGCGATGTTCTTGGTCTTTACAACTCCAACGGTGTAAAGGTTGGTGCTTACGATTACGACGCTTGGGGTAATACCCGTATGTTTGTTGTAACACAAGACTCAGACGGCAAAAACGTTCACACCCAAATCGACCCCGAAACACAATACCTCAATCATATTGTTAATGTTAACCCCATCCGTTACAGAGGATATTACTACGATAGTGATTTAGACCTCTATTATCTTCAGTCAAGGTATTATGATGCCGAGATTGGTAGGTTTATTAATGCGGATAGTGTTGTATCTGGTGTTGGCGGAGATGTTTTAGGTAGCAATATGTTTGCGTATTGTATGAACAATCCTGTTAACAGAACTGACCCTACAGGTCATTGGCCTGAGTGGTTAAAAAAGGTAGTGAGCTGGGTAAATAACAACATTATTCAACCAGTAAAAAAATCCTTTTCTACATCAGAGCCGAGTAGCGTAGCGAGTACATCTTCGCACAATGCTAATCGTCGTCCATATACTGGTGAACCTGGAAGCACTTACACAGCACCTAATGGTGATTCAAGAACTTACGGAGAAGATGGTTATCCAGTGCACGATTATGATCATGATGACCATGAAAGACCGGATAAACATCCACATGATTCCAATGGTGGTCACAATCATGATTGGAAAGATGGTGTTAGAGGTCCAGCATACAGCGTCGGATGGGAGCCTGTTGCAGGAGCAGCATTGGTGACTGTTTGCGTAATCGGAATTGTTGTTGTAGCTGCAGATGACGCTACAGGTATCGGTGTTGCTGATGATTTCTTGTTTGGACCGTTGGGTGCCGGTGTTGGAGAAGGCTTGATTCTGATATTTGGTTAGTTTGAGAAAGGAAGTATTTATGTGGGAGATAATTCGTTCTAACGACGAAATATTGAAATTTATGGAAAATGTATGCTATTTTCACGATAGTTGCATAAAAGAAATAAGTTATATAAGTGGAGCATATGTTGGTGAAAATCTTTCAATGCATCCCTTGAATGATCGTAGGGTTTTACGAGTTGTAATTCAACGACAATGCGAGAAGAACTCTATGATAGAGATGGAATTTCAAGGATTAAAACACTTAAAACTTTTTCCAGTTAATGAAGATTATACCTGCGAAATATTAGATTCTACAATGATCATAAAAGATGGAAATATTTACTGGTACGACTGCGGTAATTTGTCAGAATCTGATTTAGATGATTATGCTGGGACTTTGATTTGCGCCTCTGCGTTTAGGTGGCGTTCAATCGAGAATTATATGGGAGAAAAAGAATTTTATCATTCCGCCGTGTAACACCAATCAGTGGTTTCGGACGGTACTGTGTCTTGTGATGAAACGTCTTGAATCCCTTAAAATCAACGTTTTTCAGCATTTTAGTTAGTTAAATCCAACGAGTTTAGCGGTGTTTTCTTCGGAATTCACCGCTATTCTACCTCTCTGCGTAAGGAGAGAGGGGGACCGCCATTTGTTAAAACCTTTTTTAGTGTTTTTTCAAGCGAGTAATATATTTTATTTTTTGATTTGGTTCATCGGAGCGGTGGAGAGTCCCTAAAACTTACTGTAAGAAGTAATTTGTATAGAAAACCTGACTATCGTAGGGGCTGTGGCTTGCCCAGCCCGCGAATTTATCGGTTACCCTTGCGGTTTAGGCAAGCCTAAACCCTACTATAATTATTTGTTCTAATCAGCACTATTCCGATACCGCATTAACAAATAAAATAAGCGAAGAGTTATATGAATACCGTTATAATTCTGATGGCAAAGACGGTTGGAACGGACAAGACAGGGGACGGTTAGAAAGCACTGAAAAAGTCTGATTGAATTTCTAAATTAGCAAAATAGAATAATAAAAGTTGTGGTTTATGGTATAATTGAAGTATCAAAGGTTGGAGATGACAAGATGCTTCGAGAAGAAAGTAAACAAATGAGTTTTTACAGTTCACTTTATGAAAAAATACCGGAAACACACGGAACAATCAGAGGAATGTTCTATGATTGTGCCGAATACCTTGAAAAATAAAGCATAAACCGATTGAACAAAATTCGGTTTATGCTTTTGTCTATTTGTTGCATTGTATTGTTTGTTTGATTATGCTAAAATTAAATAAATATGGTTAAGGGGGGGTTTTGCTTTGAGTGAAAATGAAAAAACTTCTCTCGGTGTAAAGGCAAAGGCTTTGTTTACTGAAATCAAAGACCATTGGAATACGCCTGCTGAGGGTAAGTACGTACCTTATAAAGAGTATAAAGACGTGGTTATCGGTGTCGGTGCAAACTATACCGGCTCAAAAACGCTTGAGTACATAGGCTTCTGGTCAAGCTGCTTTCTTATTATGCACCACTATAAGCTGCCCTATCTTACATTTTCTGTTATAGGTCTTCTTAATATGCCGCTCGGATACGTTTCGGCACTCATCTGGTGGTACGTTTGCGATAATTTAGGCTTCTTGCCTAAAAAGACAGAAAAGAAGGTTTATCTTACATACGGCCTTATGATGCTGTTCGGTATTTCTACGTTGATTTTCGACTACTCAATGTTGTTTGACCAGTCAGGGGCATTTATCACTATTCTTAACAGCTTTGAGGGCATGAATGCCACGGCGTGCTTTAAGACGTTTGGCACACATTTCCTGTATACCGGATGGGTAGGCGCACGTAACATTTTCTGGCGTAAAAAGCTTATTCCAAAATACGGAAGGTATAAATACAGCCTTTATTGTGACGTTATACCAAAATGTGTGATGGTAATTCTCATCGGCTGGCTTCCGGTGTATAATATCCCTGACGTCGCAACGCGTGTGTGGGTGGCTAATCTTCTTTTTGCTACGTTTAATGTTTTTGGCTTCGGCAACGTTCTTGAGCAATGTGCAAAGGTTATCAGCCCTAATTTACAGGAACGAATACTTGTTCGCAGCTATCCTGTTAAAATTTCACACATTTTCAACTCCATTCTTGCAATTATTCTCCCTGCGATTGTAGGAATGCTTCGTCACGAGTGGGCGGATATTAATTTCTACAAATTTGTTATACCTATTACATTCTGTATTTCTGCGGCATTTACAATGGGTCTTGCAGGCAGAATTAAAGAAAGGATACCTCAACCGCCCATCGAAAAGAAGGTTCAGATTAAATTTTGGGACGGTATGCTCGGCGTTCTGAAAAACAAATATCTTCTGATAAATACGGTTGTAGGGCTTATTGACTCCTTAGGTAACGGTATGCTGCCCTTTGCAACAATACTTTATTTTTACACGTTCCGTCTGAGCGGTCTTCCGTATTCGTTATTGGTAGCGCTCATTTCCTTTGCGGGTACTCCGCCCGATTTGTTATCACCGTATTTTCTCAAACGCTTCTCATACAAGCAGATAATGATTTTTTATCAGCTAAGCCGTGCAATCGGCAATGCTATAATAGCTGTTGCAATGTGGACACTTGGTGATAATCTTGCCCTTTGCGGAACGATCTGTGTTGTTGTGTTGTTCTTTATGGAAATGACGAAAACAGTTCCCACAACAGCAGGTCACGATATGGGTATCAGAATCGGTGACTATCAGATGTATCTTTCCGGTGAACGTCTTGAAAGCTTTGCAGGTATTTTCGGTTGGTTTACAGGGCCTATTACGACGTTTGTGGGTCTTATAATCCCCATTTTCTTGCTTAAATACGGCTTTAACAGTAACTGGGAAATTCTTTTCTTTGACGGTTCGCGAGCCAATATTGTTGTTATACCCATTATTGTTGATGCAATAGGATTTTTCCTTATGACAATTCCGTATCTTTTCTGGGATTATGATAATAAAAAGCAGAATCTTGTTATGGAAGTGTTGAAACGCCGCGCAGAGGTTACGGAAAAAAAGGCTAAGGAAGAAGGAACAACTGTTTCCGGCGGATATAAAGGTTAGGGGGTGTATTGAATGAGTAAAAAAGATAAAAAGAAAAATAAAGCAAACGATTGGCAAACCGATGTGCATCTTGAGATTCCCGAAGACGAAATATGGACTTATCAGGTTCCGGGGCTTGCGGCACCTCATGTCAATAAGCCCTATAAGTACTACAATTTAAAGAAATTTATTTTTGTGTTTGTAATTATTATTGCTGTTTCTCTTTCAATGTACTTCAGTATCAAAGCTTTGCAGAATGATACATTTGAATATACTGAAACAGAGCAGGGTATTGAGTTTTCAAAATTCAGCAATACCGGTTATATTTATGAGCTTGATATTGATTATGTTTCAAGTGTAGAGTATATTGCCGGTAATAACGATCCGAACACAAATTTTAAAGTTGTTAAGGATACTTCAAAGCCTATTAATTCAGTAAGACAATTCACACTCAACTGTGATGATAAAATTAAAACCATAAGAATCGGTGCCGACGTTAATGCTGTTGATACTAAGGCGTTCTATTCTTGCTGGGCCTTGCAAAATATTGAGGTTGATGAAAATAACCCCAATTATTGCGACGTTGACGGTGTTCTTTACAATAAAGATAAGACTGAAATTCTTTGCTATCCCTGTGACCACGACGAGTATCTCCGTCAGAAATACGGTTACAACAGGGAGCTTTATAAAGACGAGGTTACACCTGAATACGAAAGAGATGTTCAAACTTACGTTGTACCTTCAACTGTTGTGAAGATAGATGAGATGTGCTTTAATTATGCAAACCTCAGAGTTATTTATTTGCCGGAAGGGCTGAAAACTATTGAAACGTTGGCTGTTTTCAAGCTTCACGAAAGAGTTGACGAATGGGGTACAACACCCTCACTTACAAGCATTTATTCATATAAATCAGATAAGGTTACAGATACTCATTTTACAACACAGGAATCCCTTGGCGAGGTGTATAAATCTTTACCGGAGGGTCTTGAGTTTATCGGTTCGGACGCTTTCAGCTACAATCAGGCACTTTCGTATGTGTATATCCCTGATAGCGTTACTTATATAGGTCACCACGCATTCTGGGATACCGTTTATAAAGAAGACGGTGATTTGGTTGGCGTAACTGTTATGAATGTGGCTGTCAGTGAAGCTTCATTGGAAAAGAATGTTGAAATTGGTGATGATTGGTTACCTAAGTATGATTATCTGCTTTTCAAAAAAGCCATTGATGTAAAATACTCTGCCGAAAGAGAAAATGTTTAAAGGGTAAGACGGTTAGGAGGGTTTTTTATGTTTTGTCCGAAATGCGGTGCAGAAGCGGTTGAAGGAAAACGCTTTTGCAGTGATTGCGGTGCTGCGTTGGGGAACGGCACTGCAAAGCAAGCGATACAGTCTGATTGTAAAACCATTGAACAGCAAAATAATAATTTTCAGTCGGCATCACCGTATCAAATATGTCAACCGAATGTTCAGATGCCGCACTACGGCGCACAACAATTGCAGAATATTGCCTACAATCAACCGGATTTACGTCTTCAGAATGCAGATAAAGCATACAAAAGAGGGAAAAAATTATCTGATTTTGTGTTGATTTTAGGATTAGTTAGCCTTGGTATGTTGGTGTTTGGTATTTTGTTCTGGCCGTTTTATTTCTTTTTGTACGTTGCAGGTGCCGCGGCAATTGTTGTAGCCTTCTTTGCAAAAAGGTCTGCACTTGACTACAAGGATTTTGATGTATATAAAGATAAATTTAAAAAGAACAAATCCTCTGCAAGATTTGGTAAAGGTCTTGCAATATTTTCGATGGTTACACCGATTGTTCTTATTACAACTGTATTGGGTTTGATAATATATATTGCTTCTCAGCTTATCGGTCATACTTCGGAGATAATCACCGAGATTTTCAGCTCAGGCGGAATAACCGAAGCAATTGACAGAGCAACAACCTTGGTTTCTGATTTGAATAATAGTGGTGCATTGGTTAAAATATTGAATATTTTAAGTGTTCTAATCAGGTTTATTTGACAGAAAACTCTGCTAAGCTAAGGCTTAGCAGAGTTTTTTTATGCGTTTTTGCAAAATGCTATATTAAACAATTAATTTCTTCAATAACGGCTTTTTCATCAAATTTGTTTTCTGATATTTCAGAAAAACGGTTGCAACCAAAAATCATAAGAAAAACGGAAGCGTGTTTATTGATTGTTATATCAGAAATAAATATACTGAGCTCAGGTGATGTTCCGAAGGTGCTGTAAAGAAAATCTGAAATGTTTGTCAGTGCGTTTCTTGCAGTGTCAACATCTTCTTTTAATTCCTCAATGTCATTCTTTAAAAAAGCAGAGATGCAAGCCCGTGTGTCAGTCTGTGATATTTCCAAAGCTTTTTTTGTTTCGGTGATTCTTTTCAAAACTTTTGCTTTTTCTGCCTTGTGCTCTGCAGATGCAACGGAAAAAATGCTTTTATCAGTTCCGTGATTCTTATATGAGTTCGCAAGATTTTCAAAAAACTCAATAGCATCAGCTTTGTTTTTTGAAGTTACATTGTTTTCTTTTACGATTTGAGCAAAATTACGCGTTGCCTTATTGTGCTCGACGGCAACTTTTAAAATGTTACCGGCTTCACTGCTTAAAATGTTTATTAATCCCAGTTTTTCGGAAACGGAAGCGCCTTTAAGCTTTGAGGACAGCTCGTTGTCAAACCTTCCGTTGATAATATCCTGAGATGAGAAGGATTTTCCGAGGCTTTGATATGTTTCGAAAAAATCAGCAAAATCTTCTGCTACTGTTGTTGATTGCAAGTACTGCTGAATAAGAGTAATGTCTATATCGATATTCTTTTTTTCAAATACCCATATCATTCTCGAAAGATCTTCCCAGCCTCTTGCGGTAACAAAGCTTTTTCCGTCGGTTGTGTTTTGGATAGAATAAAAATCAGCTTTCTTAATGTCAAGGTAAGAGGTAATTGAAGGATGGATATTCATATTTACGGCATACTCACGCCATACGTCATAATCAGCGCTTACATCAATTTTCTTTATTCTGTCAAGAGTTGCAATGTCATATTCCCGAACAGATTTGTTGTATTCGGGTGGATTACCTGCAGTAACTATTATCCAACCATCGGGGACGGAATGTGAACCGAAGGTTTTGTATTGTAAAAAACGCAGCATAGACGGTGACAATGTTTCGGAAACACAGTTGATTTCGTCTAAAAATAAAATACCTTCTTTTTTACCGCTTTTTTCAATGTATTCATATACCGACGCAAGTATTTCACTCATAGTGTATTCAGAAACATCATATTCTTTTTCGCCAAAAGTTTTTTTAGTAATGAAGGGGAGACCTATAGCACTTTGTCTTGTGTGATGCGTCATTGAATAAGAAACAATACCGATATCCAGTTCTTCGGCTATTTGCTCCATTATAGCTGTTTTGCCTATTCCGGGAGGTCCGTATAGAAATATCGGCCGTTGCTTTTCAACGGGGATGAAATACTCTTGCGCATCATTTTTTTCGAAATATGCAGCTATTGTATTTTTAATATGGATTTTAGCTTCTTTTATATTCATAACATCAATTCCTCAAAAAGTGAATTTATTTCGTTTAAACCTGTGTTATTGCGTTTTGTTGTTAAAATTTGTAAAAGGTTCGGAAGCCCCAGCTTTGAAACGTACATATACATTTCTTCACAGAAATCTGTATCAAAATCCACGTTGTCAATAAGATATTTAAGTAAAACTCCTTCGTTACTTTTTATGGCAAAAAGCACAGCATCCCTTGCTCTTTTGAAGAGTTCGGTTTGATATATCAGGCGGTTATTCTCGCTTAATTCAACGGGATATGCCAGACGGAAAGCGGCAATTACGGGTTTTTCAAAAGCTTGAGCTGTTTCAAATAAAGAATCGTATTTATTAAAATCAAAATAACCGTCTTGTATAATTTTTTCTTCCGCATTGTAATAGTTTTCGCTTACAAAAACCTTTGCACCGTATTTTTCGATAGCCATTATATGGTTGAAGCAGGATTTATTTTTTATTAAAAAACTGTAGGGGATGAGTCCCTCAAAGCCCAAAGAGAGCTCGTTTACGCTTTCGGGAATGTTTATTGCGGGGCAGAGCCTGTATTCGGATTTCTTCAAAAATGATGTTGTGTGCATTTTTAAAATGCGCTCAGGTAATATCGCGTTACATTCAGGAAGAATTGCTGCACCCGCGTAATCTAAATCATTTTCAAATTGTAACGATTTAAGGTTGCTGCAGTTAGAAAAAACCTGATTGTCAATATGAGTAAGCCCTTTTGGTAATTTTATGCTTGCAAGACCTTCACACCTGTAAAAAGCTTTTTCACCGATATATTTAACACTGTCGGGTAAAACAATGTTTTTTAAATTAACACAGCCCGCAAAACATTCGGCGCCGATGAATTCGAGCTTTTGCGGCAGTAAAACCGTTTCAAGAGAACGGCAGTTTTCAAAAGTGTTTTCGGGCAGGATTTTTATATTGTCAGGCAATATTACGGTTTTTAAGGAAGAACAACCCTTGAAGCAGTTTTTACCAAGGCTTGTCACAGCTTCGGGAACGGCTATTTCATCTAAATCCATACAGTTGAGAAAAGCATCGTCACCGAGCCTTGTGCAGGCTTTACTTATTTTAATGCTTTTCAGCTTTCTGCAATTGGAAAAGGTTGAATTTCGTATTTCGGTAATGCTTTCAGGCAGAACGATTTTTTCTATACCTGACCAGGAAAAGCAGCGTTCACCAATTTGCTCGGTTGCCATTGGTAAAGCAATGCGGCTAAGAGATTTGCATAAAGAAAATGCATCATCCTCAATTACCTTCAATGAAGAGGGCAGTGTAACATTCTTTAAATTGAGACAATCATAAAAAGCACTGTTTCCTATAACTTTGGTTGTACTTGAAAATATAACTTCGCAAATATTTTCGTTGTAGGCATATTTCTTCGTTCTTAATTTTTTGCTTTTTATTGTAACGGTGTGTTTTTCGTTTGTGATACGCAAAAAGCTACACTCCTATTTTGAAAATTCGTTGATATCTACATATACAGGTGTCGCCCAGGCGGGAAGCTTGTTTTTATTAAACCCATTATCAGTGATAATGAAAGCGTTTTTGTATCCCGGCATATTGTCGGGGTAAATACCGTCACCGTCAGTTAAATAAATGACTCCGTTAAACGTTTTGTTTTTATCTTGTTCCAAAAGCCTGTTTGCATATTCAAAAACAGGTCTGAAGTCCGTTCCGCCAAAACCTGACAATATTATACGTGAAAGATGCTTTTCAAGCTCATCTTGTGAATGAAAAACATTGACAGCTTGAATTTTACAGTCACATTGAATTAAATGTATTTCGCAATCTTTTTTGAAAAAATCTGTAGCTTTAAGGAGCGAGTAGGTTTTATTAACGAAATTCTCAACAAGCTTACCGTAAACAGAGCCTGATGTATCAATAGCTATGATTAGCCTGTTGATTTTTGTGTTTTCAGAATATTCCAAGGGTTCTATTAAGGGTATGTTACCGTATAAATTCAATCCGTAAGTATAATAAATATAATCAAACTCATCATCGTTGATTTCAAGTTGTTCGCTTGTCTGAATGAATTTTTTCAGAAACTCTGAGTAGTCACATTTGTCCCTTGTTACAGCTTTAAGCATCAAAGTGTCAAAGCCTTGTGAAATACCAAAAGCCGAAGAGGCAGCATCTGAGTCTCTTATTATCCGTTTAGTGATTTCTTTCCATTCTTCTGATTTTTGCGTCCGCGATTTTACGGTGTCATCCTTTACCTGCCGCTTATTTTTTTGATAATCACCGTCGCGGTCATCCGCAATTTTATATATTGATCGTGCTTCTGTTTCCGTAACATCCTCATTTTCATCAAATTTGTTGAAAAAACGGTTTTCATACCAGACAGAGTGACAGTCAACACAAAAGGCTTGTGTGTATTCAGATAACTCTTGTGCGGAAAAATCAGAATTGCAAAAATAAAAATAAATGTTTTCTGCAGTAAAGCTTTTAATGTGTCCGGAAAGCTTTGAAATTAATACTTGCTCTTTTTTAGTTTTTTTGACAGCGGTGCAAGAAAGGTTGCAATCATTAATAGCTTTTTCAACACAGATATCGCAGGCAATGTTCCATAAATCTCTGTTTTTGAAATCGGTATTGAATAAGTGTAAAAAAACGCAATGGAAAAGCGAGTGAAGAAAAATCCTATTAATTGAGTTTGGGTTGCTTTTAAATTCGGTCAGTATTTTTTCAGGGGAATAGTAAAAATAATTGCCGTCGGTAAAAATTTTTCCCGAGGCTGTTTCCTTGTGTTTAAAGGAAGAAATTCCTCTGTAAAGGGGCTTTAATTCACCGCAAAGGGTGTTTTTACTTGAATTGATTAAAATATCCGCAAGTTCATTTTTCCTGTTGCTTTGTTCGTTCAAGCTTTCACCCCTCACTGAAATCAATTAATTTTAATTAAACAATGTTAAAAATTTGTTATGATTGTTAATGTGTATATAGTTTGTAATATTGTTTGTTGCAGCAATAATTAAAATAGTTGTCAGGAAAACTCCCGACAACTATTTGCGTTTAAAACTCTATTTCGATTTCGTTTTCACCAATATCGGTTTTGAATTCAATGTCAAAGCCGATGTTGCCGGGTAATTCTATAATTTTATATTTGCCGTTACATTCAATTTCCTTGGGTTTTCTGTCAACATAAACAACAGTGGGAACCTTGTATTTTTTATCCTGAATGTATTTAAGCTTGAATTCACCCTCGTCGTGGTCATATTTATACGAAATAATTTCTCCCGTAACGGCCTTGGGACGCGGACGTGTAAGCACCTTCATAAAATCTTGTTCAAGAATTTCATTAAAATAACACCAGTAGGTGTTGCTCCATTTGTAGCTGTCAAACTTGTCTTGCAAGAATCTGATATGGGGGTACCAACCGTCACCTTCCGCACAAGAGCCCCACTCACCTACAATACAGGGTACATTAAGTCTTTCCTGGGTTTTTCTGTGCTGATCAAAGATTGAACCTACACGGGAGTTGCTTGCGTATTTATACGCAGGTGTGTCAACCATAAGGTCATAAGCGTGGGGAGCAAATACTTGCAACTCTTCTCTTTTGCCGTTTACTTTAACCGCTTCGTTACAGCAGGGAATACCCATATTTGAATAATAGTTGTTTTCAATGAACATTGCACCATTGTCTGTAACCTCTCTTACAGCAGTTGCCATTTTGCTTACAAACGGTGAGTATCTTTCAACGTCAAAATGCTTAACAATATCATCGGCGTCAGATGTGATTTTTCTTAATACATCGCCTGTGTACTGATCAAGTACCCTGATTTTTTCTGAACCGAGACCTTGTTTTACAAGTTCTTTTTTATCAATCCTTTTATCAACAACCGTTGTTTTGGCAAGACCTTTTATTATGGTTCTGAAAATCTTTCCGCCGTCTTTTCCCGGGAAAGGCTCATTTAAAAAGTCAAAACCGAAAAGTGCAGGCTTGTCCTTGACGGCATTTGCGAGGTTTTTCCACATATCTGCATAATAGTCCTGCAAGCCCTTACGGTTGTATTTTGTGTTAGCCCAGAAATTATCAAAAGCTCTGAAGCAGGCGTTGCCGAAAAAATACGGTTCTGCCCATACTGCAATCTGTTTTCGGGGAGTATATTTATCTGTAATTGTTGCCCAGCGGGGTGCGCCGTCACCGTAGCAATGAGATGAATAAACGTCCTGGTGACAGTCCAGGTAAGCATAAATGCCGTATTCCTCACATTTGTCGAGGAATTTACAAAGGTCATCAATTAACTGTTGGTTGTAGTTGCCGGGTGTGGGCTCCATTGCGCACCATGTAAAACCGAGTCTAATAATATCATAGCCTCTTGCACGGAATTCTTCAAAGGGGAACGAGTCGGGGGAATAACCGTAAAAGGGGTTGTTTGCATCGTAATCCTTCTTATCTACAACGTTCATACCGCTGAAAATACGCTCTCTGCCGTGCTCGTCAACAAAGCGCATACCGTCAACTCTTATCTTATCCATAATTAAATTCTCCTTTATTTTGTTTTAACAGAAGCTTTAATAGGTTCAGAGTATGTATCCCAGAACGAACCTGCAATAACTTCAATATTATAATCTGTATCGGGTTTTAAATCGTCGAAATCAACTGTAAGTGTTTCGGGCATATTGAAGAAATAATAGTCACTCCAGATTTTTTTCTGTTTAACAGTTAATCCGTTTACTGCTTCCTTAATAACAACCTTGTAGTCATTAACATATTCTTTTTCAATCTTTGCCTGGGGGAAAGTAACGGAGAAGCCTCTCTCGGTTATATCACTTATGGTGATTTCAGCATCATCAAACCAGGGAGCAGCTGTTGTTTTGTAACGTGCATCTGTGTATTTGAAGGAATCAACGTTCCAGGGCTCGTCAATTTCCCACACAAACGGGAAGAAGTTATCTGTGAGAATATCGTAAGGATAAATTCTTACAGCACCGTTTTCGTTCGCTTCAACAATAAGCATTTGTGCACAATCCTCTTTACGAGGGGGGTGAGTGCCGTAATGCTTATCAAATTCATCAAGCTCAAAATATGAGAGTGAGCCTGTGCCGAGGCATGTGAAGTGCCTTTGGTGGATTGAACGCGGGTCGTTTATGGGCACGTGTGAGTGACCTGAAAAGTCAATTACTTGGGGATAATCCATAAGTGTAGGAATAAAGCTTTCGTCCGCCCAATAAATACTGCCAGAAACAGTATCTGTAAGGTGGGGGTGCTGGAAGAAAAAGATAGGCTTTTTGGGGTCTTTTTCACGTGCAATTCTAAGCTCTTTTGCAGCATATTCAATTTTGTCGGGTTCATATTCGCAACCGTGGGATGATGACATTGTAATGAAGTGGAAACCGTTTATTTCAATGTGATTATCAACGGGAATATCGAAAACCTCATTGAAAAGCTTGTATGCCGCCTCAACACCGTTTCCGTGATATTCGTGGCTTGCCATATTAAGCATATATTGTGTTTCAGGCTTGATGTTGTTATCAAGAGTAGCTTTGAATTTTCTCATCTGTGTTTCAGTGCCCGAGTTTGCAAAGTCACCATCGGCAAAAATACCGTCGAGTCTTTTGTATGTGGGGTGGTTTTCAGCGAGTCTGTAGGCAATTTTTATTGCTTTTTCCATACGCTCTTCTTCAACGCAGTGCTCATCTTTGTAGTGAACGTCGCTCACAACCATAAATCTGAGAATTGGATTAAAATCTTTCTGTAACATAATTTGCCTCCGAGTGTAAAAATCTTCAATATAATTTTAGCATTACATATCTTTTAATTCAATTGTGAAAACAAACAATAAGATGTAATAAAATATGTTAAAAAGTTTCATAATTGTATTTATTTTTAGTTTTTCTTATGATATAATAATAAAAAAAATCTAAGGAGTTTTTATTATGCAGATTAAAAAAGATACAATTATCGGCGATATTCTTGATGCTGCACCCGATACAGCACCTTTTTTCCTTGAAATGGGTATGCACTGCTTGGGTTGTCCTGCTTCAAGAGGCGAAACTGTTGAAATGGCTTGTATGGTGCATGGTGTTAACGCTGATGACCTTATTGCTAAAATCAACAAATTCCTCGCTGAAAAATGAGAATTAAACTCACACCGAGGCTTTCTGCTGCCGCATCTCTCGTGAGGGGCGGCGGCATTGTTGCGGATATAGGCACGGATCACGGTTATTTGCCCATATACCTTTTGCAATCCGGTAAGGTAAAAGGGGCAATTGCTGCAGATATAGGCAAAATGCCTTTGAAAAACGCAGAAAGCTCCGTTAAAATTTACGGTCTGCAGGATAAAATAACGCTTCGCCTTTCCGACGGGCTTTGTCAATTTTCAGAGAATGAAGCTGATGAAATAGTTTTTGCCGGAATGGGTGGTACACTTATTGCAGAAAAATTAGCTGAAACGCCTTGGGTAAAAAATGAAAAGCTTCACTTTGTTTTTCAACCGCAAAGCAGGGCGGAGGATTTGCGTCGGTTTCTTTTCGAAAACGGATTTACAATAAATGAAGAAATTGCAACTCACGAGGGCAGACGTATTTATATTGCCTTTGACGCTTCCTATACAGGTGAGATAATTGATTTTGACTATGCTGATTCCTTTATAGGCAAACTGCCCCATACAGCGGATGCATATATGCATTTAACGCATCAGCTTTCCCGACTTAAAGAAAAATATGAGGCTTTTGTTAAATGCGGAAAAACTGAAGAGTCAAAGATGCTTTTTGAAACTATAGAAAAAATTGAAGGTTTTATAAATGGTTAACTACATAGCGCAAGCGGTTGGCTTGGGCGGTGCTGCACTCAATTGTATATCATTTCAACAAAATAAACGAAGCAAAATCATAGGTGTGCAGATTTTTGCCGCAATAATGTTTATAATTCATTTTATTATGCTTGGTGCATATACGGGAGCAGCTTTGAATTTTATCGGTCTTCTTCGTTCAATTGTGTTTTATAATTCAGATAAAAAGTGGGCAAATAGCCCCGTATGGTTAGTTGTGTTCATTATAATAAGTGCAGTTTCATCAATACTTACCTGGAAAGAGTGGTATTCGATTTTGCCCGCAACAGCAATGATTTTAACTACTATCAGCTATTGGATGAAGGATGAAACAAAAATAAGACTCATAACCTTCCCCAGCTCTCCTTGTTGGTTAATTTATAATGTGTTTGAAAAATCAGTTGCAGGAATTGTAACAGAGTGTATAGTTATGACGTCGCTTATTATTGCTATTGTACGATATGATATTTTAAAAAAAAGGTGAAAACTGATGAAAATTAAAGAGGTTTATGATTTTCTCGATTTTATAGCGCCCTTTAATACTGCGGAAGAATGGGATAATTGCGGACTTTCAGTGGGCTCACTCCAAAATGATTTTACAAAAATTCTCGTTGCTCTCGATGTAACCGAAGATGTTATTGATGAAGCGGTAAAAATTGGCGCAGAGGTTGTTGTAACACACCATCCGTTAATTTTTTCTCCTCTTTCAAAAATCGAAAGTGATTCGCTTGTTTATAAAGCCGTAAAATCAGGGGTTACGTTTATTTCTTCGCACACCTGCCTTGATAAAACTGCAGGTGGTGTTAACGATTGCCTTGCGGCACGTATTGGCTTAAAGAATATCCGTCATTCAGGTGTAGACGGATTCCTTAAATTAGGTGATATTGACCCGATTTCCGCTGATGATTTTGCGTTGCAAATTAAAGAAAGCCTTAATACAAGCGTGAATTTCACCTCTTGCTCAAAACCCGTAAAAACGGTTGCTTTGTGCTCAGGTGGCGGCGGTGACCTTATAACTGCTGCTGCCGAAATCGGTGCAGATGCACTTGTTACGGGTGAAGCAAAGCATCACGAATTTCTTGAAGCAAAGCGTCTTGATGTTGCGCTTTTTGCCGCAGGTCACTTTGAAACAGAGGTTGTTGTTTTAGAGTTTTTAAGAAAAAGCCTTGCACTTCAGTTCGACGGAGTTGAGGTTATAGTTTCAAAAAGTGTTTCACCAACAGAAAATGTTTAATTAATAAAAAGTAGGTTTAAAATGGCATTAGACGGAATTTATCTCAGCTTTCTTGTATCAAAGGTAAACGATTTGTTAAAGGGAGCAAAGGTTGATAAAATTCATCAGCCTTCAAAAAATGAGCTGGTGTTTATAATGAGAACAAAGGGCGGTATGCATAAGCTGTATTTTTCAGCGGATGCCAATAGCCCTCGGTTTTGCGTGGTTGAAAAAACACCGGAAAACCCTCAGACTCCGCCAATGCTTTGTATGTTGTTCAGAAAAAAGCTTACAAGCGCTACACTTGTAAATGTTGAACAATACGGACTTGATCGAATTGCCTTTTTTAACTTTGACGCTACAAATGATATTGGTGACAGAGTAAAGCTCACCCTTGTAGTTGAGATTATGGCACAGCATAGCAATGTTATTCTTATTAATGAAGATAACAGAGTTGTTGATGCGCTTAAAAGGGTGGACGGTGAAAAATCGTCATACAGACTTGTTTTGCCGGGTGCAGAGTATAAATTACCCCCGCCGCAGGAAAAACTCGATTTGCGCGAGAATGAGCCGAGCGTTGTTTGTGATGCCGTGCTTAGTTTAACAAATGCAAAATTATCATCCGCCGTATTGAAGAGCTTGCAGGGTGTTTCACCATTGGTTTCAAGAGAGATTGCATACAGAGTTACAGGTGATGATAAAGCCGTAGGGGAATTATCTGCAGACGAAAAAATGACACTTTTGTGTGAATTATGCGACCTTAAATCAATGCTTGTTAATGAAAATTGCCGGCCTATGATGGTGCTTGATGCATCTGAAAAGCCAATGGAATTTTCGTTTATGCCTATTAAACAATATGGTGAGTCTTTCAAAACAATTGTCAAGCCTGATGTTTTCTCTTTACTTGAAGGCTTTTATTCAGAGCGCGACAGACTTTTGCGCACCCGTTCAAAAGCAGCAGAATTATTCAAAATGCTTGAAAATTGCATTGAAAGAACCGCGAGAAAGCTCAATAATCAGCAAGAGGATTTAGATAAATGCGCAGACCGCGAAAGTATAAGAATAAATGCGGAGCTTTTAACCTCAGCACAATATAGATTGCAAAAGGGTGCAAGCATATATGAGGTTGAAAATTATTACGATAATAACAATATTGTTAAAATACCCGTTGACCCTGCGTTGACACCCTCGCAGAATGCGCAGAAGCTCTATAAAGAATACCGCAAGGCTTGTACTGCAGAAAATATGCTTATTAAACTTATTGAAAGCGGTAAGGAAGATTTAGCGTATCTTGAAAGTGTTAAGGATTTGCTTGAACGCTCAACTCTTGAAAGAGAGTTTAGTGAAATTAAGGATGAATTAATTGCTCAAGGCTTTATAAAACCCAAAAAGAGCAATAAAAAGCAGATGAAAAAGCAAAGCCTTCCGCCCCTTGAATTTAAAACAAGTCAGGGTTTTACGGTCCTTGTGGGCAGAAACAATATTCAAAACGATAAATTGACCTTTAAAACGGGCAGAAAAGGGGATATATGGCTCCATTCACAAAACTGTCCCGGGTCACATACCTTGCTCGTGGCTGACGGTAAAGAAATTCCCGATGATGCAATTGTAGAAGCGGCAGAAATTGCGGCATTTTACAGCTCGGCAAAAACAGGAACAATTGTAACGGTTGATTATACAGACGTAAAAAATATAAAAAAGCCCAACGGCGCAAAACCGGGCTTTGTGGTGTATTACACATATTATTCGGTTAATGTGAAGCCGAAGGATGTGGCGGATAAATAATTCGTTTTTCACATTTTGCTAAGCAAAATATATCGAATAAATTGAAAAATTTATATATCGAATTACGCAGTAATATATCGAGTTTATCGTGCGATAAACATATCGACAGTCGATATACGCTAAAGCGTTCGATATGTGCGTTGCACTCGATATATTTTGGTTGCACAAAAATTCGATATGTTTCGCTATGCGAAACGAGATTTTAATTGCCAACGCAGTTCTGAAATTCATAATTCCTAATTTAAAAAAACGGTTCAAACCATCATTTTTTGTGGTTTGAACCGTTTTCTTGTTATAATTAATCTTTTGCAACCAAATGTACTCTGTATGAATATCCGTCGCCTGTGCCTTTATGTGTAAGGTTAAGACCTGCATTCATAAGGTATGCACCGCTGTAGAGTTTCTTCGTTTCCTGATCCTCATAAAATTTATCAGGATCAAGACCCTTGAGCTTGAGTAAGAAGAATTCGTCGTAAGCACGTTTAATTTCAATTACTGTAACGAGCGCCTCGTTTTTATCCTCTGAAACAAATTCCCAAGCAACGTGGAACTCATTTTCAAAAGGTGTTATAAGTCTGTACAAATCACCGTAATGAATCACGTCGTAATATCTGTGATAAAGCTCAATCTGTGCTTTGATTTCTTCTATTTCTTCGGGTGTGAGCTTGTCAGGGTCAAGCTCATATCCGAATGAACCCCAAAGGGCAACATTCATTTTTGTTTCATAGCCTGTACGTCTGTTGGCAGAAACGTGAGCACCCATTGTTGATGCAGGGTAGCAGAGGGAGGTGCCGTATTGAATGGTAAGTCGTTCAATGGGATCAGTGTTGTCGCTTGTCCATATCTGGGGTGAGTAGTAAAGCATACCGGGGTCGAAGCGTCCTCCGCCGCCCGAGCAGTTTTCAAGAAGTAAGTCGGGGAAATCAGTTGTGAGTCTGTCCATAATCTCATATGTACCAAGAACAAATCGGTGGAAAATTTCACCCTGCTTTTCGGGAGGTAGCTGTGCACAAGAAACCTCTGTAAGGTTTCTGTTGAAATCCCATTTAACGTAATCAATATTATTCTTTGAAAGAATGTCATACATCATTGAGTATATGTGGTCGCGTACCTCTTTACGGGAGTAGTCAATAACATACTGTGTTCTTGCAATTGATTTATCTCTGCCCTCTGTGTGTAAGCACCAATCGGGGTGAGCTCTGTAAATATCAGAGTCGGGAGAAATCATTTCCGGTTCAAACCATATACCGAATTTAAGACCGCAATCATTTACCTCTTTAATAAGACCTGACAAGCCTTTTTGAAGCTTGTATTCAGCCACAACCCAGTCACCGAGAGATGATCTGTCATCATCACGTTTTCCGAACCAACCGTCGTCCATAACAAGCATTTCGAGACCGATATCTTTAGCGTGCTTTGCAAATGAAACAAGCTTGTCGTGGTCAAAGTCCATACCTGTGCCTTCCCAGTTGTTTATAAGAAGGGGGCGCTTTGCTTTTTTCCATTTACCGCGAATGAGGTTGTTTGCGTAAAGTCTGTGGAAAATACGGCTCATTTCACCAAGACCCTTGTTGGTGTAAACCATAACAGCCTCGGGTGAATAGAATTCCTCACCGGGTGAAAGATGCCAGCTGAAGCCCTCGGGGTTAATACCCATTACAAGACGGGTGCAGTTGAAACCGTCAATCTCAACATCAATTGAAAAGTTACTGCTGTAAACAAGGTTGAAGCCGTAGCATTCACCGTATTCTTCATTTGCACCTTTGCTTACAAGGGCTGTAAAGGGATTGTGGTTATGGCTTGACGAACCACGCTTGCTCTTAATTGACTGAATACCTCTGTGCAAGGGGTATCTTTCAAGAGCGCGCTCCTTTACCCATCTGCCGTAAAGGTCGAGCATTTCGTAATCTGAGCCGGGGAAATCAACACAAAGTGAGTGAACCGTATCAACAAAGAATGGTTTGTCAGATGTGTTTTCTACTTTGACACTTCTTGTGATTGCGCTGTAATTATTGAAAACTGTGTAAATAAGCGTAACCTTTGCACCCGTAACCTTATCTTCTGTCACAATTTCGAGTGTGTCCGCTTCGCTTTCTTCATTTACATATAATGCCGGAAGACCGGGGAGAGATTTTTTACCTTCGGTTATGTTATGGCTGACATATCGTAAGTCCGTTACCTTGTTTCCCTCTGCGTTTTTAACTGCAAATGCAGATAAACGGAAATCACCTGCGCCGAAGGTTGAGTATTCAAGGGGGGTTACATCCGGTGAAAAGTTATGTACTCTTGCCGTGGGACTGTCAGGACAAAAAGATGCGAAACCCGGTCTTAAACGGAGTTCTTCCACATCTGTATCGGGAATGTATGCGCCGTAATAGTAGTGCACAAGATAATTACCCTCAAACACTCCGAAAATATATGTGGAGTCCTTTGAATCAAGCTTGAAAACTTTAGATTCTTCAATAAATTTAATTGACATATTTATTCATCCTTTTGTTATTTTATATTTGCAATTTTATTTAATTGGTCGGGTATTTTTATCTGCTGCGGACAATGCTCCAAACAAGCACTGCATTTGATGCATTTATCTGCACGGTTTTCTTCGGGAATTAAAGCATAATTTTTCTTTAAACCCTCTGTATCGCGTGTTTTGTTGTAATCGTTATATGCACTGAAGCAGGCAGGGATATTTACATTTGCAGGGCAGGTTTCAACACAGTATTTACAATCTGTGCAAGGTATTGCAAAATTCTTTCTGAAAAGAATGTTTGCTTTTTCAATTGCATCTTTTTCAATATCTGTAAGGGGCTTGCATTCTGCAAAGGTTTTGATGTTATCTTCAACCTGCTCAAAGTTTGACATACCGCTGAGAATTGTGAGAACACCGGGTAATTCAAGATCATATCTTAATGCATAAGAAGCGGCAGATGCACTGCCTAAATTTTCAAATACTTTTCTCGCATCTTCGTTGAGTGTGTGTAAAGAACCGCCGCGAACGGGCTCCATAATTATACAAGGAATGTTTCTGTCTTCAAGAACCTTATAGAACGATTTTGCGTCAGTTGCTTCCCAATCATAGTAGTTAATCTGCAGCTGTACAAAATCCCATTTGTATTTATCAACAAGCTCAACAAAGAATTCAAAATCACCGTGGTAAGAGAAGCCTAAATTTTTGATTTTGCCTTCTTCTTTTTTCTTTGCAAGGTATTCATAAGAATTGTCCGCTTCAAAAACAGTCATTATATCTCTGTTGACAGCGTGTAAAAGATAAAAATCAAAGTAATCAACACCGCATTTTTCTAACTGCTCGTTAAATAATTCATCGGTTGTTTTTCCTTTATCTTTTATTGCCCAGCCGGGGAGCTTCGTTGCAAGGCAAAAAGACACGCGAGGATATTTGCGCAAAATATCTTTTACAAATATTTCAGAGTCACCGCCGTGATACGTGTAAGCTGTATCAAAATAATTAACACCTGATTTTATTGCGTAATCAATAAGCTTTAGAGCTTCTTCTCTGTCAATGGTCTCATCCTTATCGTTGAGTTTCGGTAAACGCATAAGACCGAAGCCTAACTTTGAAATCGGTCTGCCGATAGAATCAAAATTACTGTATTGCATAATTGTAACCTCCGTACTTTAAGAGATAAAACAATTATACAATACAGTAATATTTTTTACAAGTGCAATCAGAATGTTGTTGTTATGTTTTTATAACAACACTCGGGCGAGTAGCGGAACGTGTCAATGTGTCCTTCTTTTATAAAATAATGAGGCTTTCTTCTCGGGTACTCGGCGTTAAAGGCATCAACAATTATAAGCTTGAATTTCATTTTTTCGGGAATTATGCTTTTTATAAAAACACTGGCTTGCTGACCGTTAGTAACCTCGTCGGTGTATTCCGCAAGGCCCGAAAGATTTGGGGTCAGCTCTACAAATATTCCGTAGCTTTCAATGCTTCTGATAATTCCGCTTACAGTTTCACCCACGTTAAAATATGAAGCGTTTTCTTCCCATGTGCCAAGTAATTCCTTGTGGCTGAGAATAACCCTGCCGTTGTCATCAAATGCTTTAATAATAACCTTTATATCGTCGCCTACAGTAAATCTTGCACTTGGGTGAGGAATACGCGAAACAGAAATATTATCGATGGGTAAAAGCGCGTTTATACCGCAACCGATATCGCAAAAAACACCAAAGCTTTCAAGATGCGTTACCCGTGCATCAATTATATCACCCGTGCTTAATGTAGGAATGTAATCATTGAGAAATTTATTTTGTACTTCAAGACGGCTTAAAATTGCAAGCTTCTTACTACCGGTTTCGTTAATTTCCTTGATTATAAAACGTACGGGCTTATTAACTCTTGAAATAATTGCAATATCTTTGGTTGTGCCGTCTTTAATTCCGATTGCGCAATCGTCTTTTGGAATTATACCGTGAATAAAGCCGAAATCAATATGTAGGTTGTGGTTGCAGTCACAAAACGCAGCCCTTTGTTCAATCGGTATCTGCTCAAAAAAAGCTCTGTTGAAATTTTCCATTGATGATAAGTAAAATTTGTTTTCTTTTGAATTGATTAAATACCCCTCGGGAAGATATGACATCATTGTTTTCACCTATTTTCATTAATTTTTATCTTGCTCTTTAATTTTATGTTAATCTGTGTTATAATATTTCATAAAATTATTTTGGAGGGATTTTTGTGGATGTCCGCGTAGGAGATATATTAGAAATGAAGAAACAACACCCCTGCGGTACAAAACAGTTTTTGGTTTTGCGCTCGGGTATGGATTTCCGTTTGCGCTGTTGCGGATGTGAACGCGAATTTCTCATTCCCCGTGCTAAAGCGGAAAAAAATATAAAAAAAATAATCAGGGAGAATACTGATGATTGATAAGCTTGAGCAGGTAGAAGCTCGTTTTGTGAAGGTGAATGATTTATTATGCCTTCCCGAAACTGTTTCTGACCAGAAAAAGTACGCAGACCTTATGCGCGAATTGAAAAATCTAACACCCATTGTTGAAATATTCAGAGAATACAAAGGTGCTGTTGAAAACGGTGAAGCGGCAAAAGAAATGCTTTCTGAGCATCCCGATAAGGAGCTTGCAGAGATGCTTGAAATTGAAATTGCGGAGAGTAAAGAAAAAGCACTTCAGTTAACGGAAAAGCTTAAAATTCTTCTTTTGCCTAAAGACCCTAATGACGATAAAAACGTTATTATTGAAATCAGAGCCGGTGCAGGCGGCGAAGAAGCGGCGCTTTTTGCTCATTCTCTTTTCAGAATGTACTCAATGTATTCTGAGGGCAGAGGCTGGCATCCTGAGGTTCTTTCCGTTAACGAAACAGGTCTCGGCGGTGTTAAAGAAATAAGCTTTATGATTGAAGGTGAGGGTGCATATTCACGCTTTAAGTTCGAAAGCGGAGTTCATCGTGTGCAGCGTGTTCCCGAAACCGAATCAGGTGGCAGAATACACACTTCAACCGTTACCGTTGCAGTTCTTCCCGAAGCAGAAGAGGTTGATATTGCCGTTGATCCTACCGATTTACAGATAGATACCTTCAGGTCTAGCGGTGCAGGCGGTCAGCATGTTAATAAAACTGAGTCCGCCATAAGAATCACACATATTCCGACCGGTACTGTTGTTGAGTGCCAGGATGAACGCAGTCAGCATAAGAACCGTGACAGAGCAATGAAAATTCTTCGTTCAAGACTTCTTGATGCCGAAAGAGAAAAACAAAACGCAGAAATTGCAGATGAACGCCGTTCGCAGGTTGGTACGGGTGACAGAAGTGAAAGAATACGAACCTATAATTTCCCTCAGGGACGTGTTTCCGACCATAGAATAGGTCTTACCATCTACAGAATTGAAGCGATTATGAATGGCGATATTGATGAAATCATTGATGCACTTATTACTGCGGATACTGCAGAAAAATTAAAATCATCAGAGGAATAAAATTGAAAACAGAAATTGTAAAAATAACACCCGAAGACGGTGTTGATAAATATAAATATGCAGTAGAATTGCTGCAGGATGAGCAGGTTGTGGGTATTCCTACCGAAACAGTTTACGGACTTGGCGGCAATGCATTTTCACCCTTAGCTGTCAGCAGGATTTTTGAAGCCAAGGGCAGACCAACCGATAATCCGTTGATTGTTCATATTTCAGAATTTTCCGAAATATATGACCTTGTAACAGATGTCCCCGAAGGTGCAAGGAAGCTTGCAGATGCATTCTGGCCCGGACCTCTGACAATAATTCTTCCCAAATCACGCAAGGTGCCTTATTGCACAACCGGTAATCTTGAAACGGTTGCGGTAAGGTGCCCGTCGCACCCTGTTGCAAGAAACCTTATAAAAGCCTGCGGTTTCCCTGTTGCGGCTCCTTCCGCCAACCTTTCGGGTAAGCCGAGTCCAACAAAAGCAGAGCATGTTTTTGAGGATTTAAACGGCAGAATTAATCTTATAATCGATGGCGGGGACTGTGACGAGGGTGTAGAGTCAACGGTTATTACTCTTGCTTCAGAAACACCAAAGCTGTTGCGCCCGGGTAATGTTACACTCTCACAGTTAAAAAGTGTTCTCGGTGACATACTTGTTGACGATGCAGTGCTTAATCCGCTTAAAGAGGGTGAGAAGGTCTCTTCTCCCGGAATGAAATATAAGCACTATTCACCCGATGCAGAAATCATACTTGTAAGAGGCGGTTACGGTAATTTCAAAAACTATGTAAACGGCTTTAAAGACAACAAGGTCTACGCAATGGTTTTTGACGGTGAGGGTGAAGGCCTTTCGGTTCCTTTTATTCAATACGGCGCAGAAGATTATAAAATGTTGAGTCATTCGCTGTTTGATTCTTTGCGAGAGCTTGATAAAAAAGGTGCAGATAAATGTTTTGTAAGATATCCTGATGATTGTAATGATGATAATCTTGCCGTTCTTAACAGATTGCTCCGTGCGGCAGGCTTTAAGGTGATAGACGTATGAAAAAGCTTGTAGGTCTTACGGGCAAAACGGGGGCAGGCAAATCCACCGTAAGCGAATATTTTTCAAAAAAGGGCGCATACATTATTGATGGCGATATTGTTGCAAGAGAGGTTCTGCGTGCAGATGAAAATCTTATCACGCGGTTGTGCGATGCCTTCGGCGATATTCTCAATGAAGACGGGACACTTAACAGAAAAAAGCTTGCTTCACTTGCTTTCAGCAGTGCCGAAAACACAGAGAAACTCAATTCCGTAATGCATCCGGCAATAAATAACTTAATTAAAATCAGAGCTGAAAAAGCATTCGAGAATCATGATGTGGTTATAGTTGATGCGGCAGCTATTATTGAGTCCGGCTTTGCTGATGATTGTGATGTTCTTGTGGTTGTTCATGCGCCTTTCAGTGTCAGAAAAAAACGTATAATCAAACGTGATAGCTTGTCAGAAAAAGATGCTTTAATCAGAATGAACGGTCAGAAGGACGATGATTTTTATCTCAGCAGAGCAGACTTTGTTGTGAGGAATTATGAACCGTATAACCTTGAAAACGAACTCAGCCGACTTGAAAAGGAGCTTTTTGCTTTTTGAAAAAACAAACATTTAACAGATTAAAAGCCGTATTATTCCTGTTGCTATTGGCAGTAATATCGGTTATAATAATTTACAATAGCGTCAGCCTGGTGCTGCAGACAGTGTATCCCCGCGGTTTTTCGGATATTATAGAATCAAAAGCAGAAGAGTATAATGTGGATAAAGCTCTGCTTTATGCTTTGGTTGAAACAGAAAGCGGGTTTGATGAAAAGGCTGTTTCCGCCGTTGGTGCAAAGGGTCTTACCCAGATAACACCCGAAACCTTTGAATGGCTTCAGATGAAAAGGGGCGAAAGTTTTAACGAAGACGATCTTTTTAATCCTGAAATCTCAATTGATTACGGCGCATATTTTTTAAGTATTCTTATTGAAGAATTCGGTGACGAAAGAATCGCACTTGCCGCTTACCACGCAGGCAGAGGAATCGTTAATGAGTGGCTGGCAGATGAACAGTATTCACCTGACGGTAAAACTTTAAATAAAATACCTTACAAGGATACTGATGCATACACAAAGCAAGTGTTAAAGGTCCGGGAAAGGTATTGTGATTTGTATGATATGGAGGATGATGAAAATGTCAACAGTTGATAAACTGAAAAATGAGCTTTGCTATAAACCAAAGCATGCTTCTAATGTAATTGATGCTTCTGAGGTAATGAAAGCCGACGAGTTTTGTGAGGGTTATAAAAAATTCCTTGACAACGCCAAAACAGAGCGTGAAGCCACTGCGATTATTTGCGAGGAAGCGATAAAACGCGGTTATGTTGAGTTTGAACCCGATAAGAAATACGAAGCAGGTCAAAAGGTTTATTTTGTTAACAGAGGTAAAGCTATTATTCTTGCCGTTATCGGTAAAAAGAGTCTTACAGAAGGTGTTAAAATTGCTGCAGCGCATATTGATTCACCCCGACTTGACCTTAAACCCAATCCTCTTTACGAATCCGATGAATTGGCGCTTTTTAAAACCCACTATTATGGCGGTATCAAAAAATATCAATGGGTTGCAATTCCTCTTGCTATTCACGGTGTTGTTATTAAAGCTGACGGCACAAAGGTAACTGTTAAAATCGGCGAAGATGAAGGCGAACCCAAGTTCGTAATTTCTGATATCCTTCCGCATCTTGGTGCAGAGCAGGGCAAAAGAACCTTGTCTGAGGGTATCAGCGGTGAAGAACTCAACGTTATTGTTGGCAGCAGACCCTTTAAGAATGATGAGGGCAGTGAGCTTGTTAAGCTCAATATTCTCAATATCCTTTATGAAAAATACGGGATTAAGGAAGCGGATTTCTTGAGTGCCGAGCTTGAGGTTGTTCCTGCATTCAAGGCTGATGATATCGGCTTTGACAGAGGGCTTATCGGCTCTTACGGTCACGATGACAGAGTTTGTGCGTATCCGGCGGCAATGGCGGCATTTGATATTGAAAATCCCGATTATACCGTGTTGACGGTTCTTACCGATAAGGAAGAAACAGGTTCTGACGGTAATACGGGCTTGCAGTCATCTTATCTTAAATATTTTATTTTTGATTTGGCAAAAGCAAACGGAATTGAAGGCTACCGTGTTCTTTCAAAGAGTGAATGTCTTTCTGCTGACGTTAATTCAGCTTACGACCCTACATTTAACTCTGTTTTTGAAAAGAATAATACATCATACCTTAATAAGGGTGTTGTTATAACTAAGTACACAGGTGCACGCGGTAAGGGTGGCACAAGTGACGCTTCAGCCGAGTATATGGGAAAAATAAGAAAAATGCTCGATGAAGACGGTGTTGTTTGGCAGATAGGTGAGCTCGGTAAGGTTGATGCCGGCGGTGGCGGCACAGTTGCAAAATATATTGCTAATCTTGATATTGACGTGGTTGACCTTGGTGTGCCCGTGTTGTCAATGCACGCACCCTATGAGGTCGTTTCAAAGCTGGACGTTTATATGGCTTACCGTGCATTCTATAAATTCTTTAAACAATAAAGATGGTGTTTGTATGAGAAAGATGTTTAAAATTTCAGCTTTATTGCTGAGTTTGTGTATGTTGTTATCAACAATTTCCTTAACAGCCTTTGCAGAAGGCGAAGTGATAAAGGGCGATGTTGACGGCAACGGCGTTGTAGATACTGTTGATGCAAGAATTATTCTTCAGATGGCAGCTTCAATTACGGAATCTGATTTGACAACTGCGGATATGAATGGCGACGGTATTATCAGCTTGCAGGATGCTCTTGATGCTTTGCGCAAAGCATCAAGTATCGGCGGTGTTGTAATCCCTGATAAAAACGGAGATAACTATCTTTCCGATTCCCCGAATAATGAGTTTATAAAACTCATTTCTTCTACATATAACATCGATAAAAATGCCCTCGTTGCAATTTATTCCATGCCCGACAGCGGTACTAACTATGTCCTTCAGTTTAAAAAAGGACTTTTCAGCAGTACTTATGAAAAATCACCTGATAATCTTTACAGGGTTTACCATATCGGTAAAGCACCTGAAAGAACAATCAGCTATACAGAGGGTAAGCTTTTAATCGGTAACTATAATTGCAGCGGTGCTGAAGGTATGCTTGTTTTTAACCTTGTTAAAACGGAGGTTATGGCTCAATATCCGAATTATTTTACCGGAGTTTGATTTGGTATTACTCGGAAATTTTGGGGACTGAAGTTTATAAAAGCTGACTCGCTATGTAGCTTTAGCAGAGGTTGTTGATATTAATAATGCGATTTCTGTTTACCGTTACTCAGTATTTATATTTAAATCTAATGAAAACCTACTCAAAAGGTAGGTTTTCATTTTTTTAGCGTATTTACTATTTTTTTACGTGTTTTAAACGATAAACACACTTAACAGATTTTACAAAAAAATTTTTGCTTTATTTAACATTTTTATTTTCCGGCTTATTGCACAAATTAAATTTGTGGATGTGAGGTGTGAAAATGAAAAAAAGCAAAACTTTGTTATCGTTATTATCTTTGCTGCTGTGTGCATCGTTGATGTTCGGTGTGTTTACGTCATCTGCCTTTAAGGATACAGCGGTTGCAGATGTGAAACTGCAGGGTGTAAGCGGAAAACTACACAGCTTGGGTGAAGAAATTTTAGATGCTATTTATAACCAAAAGGAGAAAAACACCGCAGAGAAAAATATAAATAATATTAATGAAAAGGTAATTCTCGGCGGTTATCCTGTGGGACTAAAGCTTTATGCAGACGGAGTGATTGTAGTAGGAACAGAGGCGGTTGATACCTCAACCGGTGATGTTAACACGGCGGAAAAAGCAGGACTTATTATTGGTGATGTTATAAAAAGAGTGAATGGTGATAAGGTAACTACTAATGGTGAAGTATCACAACATATTGAAAAAAGCAACGGCGATCAGCTTGAATTTGAAATAATGCGCGGAAAACAGTTGTTGAAAGTGAATTTCTGTGCCGAATTCTCTGTGAGCGAGGGGAAATATAAGGCAGGTTTGTGGATAAGGGACAGCTCGGCAGGGATTGGCACGGTAACCTTTTGTACACAAAACGGTTTGTTTGCGTCCTTGGGTCACGCAGTCTGTGATATTGATACAAAAGAAGTATTGCCCATTTCTCAGGGGGAATGCACAAGCGTTAATCTGACGGGATTTGTAAAGGGCGGAAGCGGTGTTACGGGAGAGCTTTGCGGTATCCTTGAAGGCGACTCTACCGGTGTAATATATGATAACGGTGATATCGGTGTTTACGGGGAGTTTAATTCTTTACCAAAAGCTAATATGATAGAGATTGCTCATACGGATGAAGTTGAAACGGGTGAAGCAAGTATCTTTACAACTCTTGAAAACGGTGCGGTAACGGAATATGAAATCGAAATTGTAAATATCGATTCTGATTCACCCGAAAATAAAAACCTTGTAATCAAGGTTAAAGATAAAAATCTGATTAACAAAAGCGGCGGTATTATTCAGGGTATGAGCGGTTCTCCCATTGTTCAGAACGGCAAGCTTGTGGGTGCTGTAACACACGTTTTTCTTGATGACCCAACAGGGGGCTACGGCATTTTTGCAGAAACGATGCTTGCCAAATTAAATAGTTTTCAAAATTCAGAAGAATACAAAAAAGCGTCGTAAAATATAAAACGTAATTATCTTGAAATATCCGAAAAAGTAATTATAATTGAAGTATAAAATCTTTTTGGAGGGTGTTTATGAGATATTATATCGGCGCAGATTTAGGTACGTCTGCTTTAAAGCTCTTGCTTGTTGATACAGAAGGAAATATAGTTAATACTGTTACAAAATCCTACGACGTTTGTTTTCCCAACCCCGGTTGGAGTGAGCAGAACCCGGAGGATTGGTGGAACGCCCTTGTCTGCGGTATTAAAGAGCTCGTGAAAAACATTGACAAAAGCTCCGTTGGCGGTATCGGTGTCGGCGGTCAGATGCACGGCCTTGTTATTCTTGATGAGAATGATGATGTAATCCGTCCCGCAATTCTCTGGAACGACGGCAGAACTGCGAAAGAAACCGCTTATCTCAATGAAGTTATAGGTCAGCAAAAACTTGCACAGCTTACCGGTAACATTGCTTTTGCAGGCTTTACAGCGCCTAAAATTCTGTGGGTAAAAGAAAACGAACCCGAAAATTTCAAAAAGATTTCAAAAATAATGTTGCCTAAGGATTATATTAACTATAAACTCACAGGCGTTTTTTCAATGGATTTTTCTGATGCATCGGGAACACTTCTTCTTGATGTTGAGAATAAGTGTTGGTCAAAAGAGATGGTCGATATTTGCGGAATTGATATATCTCTTTTGCCCACCCTTTACGAAAGCTATGATAAAACCGGCGATATAAAAACGGAAATACTCAATGAATTAGGTCTTGAGGGTGAGGTTACGGTTGTTGCAGGTGCAGGGGATAATGCTGCCGCTGCTATCGGTACGGGTACGGTTACAGACGGAAAATGTAATATTTCATTGGGAACATCAGGTACATTTTTTGTTTCTTCGGAAAAATATGCGAATCTCAGCAATAATGCTATCCATTCTTTCTGCCACGCGAACGGTGAATATCACGTAATGGGATGTATCCTTTCAGCCGCATCCTGCAATAAATGGCTCTGTGATGATATCCTTAAAACCGACGATTACAGTTCCGAACAAGCCCTCATTACTGATGATATGCTGGGTAGAAATGATGTGTATTTCTTGCCGTATCTGATGGGTGAAAGAAGCCCCATAAACGATACAGATGCAAGGGGTACTCTTATCGGAATGCGTCTTGATACAACCCGTCAGGACATTGTTCAGGCGGTTCTCGAGGGTGTTGCTTTTGCTGTTAAGGATAACCTTGAGGTTGCAAAAGAAGCAGGGGTAACGGTTTCGCGAAGCACTCTTTGCGGCGGTGGCGGAAAATCACCGTTGTGGCGCAAAATAATCGCAAATGTTCTTAATATTCCCATTGATATTCCTTCTGCAGAAGAGGGACCGGGCTTTGGCGGCGCTGTTCTTGCAATGATAGGTGACGGAGTATATGAAGATGTTGCAGCTTGTGCCGAGAAATTTGTTTCGGTCAAAGGAACGGTTTTACCCGATTCCGAAACTGTCGCTCGGTATGAAGAACGCTATGAAAAATACAAAAAATTATATCCGTCTTTAAAAGACGTATTTAAAAGTTTAAAATAAATATCCGTCATTTTTTTGTGCTTTTGCACTTTTGTTGCGGTTGTGATTATCGTGTTTGTCGAAAAAAGTGACACTTTTCGACAAATTTCGACAAAATGCGACATTTTACAAATCGCAAAACCTGAAATAAAAATTTATTTTTGTTGCTTTTGCCGATTCTCTTGTAAAGCACTTGCTTGTGTTAATTATTGGTGATATAATCTAAAAGCATTCGGAGGTGCTTTGCTTTGAGAAATTTAAGTGTTTTATTAACCGACGAGAAAGATGAAGCAACACAAAAATTAGCTTTTGCTCTTTCCGCCAACAAAATGGATGTGAAACTTTGTGCTAAAAACGGCGCAGAGATTATAAGGGTTTTTGAAGAGAGTCATCCTGATGTAATTATTATGGACGCATTTTTACAGCATATTGATGCTATCGGTGTTATTAAAAGAATTAATGAAACCGATCCGGTTAAAAGACCGCTGCTTATAATAATGTCCGGGATTGATAATCCGAATTTTGAAAGAGAATTTACAAAAGCGGGGATTGACTATTTCTTTTTGAAGCCCATTGAACCGAAATCAATGGCAGAGCGCATTGCTCAGATTTCAAGCTGGGCAGGAGCAAACGGCTCAGCTCGTTTTGAAACCGAAGAAGACTTGTACGTGGTAATTACAAAAGCTCTTCATGAGGTTGGTGTACCTGCACACGTTAGCGGTTATTCTTACGTAAGAGAAGCGATAAAGCTTTCTATCGAAGATCCGGAAATGCTCAAGGCTGTTACAAAAGTTTTGTATCCCACGGTCGGAAAGCACTTCGGAAGTACCGCTCCTCGGGTAGAGCGTGCAATCCGTCACGCAATTGAATTGGGCTGGGGCAGAGCAGATATTGAAAAACTCAATGAGTATTTCGGTTATACTATTCAGAGTGACAGGGGCAAACCAACAAACTCAGAGTTTATTGCAATGATTTCAGACAGAATAAGGCTTGAAAGAAAAAGAGCATAAAAACCGACCGACAGAGTTTTCTGTGTTTTGCAGAAATCTGTCGGTGTTTTTGTTGTGTATTTTTTATATAAATTAAGAGTTAATTTTAGCCATTTAACTATTTACAAGAGTTTATATTTATTGTAAAATGTAATGGTAAGATTTTGTGCCATTGTTTATGGCGGAAAGGGGAGTTTTCAATGGAACCCGTTTATAAAAGACTGCTTCTTAAACTCAGCGGTGAGGTACTCGCAGGTGAAGCAGGTCACGGCTTTGATTTTAATGTTATTAATGAGGTTTGTAACGCTGTAAAAAAGGTTACTGACAAAGGTGTGCAGGTTGGAATCGTTGTCGGCGGTGGCAACTTCTGGCGCGGCCGTTCAAGCGGCGATATGGATAGAACAAGAGCTGACAGCATCGGTATGCTTGCAACTGTTATGAATTCTTTAGCTTTGCAGCAAGGGTTTCTTGATGTTGGGGTTGATGCCCGCGTAATGTCAGCTGTTCAGATAGTTGGCGTTGTTGAAACATTTGTGCGTGATAATGCCGTTCGTCATCTTGAAAAGGGCAGGGTTGTTATTTTTGCCGGCGGTACGGGTAATCCTTTCTTTTCAACAGATTCGGGCGCTGCGTTAAGAGCTGCTCAGATAAATGCAGACGTCTATTTTAAGGCAACAAATGTTGACGGCGTTTATGATAAGGATCCCAATAAATTTGATGATGCTGTTAAATTTGACAGAATCAGTCACGACGAATTGCTTGCCCGTAACCTTCAGGTTATGGATACGGCTGCAGCGGCAATTTGCCGCGAAAACAATATTCCTATACTTGTTTTCAATCTTAACGACACAGAAAATATTAACAGAGCTGTTTGCGGTGAAAATGCCGGTACAGTTGTTTCTTAATTTACGGAGGTATATTTTTATGGATGCAGTATTTACAAAAGCAAGAGTAAAAATGGAGAAATCAATTTCTTCACTTAAATATGAGTATAATTCAATAAGGGCAGGCAGAGCTAATGCTGCTATTCTTGACAGAATTCAGGTGGATTATTACGGTTGCCCCACACCTATTAATCAGATGGCTGCTATTTCAGTTCCGGAAGCACGTATTCTTGCAATTCAGCCCTGGGATGCTTCTGCGCTCAGCCTTATTGAAAAAGCAATTCTCGCATCAGATATAGGCATTACTCCCTCAAATGACGGCAGAATTATCCGTCTTGTTTTCCCTGCACTTACAGAGGAACGCAGAAAACAGCTTTCAAAGGACGTTGCTTCTTATGCTGAAGAAGCAAAGGTTGCAGTTCGTCAGATCAGACGTGATTGTATCGAAAAAATTAAGACAATGAAAAAGAATTCCGAAATCACAGAGGACGATCAGAAGTACGGCGAAGAAGAAATGCAGAAAATTACTGACGAGTTCATCAAAAAGGTTGATGAGGTCGCTGCTGCAAAAACTAAAGAAATAATGGAAATCTGATTATGAGTGCTAATATTCCTGATTTTAAAGTTTTGCCGAAGCATATAGGCTTCATTATGGACGGTAACGGCAGATGGGCAAAAATGCGCGGTCTCGAAAGAAGTGAAGGCCATAAGGCAGGAGCCAAAACCTTCCGCCGTGTTGTTGAATATTGTGCAGACGTCGGTATTGAACACGTAACCTTTTACGCGTTTTCTACCGAGAACTGGTCCAGGCCCGAAAATGAAGTAAAAGCTTTGATGAAGCTTTTTAAAGAGTATCTTCTTGAGGCAGATGAAAGAGAGCGCGAGAACGATATTCGACAATCCCGTATCCGCTTTATCGGCGAGCGTGACGGTCTTCCCAAGGATTTGCTTAAACTTATTGAGAAGGCGGAGAAGGTATCAAGTAAATACAGTAAAATCACTGTTAATGTTGCTCTCAATTACGGCGGCAGAGCAGAAATTACGCACGCTGTGAAAGAAATTGCCAAAAAAGTTAAAGACGGAAAGCTTTCTGTTGACGAAATAAGCGAAGATCTTGTAAGTGACAATATTTATACAGCAGGTCAGCCTGACCCGGATATTATTGTCCGCCCAAGCGGAGAGTACCGTTTGTCTAACTTTTTAACCTGGCAGTCGGCATATTCAGAGTTTTGGTTTTCTGATATTCTGTGGCCGGATTTTACCGAAAAGGATATTAACGATATTCTTTTCGATTATGAAAAACGAAACCGTCGTTTTGGCGGTGTATGATATTTGTGCCTGAAAATCCGTTGCTTTTGCTTCGGATTTTTAGTGGTATTTAGAGTGGATAATAAGCATAATAATGTTAATTGATTAATGCGTTAGGGTGCTGTTTATTTTACTTGCCTTGGCAAGCGAAAGGTGTAATAATTTATATGAAACAAAGAGTAATAACGGGTCTTTTGTTTGCAATAATATTTATTGTTGCAATACTTCTTATGAATACTATTGCTTTTCCGATTTTTTTGGCGATTCTCTCCGGTATTGCCATCTGGGAGGTTGAGAAAGCTGTAGGATTAAAAAATATACTTATCATGGTATTTTCTATAGCTGTTGGTGTATGTATTCCGTTTCTTTTTGAGTTCGGGGTATCCGTATCAATAGGTGCTGCAGGCGGTTTATATGTTGTCGCAATATTTATATTGATGCTGTTGCAGTTTGAAAAAACACGTTTTCAGGAAGCTGTAATTTCAATATTTGCCTCAATCTGCATACCTTATGCTTTTTCAGTTATGATTGTTTTCCGTGATATTGATGAGTATGTTGAAGGTTATTCAAAGATAGAAGGTCTTTATTTACTCATATTTGCGATGTTTGCCTCCTGGATGACAGACATTTTTGCTTATTTTGTTGGAAGTAAATTCGGTAAACATAAGCTTTGCCCGAAAATAAGTCCCAAAAAATCAGTAGAAGGCGCAATTGGTGGTATTGTCGGTGCGGCTTTGCTCAATTTGTTGCTTCTTTTTGTTTTCAAAAAATTTATATTCGAAACAGAGCCCCGTTTGTCATACATAGGTGTTGCTGTTTTGAGTGTTGTGCTTTCCGTTGTCAGTATGTGCGGTGACCTTGCGGCTTCAACTGTTAAACGAAATTTCGGTATTAAAGATTTTGGTAAGCTGTTGCCCGGCCACGGCGGTATAATGGACAGATTTGACAGTGCCTTGTTCGTGTTACCGGTGCTGTATTCATCAGTTTATTTAGTTAATATGTTTTGAGTGATGTTATGAAAAGAATAAATTTATTAGGCTCTACCGGTTCAATAGGTGAGCAAACCCTCGACGTTGCAAGAGCAAGAGGGTATAGAATAGAATCTCTTGCGGCTTTTTCAAATGTTGATTTAATAGAACGGCAGATAAGAGAGTTCAAGCCTGAATATGCAGCCCTTGCAGACGAAAAGGCTGCGGCAGATCTTAAAGCAAGAGTTGCGGATTTGCCCGTTAAGGTTTTGAGCGGACTTGAAGGTGTTTCTGTCTGCGGTGCTGAGGCTAAGGGTGATATTACCCTTAATTCTGTTGTGGGTATGGCAGGACTTAAACCGACTCTTGACGCAGTAAATGCAGGTAAAACAATTGCCCTCGCAAATAAAGAGACGCTTGTTGCAGGCGGTAAGCTTGTAACAGATTTGGCTGAAAAGAAAAAAGTGAAAATCCTCCCGGTAGACAGTGAGCATTCGGCAATTTTTCAGTGCTTGTTGGGTGCCCCTGAAAACAAGGCGCTTAAAAGAATTATCCTTACAGCATCAGGCGGTCCCTTTTTCGGAAAAACAAAGGAAGAGTTGAAAAAAGTTACTCTTGCAGATGCACTTAAACATCCTAACTGGAGTATGGGACAGAAAATTACAATCGACAGTGCGACAATGTTTAATAAAGGTCTTGAGCTTATTGAAGCAGTATGGCTTTTTGATATGGCTCCCGAAAACATCGACATTGTTGTTCACAGAGAAAGTATTATTCATTCACTTGTTGAATATACCGATAACTCGGTTATTGCTCAATTGGGGCATCCTGATATGCGTTTACCGATTCAGTTTGCAATAACTTATCCTGAAAGGTTTGAATCCCCTGAGAGACAGTTGGATTTGTGGGAAATCGGTACACTTACCTTCTATAAACCTGACTATGAAACATTCCCGTGTATGGATATTTGTCGTAATGCAATTGCAAAGGGCGGCCTTCTTCCTGCGGCTGTTAACTGTGCAAATGAAGAAGCGAATCTTCTTTTCAGACAGGGTAAAATTTCGTTTTGTGATATCCCTGAGCTTATTAATGCCGCGTCGGCTTATGCCAAGGATTGTGAGAATTATACATTGCAGGAAGTTCTTGAAACGGATGTTTTAATGCGTGAAAAGGTACGCGAAATAGCATCGGTTTAAATTAAAGCTTTAAATCAAAAGTTATTCAGTTTAGTTTCAGAGGTGTTTTTTGTTGGATTTTGACATAGGTGCAATTTGGAGTAATATCTGGCCTTATTTGCTTGCAATTTTGCTTTTTGGTTTAATAATTGGTATTCATGAATTCGGTCACTTCTTCTTTGCAAAGCTTTTTAAAGTTAAGGTCAATGAGTTTTCTTTAGGTATGGGTCCTCAGATATTAAAAAAGAAAAAAGGGGATACTGTTTATTCATTGAGGCTTTTTCCCATCGGTGGTTTTGTCAGTATGGAGGGCGAAGATGAAGAAAGTGATGATGAGAGTGCTTTCAATAAAAAGCCTGCCTGGCAAAGGTTTATCATTATTGCCGCGGGTGCTGTTCTGAATCTCATTCTGGGTGTTATTGTTGTTGCGATTTGCCTCGGTTGCGGTGATCTTGTTGGCTCAAGAGAGGTTCATAGCTTTACTGATGGTGCAACAAGTCAGCTGACGGGCCTTCAGGTTAAGGACGAGATTATTGAAATCAACGGTACACACGTATATTCATATAAGGGAATCGGCTTTAATATGGTACGTGACGAGGACAACAAAATTGATATGACCGTTATTCGTGACGGTAAAAAGGTTGAGCTTAAAGGTGTTGAGTTTGCTCAGTTTGAATTTGAGGGCAGAAAGTATATAAAGCAAGACTTTATATTGGTAGGTTATGACCCCACAGTTGCTAATGTTGCATCTACCGCGGTTTTGGATTCTGTTTCAATTTTACAAATGGTAAGGTTGAGTCTTGTTGACCTTGTTACCGGAAAATACGGTATGAAAGATATTTCAGGTCCCGTTGGTGCAATTTCGGCTATTGCGGAAACTACCTCTGAGGGTGTCAGCTTTGCTGATAAGATTCTTACAGCATTGACATTCTTATCCATGCTTACCATTAACGTGGGATTTTTTAATCTTCTTCCGGTGCCTGCTCTTGACGGCGGTAGGCTGTTCTTTATATTTATTGAGATGATAAGAAGAAAACCCATTCCGGCAAAAAAGGAAGGTCTTGTTCATACAATCGGACTTGTGTTGCTTCTCGGGTTTATGGTGGTTGTTTCCATCAGTGATATTATAAAATTATTTTGACGGTGATTATTTATGATTAGACGTGTTTCAAGACAAGTTAAAGTAGGTAATGTTTTTATCGGTGGCGATGCTCCTATTGCAATTCAGTCAATGCTTAATGCACCTGCATCGGATTTTGAAGGTAATTTATGTCAGCTTAAAGCTCTTGAGGAAGCAGGATGCGAAATAGTTCGAATGGCTGTACCTGATATGGATGCCGTTAAGGTTTTGGGTAAGCTAAAAGAGCATTCACAGATTCCTCTCGTTGCTGATATTCACTTTAATTATAAGCTTGCTCTCGAAAGCCTTGAAGCAGGAGTTGATAAAATTCGTATTAATCCCGGTAATATCGGCTCAGAAGAGCGTGTTGCCGCGGTTGCAGATGCGTGTGCTTTAAAAGGGGTTCCCATAAGAATCGGTGTTAATTCTGGCTCCGTTGAGGCTGATTTACTTGAAAAATTCGGCGGTGCAACTCCCGAGGCTATGGTTGAAAGTGCTTTCAGACACGTTAAGCTTCTTGAAAATTGCGGTTTTTATGATACTGTGATTTCAATTAAATCCTCTGATGTTGAAAATATGGTTGCAGCATACACTCTTGTTGCAGAAAACTGTAATTATCCTTTACACCTGGGTGTTACCGAGGCGGGTACAGAGAGAAGCTCACTGGTTAAATCTTCAATAGGTATCGGCTCGTTGCTTCTTAAAGGTATCGGTGATACTCTCAGAGTTTCCATTACCGATTCTCCCGTAAAAGAAATATATGCAGCTCGAAATATTCTTAATGCTGTTAACCTCAGAGTTGAAACACCTCAGATTGTTGCTTGTCCCACCTGCGGCAGAACAAAAATTGACCTTGTTTCTTTAGCGTCACAGGTTGAAGAAGCTGTAAAAAATATTAAAAAGCCTATCAAAATAGCTGTTATGGGCTGCGTTGTCAACGGACCGGGTGAAGCTCGCGAGGCTGACATCGGTATTGCCGGTGGTGACGGCTGTGCAGTCCTTTTCAAAAAAGGAGAAATTTTAAGAAAGGTATCCGAAGAGGGTATTGTCAAGGAGTTACTTGACGAAATAGATAAAATATGAAATTGTATAATTTTCTGGAAATTTTCGGTGAATATATTTCCACGGAAAAGTATCGTGAGATGCTGAAAAATACAATGTTCACCGATTTACATATAAATAAAGAAGAGTCGGCAATAACCGCGCTTCTTCATATTGACACCTTTAATAATATTATGTGTCTTAAAGCAGTTTCCGGTGAGATTAAAAAGTCGTTGGCGGCAAAAAAAGTTGAATTTGATTATATGCTTCCTCCCGATGCTTTGAACGCTGAATGCTTCCCCATGCTTTTGAGGGTTGTTAAAAAGAACGTACCTCAGGCTAACGGCTTTCTTGATGATGTTGAAACGAGTTTTGACGGTAAAGTATTTACTGTCAGATTTTTAAAACACGGTCGTGATATATGTCAGAATGCAGGTGCGGATAAGTTTCTTGAAAAATATGTTTCGGAGCATTTTGAGAGAGAGATTACAGTCGTTTTTGAGGGAGAAGACAGCGACGAAGAAGAGTTTTTAAGAAAACAGCGTGAAATTGATGTTGCAAACCAACCCTTCAAGCCTGAAGAGGTGAATCTCAATTTTGATGATGTGCCGCTTGATTTTAATAATCTTCAGACCATATACGGCAACTACAGACACGCAAAGCCTAAGCCTATGTCAAGTGTTAACTTCGATGATGGCGAGGTGCTCGTCTGGGGCGATGTTTTTAAATACGAAAAGCGTGAAACAAAAGACGGAAAACGCTATATTATTGATTTTAATATTACAGACAATACAGGCTCCTTTGCTTGTAAATTCTTTGACTTAAAGGAACAGCTTGAAAACCTTGATTCCAAAATTAAAGACGGAGTAACCGTTGTCGTTAAAGGTGTAATAGGATACGACGATTATAAAAAAGATTATATTATAAAACCACACGTTGTTTCTCTTGTTAACAAAATTGAAGAAGTTGACGAGGCTGAAGAAAAGCGCGTTGAATTACATCTTCATACCAATATGTCCGCAATGGATGCTATGAGCAGTGCAAAATCTATTGTGAAAAAGGCTATGAAGTGGGGACATAAGGCAATTGCAATTACTGACCACGGTTGTGTACAAGCTTTCCCTGAAGCTTGTAACACAGCAAGAGGCTCGGGCTTCAAGATTATTTATGGTTGCGAATGCTACCTTGTTAACGATTACAACGAAGACGGCTCTAAAAAATCTTTGGAAGAGATAAAAGCAGACAGATATTATCATTGTATTTTGCTCGTTAAAAACAAAACCGGTCTTAAAAATCTTTATAAGCTTGTTTCTGCTTCGAATATTGATTATTTCCACAAAAAGCCCCGTATGCCTAAGAGTCTTATTGCTGAGCGCCGAGAGGGTCTTATTATCGGCAGTGCTTGCTCAGAAGGTGAGCTTTACAATGCTTTTCTCAAAGGCAAAAGCCACGAGGAATTAAAAGAAATTGCTGACTTTTACGATTATCTTGAGATTCAGCCCGTTGGCAATAATGAGTATATGATTCTCAGTCAGCGAGACGGTTGTGAGAATATAAATTCTTTTGATGATATTCAGCGCATAAATAAAGCCATTATAACTCTCGGTGATGAGTTAGGCAAAAAGACCGTTGCAACGGGTGACGTTCATTTCCTTAATAAAAATGATTCAAAATACCGTGCAATTCTTCAGGCAGGGCAGGGCTTCTCGGATGCAGACAGTCAGCCGCCGCTTTATCTTAAAACTACAGCTGAAATGCTTGAAGATTTTGCTTATCTCGGTGAAGATACTGCCCGTGAGGTTGTTATTACAAACACAAATATTATTGCAGATATGATTGAGCCTGATATTCTTCCTATCCCTGACGGTACATTTAACCCCGTTATTCCCGGTGCGGAGGAGGACCTTACAAAATGTTGTTGGGACAGAGCTAAAGAATGGTATGGTGATCCTGTACCTAAGGTTGTTGCGGACAGACTTGACAAAGAGCTTAAATCCATTATTGAAAACGGTTTCGCCGGTCTTTATATGATTGCCCGATTGCTTGTTAAGCACTCAGAAGAATGCGGCTATTACGTTGGTTCAAGAGGTTCGGTCGGTTCTTCCTTTGTTGCCATAATGGCAGGTATTTCTGAGGTTAACCCACTACAGCCCCATTACCGCTGTCCTGAGTGTAAATATTCCGAGTTTTTCCTGCATAACGAGGTCGGTTCGGGCTTTGACTTACCTGTAAAAATGTGCCCTGAATGCGGCACACAGTTAGTTCGTGACGGTCACGAAATTCCTTTTGAAACCTTCCTTGGCTTCTTCGGTGATAAATCACCTGATATCGACCTTAACTTTGCAGGTGAATATCAGAGCCAGTCACACAGGTATACAGAAGAGCTTTTCGGTAAGGCGTACGTTTTCAAAGCAGGTACCATTTCTGGTGTCGCAGAAAAAACCGCTTACGGCTTTGTTAAAAAATATGTTGAAGAACGTGGTCTTTCAATAACTAAAGCAGAGATTGACCGATTGACTCTTGGTTGTACAGGTGTTAAAAGAACAACGGGTCAGCATCCGGGCGGTATGGTTGTTGTTCCCAATACCTACGAGGTTGAGGATTTTACACCTGTTCAGCGTCCTGCTGATGACGTTACAAAAGACATTATTACAACCCACTTTGACTTTAACTCTATGCATGACACATTGCTGAAGCTTGATGAGCTTGGTCACGATGTGCCTACCATTTACAAGCATTTAACCGACTTGACGGGTATTGATGTTCTTGATATTGACATCAGTGACCGAAAGCTTTATGAGCTTTGTACTTCACCTGAGCCGTTGGGTGTAACCGAGGAAGACATTGGTTGGCCTACCGGTACACTTTCAATTCCTGAAATGGGTACGGATTTCACTAAAGGAATGCTTCTTGAAGCAAGACCTCAGACCTTTGCTGACCTTATTCAGATTGCAGGCCTTTCTCATGGTACTGCCGTTTGGCTCGGTAATGCCCAGGACCTCATCAAAGAGGGTATATGTACAATTTCAGAGGTTATCGGTACTCGTGACAGTATTATGGTTTATTTGCTTCATAAAGGGCTTGAACCGAAGCACGCTTTCGATATTATGGAAGACGTACGTAAAAAGAACAAACAGCTGAAGCCTGAGCAAGAGGCTATGATGCGTGAACACGGTGTCCCCGAATGGTATATTGATTCCTGTAAAAAAATTCAGTATATGTTCCCCAAAGCCCACGCGGCAGCATATATTATTGCTTCCTTGCGCCTTGCTTGGTTTAAGGTTTATTATCCGCTTGAGTATTACTGTGCATATCTTACAGTGCGTGGCGGTGATGTGGATGCAGAGTCTATGTCAAAGGGTAAGGCTGCAGTTAAAACACTTCTTCAGATGATTAAAGCCAAAGGCAAAGAGGCTTCTGCTGCCGAAAAGGATAAAGAAACAATTATGCTTATTGTTCACGAGGCGATGGCGCGCGGTATTGAGTTTTTACCCATTGATATTTATAAATCATCTGCTCATTCATACGAGCCCGAGGACGGAAAAATAAGAATGCCGTTTTCTGCTCTTGCAGGTGTTGGTGATGCGGCTGCTGTTCAGCTTGCTAATGCTAAAAATGACGGCGGCGCAGAATTTTCATCAATTGAAGATTTTGAAATCCGTTCAGGTGCAGGTAGGTCTACTGTTGCAGTGCTTAAAGCCTGCGGTGCTTTCGGTGATCTGCCCGACAGCGATCAGATGTCATTGTTCTAAAATATTTAATTCTCAATTTATATAAATGCAAAGGAGCGTTTATTATGAAAAAATCAACTAAAGCTGTTTTAGCGGGTCTCGGTGCCGCTGCGGCAACGAGTGTTGGCGTAAGTATGGTCAGAGCCGCAACAACCTTTAAAGCAAAACCCGTTGAGGCAACAGAGAGTCTCGCGCCCGAAAAGGTTGACCTTGACAGATACATCAAAAATTTATCAAAAGCAATTCAGATTCCGACAATCTGCAATGTTGATGAAAGCGTTGTTGATTGGTCCAAGTTTGATGAATTTCATGCATTTCTTAAAGATGCATATCCGCTTATTCATGAAAAGCTTGAGCTTCAGATTATCTCAACCCGTAGCCTTATGTACCATTGGAAGAGTGAATATCCGGAAAAAGAGCCGATATGCCTTCTTGCTCACCAGGATGTTGTTCCTGTAACTCCCGGTACTGAAGATGATTGGGAGCATGGTCCCTTTAGCGGTGACGTTGCAGACGGTTATATTTGGGGCAGAGGTGCTCTTGATATCAAAAATCACCTTATTGCTGTAATGGAAGCCGTTGAAACCCTTCTTGAAGAAGGTTACGTGCCTGAAAGAGATATTTACCTTTGCTTTGGTCATAATGAAGAGGTTATGGCAGAGGGCGAAGCATGCGGTGCAACTTGTATGATGCAGTGGTTCAAAGAACGCGGAATCAGACTTGACAGCGTTATTGATGAAGGTGGAGCAATCCTTTCTGTTAAGGTTGATAAGGTCATCGACGGTCATCTTGCAGGTGTGGGTATTGCAGAAAAAGGTCACGTTGACTTTGAAATATCTGTTAACGCAAAGGGCGGTCATTCCTCTCAGCCATCCAAGCACAGTGCGTTAGGTCAGCTTTCAAAAATTGTTTGTAACCTTGAAAATCATCAGTTCAAAGCAGAGCTTACTCCTCAGCTTACTTCGCTTTTCACAGAGATTGGTAAAAATACAACTTATCCTGTAAGATGCATTGCATCTAATTTGCCCATTCTTAAACCCCTTATTACAGGGATTTGTTCAAACATTCCTCCGGTAGCATCTATGATGCGCACAACAACTGCTGTTACAATGGCAAACGGCAGTCCTGCTCCAAACGTGCTTCCTCAAAAGGCTTCTGTTGTTGCAAATTTCCGCATTATGCCCGGACAGACAGTCGAGGATGTTGAAGCACATATCAGAAAATATGCAGGTCCTAAAGCAGAAGTTAAGCTTCTCGGAGGTAAAAATCCTTCAAAGATTTCACCCACTGATTCAAGAGCGTTTAACGTAATTTCAAAAATCTGTAAATCAATGGATCCCAAGGCTATTGTTGCGCCTTACCTTGTTATGGGTGGTACGGATGCCCGTCAGTACGAGGACGTTTGTGATAACATTTACCGTTATTCACCATTCCTTATGACAACAGGACTTTTACTTACAACTCACGGCACAAATGAAAGAATCCCCGTAAGCTCTCTTGAAGACGGTGTGGCGTTCTTCAAAAGATATATTCGCGAACTTACAAAGGATTAATAAAAAACGCCCTCCGACTCAAAGTCGGAGGGTAATTTTATGCAAGTGATTCAATTGATTTTTTGAACTCGGTAAAGAATCTTTCAAGTAATTCTTTATCGTTTTCATTTCCTCGCAGACACATTGATGCATTGAGCTTTCCGTTTATTGTTAACGCTGTCATTACAGCGCAAGGCTTGTTTTTTGCCGCGCCTGCAACAAATGCGGAGAAGGGTGGATTATTTGCTAATGAAAATGCATTTGTATTAATAGCGCCGACGTTGCTTACTGAAAGAGTGGGGTTTTTGTAAAAAAGCTTTACAATGGCCTCCGCTTGAATGTAAAACATACTTTTATAGGCAAAATTCAAAAGGGGAATACCATGAAGACCTATATAAGGGTCTTTTTTTAATTCCTTCGTTTTTGCAGAAACGTTATTTAAGGTTTCGCGGATATCTTTGCCTTTACTTTCAATTGCACAATGTATAAACGATACGTGGTTTGTGTAGCCGATATCGGTTGAATCTTTAAGGTGACGTCTTAAATCAGTAGCACAGGCGACGCTTATTCCTTCGTCATCTCTCATTCCCGTGACTTTGCCGAATGCATTGATATAAGCGCTTAAAAGCACGTCGTTGACAGTTGCGCCCACTGATTTTGCTTTTTCTATAACCTTAGAAAAAGTTCCTTCAGAAACTTCTCTTGAAACAATTATAACGTTCTCTTCTTTGTTACGGTTTTCAAAGGGTAAAATGTGTTTGTCTTTAGGTGAAACGTTTGCTAACTGTTTTTTAGCCTTCTTCGCGAAATCAGGCTCCATGTCTTTGTAGATGCGGTCGTAATTTCTTAAACCTGTTGAAAAATTAACGGGGGATTTACCATATAAGACATATTCAGAATAATTTTGGCAAAAATCAGTCCAGAAAGCCTTATAACCTCCTCCGTCAAAGCCCATATGATTCCAGATAAAACAGATGTATGTTTTATTTTCGCAGTAAAACAAACCTATTCTTATCTGAACGTTGCTTGAGAGGGGAATGCTTTGTGAAAAGAATTCTTCACGGGCTTTTTTTATATCATCAACAGCTTTAACTATCACCGTATCGTCTATGTGATAATCGCAGACTTTCCAATAAGGGTTTACAGGATGATTAATAACCTTTGAGTGCATAAACGGAGCACACTCAAGAAAGCAAATTGCTACGTTTTTAAAAGACTTTTCATCAACAATAAAATCATAATCTACTTCAAATCGAGCCATTCTGTCCATATACTTACGGCACATAAGGTTGATTTTATCGTACATTTCGCAAGGTATTTTTGATTTTAAAAGATGCGGAGTGTTTTCTTTTAATGTAATTAAGTCTTTGATAACCTTATCATCCGTAATACCCTTATTTTTTAATGATAATTTTTCTTTTTCTTTATCAAATTTAATTGACAATTAAATCACCTTAGTCTTCAATGTATGAGAAGAAAAAGTCTTTTTTCTCATCTGTGTCAATAACTTTTAAGGGCTTTACCTGGTTAAGATTTGCACCTCTTGAGCGCAAAACCTCGCGGTATGCGTCATAAGTGCCGTGTTTTAAGAATTTAACCTCACAGTGACCTAAAGCACCGCTTTTAATAAGGGGTTCAACACTAACGTTACCTTTACAAAGCATTTTTTCAAATGCCTCATTGTATCTTGCTTTTTTCTCTTCGTTTACGGGTTCTGCCGTTTCAACAAGAAGAACATAATGACCGGGTGATGTTGTTCTGTCGGGATAAATACTGTAGCCTATGTATAAATCATCCATCATTTCCGAGAGATTTGCAACAATTTCATCAAATGCGAGTGAGCTTACCTTTTCACCGCTGATGTTAGCAACCTGATTTAATCTGTAACAGAAAGTGATTTTTGGGGACTGGTGATAATATCCCGTAACCTTTATAACATCTTCAATTCTGTAACGGTAGAATCCGCTCATATTAGTAAGAACGATTTCGTACTCTTTACCAACCTCAAGATCTTTTATGGTAAGAAGATTATCGTAGCCCTCCCGGTCTAACGGACGGAATTCATAAAAACCGTTGTTTGGAAGTAAAACATATTCGTAAGAGTTAAACTCAATGGGGACAGCCATAAATGCTTCTGTTGCAGTATAACCAAGATAGTGCATAGGAATATCTTCACCGATATATCTTCTTAACTTTTTTGCATAGAAGGATAACGTGCCTGTGCCCATTCCGTACATCCAACCAACGTTGGGCCAGATACGGGGAATTATGGGGGAGTCATCGAAGCCTTTTTTGAATTCTTCACGCAATTCTGCGGCTCTTTTGGGGTTGGGTTTTAATTTTTTGTTGTACTTTTTGCGGAGCTCCTCAGGCATTTTAATACTGTCGTTTATAATGCCTTTTTCGATATCATCACAAAGCATTTCCCAATTTTCTTCCATATAAAAGAACATAGATTCAAGTGTTGTGATGAAAATAGTACCAAGATAGCTTGTCTTTTTGTCAGGTAATGCAAAACGCAGTTTGAGGTAATGCATATCCATATCTTCACCGGAGGTGGGAAAGAGTACCTCTTTTGGCGAAGTTGTAAAAATGGGTACAAGGGGACGGATGTTTAAAAGGGGGATGGAGGAAAGACAACTGATTGTGCCACCGGGAACATTTCTCCAACTTGTTTCTGCAGTTAAAAGACCTTTTTGAGGTGGAAGCGGTCTGCCTTTTTTTGCAAACCATTTCACGGCACATCCAACGGGTGCGCTGAAGCTGAAGCATTGGCAAACCCACTCTGCCCAATATGACAAAGGCACAAGTTTCTGTTTACCTGTACTACCTGAAGATTCAGTAAAGCGTCTTACGTACATGTTTGTAATAAGACCTTTTTCGCCGTCAGCCATACGCCAAACGTATTCGTCATAATCAGCGTAAGTAGAAACGGGAACAATTTTCTGATAATCTTCAACAGTTTTAACGTCTTTAAAATTATTGAGTTCTCCGTAAACCGTAGTTTTATTTTTGCGCATAAGTCGTTTAATGCACTTTTCCTGCATTTTGTTGGCTCTGTTGCTGTAAATGTAAAGCTTAATGTGTTCACAGATTCCGACAAAGCCGCCCCAGCCTGAAAGAAGATATCCTTTAATATCAATCATTAATTTCACCCCTGAATAGATTACATAACAACGTAAGTATAGCATAGTGAGTAACCATAATCAAGATTTAAGTTGTAAGTAGTGTTCTGAAAGAATAACAAAAAGCAGAAACCAAATGTTTCTGCTTTTTGTTAAACAATATTTTTAATTATAGGTATTTTCTTTAAAACAACACTCAATAAAAGACTAAGCAAAAGTACAATTATCGCAAAAACTGTGTTGAAGCCAATATTTTTCATAATATCTGTAATATGAGGTGCGTATAGATTAATAAAAATATTATGTACAAGATATATACCCATTGTATTTATTGATATTGTTTTAATTAACTTAGACTCTTTTTTATGATTCAAACATAGTGTATAAATAAATATTACGTTTAAAAACGTAAAAATTGTATCATATCCGTTCCATACAATATCCCAAATTTCATTTTTTATATAACGCGAATGCAAAACGCCCATAATAAATAAACCGAAGCAGCAAATGAAAATACCCAAAATTGAAGTTAAATTTCTTTTGTAAGCGGAGACAGAAAGAATTTTTTCTTTATAACCATATAATAAACCGCCTGTACAAAAATACACAAATGAATATCCATACATTCCGCCATAAGAGCCTCTGAACAGGTTAAACATAGTTAATAAAGGCACTTCTATACCGTTTTCAAGAGTTCCGGTAAACCTGCTTGCTATGAGTACTATTTCGTTAATTAAATCAAAGCCTAAGGTGAGTATTCCACAAACAACTGTAAAAAAATATAAATGCTTTTTTGTTGGTGTCAAAACAGGACTTTAATAAAGGGAATAATATGTAAATACAAATCAGTGCACCAAGGAACCAAAATAAATTTATATCATAATCAGTGGAAAGATTTAATATAGGTACAACAATTGCGTTTAAGGTGATAGGTTCGCCTTTTATCATCAAATATATTGGCATAGTAATAATAGCCCAAAAAAATATAATTACTAAAAGATTAATGCATTTTTTAATATGTTTTTTTAAGTGTAATGGCTTGTTCAGTAATAAAAAACCATTGGCAAAAAAGAATGTCGGAACACAAGTTGCAAGAATGGTTCTTGAAAAGTATAAAAAATAATTATGAAACGTTCCGTTACTTATAAAATCAAAGGAATATGTTGTGCAGTGGTAAAAAATAACAAAAAATATTGCTATTGCTTCAATTAAGTCGATTTCGTTGAATCGTAAATGTTGCTTGATTGATTTTGAGTCCATAAGTACACCTCTTTTTCATAAATAGTATCATATATAAGCTTTTGTGTCAAATTCTTGCGGAGTTATAAAAAAAGGCAAAAAAGATTTTAAAAAGCCAAAATTAATGGTTGACAAAATGAAAAAACAATGTATAATATAGTAGTGTTTTGCGAGAGCAAAAAGTTAATAGACATAGGGGTATAGCTCAGCTGGTAGAGCAGCGGTCTCCAAAACCGCGTGTCGTGAGTTCGATTCTTACTGCCCCTGCCATGAAAAAAGCACTTCTTCGGAAGTGCTTTTTTCAATGAAGCGCACCTTGCGGTGCATGAAGCAAATTGCGTTATGAAGTGTGCTTACGCGCATGATCTCCTCGTTTCATAGGTGCTATTGTACCTGCTTCATGAATTTGTGCAACAAATTTGCTTCATATTTGCCTTAAAACAAATGCTTCATTATAATGGATTTGTTATTTTTAAGGGAATAATATTGTTGTCTTTTAATATGACCCATGTTATAATCTATAAACATTTTAATTCAGGAGCGAAAAATGAATATTACAGGTGCAATTTTTGATTTTGACGGAACTCTTTTTGACTCGATGCACGTCTGGAAGGGAATTCGCTATAAATTTTTTGAAAGAATAGGTTTAAAGCTTACAAAAGAGGATGAGGAGATTTTTAAAGGTCTTTATCTTTCTGAGTCGATTCCTCTTGCGATTGAGCGTTTTAACCTTAATAAAACAGCTGAAGATTTAATGAATGAATTGTTTGCTTATATAAAAGAGCTTTATTTAGTTGATGCTGTTCCCAAAAATGATATTATCGACTTTCTTGAAAGATTAAAAGAAAAAGGCGTTAAAATGGGGATTGCCACAGCTACCGGTGAATCTGCCCTTATAGCATTACTTGAAAAATTTGATATGCTTCATTATTTTTCTGCAATTTACTCAACATTTACAGTAGGTGCTGCCAAAACCGAACCTAAGGTTTATGGTGTTGTTCTTGATGCAATCGGTACTGATAAAGAAACAACCTGGGTTTTTGAGGATGCTTTGTATGCTGCAACTACAGCAAAAGCAAACGGATATAATGTTGTGGGGATTTATGACAGAAGTGAACCGAATACTGATGAATTAAAAGAACTTGTTGATATTTACATTCATAACTATAGCGAGATTGATTTGTGATAACTATGCGTAACAGAGAAGATTTTGACAAATACATTACCGAAACCTACGGAATAACTGCTGAGTATCCTTGGGGTGAAGACCCGGGACACGCTGTCTACCGCCATACAACAAACAAAAAATGGTTTGCGGTTTCAATGCTTGTTCAAAAATCAAAATTCGGTTTAGCTGATGATTGTTTGGTTGATGTTGTAAACCTTAAATGTGACCCGCTTATGATTGGGTCTTTACATAAAGAAGACGGAATTTTTCCTGCGTATCACATGAACAAAAACTATTGGATAAGCGTTTTTCTTGACGGTACTGTTGACGATGAAACAATAAAATGGCTTGTCAGCATAAGCTTTATGCTTACTGATAAGCTTGTGAAGAAAAAATAAATTTCATTTGGTGATTTTATGAATGTAATGACGTTTAATATTCAGCATTGTCTTGAATATAAAAAGAATAAAATCAATATTCCGCTTTTTGCAGAAACTATCAGATTACATAATGCTGACGTGTGCGGTCTTAACGAGGTGCGTGGCAAGGGCTTACTTTTAGGGTATTCCGACCAGACAAACGCTCTTGGTGACTGTCTTTCCTTTAACCGCTATTTTGCACAGGCAATTAAAGTGAACGGAAAAGGTCCTTACGGTAATGCAATTGTGAGCCGTTTTCCTATTAAAGAAACCGAAACAATAATTGTTCCTGACCCTGATGATAAAAATGATGACGGTTGGTTTGAAACAAGGTGTGTATTAAAAGCGGTTATTTCAACAGATATTGGTGACGTTTGCTTTCTTGTGTGCCATATGGGGCTTGAAGAAAGTGAAAGGATAAATGCAGTTAAAACGATTTGTGAAATCTCTGATTCAATAGATTTACCAATTGTATTGATGGGTGATTTCAACACATCACCTGAAAATACTGTATTAAAACCTATTTACGAGAGGTTTAATGATACTGATGCTATTGCTGAAAATAAAGGGGTGTTCACATATCCGTCTTATAATCCTGAAAAGAAGATTGACTTCATTTTCTGTAAGGGACTTGAATGTAAAAACGTTAAAACCATTGAAAAGGTTGTTTCTGATCATTATCCCATAATTGCTGAATTTACTTTGTGAAAAAAGGAGCTGTAGTTTTTACAGCTCCTTTAAATATATGTGCCGTGGCAGTCCGTTTATATATATCGGTGTTAATTCAGCCTGAATGAGCGGCCTCGCGTATTGATGAAAAACGGGTAGCATATCTGTGTATGTTTCATTAATCCATTCTAACGGTATCTTTTTTTCAAAGTTTGCAACTTTGTGTATGTCGTGTGGTTGGGTTGTGCATTGATATGGGTCATTTGAAATTCTTTTAAGTGCAATCATTTCGCCCGTGTGACCTTCAAATGCGGCTTTTGCTGCAGCACCGCCAACCTGATAAGCCTCTGTAATATCAGTCCTGCTTGTAACGTGACCTGCACAACGCTGAAGAGTGGAAAGCTCAACCGAACGGGCTTTTGTACCAAGCTTTTTCATAATTTGGTTACTCAGATATCTTGCTGTTCCTGTAAGATTTTTGTGACCGAAGGCATCCGTGAATCTTGTGTCGTCGGAAAGCTCGCAAACATATCTGCCGTCTGTCAGTTTTACTCCCTCGGATACAGCGATTACAATACTTTTTTGATTATTCAACAAGGCTTCTGTTTTGGTTAAAAATTTGTCGGTGTCAAATGGCACCTCAGGCAGACACAGCATATCAACGCCTTCGCAATCATCAGATTTTGAAAGTGTGGCGGCGGCTGTAAGCCAGCCGGCATTTCTGCCCATGATTTCAACAACAGTGACATACGGTGTGTCGTAAACTGTTGCATCACGCACAATTTCTTTCATAACAACACCGATATATTTAGCCGCAGAGCCGTAGCCCGGTGTGTGGTCGGTAATCATTAAGTCGTTGTCAATTGTTTTTGGAACACCCATAAATTTAATTGAACTGTTGTTTTCTTTTGCGTAATCGGAAAGCTTGCATATAGTGTCCATACTGTCGTTACCGCCGATGTAGAAAAACCACTCAATTTCAAGCTCATTCAGAATTTGAAAAATCTTATCGTAAATATAAGTATCTTTCTCATAATGGGGGAGTTTATATCTGCAAGAGCCCAGGTATGCAGACGGTGTTCTTTTTAAAAGCTCAATTTCAAGGCTTGAGAGCAATGTTCTTTTTAGATCAACAATGTTTTTGTCAAGAAGTCCGTGTAAGCCGTTGCACATTCCGTATATATTATCTGCACCGCGATTTTCACAAGCTTGAAAAACTCCCGCAAGGCTTGAATTTATGACCGATGTCGGTCCGCCGCTTTGACCGATTATTGCGTTTTTTGCCATTACAACACCGCTTTCGTTGGTTTTGTATTATTATGTGAATAAGTGTTTGAATTATTAGTGAAGAAGATTTATGTAAACATGTATAAAAATATAAAACTACTTGCTGTTAATATGAACAACAAGTAGTTTTTGCTTAATTCTTTCTTTTGGGTATTGTTAATAATTCATCGTATGAGGTATTAAAAATTTTTGCAAAGGCAATAATTTCTATATCGGTAACAAATCGTTTTCCACACTCAATTCTTTGGATCGCATTTTTATCAATATTTATACCTACAAGTTGCATTTTATCAGCGAGTTCCCTTTGTGACAATGATAAAGAAATTCGCAAATCGGCAATATTTTTTCCACAAACATTATTTAATCCGTCAATAGATTTGTTAATAAACATAAAAAACCTCTTTTCGACATTTAGTGCTTGTCAATGAAGAAATTATATGTTATAATCCGATGTGATATGACATTCACAGAATGTCAAATTAAGGGAGGTAATTAAATGTTAAAAAAAATAGTTTCAATTTTGCTGTGTGTAAGTTTGTTGTGGTGCTTATCAGCTTGTGACTCGGAAAAAAACGAAACTGTAGATGAGACTTTAACAACAGAAATTTATAGTAACGACACACAGAACAATACCGCTTTATCATATGAAGATGATGATGTAATTGTGGATAATGAGATTAATATAAATAATGTTAATGATATAAAAAGTAATGGTGATGGAAAAATTTCAGCTCAAACAAATGTTTCAGAATCTCAAAATTCGTCAATAAATATTAATGTTAATGCGCAACATCTTCATGATTATTCTAATGCAACGTGTACATCTCCTAAAAAGTGTTCATGCGGTGCTACAGCCGGAAGTGCTCTTGGTCATAATTTTTCGGTTGCAACATGTACAAGTCCGAAAATTTGTACTCGTTGCGGAACGACTACAGGGAGTTCGCTTGGTCATAGTTTTTCTGCTGCTAACTGTGTGTCTCCCAAAACATGTAAAAGATGTAATCAAACATCGGGTAGTGCACTGGGACATAATTATATTAATAATAAATGTTCTAGATGCGGTGCGATTGATCCGGATACGTTGCCTAAAGGCTTGAACGAGGTTTTTGTTATTGATTCTTATGAATATAAATATCATAGTAGTTCTTTTGTTGATTCTTTTGGTAATAGTTATAATGGTGCACATTATTATACTGATTTATATGAGTGTAGAAATGGGAATGAACCACACTCATTACATAACTTGAATAATAATTTCAAGACGTTTAGCGGTTCTATTGTTGCATCTACCACGACATACGCTGATTCTACATATTATATAAATATATATGCTGACAATAAATTAGTTTTTTCAAAAACGAATTTTACAAGAACATCAGGGAAAGTTGATTTTAAAGTTGATGTAACAAATTGTCAAACATTGAAAATTGCAGTTGGTTTAGAAACGGGCAGTGGCGATTACAGGCAGGAATTATGTATAGTAAACGCTCAATTGACAAAATAGAAATTGTCGTATGATTTTACGTATCTAATTCATCTGTTGTTTTAATTGAATATTTGTTAATTCTGTGGTATGATTATGTCGTACCACAGTTTACTTTTTCGGTTCATAAGTGAGGTTGTATTATGAGCAATGCTACAAATATTTTTATTAAAGATAGAGCAGATCCCTTTGTTACAAAGGGTGATGATGGTTATTATTATTTCACAGCATCTTATCCGATGTATGGTAAGAATGATAAAACGGGCTATGACCGAATTATATTGCGTCGTGCCAAGACTATTGATGGGTTAGCTGTTGCCCGGGAAAAAAGTATATGGAATGTTAGTGATTCCGATACTGCTTTCAGGTTTATCTGGGCGCCTGAAATACACAAAATAGATGGCGTGTGGTACGTGCTTTTTGCCGCAAGCGGTAGTGAAAACAATGTGTGGGATATTGATTGCCATATTATAAAATGTGAGGGTGACGACCCGTATAACGATAAATGGATAGATTTAGGAAAATTCATTACTTGTGACGGTGACGATTTTTCATTCAGGGGATTTTCTCTTGATATGACATATTTCGAATGTTGCGGAAAGCACTATGTTGCGTGGGCGCAGAATGGCGGTAATTCTAATGTTTATCTTGCAGAAATTAACCCGTCAGAGCCCCGGAAAACCGTTACACCTGCAATGCTCCTTACAAAGCCCGAATACCCTTGGGAAATGGTTAATATACCAGTTAATGAAGGACCTGCTGTTATGATACACGAGGGTAAGGTTTTTCTTGCCTTTTCAGCCTCTGCAACAGGACCTGAGTATTGCATCGGACTTATGTATGCAGATGAGAATGCAGATTTACTAAATATAAATAACTGGACTAAATTAAGTCAGCCGTTACTTGCATCCGCTGATTTGAACGGTGAATACGGACCGGGTCACAATTCCTTTGTTAAAGACGAAAACGGTGAATGGGTGTTCGTTTACCATTCCCGTGATGAAAAATGCTTTAAGTGTGAATGCGGTTTCGGTGACGAAGACCCGCTTTACGACCCTTGCAGAAGTGCAAGAAAAAGAAAGGTATTATGGGATGAAAAGGGCTTCCCCATATTGAACAGATAAAAATAATGCTACTGCGAAAAACAGTAGCATTTATTTTTTATTCTAAAATTATATATCCGCAAACGGGAAGAATGATTTCACCTTCAACAGATGCGTTATCAACAATATTTGTGTATTCTTTGTCGAGTGTTATTGTTTTTTCGGTATCGGCAAAATTCATTACAAAAATTGTGTTACCGCCGTGAATTATATGATCAAAAAATGACTTTTTTCATATTCGTAAACCTGTTTTATATAAGCTTCATAAACATTTCAAGTATTCTCTTTGTGCAAAGCTCAAGGTCTGCACGGGTGATTTCACCGCTTTCAAGACCGACTTTGAGGTCCTCGGGGTAGCCGCAATGCATCTTCATATCGTTACCGGCTTTGATTTCCTTAACAGGGTCATTCTTAACACCCCAGTCAGTAACAACCATACCCTTGTAGCCCCATTCGTTACGAAGAATTCCCGTAAGAAGCTCATAGCTTTCGGAGGTGTGCTGTCCGTTAATGAGGTTGTATGAAGACATAACTGTCCAGGGATCTGACTCTTTTACGGCAATTTCAAAGCCTTTAAGATATATTTCGCGGAGTGCTCTTTCGGAAAGTCTTGAATCACTGCCGAATCTGTTCGCTTCTTTGTTGTTACAAGCAAAGTGCTTAATTGAAACAGCTACCTTCTGTGACTGTACGCCTCTTGTAACAGCAGATGCAAATTTTCCTGCGATTACGGGGTCTTCTGAATAATACTCAAAGTTTCTTCCGCAAAGAGGGTCGCGGTGAATGTTTAGAGCGGGTGAGAGCCATACACCAAGGTTGTTCTCTCTGATTTCTGCACCGCCGCCTTTACCAACCTCATAGGCTATGTCAGGATTCCAGGAGCAAGCAAGGAGTGTTGCGCAGGGCCAGGCAGTTGTGGGGATGCCGGTTTCTGTATTGAGTCTTAAACCTGCAGGACCGTCAGCCGTGGGTACGGCAGGTACGCCGAGTCTTTCAATGCCGCCGAAGCATCCTGTGTTGCAAACGCCTGTGGGAGCCTGACCGCCAACTATGTACATCAGCTCGTCAAGAGTAAATTGAGCAACAAATTCATCCAACGAGATTTCTTCACCAACCTTGTCAAATTTTACAAGGCTTTCGGGAGCAACTGCACCCGTGGGCTCGTTTATACCGTAAAGATAAAATTCTTCGTTTTGGGGTAACTCTTCATAAGTGCCGTCAGAAAGCATACGCTTTTTGAGCTTGAAGGGCTTGCACCAATCGGATAATTGCTCTGTAACTGTATCTTCTTTTACTATATATTCAAATTCAAGCTTTTCGGTGTCTCTGATTGATGTACCGAGATGAAAGCTATATGCACCTTTTTCAAGCACGTAAGCAGATTTTTGGATCTTACCAAGGTCGTCAAAGCTTGCCATATCGTCAACATTAAAGCTTAAAACAAGAGTTTCGTTTTCACCGGGAGCAAGGAGCTTTGTTTTCTTGAATGCAGCAAGCTCTTTTGAGGGCTTACCAAGCTTTCCCTGAGGTGCGCTGTAATAGAGCTCGACAACCTCTTTACCGGCAACATCACCGATGTTTTTAACGTCAACCATTGCAAAAATCTTACCCTCACGTTCAAGACACACTTTTCCGCTTTGTCGGAAGTTTGTGTATGAAAGACCGAAGCCGAAGGGGTAACGGACATCTTTATCAGCACCCGGGATAGTTTCAAAATAACGGTAACCGACGTAAATATCATCTGAGTAATCAACGTGGTCAAAGCATTCCCAGAAATCATCCTTGCAGGGATAGCAGTCGTAAGATTTTGCAATTGTATCAACAAGCTTGCCTGAGGGGTTAACGTCACCGCAAAGTAAATCCGCAATGGCAGAGCCACCCTCCATACCGCCTTGCCAACCGAAAAGCACACCTTGTACTTTATCATTATCTGCAAAATATTCGCAGTCAATTGTAGCACCTGAGTTTATAACGATAATCACCTTTTTGAAAAGGGCAGAGGCCTTATCAATAAGTTCTTTTTCAAGGTCGGAAAGATAATAGTCACCGCCCTGAGGTCTGCGGTCAACACCCTCCGCAGAAAAACGGCTGAGTGTAATAATTGCAGTATCCGCCCAATCGGATGCGGATTTAATAAGCTCGTCGGGAACAAGCGCTTCCGTAACGTGCATTTTTGCAAATGTGTCGTATGTCATATCGTCACGCTTTGTGCAGAATTCCATTGCGTTAACAACATCCCAGATTGCATTAATCTGCTCTTCTGTAAGCACGTTTACGCTCTCTTTTTCAACGTAATCCTTGTAAAAATCAACAAGGGGCATATATACCTGAACCTTATTCTCTTGTTCTTTTACCTTGAAGCCCTCGTAGATATTGCGGATGTAGGGGCAGTTAACGTCTCCGCTGCCGCCACCGCCTTTGATGTATTCAATTGTTGCTTTGCCGAAAAGAGCGACCTTTTCACCTTTTTTAAGAGGTAAAGCGTTGTTTTCGTTCTTTAAAAGCACCATACCCTCTGTTGCCGCCTCTTTAGAAAGGGCAATGTGACGGGGAGATGCAGTTACGCATCTGCCGTCCTCACCCAAAGGAATACAGGGCTGAAACTTAAATCTTGCGTATTTATCCATTGTTTTATTCTCCTGACTGTTAAAATTTGCCGTATTAACGGGAATATTTTACATTTTTTTATTATACAATAATATATTTTCTTTTTCAATAATCAGAAGTCAATTCTTTTGTTTCTTACTTTTGTTGAGCGTATCTGTATCAATTGTGACAATTTTAATGAATTTGTTAATAAATTGTTAACAAGAGTGCTTGTTTTCATAAAAAATGTGACAAATTTGACAAAATCTATTAATTAAATGTTAACACAATTGTTGCGTTGTTACAACAATTGTGTTTTATAATTGAACCGAAATAAGAAACACGCTTCTTATTGCATTACTCGAAATTTTATGAATCAGGGGGTAGTATTTATGAAAAAATTTATCAGTATTATCATTTGCATTTCATTGATTGCAACGGTATTTGTTATACCTGTTTGCGCAACGGTCGGTGAGTGGTCAATTGACTACAAGGGCTATGTTACTGGCTACACGGGTACAGAAGCGGTTTTGACCGTACCTGATGAGATTTCAGGTGTGGCTGTAAAGGGCATCGGTGAAAGTGCTTTTGAAAATAACACCAAAATAAACGAAGTAACTTTACCTGAAACCTGTACTTACATTGACAATTACGCATTCAAGAATTGTTCCAATCTTCAAGCAATCAACGCACCGGGAGTTACAACTGTTAAAAAAGATGCGTTCTGGAGATGCAGAAAGCTTGACTACGTTAATATGCCTGAATTGACTAATCTTTCACAGCGCTGCTTTATGTCCTGCGGTGAGCTCAACAATCTTCCTGTTGAAAACTTCACCTTAATTCCTCAATATGCTTTTTCCGGTTGTAAATTTACTAACATAACTTTTCCGAATGTTACAACTGTTTATAGGAGTGCCTTCTCTAATTGCCGTAACCTTGTTGAAATTTCCTTACCGTCACTACGAGATGGTGAATTATATGAAAATGTATTTTCGGGTTGCATTAAGCTTGAAAGAGTTAATTTCCCGGAAGATATGGTTTCCTTGGGCGGAGGTACGTTTGATGGAACTTGTATTACAGATTTTAGCTTTTTAGAAAATATTGAATATGTGTACTCGCTCGACTTCTCTTATTGTAACAAGGTGGAATCTATATATTTGCCCAATGTGAAATTGGTTGATTATTGTGGATTCCAGTATGCATATAATTTGAAAGAAATTATTATACCTTCTTGTACTACTGTTTTGGATAACGCCTTTTTTTACAACACGAATCTCGAAAAGGTTATTCTTTCTGATGAACTTGAATATGTTGGCTCTGCTGCTTTTGCAAAGAACATCTCCTTGAAAAACATTGTACTCAGCGGACTCAAAAACAGCAACGAAGACATTTTCAAGGATTCATATATTGAACGTGTTGAATTTAACAAAATACAGTCTGTAGCATCTTTGCCCGTAATTGAAAACAGTGTTGTTGCATTGCCTTGGACTTTTAGTAGCTGTACTGATAATACAGCAGGCAGAAATTACAGGGTTTTCGGTACAAAGGGGAGTGTCGCTGAGAATTGGGCAATTTCAAACGGTCATACTTTCTTTGAAATTTCTCAGGAAAATTCAATTGTTTCCGATGTACCCGTTGCTTATGATGTTGATTCAAATGAACCCATTGTTTTCGATGCGAGCGGTTTTAACAGCTCTTACCAATGGTATGGCTCTTCAGATAAAATTGTGAATAATGAAGATGATGTTCTTATTGAAGGTGCAATATCAAACGAATATGATCCCGAAAAAGGCGAAGAGTATCCTTACTACTACTGTAAAATGACAAGTACAGATATGGACGAAAACGGTGATACTGTAAGTGTGGTTGATATTTACAGCTCCGTTTGTGAAGTGTATTCTTCAAGCGAAACAGAAATTGACTACGAAAATAAATTGGTTTACACAAACGATGCCGAAAACGTTAATCTTACAGAATTTTTCTATGTTGATAACAATGTGAACTGTGAGTTGGTACCATCTTATGTTTGCGACGATAATGATTATTTCGGTACAGGTTCGGTGTATAACTTGTATGATGATGGCAGTGTTATCGGTAGTTATACCGTAATTATGAAAGCCGATATAAACGGTGACGGTGTTGTTGATGCCCTTGATGCTTCAGGTGTTGAAAAGAAAATCAACAATCACAGCGAGATAAAAGGGAATTACTATCTTGCAGCTGACAGCAACAGAGACAGTGTAGTTGATATGGTTGACTATCAGACAGCAGTTAATATGGCAATTGCATAAGTTGAAACTGCAATTATTGCTTACATTTTGCGGTTATACAATCCGGGACAGTTGCTTTTTCGGCTTTAGATAATTAAAAATTTAATGAGAGTATATTCCGTGCAATATACTCTCATTTATAACGCCCAATCGGGATGGCGGCAGGTAGTTCACTTGCTGAGGGTCTTTTTTCGATCAGAAGAATTGCGTTTTACGAAAGAGAATTTTTTATACAATGTACAGTTGTTGGCGTAGTATCTTTTTCTTTTCTTCAGTCAGTGTTAAGGTTTTCGGTAAGTGAAGTACCTACCGCCATTCCGATAAGCGAAAAACCTCCCGCGCACAGCGAGAGGCTTTTTCTTATTTACAACCGGCAAGGCATTTTATCAGGCAGGCGGCTGTGGTGAGTGTAAGTGTAAAGAAGAGGAAAAGAAAACCCACGAGTATTGCACCGATTACACTTGCTATGGCAACGTCAACCAGTAAAAGAATAAGCGAAAAAAGGATTGTTCCCAAAATGCCCGTCAGCAATACCGAAAGTACAGGGTAAAGACAATTTGTTCTTTCATCGGCTTTGCTAAGACGCGATGATAAAAGTACTGTTGCAAGAAAACCAACAGCTATACCGAATAATACCCAAAGAAGGGGCGTTCCAACAGTAAGCGTTCCCATAAGTGTAAGGAATACGGCAATAACACCGATTATTATGCTTACAATTACCGCAATACTTGTACAATTAAACTTATATTGGTTACAATTCATTAGTAAAATCACCTCCCAATTCAGTTTATGCTTTTCTTGGGGTAAGGTGATTTAATTTTATCTTATCCCTTGTGAAAATTGGTAATAGGTGGTATTATATTACTGAATTTAAAGTAAGGGGGATTATGTATGGCTAATTATGATATTGTTATTGTCGGTGCTTCAACTACAGGCTGTTGGTTTGCCGAGAAAATGGCTTCTAACGGTTTTAGGGTGCTTGTTCTTGAAAAAGAGTTACCTGAAAATGTTTCGAGGGCTTATGATATTTTCCATATGAGCGAGCCTGAAATGAACCGGTTTGATTTGCCGATTCCTGATGAAGACAGCCCGTTAAGAGAATTCAGCTTTAACGGCTCACCTATGTGTTCACCTTACGGTACATACCGCAAAAAGGCAGGAAAATCCAAAATTATCGGTCTTCATAAGCACGATTACATTATGTTTATGGCTGATCGCGCAAAAGAAAAGGGTACAGAGTTTGTTTACGGTGCGCCGTTTGTTGATTTAATATTTAACGATAAAGGTGCAGTTGTTGGTGCAAAATATGAAACTAAGGAAGGTATAAAAGAGGTTTACTCAAAGCTTGTTGCAGATTGTTCGGGTATTCCCTCTGTTGCAAGGCGCAAGCTTCCCGATACATCCTATGTAGAAAACTTTAAGCTGGATCCCGTGGCTATTCTTTATGTAATTCTATATTATTTTGAATATGCGGATAAATCAATTAACCCACGTGAGCTTGACAGCTTTTTTATGCAGTATAAATCCTGGGCTGCACCTGCAGGTGAGGGGTATGACGGACTGTTCGGTATCGGCGGTTGTTTTTCTTATGAATATGCAGAGGAGGTTTACAACACTCAGTTTATGAAGAATGTTACGTTCCCCGAACATACCGTTAAAAAGGTTGAAAAGGGTATGACTCCTTACCACCGCTCTGTTTATTCATTTGTTGAAGACGGTTTTATCGTTATGGGTGACGCGGCATTCCTTACAAAGCCCACTTGCGGTGAGGGCTGCACTTCTTCGCTTGTTCAGGGCGAAATTGCCGTTGATGTCATTACAAAGCTGCTTAACAAAGGTGAAGCTCTTACAAGAAAAAATATGTGGAGTATTAATAAGCGTTATATGGTAGCTCAGGGCAAAGAGTTTGACTCAATGAGACCTTTACTTATGGGGCTTATTAAAATGAATTCTGACGAGGCTGAATACTTGTTTGCCAATGACGTTATTTTCAGCGATAAAATTCTCGGCGGTATGGATGACGGTCTTAACCTTACAACGGCTGATATTATTGATATGGTTAAGGGTATCATCAAAGGTGTAGTAAAAAAGAAAATCAGCACTGTCTCCATTGCTTCGCTTCTTAAAGGTCTCAGACAGAGTGACGCTGTAACAAAGCTTTATGATGCATACCCTGAAAGTGTTTCAGGCTACCTTGAATGGAAAGAAAAGGCTGATGCTCTATGGGACGAAATAGGTACTCTTGCAGATACCTGTGACCCTGAGATTATGAAAAAATTAGGTATACAATAAGGAATAATTATGTCAAAGCTTTCAAACAAAAAAGATATTAATTTTTTAACCCTTCTTTGTGCCGCGGTTTATTTTGTGAGCTATGTTTCACGAATAAACCTTGGTGCGGTGCTTGTTGAGGTTGTTAACAGCGGTTTTGCCGATAAAAAAACCGCCGCCCTTGCTCTTACTGTCTGTTCTGTAACGTATGGGGCGGGTCAGCTTGTAAGCGGTTATCTCGGAGATAAATTCAAACCGCAGAACATTATATTTACAGGCTTCTTTATTACTGCGGCAATGAACGTATCTGTCGGTGCCTTCAGTAGAGGCGCAGAGCTTGTTTTGCTCTGGGCAGTTAACGGCTTTGCTCAGGCTTTAATGTGGCCGCCGCTTGTTAAGATTCTTTCATCACGTCTTGATGATGAAGCATATAAAAAGGCGGTTGTTAAGGTTAGCTGGGGCAGTTCAATGGGCACAATTGCAGTTTACCTTCTTGCGCCTGTTATAATAAAATTGTTTACAGTTAAGCTTGTATTCATTATAAGCGGTGCTCTTGCTGTAATTATGGCATTTATCTGGAAAACAGTTTGTGAAAAGCATGAGCCTTTTTCTGCCGTTTCCGTTGTTAATAATACTAATAAAACAACTGAAAAGGGGAGTGATGTACCCGTTGCAAGGTTCAATGGGTTTGTTGTAACGCTTCTTTTGAGTGTTATGCTTGCAATTGTTTTGCAGGGTGCTTTGCGTGACGGTGTTACAAACTGGACACCTTCGTATATATCCGATATGTTCAAGCTGGATAGCTCCGTTTCGATTCTTACGGGTGTTATTTTGCCTGTATTCAGTATTCTCAGCTTTTCGGTTACATCGTTTATTAACCGTAAGCTGATCAAAAATGAAATTGTTTGTGCAGGTGCAGTATTCGGTATCGGCGCTGTTTCTGCAGCTCTTCTTGTGTTATTAGGGGATAAGAGTGTTGTTCTTTCACTCCTTCTTCTTGCGCTTCTTGTTGGGTGTATGCACGGTGTAAACCTTATTCTTGTTTGTATGGTTCCTGCTCATTTTTCAAGATTCGGCAAGGTTTCGTTTATATCGGGTCTTATTAATTCTTCTACATACATCGGTGCCGCGATTTCTACCTATGGTATTGCAGTATTTACTGATGAATTCGGCTGGACAAAAACCATTATTCTTTGGTCTGCCGTTGCGTTTGCGGGTGCATTAATCTGTATTGGTCTCAGTAAAAAGTGGAATAAATTTAAAATTGCCGAATAATATACATTGATATTTTTTTAACTTGACTTTTTATCCTCTTTATTCTATTATGTATTGGTACAGTTATGTTTTAAATTTTTAGAAGGATGTGTTTTTTGTGGATCAGAAATACGATGCATTGTTTACCCCTTGGAAAATAGGCAATGTTGAAATCAAAAACCGTATTGTAATGTGCCCTATGGGTGGTACGTCTTTGTTCGGTTGGTTTGAACTCGGCGGTTGTCATTTTGATAAGGAGGCTGCAAAGCTTTTCCTCGAAAGAGCTAACAATAACGTTGGTCTTATTATCCCCGGTATTGCACCCTTGCGTGATACATTCTGGGGTAAGTGGCTCTGGCAGAATCCCAAAATGTTTGAAGAGCTTAAGGAATTTATGGATGAAATTCATAAAACAGGCGCAAAGCTTTTTGTTCAGCTTACTGCAGGTATGGGCCGTTCATGGGCTATTACCGAGCTTGTTGCTCCTCTTCACAGAAATAAATTTACTCGCGCACTTGTAAAGCCCGTTCTTGATACATCTCACGAATTGGCATCACCCAGCCCCCAGCCTTCACGTTGGGCTCACGACATCATCTGCCCCGAAATGACAGTTGAGCAGATTCACGAAATAATTGAAGCCTTTGCAAAAACTGCAAAGCTTTGCCGTGATGCAGGTGTTGACGGCGTTGAGGTTCACGCTGTTCACGAAGGTTATCTTCTTGACCAGTTTGCAATTGAATATTTTAATAAACGTACTGACGAATACGGCGGCAGCTTTGAAAACAGATACCGTTTTGCTGTTGATGTTGTTAAGGCTATTAAAGCCTCCTGCGGTGAAGATTTCCCCGTTTCACTTCGTTACTCTGTTGAATCGAAAATGAAAGATTTCTGCTACGGCGCAATGCCCGGTGAAGATTACAAAGAAATCGGCCGTGCAATGCCCGAATCCGAAAAGGCTGCAAAATACCTTCAGGATGCAGGTTACGATATGCTTAACGCTGATAACGGTACTTATGACTCCTGGTACTGGGCACATCCGCCTATGTATATGCCTCAGAACTGTAACCTCGACGATGTTGCACACATTAAAGAATTTGTTGATATTCCCGTTGTTTGTGCAGGTCGTATGGAACCCGACGTTGGTGCTAAGGCTGTTGCGGAAGGCAAAATTGACGGTGTAGGTGTTGCTCGTCAGTTCCTTGTTGACCCCGAGTGGATCACAAAGATTATTGAAGACAGAATTGAAGATATTAAGCCTTGTATCTGCTGTCACGCAGGTTGCTTCAATTTCTCATCTTCAAAGGGTCACGCAAATACTCAAGATCTTAAGGATACAATGGGTCTTTCACGTTGTGCTCTTAACCCCAAAACAATGCAGTCCAAGAAATACAAAATTCAGCCTGCAAAGAAGAGCAAGAAGATTGCTGTTATCGGTGGCGGTATCGGTGGTATGGAAACTGCTATCGTTTGTGCAAAACGCGGTCATAAGGTTGATCTTTATGAAAAATCAGACAAACTCGGCGGTGTGTTCATTGCCGCTGCGGCTCCTTCTTATAAAGAAAAAGACCGTGACCTTATCGCTTGGTACAACCGCGAGGTCAAGAAATATGATGCTATTACAGTACATATGAATACCGAAGTTAAGGATATTGCTTCTCTCGGTGCTGATGAGGTTGTTGTTGCAACAGGTTCTGTTGCTAACAGAATCCCGATTAAGGGTGCCGATAAGGCTGTTCAGGCTGTTGACTTCCTTCTTGATAACAGCATCGTTGGTGACAATGTTACAATCATCGGCGGCGGTCTTACAGGCTGTGAAATTGCTTATGAGCTTTATCTTCAGGGTAAGAATCCCACAATTGTTGAAATGCAGGATGACCTTATCACAACTCCCGGTGTTGCTCTTGCTAACACAAGCTTCCTTCGTGACTTCTTCAAGACAAATAAAGTTCCTGTTTATCTTGAAAGCAAAACTACTGAAATCACAGACACAAGCGTTACTGTTATGACTAAAGACGGCAAAACAGAAACAATCCCAGCTGACAGCGTAATTCTTTCTGTTGGTTACAAACCCGCACCCGTTGCTGAAAAAGCAAAGCATGTTCACATTGTTGGTGATGCATTTAAAGTTGGTAACCTTCGTACAGTTATCTGGCAGGCTTGGGACGTTGCAATGAAGCTGTAATTTAAACTCTCAGTAGATATTTTTAAATAGAAAAAGAGCTACAAGTTTACCATTTCAGTAAGCTTGTAGCTCTTAATTATCGGTTTAAAAGCTGTATTTTCTGTTGATTCTATTTATCAACAGAGTCAAGGAATTTAACAACGTACTGCTGCAAAAGAGCTTCATTGTATGCCATATTCTCAGGGTCTGCATCTAAGCCGTGACCGGAATTCGGGTAAGAATTAAGTACGTGTTCAATGCCGTATTCGGTTAACTTTGCATCTAATTCAACAGCATTTCTGTATGGGACTATATCATCGAGCATACCGTGGTTGATTACTGTGGGAACAGTATTTTCGTTTACATAATATATAGGTGAAACGAATCTTAATGCTTCCTTCGCCTCGGCTCTTGTAGCGTATGAGTGCTTGTAGCCTCCGGCCCAACCCAGAACCTGTGCAACATACTCAGGGTCACCAATACCGTTGTTTTTCTGCAAATCCTCGTTGTAGTAATAATATTCGTCAGATAAATCTGTCGGTCCGCAGTCGCTGACAACTGCCGCAGGAGGTATCGCTGAGGTTTCGGCTCTTGAATATGCATAATGAAGCGCCAGATGTCCGCCTGCAGAACCGCCGGTAGAAAGGAAGCCGGAAATTTCAACACCGTGGGAATCTGCAATTTTTTTCATAAGCGCTACAGCTTGTTCAATATCATCCATAATATCGTCAAGATCAACGGTGTCGCAAATATAACGGTAGTTAACCGCTGCTGCCGCATAGCCCTTGGAGGCAAATTCTTCAAGTCGCGGTCTGTAGCCTTCTTTACTTCCGCCTATCCATGCTCCGCCGTGAAGCATAAGGACTATGCCCACAACCTTTTTGTCTTTGGGTATATATAAATCGAAGGTGTGTCTTTCGTGACTGCCATACTTTGTGTTAAAGTAAACGTAGTTATCATTAGCTGAAACGCGATAAGCATATTCCAAATCCCAATCATCCAGATAACCGTCACCGTTAAAGTCGCAAGAATACAGAGGACCTTTACCTACATAATATTTGTTGGTTATTGTTTCCTTTATTTTTTCTGTGTCTGAATCGGTGCATACACCGTCGCCGTCAAAGTCACCGGATAAATGTATGGGAACTTTATATTGACCAAAATACATTCTGTAAACAAGAGAAGCATCAAGTACGTCAACAACCCAGTCGCCGTTTATATCTCCGCGCAGGAAAGGAATTCTTTCGGGAATATCATCAACGGTGTTTTCGTCACTTAAAGCAACGTTTACAAAAACTTGATAATCATTTTCATCAACTAATGTATCGTCGTTCACGTCACCGAGACTCGCTATTGAGTAACCTGTATCTGACGTGTATTTTGCAACTGCATATAATTCTCTTCCTGAGACACAGGGGAGAGTATTGACAACATTTCCTTTCTGACCCCAGGTTTGAACAGTATTTGCAGCTTGTAATAAATATGCAACCTCACCGCTGTAAAATTGATTCGCTTCTTTAGCAGTTGTAACGTTGGCTGTATCTGCGGTTGTTGAGTTTCTTCCTGCTCCTATACCGTTTTGTGTTTTGTCAGCCGCTGAAGCACAGCCGTTTATATAAAAGCAGTTTGCGATGTTCTTGTCGTTTGCACCGCTTATGCCGCCAACATAATATGCGGGGCTGAATGCGCTACTCGAAGTACCTGTAATTTTACCTACGTTGTAGCAGTTAGAAATTGTACCCGTATTGTTACCTGCTATACCGCCCGTGTAACGGCTGCAATCAGATGTGCTGTTGCTATAGCAGTTTGTTATAGTGCCTTCGTTTTGTCCTGCAATTGCTCCTGTATATCTTCCGCCTGCAAAATACGAATTAATAACACCGACATTTTTAATTGTTCCGCTGCTGTTGTATCCGAATAAGCCTATGTATCTGTCGGATGTGCTTATGTATAAACCGTTAATTGTATAGCCCTTACCATCAAAGGTTCCTTGGAATTTTTCACCCTTGTAAGTGCCAATTACACTTGTTTCACCGCTTGCAATAGGTGTCCAGGAACGGAAAGAACCGTTTTGGACTGCTCCTGAACCATCAATAACACCGGTGTTAACAATAATATCAGCTCCGAGCTCTGCTTTTGCGTCGGTATTACCGTTATTAACGTGATTTGCGAACCAGTAAAGGTGACCTGCATTTAAAATTTTGTAACCCTCGTTATCGCTTAATGGTGCTTTTTCGTAGTGAGAACTGTTTGCCGTACAAAAACCGTTGGAGTACGTTCCTGTGCAACCGTTTTCATTACAATTATCCTTTTGAGCAACAAGACTCGGGCGTTTGCTCCAATAATAATCGGGACCTATTTCACGGGCTAACCACGATCTTGTTACTTTGACAAAATAAAAATCAGGTGATTTCTGATATCCGTAAGTACCTGTAGCCTGGTCGTATCCGAAAACCGTTATAAGCTTTGCGTTACCGCACAAGCTTTCCTCGAAATATGCCGTGCAGGTTGCAACGTCATCATAATGAGCGTAACCTTCAGCATTTACATATTCATTTCTGCCGTTTTCGGCTAACTGTTTTTCGAGTAAATCAAGGTCATAGGGACAGGTTTTGGGACTCATTGTCCAACCGGGAGTGCAATAATCATTTATGCAAACATATGAGGGGGGGAATACGGTGGTGCATTTTCCGAGAAAAGAAGATATTGACACAATATGCGAGAAAATTTTGCTCTTTTCAACACCCGCATCATAAAACATCTTACAAGTGAACTCTATGTAATCAGCAAGCACTCCGTAAAGAAGCTCTCTTTTCAACTCATCAACACTCATCAAACGCTCGTCAGCTTCTTTTTTTAATGAGTCTTCGTTATAACCCATATTATAAAGCGCATGCATACCATACTGTGCTTTTTCAAAATCCTGCAAAGATGCGTATGTATCGTTTGTGTAATCGGGAATCTGTGTTTCCCAACCGGTGTTTATACCTGCAAGAAGATAACCCTTTCCCTCTGCTTTAAGACGGTTATAGTTTTCCATCAAAGGCTTGATAAAGCCCTCGGTTACCTGCTTTTCATACCAGTTAAGGTATTTTTCGGAATTGTAGCAGGGGAAACCACCGGGGGTTGCAAACGGAACACCGCTCCAGTTACAATGCCACCTGGGAAGCATACCGTATCTCTGACCGCCCCACTCTTCACCCTCGGAAGGAAATGCTACCCATTCGCACATTTCGGGGTCATTATAAAATTTACCGCCATCAGCTGTAGTTGCACCGTTACCAAACTCCTGAGAATAATTTGTGCAATCATCCATCTGGAAAAACACCGGTACATTATATTTTTCTGCAAGCGCAAATACTGAATTAACCTCGGCATTCATTTCTTCAATAGATTGTGTTATGCACATAGGACCAACAACGCCGAATGCGTACATTCTGTCTGAATTGGGGTCGATTTCTCCGTGTAAAGTAACCATTTCTGAAACGTAAGGCTCAAGATTACTGTAAAGAATATTTGTAACCATAAACACTACGTACTGCACACCGTCGTCATCTTCAACAGTCAGAGTGCCGTCTGAGTTATACGAAATAATATTCTCAGAAGAAATCACGGGGGTAGTTTCCTCGCTCTCTTCTGCACTGACCGGAAAGACAAAGCAGGAGAGACAAATTATTAAAGAAAGCATTATACTGATAATTTTCACAATATCACCTTTTTTATTTATCCGAATTATTATATCATAACCCCCTGATAAATACAAGAAAAACATAGAGTACAAACTAAAAGGTTAGTTGAAAAAACGAATCTGAATATTAAAACGCGGCTGTAAAAAGACTTGTGTTTTACAGCCGCGTTATTTTAGTTCAATTTTAAAACTGCATTGTAATCGTCAATTCCGTAATTACCTGCGCTGTGCTTGAGCAATTCAAATAAATCAACGGGTTCACCATCTGTGTTTTTAAGTTTGATTCTTTTTAAAATGAAGTTATACCTTCTTAAAACTCTTAAAAGAGTATCTCCCTCGGGTGTGCCTTCCTTCATTGTCTGATTTCCGGAGAATACATCACGAACCAGCTTACATATAAAATCTTTTAAAAGCATTTTTTTAATTGATTCATCACATTTAACTGCAAGTAAACGGGTGGTTTTGTCAACTGTAATACTATCTAGCTTTTTGCCAACAAACCCGAATACAGGCTTTAATTTCTCGTTTTTTATACCAAGCTTATGTAGCATTCTTTCGGGATTGTCACGCATATCTTCAAGCATATTAAGTATCATGCTGTCAAACATATCGGATAGGTACTGCTTGAAGGATTTTCCGTTTGTGTCCCATTCAAAATCGGGGATGGGTTCGGTTTTTATGTCAACAGTGTATTTGTCTTCGATCGTAACAAAACGCATACTTGCAGGGGCAGCTATTATTGAACCCGTGCAAACATCATAAAATTTGTTACCGGATTCAGTGGTTTTTTCGTTGATGCTCTGGTTGTGCATATGACCTGTAAAAACGAGATTTACACCTGAATCCGCGAGTACTTCAACAGCTTCTGCGGCATTCTTTTGTACCGCAGATGATATTAATGAAAGGATCGGCTGACCTGCAAGAAGAGGGTAGTGGTTCATGGCAAACATCATCTGACCCTCTTCTGCAGCTTTATTAGCTTGCTCTTTTATCCATTCAAGTTGCTCGTTGTCAAAGCCTTCTTTGATTTCATCGCTTCCGTCGTTGTTTAATGCAAGTAATCTTACACCGTCGGCAATCTGCGCAACGTAAGAAAGATGCTTTTTGTCAACTGCAATGGCATCCTTGAAACCGAACTCATAATATAAATCAAAAAGCTCGTTTCGTTTTGTTGCTTCAACTTTATATTTGCCCTTTTCTGAACTGTAGCCGTAACATGTATCATTAAAATCGTGACCTGCAGTTACAACGAAAACTTTTTTTCCCTTTTCTTTTAATTTGTTAAGAAGCTTAATGAATCCGATATGGCTTTCTTTTTCACCGTTAAAGGATAAGTCACCGGCTATAAGAATTGTGTCTGTTTTTTCAGTTTCGGCAAGAAAGGAAAATACAGCATTGTTAATGGCTTCTGTTTCAGCTAAGCATTTTTGCTCAAAACGCATAAATTCGTCGTAAGCCTCACCGAATGCACCTAAAGAATTTTTGAAAAAGTGGGTATCTGTTATTAAATAAAAATTACACAAACTCATAAAAAACTCCCTTTCATCTATTTAAGCATTTTATCACGAAATATTTAACACTTCAATAAATATGTGTAAAATAAATTAAATTGTTGTTTTTTGCAGATATTTGTGTTATATTTAGTCTGTTATGTTGTAATATTAATTGTTTGGAGATGCTTTTATGAATTACAGAAAAGATTTAATTGAAAACATTTTACCTTTTTGGCTCAACAACGCCATAGATTATGAAAATGGCGGTATTTATACCTGCCTTGACCGCGAAGGTAAAATTTACGGTACAGATAAAAGTGTGTGGTTTCAGGGACGAGCCCTCTGGGTGTTTTCTAAAGCATACAACTTAATTGAGAAGAATGAAGAATACCTTAAAGCGGCTAAGAATATCTATTCCTTTCTCCCCAAATGTACCGATGCTGACGGAAGAATGTTTTTTACCGTCACCGCAGACGGCAGAGAGCTGCAGAAAAGAAGATACTATTTTTCAGAAACCTTCGCAGCTATCGGTTGTGCAGAGCTATATAAATCGACCGGTGATGAAAATGTTCTTGCAGATGCAGAAAAGTATTATAATGTTGCATTAGAGTGTTTCAAGGGTATAAGAAAAAATCAGCCCAAAATTAATCCTGATAATCTTGATTCAAAAGCACTTTCGCCCGTAATGATTATGCTTGCTACAACTCAGGTTATGCGTAGCATTGACGGGCTTTGGGATAAATACAATCCCTTTGCTCAGGAATGCCTTGAAGAAATTCTTAACGGTGGTTATCTTACAGAACGCGCTCTTCTTGAAAGCGTAACAAAGGCAGGGGAGTTTGTTGACAGTCCTAACGGAAGAATTGTTAATCCCGGTCATTCACTTGAAGCTGCCTGGTTTATTATGGCTGAGGGTATTGTAACAGGAAATGATAATGCTGTTTCTGCCGCAAAGAGAATTATTGATATCACTTTGCCTTTAGGTATTGATAATAAGCACGGTGGTATTATTGCTTTCACTGATTTGAACGGTAATCCTCCGGTACAGCTTGAATGGGATATGAAGCTATGGTGGCCGCAATGTGAAGCTATGATTGCTGCAAGGCTTGCTTATCTTAAACTTAATGACGAGAAATATAATAGTGTATATAATGAATTAAAAGAATATTGCGAAAAGAATTTTTGCGATGATGAATGCGGTGAATGGTACGGTTATCTTCATTATGACAATACCGTTTCTACTTCACTTAAAGGTAATGTCTTTAAAGGTCCGTTCCATATTCCGAGATTGTATATGATTATGGCTGTTATGGATGAAACCAATGATATTGTATCTTTTATGAAATAAGGGTTTATTATGGATTTAAAAGTTTATAACGAGCTTTGTTTTTATGATGATTTTGAACAATTTGAAAATGAATGTTTTCATCGCTTAACGTCGTATCATTGGGAAAGTGATCCGCCTTACAGGCCTCTTACATATTTTAAAATTGGTGTCGTTGGTGATGAGTTGGTGACAACTCTTAAATGCTATGAACAAAATCCCCGCAGCGTTTGTGTTAAACGCGATGACCCTGTTTATACCGACAGTTGCCTTGAGTTCTTTGTTGCTCCCGTTGAGGGACGGGATGAGTACATAAATGTTGAAATGAATTCAAAAGGAGTTTTCCTTTCTGAATTCGGTAAAGGTAAGTATGACAGAGTATTTATAACCGCGTTGACAGACAAAACACCGATTGTTGAACCCTTTAAAGGTAATGATGCCGGTGGTTCTTTTTGGGGTGTTAAAGTTACGCTTACTAAGGATTTTCTTTGTAGTTTATATAAGATTAAGGATGTTAGTTTTACAAAGTTGAAAGCTAACTTCTATAAATGTGGTGATGGTTGTGCGATACCTCATTATCTCGCTTTTTCCCCCGTTACAACTTTACCTCCGGGATTTCATAACCCCGAATGTTTTGCAGTATTTATAAAAAGGAGAACTGAAAATGACAGCAACTGAAACAAATATGATGGAAATAATTAAGGCGTTTCCGGAATATGGTGAAATTACCGGTTATAAACCCATAACCGCAGGGCATATAAATGATACATATATCGTTGAATATCTTTTGGATAATGGTGAAAAGGTTCGTTATCTTTTACAGAGAATTAATACAAATGTATTTAAAATGCCTGTTGAGCTTATGGAAAACGTAATGGGAGTAACTGCTTTCCTTCGAAAAAAAATCGAAGCAGCGGGTGGTGATCCCTCTCGTGAAACACTTACTGTTTACCCTGCAAAGGACGGCATGAATTATTATATGGCAGAGGATGGTGGCTGTTGGAGAATGTATAACTTTGTTGAAGATACTTTCTCTATCAGTGAGCTTACCTCACCTGATGACTTTAAAAGCGCGGCTTTAAGCTTCGGTATTTTCCAGAATCTTCTTGCAGATTATCCTATTGATACTCTCTATGAGACCATTCCGAATTTCCATAATACACCTTCAAGATTTAAAGATTTTGTAGAAGCACTTGAAAAAAATGCTTCAGGTCGTAAAAACGAAGCTAAACCCGAAATTGATTTCGTTCTTTCTCGTGAAAAAGACTGTTCGGTAATTACTGATTTGCTCGACAGCGGTATGTTACCCGTAAGAGTAACACACAATGATACGAAGCTCAATAACGTTCTTTTTGATAATACCACAAAAAAAGGTATTTGTGTTGTTGACCTTGACACTGTTATGCCCGGTTCATCTTTGTATGATTTTGGTGACAGTATCAGATTCGGTGCTAATACAGCTGCAGAAGACGAAACAGATTTATCAAAGGTGTCCTTGAGCCTTGAATATTTCAAAGCTTATGTTGAAGGTTATCTTGAAGCTGCAGGTAAGAGCCTTACCGAAAACGAAATCAATTATCTTCCTTTTTCTGCAAAGCTTTTAACCCTTGAATGCGGTATCAGATTTTTAGGTGACTTTATTAACGGTGACGTTTATTTTAAGACTGAATATCCTGAGCATAACCTTGTCAGAGCTCGTACACAGTTTAAGCTTGTTGAGGATATTGAGGCTAAATATGCAGATATGATGCAGATTGTAGAGGATGCAAAAAGGTCAATTTTAGGCGTATAAAAATATTTGAAAAAAATTAAAAAAACTTCAAAAAAACTGTTGACAAATCTGTTTCAATAGTGTATAGTATCTATCGTTGTCGGTAACAAAACGCCACGACAACGAAGCACGGGAGCATAGCTCAGCTGGGAGAGCATCTGCCTTACAAGCAGAGGGTCATAGGTTCGAGCCCTATTGTTCCCACCAAAAGGTGGCCCGGTAGTTCAGTTGGTTAGAACGCTAGCCTGTCACGCTAGAGGTCGACGGTTCGAGCCCGTTCCGGGTCGCCACTTTTTTGCCTC
>JAGASD010000009.1 GCA_017621885.1 Clostridia bacterium | reverse complement strand
GCCTGAGCTGCTGCGAGGCGAGCGATCGGAACGCGGAAGGGTGAGCAAGATACGTAGTTAAGACCGATCTTGTGGCAGAATTCAACAGAAACGGGGTCGCCGCCGTGTTCGCCGCAGATACCGTAGTGGAGGTCTTTGCCGCTTGCTTTACCTTTGGCAACAGCCATTTCCATAAGAGCGCCAACGCCGTTCTGGTCGAGCTTTGCGAAGGGATCGTTCTCAAAGATTTTGCTGTCGTAGTAAGCTGTAAGGAACTTACCAGCGTCATCACGGCTGAAGCCGTATGTCATCTGAGTAAGGTCATTTGTACCGAAGCAGAAGAAGTCAGCTTCTTTAGCAACCTCGTCAGCTGTGATACAAGCTCTGGGGATTTCGATCATTGTACCAACTTCGTATTTGAGGTCTGAACCTGCAGCTGCGATTTCAGCATCAGCAGTTTCAACAACAACCTTCTTAACGAATTTAAGCTCTTTAACGTCACCAACAAGGGGAATCATAATTTCGGGAACTACGTTCCAGTCAGCGTGTGCTTTCTGAACGTTGATAGCTGCACGGATAACAGCCTTTGTCTGCATTGCTGCGATTTCGGGGTAAGTAACTGCAAGACGGCAGCCACGGTGACCCATCATGGGGTTGAACTCGTGGAGAGAAGCGATAAGAGCTTTGATATCTGCAACAGATTTGCCCTGAGCATCTGCAAGAGCCTTGATGTCAGCTTCTTCAGTGGGAACGAACTCATGAAGAGGAGGATCAAGGAAACGGATTGTAACGGGGTTGCCTTCAAGAGCTTCATAAAGAGCTTCGAAGTCACCCTGCTGATAAGGAAGAATCTTTTCAAGAGCTGCTTCTCTTGCTTCAACTGTATCAGAACAGATCATTTCACGGAATGCAGCGATTCTGTCAGCTTCAAAGAACATATGCTCTGTACGGCAGAGACCGATACCTTCTGCACCGAGTTCGCGAGCTTTCTTAGCATCAGCGGGAGTGTCAGCGTTTGTACGAACTCTAAGAGTTCTGTATTTGTCAGCCCAATCCATAATTCTGCCGAATTCGCCTGCGATTTCAGCATCAACTGTGGGGATGATACCCTCATAGATATTACCTGTTGAGCCGTCGATTGAGATGTAGTCGCCTTCGTTGTAAACCTTACCTGCGAGTTCAAACTGTTTGTTTTCTTCATCCATTTTGATTTCGCCGCAACCTGATACACAGCAAGTACCCATACCACGAGCAACAACAGCTGCGTGAGATGTCATACCGCCACGAACAGTGAGGATACCCTGAGAAGCTTTCATACCTGTGATATCTTCGGGAGATGTTTCAAGACGAACAAGAACAACCTTTTCGCCGCGAGCATTCCAAGCTTCTGCGTCTTCAGCAGTAAATACTACCTTACCGCAAGCAGCACCGGGAGATGCGCCGAGACCCTTACCTGCAGGAGTAGCTGCTTTAAGAGCTTTTGCATCAAACTGGGGATGAAGGAGAGTGTCAAGGTTTCTGGGGTCGATCATAGCAACAGCTTTCTTTTCGTCGATCATGCCTTCGTCAACGAGGTCACAAGCGATTTTAAGAGCAGCCTTTGCAGTTCTCTTACCGTTTCTTGTCTGGAGCATATAGAGCTTGCCTTCTTCAATAGTGAACTCCATATCCTGCATATCACGGTAGTGATCTTCAAGAATAGCGCAAACTTCAACGAATTTTGCGTATGCTTCGGGGAATTTGTCAGCCATCTGTGCGATGGGCATGGGAGTACGAACACCTGCAACAACGTCTTCACCCTGTGCGTTTACAAGGAATTCACCCATAAGGCCTTTTTCACCTGTAGCAGGGTCACGAGTGAAAGCAACACCTGTACCGCAGTTGTCGCCCATGTTACCGAATGCCATAGCCTGAACGTTAACAGCAGTACCCCATGAATAAGGAATATCGTTGTCACGACGGTAAACGTTTGCACGGGGGTTGTCCCAAGAACGGAAAACAGCCTCAACAGCGCCCATAAGCTGTTCTTTGGGATCTGAGGGGAAGTCTTTACCGATTTTTGATTTGTATTCTGCTTTGAACTGACCTGCAAGCTCTTTAAGATCTTCTGCAGTAAGCTCAATATCCTGTGTAACACCTTTAGCTTCTTTCATTTCGTCGATAAGCTGTTCAAAGTACTTCTTACCAACTTCCATAACAACGTCAGAGTACATCTGGATAAATCTTCTGTAGCAGTCCCAAGCCCAACGGGGGTTGCCTGATTTTGCAGACATAACTTCAACAACGTCTTCGTTAAGACCGAGGTTGAGGATTGTGTCCATCATACCGGGCATTGATGCACGAGCACCTGAACGAACTGAAACAAGAAGAGGATTTTCTTTGTCGCCGAATTTCTTGCCGACGATTTCTTCCATCTTGTCGATGTATTCCATGATTTCAGCCTGGATAGCATCGTTGATCTTTCTGCCGTCTTCATAGTACTGTGTACAAGCTTCTGTTGAAATTGTGAAGCCCTGAGGAACAGGAAGACCGATGTGAGTCATTTCAGCAAGGTTTGCGCCTTTACCGCCGAGAAGTTCACGCATTGTTGCGTTACCTTCGGAGAACAAATAAACAAATTTTTTGCTCATAATTTACCTCCAAAAATAATTTGCATTTATTGGGTATATTTAACCACCAACCATTCTATCACATAATTTCACTTATTTCCATAGTTTTATTGGAAAAAAGCCAATATTTTGAAATGATTTTTTTGGTAAAGATTGACAATCCAGTCAGGAATTAGGAGTGAGGGGTGAGGAGTTAAGAGGCGAAACTTATCTATAATTGCAACGCAGTTCCGAAATTTGCCACTTTCCATTTGCAACTTGCAATTTTTATAATCGCCGACCGCAGGTCCCGAAATCTTGCATTTTGAATTTTTAATTTTGCATTTTTTAAAATTTATCGTAAACAACAACCTCATTCATATCTCTGAACCGGTTGTGAAAATCGGCGGGGGTTGCATCCTCTGCCGGATAGCCCATTACAAGGAGAGCTACGGGTTCAATGTTTTGGGGAATTTCAAAGGCTTCTCTCATTGCCTTGGGGTCAAAGTGCATTACCCAGGTTGAGCCTACGCCAATACTGCAGGCACCGAGCATCATATGGGTTGTTACAATGCAGGCATCTGCCACACCGCAGGTTTTACCGTCATATTTTCTTGTCCAGCACTCGTCCTTATTATAGCAAACAAGCATTGCGGTGGGTGCATCGAAATGACATTTTGTGCAATTTTTGAGTTTTTTAATTGAAGCATCGGTATTAATAACAAGTATTCTCTGTGGCTGATTGTTGCAGCCCGTAGGCGCAAGGTGACCTGCTTCAAGGATTTTATCAATAATATCCTTTGGCAAATGCTCGTTTTTAAATCTTCTTACAGAATAACGCTCTGCAATAAGCTCATAAAAATCCATAATTTTTCTCTCCTTATACCAAACTAAGCAGCAAGGCTTACCTTACTGCTTAGAATAATTATTTACTCTCATATTCACCCATTGTTACGGTCATAACCGAAATAAGGTTAAAGCCCGTCCGGGTTTCTTTAAGTGTAATATCTGCGTATTTATCGGGCTGTGCCGCCTGAATAGTGCCGTCGGGGGCAACCTCAACCTTGTTCATACCCACATAACCTACTCTGAGCACAACGAGACCGCCCGTTTTTTCAACAGACTCAATCCTTGCTGAAAACGGCGGAGTAACCCCCGTAAGGGGTACGTAATAAATCTGCTTTGCGGCGTCGTAGGTAAAGGAATAGCCGTAACCCACAACATTTGCATGGACAATGGGATTATCCTGACCGAACATATTGTAATAATAAAGCTCAACGTCCGCAACAGGCACTTCAAGGCCCTTTTCGGTAACGTTATATTTACCCGTTGTCGCATTATCCGTAAGAAGTGTGCAAATTGCAATATTCCTTAAAGAATCCTTGTCTGCCTTGGTAATATCCGAAAAGGGGTTAGGGTCTACACCCACAACCCATGTAAGAAAATCGGAATATTTGGTGTAATCGGCTGTTGTATCGTTGTTTTTCTCAATATAAGAAACAACGTTCATAACAATACCCACAACACCCACGATTGCAAGAGCAAGTACAATAAGACCTGCAACAAAGGGACCTCTTCTTTTCTTCTTTTTTTCAACGGTGATTACTTCATCCATAATTTTACCTGCCGTATTTTCTTTTTGCGCGCTCGGTGCGTCTTTCAATAGCATCTTTGCGTGCTTTTTCTTTCTGACGTTTTTTCTTTTCGGCTTCCTTCTGGCGTAATATAAGGTTTATTCTGAAAACCACAATTGTTCCGCCGATAACCTGAACAATATCACAACCCGTAGCCTCCGCAATTTTTGTTGCAAGTTCCTTGGGTGATTCGGGGGCACTTTCAAGATGCACCTTGATTTTAAAAAGCTCCCTTGTGTTAAAGGTATCTTCAAGCTGGGCAATAACCGACTCGGTTATACCCTCCTTACCGATCTGAAAAATAGGGTCAAGACCGTTTGCCTCAGCGCGCAATTTTGCACGTTCTTTACTTGTCATAAATTTTTCTCCGTATCAGTTATTCGCGGCTCCACTTTGCGCCCTGAGGTGTATCAAGAATTTTGATGCCCTGCGCGGTAAGCTCGTCGCGTATTCTGTCAGCTTCCGCCCAGTTCTTTTCTTTTTTAGCCTGTGCTCTCAAAGCCAACTGCTCCTCAACATATTTTGAGAAATCGTCATCTGCTGTTTCTTCTTTTTTTTCACCGAGCTTCTTTGCACCTTCAACAAGGTCAAGAGAAAGAACTCTGTCAAAATCGTTAAGAAGATAAAGTTTTGTTTTATCGTTTGTTTTTTCTTTAAGCACATCATAAACCGCTGTAACTGCCAGTGATGTGTTTATATCGTTATCAAGGGCTGCCTTAAAGGATGCTGTGTGCTTTTCAACAGCTGCCATATCAAGCTCATCGTTTTCAACGGGATTAAGAGCCGCAACTTTCTTGAGAAGCTTTTCGTAAGCCTTTGCCGCACCGTCAAGGTTCTCATAAGAGAATACAAGCTGTTTTCTGTAATGCGACTGAAGGCAGAAAAATCTGTAAGCCAAGGGGTTATAGCCCTTTTCTTCAAGAAGAGAAACCGTAAGGAACTCGCCCTTCGATTTGCTCATTTTACCGGTATTTGTGTTAAGATGAAGAACGTGGAACCAATAATTACACCATTTGTGACCAACGTATGCTTCACTCTGTGCAATTTCGTTTGTATGGTGGGGGAAGGCGTTATCAATACCGCCGCAATGAATGTCAAGTCTTTCGCCAAGATGTTTAAGGCTTATGGCTGAGCATTCAATATGCCAACCGGGATAACCTACGCCCCAGGGTGAATCCCATTTAAGGGCCTGTTCTTCAAACTTTGATTTTGTGAACCAAAGAACAAAGTCATTTTTATTGCGTTTGTTTGTGTCTTCCTCAACGCCCTCACGAACACCGACCATAAGCTCGTCGCTGTCGTGCTTATTGAAAACATAGTATTCATCGAGCTTTGACGTATCAAAGTAAACATTACCGCCTGCAAGATATGCATAGCCCTTTTCAATAAGACCCTGAACCATCTCTATAAACTCTGCTATACAGTTTGTTGCAGGTTCAACAACGTCGGGCACTTTGATATTAAGCTTTTCACAGTCTGCAAAGAAAGCATCCGTATAGAATTTTGCGATATCCATAACGGTTTTATTCTCTCTTTTTGCACCTTTAACCATTTTATCCTCGCCTGTGTCGGCATCGCTTGAAAGGTGGCCGACGTCAGTGATATTCATTACACGCTTAACATCATAGCCGCTGTAACGGAAATGCTTTTCAAGCACATCCTCCATAATATAGCTGCGAAGGTTACCTATATGTGCAAAATGGTAAACCGTAGGGCCGCAGGTATACATGCTTACCTTTCCGGGTACGTTTTCTTTAAAAACTTCTTTTTTACGGGAAAGTGAATTATAAAGTTCCATAAATCCTCCGATTATTTTGAAAAATCAATAAGCTTAACTGACTGCTTCACATAAATGACACCTGAAATCACACAGAGCACAGCGGTTACCCACAAAAGCCCGTTTGATACTGCAGTCAAGGGGAAGCTCTCACCTAAAATGCCGCACTCATTAAGCTCGGCAAGAACCATTATAACAAGGGAAAAGACCATCTGTGAAACCGTTTTAAGCTTGCCGTAAATATTGGCGGGAATAACAACTCCCTGAGCCGTTGCAACCAGCCTGAACGACGTAATGGTAAACTCCCTTAATAATACTATCATAATTATCCAGATATTGCAAAGGTCAAATTGCATAAAAGCAAGAAGTGCGGCTGTGGTAAGAATTTTATCCGCAACCGGATCGGCCAACTGACCGAAAACCGTTACAATACCGTTTTTTCTTGCAATTTTACCGTCAAGAAAATCTGTAAAAGAGCCAACTGCAAAAACAATCAATCCCCACAGAAAGTGATGCTCAATATTACTCAGGAAAAGACCGAGAAAAACCGGTGTAATAATTATTCTTATTACAGTAAGGCGGTTAGGCAGATTCATGTTCTTCATACTGCTTCACCGATAAGAGCATATTCATCCTTGTCAAAAATTTCAACGGGTACAATGTCGCCGTCGTCGATTCTGTAGCCGGATGTGAGAATTACATTGTTATCAATATCGGGAGCATCCATATAAGTTCTGCCGTAATAGCTGTCTGTGTAAGGGTCATAGCCCTCAACAAGCACGTCAAAGGTTTTGCCGATGCAGGCATCAAGCTTTTCTTCGCTTATTGTGTACTGCTGAGTCATAATTGCCTCTGCCCTGCTGCTTGCAACCTCGGGGTCAACCTGATTGTCAAAGTCGTAAGCCGGTGTACCCTCTTCGCGGGAATATGCAAAGCAACCGACTCTGTCAAGCCTTGCCTCATTCACAAACTCCGAAAGAGTTGTGAAAGCTTCATCTGTTTCGCCGGGGAAGCCCGTGATAAAGGTTGTTCTGAGAATAACATCGGGGATTCTTGCTCTGATTTTTTCAACGAGGGCAAGAAGGCTTTTCTTGTCACCCTTTCTGTTCATTGCCTTGAGAATTTCGCCGTCTGCGTGCTGCATAGGCATATCAATATAATGGCAAACCTTTTCATTTTCGGCAATGGCTTCGATAAGCTCATCCGTAATTTTATCGGGATAGCAATAGAGAAGTCTTATCCACTGAAGACCGTCAATTTTATTAAGCTCACCCAAAAGCTCGGGAAGTGCCAATCTGCCGTAGATATCCTCACCGTATTTTGTTGTGTCCTGAGCAACAAGAATAAGCTCTTTAACACCCTTTTCACAAAGCATTTTTGCTTCATCAATTATGCTCTCCATAGCACGGCTTCTGAAAGCACCCCTGATTGAAGGAATTGCACAGTAAGAACAACAGTTGCTGCACCCTTCTGCAATTTTAAGATATGCGGTATATTCGGGAGTTGTAAGGATTCTGCCGCCTTCAATGGGAAGATTTTCTTTTTCGGGGAAAGCGCTGTAAGGCTCATTGCTCTCAAAAAGAGCGTCGCAAACGGCAACAATATCATCATTTGCACCAATACCCACAACAGCATCAACCTCGGGAATTTCTGCAAAAATTTCATCGGCATAACGCTGTGCGAGACAGCCTGTTACAACTATTTTGCCGAGAAGACTGTCATCCTTGTAATCTACCATTTCAAGAATAGCATCAATAGATTCTTTTTTGGAGTCCTCAATAAAACCGCAGGTGTTTACAATAACAACATCTGCCTTGTCTGCCTCCTGAACAAGAATGTAATCTGCATCAGTAAGCTTTTTAAGCATAATTTCCGCATCAATCTGGTTCTTGGGGCAACCAAGACTAATCATACCTACTTTTCGTGACATAATTCCACCTCATTATTGGGGCATTTCCACATCTAATTCGGAAAAAGCCTCTCTGATATCGCGATATGAATAACCCATTCTTATAAATCGGTTAACCAATCGTTTTCTTTCTTTTTCTGTTTCAAGGTTTTTTTCGTATTTTGTCCTTAACATATCTATAATACGCTGAATTGGCTCGTTGTCAAGTATTTTAAGCGCATTATCCGCCGTTTCGGGGTCAATTCCCTTACTTTTTAACTCATAAGATATTCTTCTTGTGTCATATTTTTTAGTTTCAAAAAGATATTTTACATATTGACGGCAAAACTCCTCATCGTCAATGTAACCCATACGCATTAACTTATCAACTGCGCGACGGGCAGACTCACCGTCAAACTTCATTTTTAATTTATTATACAATTCCTTCTCTGAATATGCACGTGCTGAAAGATATTTCACACCCTTCTCATAAGCAGAGCGAAAGCCTGCCTCCTCTTTCAAGGAAGCAAGCTCATCTTCTGAAATTTCGTCACCTTCGGAGTACCCAGAACGATACCAGAAATCATCGTACAGAGTAAGGGTATATTCACCGTCAATATAAACGTGTACTTTGTTGCCGTTACCCGGCTTCGATGTAATTTTCATTGTTATTCGTCATCATCCACGGCAATATCAAGCTTTGCTTTTGCCTTTGCTTTGGTTATGGGCTCTGCAGCTTTCTGCGGAACCGTTTCACGGCGTGAAATGGGATTTCTTGCAGAAATAAGGCTTCTTATACCTTCTCTTACCTTTTCTTCAAGCTCTGCACAGAACTCTGCATTTTCGCGGATATATTCCTTAACATTGTCACGACCCTGACCTAAGCGCTCTTCACCGTAATAGAACCAGGCACCGCTTTTCCTGACAATTTCCATTTTAACAGCAAGGTCGAGGATTTCGCCGTATTTGGAAATACCCTGACCGTACATAATATCAAACTCAGCCTCTTTAAAGGGAGGTGCAACCTTGTTTTTAACAATTTTTGCTCTTGTACGTGAGCCGATAAATTCATTACCTGCTCCCTTTAACTGCTCAACTCTTCTTACGTCCATACGGATTGTTGAATAGAATTTAAGTGCACGGCCGCCCGTTGTAACCTCAGGGTTACCGTAAATAACGCCAACCTTTTCACGAAGCTGGTTGATAAAAATAACCATTGTGTTTGATTTTGCAATTGCGCCCGTAAGCTTTCTCAGAGCCTGCGACATAAGACGGGCATGAAGACCAACGTGAGAATCACCCATTTCACCCTCTATTTCTGCCTTGGGAACAAGAGCCGCAACTGAGTCAACAACAATAACGTCAAGAGCACCCGAACGGGCAAGATATTCTGTGATTTCAAGAGCTTGTTCGCCGTTATCGGGCTGTGAAACAAGAAGCGAATCAATATCAACACCCAATGCTGCCGCATAAATGGGATCAAGAGCATGCTCAGCATCAATAAAAGCTGCCTCGCCGCCCATTTTCTGTGCCTCTGCAACAACGTGAAGTGCAAGTGTTGTTTTACCTGAGCTTTCAGGACCGTAAATTTCAATAATTCTGCCCTTGGGAAGACCGCCGATACCCGTTGCCGCATCAAGAGCGATTGAGCCTGTGGGGATTGCTTCAATATTCATACCCACATTTTCACCAAGGCGCATAACTGCTCCCTTGCCGAAATTCTTTTCTATCTGTGAAAGCGCTGTTTCCAGAGCTTTGCTCTTTTCTGATTTTTCTGCCATTGTGAAACCCCTTTCAAAGTGTACAAATGTTCGGTTACAATGAGCATTATATATGATTTATTCGTAAAAATCAAGCAATTTTTAAAAAAATATTGAAAATACAGGCACATATTATGTGAAAGTTCATAAAAAGGAACATTTTCTGAAAAAAATACTTGCATTTGCATTCAAAAGGTGGTATCATACGTTCGTTGTCTTGTGTTTGGACATAGTCCGAACCATTTTTTTAGAATACATGAAGGAGGTGCAGCTCAATGGCAAAATGCGAATTTTGTAACAAAGAGGTTGCTTTCGGCATCCAGGTTTCTCACTCACACAGACGTTCAAACAGAACTTGGAAACCCAACGTTAAGAGAGTTAAGGCAATAGTTAACGGCTCTCCCCGCAGAGTATATGCTTGCACACGCTGCTTGCGCTCCGGCAAGGTTACCCGCGCTATCTGAGTAAACTAAACTTTCTAAGCAATACAGCTCCGAAGCAATCGCTTCGGAGCTTTGCTTTTCATCTCATAAAATACCACTTGAAATAACGGCTTATTTACTGTATAATATTGTATCGGAGATATTTAGTTTTTATTTAGGACGTGATGCTTTGAAAAAGAACCGTTTCTTGGCCTTGATAATTGCAGTTGTTATAACTGCTGTTGGCTTTATAATTCCGAAGGGCACATATGCTGAAGCCAATACTGCTGCAGCCGCTGAAGCTGAGCCGACAGTCGCTTCTGATACAGACTTTGAATATATCCTTGCGCCAAAGGGTAATCCCAAATACGTACTTATCACAAAATACATCGGCAAGGGTTCAAAAATAATAATCCCGGATAAAATCAAGGGTTATCCTGTTAACGTGCTTTCGAATAACGTCTTTGCCGGTTGTTCCGCCCTTACATATATTGAAGTTCCTGCAACAGTGAAAACACTTTCGGGTGAAACCTTTGCCGAATGCAGAAACCTTATGGATATTCACATTGACGCAAAAAATGAAACTTACGTTTCAGATAACGGTATTGTTTTTAACTCTGACAAGTCCACCCTTGTTGCATTCCCTAACGGGCGCAGCGGTTGGTACACAATCCCCGAAACTGTTCTTACAATCGGCAGCTCTGCTTTTGCAGGGGCATATAAAATCACCGATATTAATATGTATAATAGTGTTTCCTCTATTTCAGCAAATGCATTCAGAGGTTGCTTCAGTCTTAAAAATCTGCGTCTGAGTGACTGCCTTGCGGTAATAGGTGAAAAGGCCTTTGCTAACTGTGTGGATTTAAGGGAGCTTCACATTCCCGGCTCCGTAAGCATAATCGGAGCTGATGCATTTCTGGGTGATATGGGTTCAAAGAATGATAAGTTCTATTATTTCACCGACGGTATTTACTGCGCACCTGATTCTGCGGCTCTTGATTACGTAACAAAGCTCGGTATCTCGTCACCTTATCTTAAAACCGAAGCCCGTTCAATTACCGATGTGAGATCGGGCATTACTCTCATCGATACAGACGGCGCACTGCCTAAAAACGAAGTTGTTCAGCTTAACGTTGTTCCCGTTGCTGCCGAAGACATAAACCTTGCTCTTCCAATAAGATATGATAAGCTTCTTGCTTATGATATTTCATTAACCTATAACGAAGAGGATTTCACACCTGCAAAGCCCGTTATATTTAACTTTAACCATATGCCCTCGGGCATTGTAACCAGTGCCGCGAAGGTTTACCGTATCAGCGGCGAAAATGCTTATGAGCTTATACGCTCACCACACACACCTTTTGTTGCGGCGCAATCTAAAAATCCGGGCACATACGTAGTTGCTACAAACAGTGATTTTTCTAAAAAAGGCGACATCGACGGCAACAATGTAATAACATCCTATGATGCAAGATTTGCACTTTGCCTTGCTGCAGGTCTGGTAAACAACGCAACAATGGTGCCTGAGCAGTTTACAACGGCAGACGTTGACAACAACGGCGCAATAAGCACCGAGGATGCAACACTTATACTCCGCTATGCGGCAGGAATTACAGACAGTTTTTCGGAGGGGTAATAAAATGATTGATACTGCAAACAGATACAAAGCAAAAATCAACAATATGTTTTTTAAGGGCGATGCGGTTTTCGGCATCACCTGCAACGACGGGAAATACGGTATGGAAATTGACCTTGAAGGTGCAGATTTTGAAATGCCCGTAGATATTGTTGAGGCAAGCGTTGAAGACGACGTTTTCACTGCTAAAGCAACAACGCCCATTCTTCCCGACAGAGATTTTGACATCCTTCTTACCTTTGAAGATGATAAATGCAACGGATACTTAAAAATTCCTTTCATCGGAAAGGTTAAAATCAAGGATGCCGTTAAGCTTTAAACGCAACAAAAGAGATGCTGTAAAACTTCACTTTTTACAGCATCTCTTCTTTTAATTATTAAATTTTACATAACGGGTTTTTCGTTGTAATAAACAACCTTACCGCTTTCAACTGATTTTGTAAGCCAGGTGTTACCGCCGATAACACAGTTATCACCGATTTTCGTGTCACCGCCCAGAATTGTTGCATTAGCGTAAATAACAACGTTGTTTCCGATGTCCGGGTGACGCTTAATGTCCTTAACGGGATTGCCGTTTTCGTCAACCTTAAAGCTTTTAGCACCCAGAGTAACGCCCTGATAAATTTTGACTCTGTCTCCGATTGTTGTGGTTTCACCGATAACAATGCCTGTACCGTGGTCAATACAGAAATATTCACCGATTGTAGCGCCGGCGTGAATGTCAACACCTGTTTTTTCGTGTGCAAACTCCGTCATAATACGGGGAATAAGCGGCACTTTAAGGTTATACAGAACATTCGCAAGTCTGTATATTGAAATAGCATAAAATCCGGGATAACATATAAGAACCTCCTGATGGCATTTAGCCGCAGGGTCTCCCTCATAAATAGCCTCAATATCCTTTATCAGAAGTCTTTTAACCTTAGGAAGCTGTTCAATAAACTCATCGCAAAGCTGACGGGGAGTTTTGTTCATAACAGTACCGTTAAACTGACAAGCACCCTCAATCTGAAAAGCAAGTCTGTTATAAATATTAAGCAAAAGCTCTGTTTGCGAAAGAACGTTTTCACTGCCCTCGCTGTGCTTAAAATAATCGGGAAAAAGCAGGGATTGAAGGTCTTTTATAACCTTTACGACCTCTTTTCTGTTGGGAATAAGACGTCTGTCTGCGTTATCCTTTAAAAAGCACTCGGAGTTAACCGCCTCGAGACCTTTTACAGTACCTGTAATAAGCTCCATTGATTCAAGAAAATTTTCCATAAAGCTCCACCTTTCACGGCTGATTAGTTGTATTTTATCACATATCGATTTACAATACAAGGACCCATTACATATCCAAGGCACTTTCGTCCAACAAAAATTTCTCTATTCCCATATATAATATACCGTTATCATCATACCACGGAATAATGTTATCTTTAACTACAACAATCTTTTTAAAAGAATCCCCCACACGCTTTAAAGAACGTATCTCTTGCTCACGTTTTTCTTCATCTGCAATAGTCAGCGCCGATTGTATATAATACTTTTTACTACCTTTGTTAGCAACAAAATCTATTTCAAATTGAGCTCGCTTACTTTTCTTTTGTTGATCCTTATAGCAGTATTCAACAACACCCACATCAACATCAAAATCACGATTACAAAGCTCGTTGTATATAACATTCTCCATAATATGATTTTCTTCTTGTTGGCGGAAATTTAGTCTTGCGTTGCGAAGACCTACATCGCTGAAATAATACTTAAAAGGAGACCCAATATGTTTCCTGCCTTTCACGTCAAAGCGTGATACTTTGTAAATAAGAAACGCGTCAACTAAATAATCAAGATATTTAGAAATAGTGAAATTACTGATATTTACCTGTCGTTCACTTTTAAAGGTATTGGTAATTTTATTTGCATTGGTTAACGAACCGATTGAAGATGAAACAATATTTAAAATATCATCAAGTATAGTTTTCTCGTGAAAAATATTATTTCTATCCATAATATCGCTCAGATAAATTGTGTCAAACAAGGTCTGTAAATACTTAGATTTTTCTTCGTGACTTTTTTTAGAAAGAACCAATGGCAATCCACCATAGGTATAATACTCCTGCCATGCATCACGCTTATCACCCTCAAACGCATAATAAAATTCTGCAAAGGACAAAGGATTGACTCGGATTTCATCTCCTCTGCCACGAAACTCAGTCAGTATATCAGATGACAACATCTTGGAATTACTTCCCGTTACATACAAATCAATATTTTCACGCTTCATCAGACCAAGCAAAACATCAACAAAGCTTATCCTATCCTCAACACCATCAATATAAGGATTTTGAATAGTAACAACCTTTTGGATTTCATCAAGAAACACAAAATAAGTTTTGCTTTCGTCAACAGTCAAACTACGAATATATTTCCCCAGCTCCAACGGATTACGATATTTGATGTTTTCGTCATCATCAAGAGCAAGACATATAATACAGTCTTCCTCAACTCCTATAGATTTCAAATACTCCTTATAAATATTAAAAAGCAAATACGATTTACCACATCTTCTGATACCTGTAATTACCTTTACGAGTCCGTTTTGCTTTTTACTTATTAATTTATCAAGATATTTTTTTCTTTCAATCATAACAGTCGCACTCCGTATTTAAAAATTTTGCGTATTTCTGCATTTATTATTTGCATTTTATCACGAAATATAAAACAAGTCAAGAACAGTATTTAAAATTTTTGCGTATTTCTACAGAGATTTAAAAACCGCAAGCAGACCAATGTTTTTTATTGAAGAATCTTTGTTTTTATGCTACAATATTCAACCAAAGAGGTGACTAACTATTAAAAGTCAAGTGCTTTTTTAGAATTTTTATGGTTAGGAAAAAAGGGTATGACAAAACAAGCCCTTATGAGAAGGACTTTGAAAAAGATATAAACAAGAAGTTATCTAATCAACGAAGAATCATAAGAAATGTTCTTGGTTTGTAAGGTGTAGATAACACGAACAAGTTTTTTAGCAACATGAGATAAAG
>JAGASD010000008.1 GCA_017621885.1 Clostridia bacterium | reverse complement strand
TTCTGTTGAGTCCATCGCTCTTAATCCGATTACCCTTACTGAAGAAGATCTTCAGAAAATCAAAGCTATGGAGGATCGTGCTGAGTCGGGTTCCGACCCATTTATTATGGCAGGTATGATGGCAGAATCAACGCTTGCTGCTGCTAATAATCCCAATGGAGCTATGGCAGGTTTTATGGGAATGGGCATGGCAAATGGTATGGGCGGTGGTTTCAACGCTGCTCAGCAATTCTATCAGATGAGAAACCAACAGCAACAGGCACAACAAGCAGCACAACCTGCACCCGCTGCTGATAGCTGGCAGTGCTCCTGCGGTGCAACTGTAAGTGGTAATTTCTGTACTAACTGCGGTGGGAAGAAACCGGCAGATGAAGGCTGGAGCTGTTCTTGCGGTGCAGTAAATAAGGGTAAATTCTGTCAGAATTGCGGTAGCCAGAAGCCTGCAGGCGCGCCTCTTTACCAGTGTGATAAATGTGGTTGGAAGCCTGAGGACCCTCATAATCCGCCCAAATTCTGCCCTGAATGTGGCGATGTTTTTGATAGTAATGATGCTCAGTAAAATAAACGGAGGTAATTTTTATGGGTCTTTTTGATAAGAAATTTTGTGATGTTTGTGGTGAAAAAATCGGTCTTTTAGGTAACAGAAAGCTTGAAGACGGAAATCTTTGTAAGGACTGCGCAAAAAAGCTTTCACCATTCTGTGATGACCGTCGCCATTCAACAGTTGAACATATTAAAGCTCACCTTGAATATCGTGAACAGAATAAAGTTGCGTTAAAAAGCTTTAATCCGACATTGACGTTGGGTGAACATAAAAAATTCTATTTTGATGACAACGCAAAAACCTTTGTTGTTTCTGATGAAAAGCCCGGTTCTGACAAATGGTTTGCAGAAAATCCGGACGTAATCCCCTTTTCTCAGGTTACAGGTTGCGGTCTTGATGTTGATGAAAACAGAAAAGAAATTTACACAAGGGATCGGGAAGGAAATCAGATAAGCTATAATCCGCCAAAATATGAGTACTCATATAATTTCACACTTAAATTCACCATAAATAATCCCTTCTTTGATGATTTCAACATAACACTTAATCCGTATTACGTTAAAGACAGAAATTCACTTGAATACAACAAATATCAGACAATAGCTGCCCAGATTATGAATATATTCGGGTTTGGTTCCGGCTACAATCCGCTTACTCATTCAGCCGGTGCAGGAATTAATAGCGTCGCAGCTGGTGTAAATGCGTTTTTCAATCAGGTTGCGGCTAATGCGGCTCAGCAGAATATGAATACACAGCCACAGGGTAATCCTTATGTGCGTGCAACGGCTCAGCCTCAGCAGCCTGTTCAACAGCCGGTACAACAGGGTGGTGACTTCTGTCCTGAATGCGGTACACCTTTAGGTTGCGGTAAATTCTGTACAAATTGCGGCACTCGTGTGCAGTAATCATAAATGTGAAATTTAAAATAAGGAGTTGGTATTTTTGGCAACAGTATTAGAACATAAATGTCCTAATTGCGGTGGTGGTGTCGAATTCAACGTAGGTGCACAGAAGCTTAAATGTCCTTTCTGTGACGCAGAATTTGACATTCCTGCAGAGGACAACACAGCATCTGAATCAAACGTTATAGATGCTATTAACTGGAGTGCAAGCAACTCCGGTTGGAATGATGGCGAAACAAACGGAATGAATGTTTATATATGCAATTCATGCGGTGGTGAGATTATTGCCGACCAGACAACCGGTGCATCAAGTTGTCCTTATTGTGACAATCCTGTTGTTATGAAAGGCCAATTTTCCGGCGCCTTGCGTCCCGATTTGGTTATTCCTTTTAAATTTGATAAAAATGCGGCTAAGGCAGCATTGAAAAAGCACATTTCAACAAAGAAATTTGTGCCTAAAGCATTTAAAGAAGAAAACCATATTGACGAAATCAAGGGGGTTTATGTTCCGCATTGGCTTTTCTCTTGCGATGCAGTTGCCGAGGTTTACTATCATGGTCAAAAAGTCAGGACGTGGTCTGACAGTGATTATGATTATACCGAAACATCTCACTTTGATATATACAGAAGCGGCAGCATCGGTTTTGATAACATACCCGTTGATGGCTCAACCAAAATGGCTGACGATCTTATGGAGTCAATTGAGCCATTCAATATTAATGATGCGGTAGATTTCAATACCGCATATCTTTCGGGTTACCTTTCTGATAAATACGATGTAACTGTAGAAGACAGTACGGAAAGAGCAAATCAGAGAATTCGTGAAAGTGCAAGTGATGCCTTCAAACAAACTGTTGAAGGTTACACAAGATTAGAAACAAATTCTGTTAATATGAATGTTGCCAACGGATTTTACAAATACGCTCTGTATCCTGTCTGGATTTTGAACACATCATGGAATGGCGATAAATATACCTTTGCTATGAATGGACAGACCGGTAAATTTGTGGGTGATATCCCCACAGATAAAAAAGCCGTTAATAAATTTGGTTTATTGCTCGGCTTAGGCTTGAGTGCATTATTCTGCGGAATATCATGCCTGATTTCATTGCTTTAAGGAGGTGCGGAAATGAAAAAGAAAGTATTAGCCGTTTTATTGGCTTCAGTTATGTTGTTTACGCTTGTTATTTCCGTATCTGCTGAAACCAAAATGTACGTTGTTGAAAACGAAGGTCTTGTTGATGACGCAGATTGGAAAGAGGCAGAAATCCTTGCAGAGAACATTGAATCTAAATACGGCTTTTGCGTAATGTTTGCCATTACAAGTGACGTTTCTAAAAGTGGCACAACAACCGATTATTGTCGCGAAATATACAATGCTTCAACTGATACAAAAGATGGTGTGATTTTCACACATAATGTAAAGGATTCTACATATTCATATTATCTTTTCGGTAAAGCTGAGGCAATGTTCGGAACAAGTGAACGCTTCGCTTTGTGGGGCGCTTACGATGATTGTGATACTTATGCAGATGGGCTTATTGCATACTATAATGAAGCTGAAAAAATCATTTCAAGCGGTGGTGCAGCAGCCACGACAGCACAACCAACAGAAACAACTGCTTTTGTTCCTGTTGAAAAAGAGCATCCCCTTGTAGTTGATAATGCAGATGTTCTTACAGCAGAGCAGGAGTCTGAATTAACTGCTAAACTCCGGACATTTGCAGATACCTATAAGTCAGAAATTTCCATTATCACAGTTAATGACCTTGATGGCAAAACAGCTCAGGCTTATGCAGATGATTATTATGATTATAATGGTTATGGCTATGGTGATAATGATGACGGTATGATTTTGCTTTACAAGGATGGTGCGGAAGGCAACCGTGAAATTTGCATTTCAACCCACGGCACAGGCGTTTCTGATTACCTGTGGTCTGAATTTGAAGAACCCATTAAATCGAAGCTTGCAAATAGTGACTACATTGGAGCATTCAATACATATATCGAGCTTGCTGAAGGTGCTCACGATAAATCTGTAAGTCCCATGTGGATTATTCTCAGTATTGTTTTCGGTATGCTTATAGGCTTTGCGGTACCTAAGGTAATGTCAAGCGGTAATAAATCCGTAAGACCGCAGGCTAACGCGTCCGTTTACGCAAGACCCGGTAGCATGATTATCACAGGCAGCGATGAAGTATTTGTTAATTCCGAAGTTACAAGAGTTGCAAAGCCCAAGGATAATGATAACGATACACACACAAGCTCTTCCGGAAGAAGTCACGGCGGTGGCAGTTCAACATTCTGATAAGTAATTTGCTTTAATTAAATTTTATAAAAATGGAGGTACATGAAAATGAAAAAGTATTTAAAAATAGGTTCTCTTTTACTTGCTCTTATACTTGTTATCGGCTGTTTTGCAGCCTGTAGTAAAGACGATGGAGGCAATACTGAAAATCCCGATGCTTCTGAAGTTGAAAGCACGGATGCAGCAGTAGTTTTAAAGGATTTGACTTTAACTAACGATAATGATGCAACAGTAACTCTTCAGTACCCCGAAAGCTTCACTTATACTGAAGAAGATCAGGGCAACTCTTTCCTTTATCAGGAAATCCACAAAAAATGTGGCGCACTTAAAGCTACTGATTATCACATTGCTTTTGCCTTTGGTGTAATAAACACCTCGGCATATGATGATGTGCACGATTATTTCAGCCAGTTTGATCTGGATCCTCTTTATGAAGAATTAAAGATTAACGGCACAGATGCTTATGTAAGACAGAAGTTTGATAATGCTATTACAATGGTAATGCCCGTAAATCAGACAAAATTCTTTATGATTGAGATTGAGCAGAACGATGGCTCAGGCTCAGAAGAAGAATATGCAGCCCTTTACGCAACTGAAGAAGTAAAAGCTGTTCTTCAATCCATAAAGCTTACAACCCAAAAAGTTGAAAATGTTGCTATGAAAACTCCCAAGGGTTATGTTAAAATTACACCTTGCGACGGTTGGGTTGACGGCGGAGCAACAACAAACGATGCAATTCTTCTTGAAAATCCCGAAATAGGAACAGTTGTAACCATTAAGATAGATGACCTTCAGCTTTCATCTGATATGGAGCAATGCAAATCAATTGTTTCTTCAGGTTACGACGTTAAAGAGTTTGTTGAACTTAAAATAGGCGAAAATACTTACCAGCACCTTGCAGTAAGCGATACACTCAACTATTTGCTTATTGCAACCTCAACAGGTAAGATTGCAGAAATCGAAGTAAGAAACTGCACACTTGAACAGGCAAATTCAGTTCTTGAAACAATTGTAATATGCTAAATTTTAATTTTTCTTTAGAATGTAAGTTGAATTGTCGCCGGGGCTATTGCCACGGCGGCTTTTTTTGTAAAAATTTGCTTTTTTGCACTAAAGTACGATGTGCAATTTTTTGTATGGTGATATAATTTAAATGTGAAAATGGAATTATTATGCCCTAGTGGCATAGTCACCGGCTAACAGCTCATAGCTACCGGCTAACAGCCATTAGCCACCAGCATTGTGGCAATAATTTTATCGTTCTGAATTAGCTTTTAATTGTAAGAGATAAAAATATTCAGGATAATAAATTTACTATTACAAGGAACTAATTTCTGGCAGCTGGAGTCTGGAAGCTAACCGCTAAAAACACGGAGGTTTTTATAATGAAAAACAGTAAGACTAAAAAGATGTTGAGTATACTGCTTGCAGTGATAATGGTTGTGGGAATGATTCCTGCGACTGCAATTCCTGCTTCTGCGGCAGATGAAACAACCGGCCCCATCGAAGGTGCAACAGGTACGGGTACGGCTGAAGACCCATATCGAGTATACACATATGATGATTTTTGTGATGCGGTTTCCAACGCTGAGTCACCGGATATATATGTGAAATTGTATGACGATTTAGTTACGGGGAATGAATTTCCAACCAATAAATGGATGGATATTGGTGGTAGTCTTACAATTGATTTAAATTCTTATAAATTTAATATATACGGTGATATGTTTGGTAATGATACTACTTTACCATATAACTGTGAGGATTGGTCTTACACAATTTGTGGTAGTGGAATGTATTATAATGATCACTACAACATAAGAGGAGATTTTATTGTAAAGGATAGTGCAGATGTTTCAACTGTTGCTGCCGGAGTAAACGGAAAGGTGACAATGTATGATGGTGCTATATCAACAGAATTGGTTTTAGGTGATGGCGATTTCATTATGCATAATGGTGTTTGTGGAAACATATATATGAGTGTAAATATGCAACACAAAAACAATATCGAAATCTATAATGGACGATTTGTATGTGAGAATACTTATGAATCAGATAAACTTACCGGTGTTACACAACAGTTGTTTTTGGATGATGTAGATTATTCTGATGTTACTATCAACACATTTTATGCAGCTGATAGTAATGGGAATGTAACTAAAATCGACAGTATGAGTAAATTTGCAAATTACGGTAAAAACAGATTGGAATTTGCTGTTGCAACACCTCAATTTGCAGAACAATCACCCAAAATGCCCGAAGGTGAAGATAATCATTTCCTCGGCTTTGTTACAGCAAAGACATATCCGCTTTATTTCAATGCAGTTCCGTTAGAAAAGGAATTTGTTGATGCAGGGTATAGGCTTGAACAATCCTTCTTTGTTTATAACAGCAGCGGCGGACTTGTTCATTCTTCAACAGTTGACGCTTCAACAGGTAAGGGCGCATATTTTGATTTAAGAGGTCAGGCAAAGGATAACTATAAAATTAATGAAGCCATTAACCTTGTTGACAAGGATGGCGATATTGTTCTAAGTAAAACTAATACATTCACTATAGGCTGGACTCCCGTAAAATCCTGTGAAATCAGCGGTGCTGTAAGCGGTGTTGCCGATAACACTAAAACAACTGTTGAGTTGTATAAATCAGGTTCTTCAACCCCTGTTAAAGCTACTACCGTAACCGGTAATTCTGAATATTATCTAGGTATTGTTGATATAGCTAATTATACTGTCAAGGCAACTGCAGAGGGTTATCTTCCCTATGAAGCTGAGCTTAACATAACAGCTGCCGATGAAAGCTATTCACATAATATCGCTATGGTGAAAAATGCCTTTGATATCAGCGCACGTATCAGCGGTGTGCCCGAAGGCAGGCCTATAACAATTAATCTGTATAAAGCAGGGTCTAATACAGTTTTAAAAACAACTCAGGCTTACGGTCAGGGTACTTTTGATATTAACAATCTTCCTCTTAACACTGCCTTCACTCTCACCAATATTCCTAACGGTGATTATGTTGTTGAGGCTGTAATAGATGGCTATGAGCCTTACAAACGAAACATTACCATTAACGGAAAACATGTTGTTGATTTCTTTGTTCTTGAGTCATATAAAACCGTAGTTGTTGACATTACCGGTATGTATGAAACAGATGTAGCAACAGTCAAGCTTTATCAAAAAGGCACCGACACAGTTGTTGACAGAGCAATAATCAAGGGCAACGGTAGTCATATTTTCTCAGGAATTTCAAAGGGTGACTATACGGTTGAAGTAAGTGCAAACGGCTTCAAAACCAAAACAAGTAACCTTTACATTTACAGTAATGACAGTGTAAAGGGTGTCAGCTTCGAAATGGAGCTTGACCCGAGTAAGGTTGATTTCGATTTCGGCACACAGACTCCTTCCGTTACCGATTACGAAAAGGAAAACGGAATTACAAATATGGGTCTTGTATTTGAAGCACCCTCATTCAGCTTTACTGCAGACCAGCTTAATTACAAGTATCTTGATATGGGATATTCCGTAACTACCGATATTGATGTATGGTACTCCGATAGTGTTGTTGGTGGCGGTGATACAAATCACTCATGGACCTGCAGTGTTTACGATTACGGTACAAAAAGAGTTGTTGAAAAGGTAATTCTTCTTGACCCCGACGGTAAGGAAATTGCCACTATATCACATACGTATACTTTTACATACCTTCCCTTGCGCTTCAGCACACAAAAGCCCTCTGTTACTGCAGATGAGGCTGCAGCAGGTGTAACAAACCTCGGCACTCTCACAACTGCACCTACATTCAGCTTTTCAGCTGTTCCGATAGACAGCAGTGCGCTTATAAACGAGGGTTATTCAATAAAGGCTAAAACAGAAGCTTATCAGGGCGATATACTTGTTTATTCAGCCGATAACGGCGACCCCTATATTCACGCATATCAGTATCAGGGCAAGGTTGTGCAGACAATTGAGCTTTATAAAAATGATGAGCTTTTAGGAACAAAGTCACATACATATAATTTCAATATGGAATTCCCCGAGGGTACTTTAACACTGGGCAACGATTTCCTCAGCATTGAAGAGGGAACAACACAGCGAATTGCCGCAGTTGTAATGCCCGAAGACCTTGCAAATGCACTCAGATGGTCTTCAAGCAACGAGAATATTGTAACTGTTGATAATAACGGTAACGTGACTGCGCTTCAGGCGGGCTCCGCTATTATTACGGCTTCTCTTCCGGACGGCACAAAGGCTTACTGTCCCGTTCTTGTAACTGCATCCGATGTTTTGGTTTATGTTGGCGGTGTTGGTCTTCGCGAGGGTGAATACCTTGCTGAAAGAAGCAGTATCCCCACAAGCGATTCAAGACCTGCCGATAACTATGCTTACCTTTCAACAGTTGACGGTAAGCTTACCTTGACGCTTTGTAACTATAACTATGAGGGCACAGGTACATTCATTTCAAACCGTCTTACCTACGGTATTTACAGCTCTGCTGACCTTAAAATTGTTGCAGAGGGCAACAGCACCATCGGTCCCGTTACCGCACCGCTTGAAAGATACACAAGCTACGGTATCGGTGAAGGCGAAACAATTTCAATTAAATCTGATGATTACAGCACTCTTACAATTAAGGGTGTTAACACAGGTATTGATTTAGCAAGATATTTGTTTATTGGCGGTAACCTTAATATGACCGATGTTGCAGGCGGTGTCAGCGGTGGTAACACTATAGGCAGAATTGCTTTAGAAAGCGGTAAGATTAACATCGACTGTACCGGTACTGCATTCAACCTTATTGGCGGTGAGCTTGCATTTGACGGCGCAAAGGTTAAAATCAACTGCAATTCCGGTATCCGCTTTGTCCGTACGGGTAATCTTTGGATAAATGCAGGCAGACTTAACATATTTGCGGAAAACAGCGGTATTCAGATTAAGTCCGGTGACGGCTTCCAAATGGATAACGGCATTGTGCTTGTTGATGCTGAGTATAACGCAATTGCGGCGGAAGACACATTGACCATTAATGGCGGTTATATGCTTCTCAGGTCCTTCAACACAGCTTCTGACTCAACCTATAGCGCAATTAACGGTTCAGGTACTGTTACTCTCGGTACCGGTATTACGGGTAAGGGCGCTCTCGGAAGTGAAGGTTCAAGCAACCTTACAAACTATTCAGAATCCTATAAAAAGCATTTTGACTATTTAGTTTTCAGCGAAAGCGGTATTAACTCTTACTTAAAGCAGCCTGAAGGCGGAGCAGTTGAAAAAGGCGAAACCTTAACTGTTAACTGGGAATTAACCTTTACACCCGTAAGGCTCGTTCTTCGCACTAATAACGGCAGTACAAATACATATACAGAGCTTGATGTAAAAACAACATCTCTTGATTTGCCGATTCTTCCCGATGGCGGATATTATCTGATTCAGGCATATTTTGCAACATCTTCATATATCCCAAGTGACAGATTCTACGTTACAGAGGTTACCACCACCATAAAAGGTAACATAGAATCATACCTTGGTGACAGTGAATTTATCACATTAACCCTTTATGATAATAATATGGATATTCCGTATTATCAATACACACTTCCGGGCAGCACAACGTCATATTCATTCCCGGCTGTTCCTTACGGTGAATATGTTATTGTGGCTGAAAAGCCCGGTCACGACACGGCTGCTGTATTTTTAATCTGTAAAGGTGAAACCTGTTACGTTGATATAAGTATGGTTCTTTTAACCGATAATAACTATGACGGTGAATTGGATATTTATGATTATCAGCAGCTTATCAACGTTACACTTTCAGATGAATATGAGGATGAGCCGGACGATGTTTATTGGTATTCATTATTTTACGATTTGGATTTAGACGGTAGTATTGACGTGCTTGATGCTTCAATTATGGAGCTTGTTATTAACGGCCACAGAAATATTACTGACGTTTATAACATTTTAAAAGGCGACTATGACGGTGACGGCTATGAATATACTGAAACTGATATTAACTCAATGTATACCGCACTTTCAGATATTGACGCCTATGCTAAGCAAATGAGCACAGCACAAAAAATTGCCGCTGACCTTAACTATAACGGCGCGGTTGACGAACAAGACCTTGCAATACTTAAAAGAAAATTCAGTTATTTGGTTTAGCTTGCTAAAAACGTTCATTAAAATTAAATATTTTTCCAAATATGAAAACAACAAGTCGGCTGAGAAATCAGTCGGCTTGTTGTTTTAGACATCAGTAAAGTATAGCGTTTCAGGTGTTTTTTTCAAAAACAGTGTTGAAAACAATAAAATTAATCCGTTTTTGTGTATTTTTTTGTTAATATTGTTCAAAAATATTGATTATATAGAATTTATTTGTTATAGTGTATTTAAAGTTGATAATATCGCAAAGGAGATGGCAAAATGAAAATACGCAATAAGATTACGGCTTTGATTCTTGTTTTTACACTTCTTATAGCTTTTACGGCTGTTCCTGCCGGGGCTGTTAGCGGAAATATTCCTGATGAAGTTATTGAAATGTCAAGCCAGGTTGCTGTTGAGATAGAGCAGGAGGGGATAGTTCTTCTTAAAAATGAAGATAAAGTATTGCCTCTGGGCGGTAAAAAAGTTAACGTGTTCGGTGCAGCATCTGTTGTTCCGCTTTTGGGGGGAGCAGGCTCAGGCTCAATTGCTACCCACGATCCCGTGTATTTTTACGAGGCTCTTGATAATGCGGGAATCACTTATAATACCGAGCTCAGGGAGCTTTATGATAAATACTGCAGCTCTAACGAGATTCTTAAAACAGGCAGTACCGTTTTTAACAATCTTGCACAGTTGCTTCTTACCAAAAGCGCACTTAATGAAATGGACCCTGAAAAGCTTACAGATGACATAATGAGCAATGCAAGGGCATTTTCTGATACTGCTATCATCGTTATTGGCAGAACCAGTGCAGAAAACACTGATCTCACTCCTGAGATTCTTAGCTTGAGTGATAACGAAAGAGCAATGGTTGACAAAGTGGCTACAACGTTTTCTAACGTTATTGTACTTTTTAATATTGGTAACGTTATGGAAATGGGCTTTATTGATGAATATGAAAGCATAAAGGCTGCTGCTCTTATCTGGATTCCCGGTGAATTTGGTATGAGTGCTGTTGCACAGGTGCTCAAAGGTGAAGTGAATCCTTCGGGCAGACTTGCTGATACAATTGCTTACAGTATTTATGACCATCCGTCAACACAAAATTTCGGTTCGTATGAATATGAAGGTGGCGGGCACTACGTTGAATATCAAGAAGGTATTTACGTTGGTTATCGGTATTTTGAAACCTTCGCAAAAGATAAAGTTCAATATCCGTTCGGTCACGGTCTTTCTTACACGACCTTCACGAAAGAAATTGTATCCTCAAGTACACGAAACGGTAAAATCACAGTCGATGTTGAGGTTACAAATACAGGTGACGTAGCAGGTAAAGATACAGTTCAGATTTATTACAGTGCACCGTTTACCGGTAAAATTGAAAAGAGTGCAATCGTTTTAGGTGGTTTTGAAAAGTCTAAACTCATTGAATCCGGTGAAAGCGAAGTTGTTTCAGTTCAGTTTGATATAAATGATATGGCATCTTATGACAGAATAGATGCTCAGGCATGGATTCTTGAAAAAGGGGATTATCAGATTATTCTTGGCGAAAACGTACGTGACCATATTGATTCCTTTATTTATACGATTGATGAAGACGTTGTAATTAAAAACGATAATGTTACCGGTACATTAATAAAGAATCTCTTTGATGATGCATATTCCGGATTCACAGTTCTATCAAGAGCAAATGCAACAGATACGTATCCTGCGGCAAGAAGCCTTGTAAGGACAGATGAGATTAAGAATGCTGATAAATATCCTGCACCAACTAATGAAGGTGAAGCTCCTAAAATGGGTGTAACCTACAGCACGGGTGTTATCACTTTACAGGACGTGTATGAAGACGAATCCCTTATGGATGCCTTCCTCGACCAGCTTACACTTGATGAAATGGTTAATCTTGTAACACGTGGCGGCTATCAGACCTACGGAATAAAAAGACTCGGTGTGCCGCAAACGTGGGATAACGACGGTCCTTCAAGTATTAAAGGTGCCCACGGTATTGCTTACACTGATAGCGGTACTGCTTATCCCTGCGCTACCGCAATTGCTTGTACATGGAATAAAGCCCTTGCAAATAAAATGGGTGATAGCGTAGGTATTGAAGCGAGAAGTATTGGTACTGACATCTGGTATGCACCCGGTGTTAACATCCACAGAAATCCTATGGGTGGCAGAAATTTTGAGTATTTCTCAGAAGACCCCGTTCTTTCCGGTGCAATGGGTGCTGAAATAATTAACGGTGCCTGGGGGCAGGGACTTGTTACTACGATTAAGCATTTTGCTATGAATGACCAGGAATCACATCGAGCTGGTATTTTCACTTGGGCTGATGAACAAACAATGCGTGAAATCTACCTTAAAGCGTTTGAAATTCCCGTTAAAAAATCTGCTTGCTTTGGTGTTATGTCTGCTTATAACCGAATCGGTACCGATTGGTGCGGCGGATGTTCGGAGCTTCTTAAAGATTTGCTTCGTGTTGAATGGGGTTTTGATGGGTTTGTTGTTTCTGACTATTCAAATAACTTTATCGGTAGCGGTCATATGAGCCCTGTTCTTGCTGTGTATAACGGAAATGATACAATGCTTACGGGTGTTTGGCTCCTTAATATGCCTTCGCATGTTGCCGCTGTGGAGATGCAGTATTATGCAGATCCAATTGGTTTCGGCACAGCGTTACGCGAAGCTTGCAGAAATATTATGAATGTAAAAATGAAAACAAAGGCTTTCCTTGAACCGGGGTATTTTGTTGATAATGAAGATCTTTCGATTAAAGAAGAGGATTGGGTGCACACAGAGCCATATATTCTTTCCGTACTCAATTTTGAATTTACAAATTTAATAAATCAGATTGTGATGATTTTAAGAAAGGTCATAGACTGGCAATACTAAATAAAAGTGACATCCTCGAGGCACCCTCCGTAAGGAAGGTGCCTCAGATTTTTTGTTTGTTGCGCTTTCTGTTGTTTCGCGGTTTTATTATATTTTGTACAGCTTTAAGCGTTGAATATAATACAAACAAAATTGTTAAACGCAGACTACATCTTTACAACGTGTATCCATTCGAACATATATCATTTTTTATTTATATTTGATTGCTGCATTATTGAAAATATTATTTAAATAAGATATAATTGGTAAAAGCGATATATCATCTAATCAATAATATCAATAGGGACGTTTTAATTATGTGTAATCTTCTGAATGTAACAGAAAACTTCCTGATTCAAGGAGCTGTTAAAAAAATTGAACAGATAAACAAGGGTTACATAAATCGCACGTATTTGGTTGAGACTGAGACCGAGCATAATGTGCATAAATATATTCTTCAGCGAATCAATACTAATGTATTTACGAATGTTGAAGCGTTGATGAACAATTACCGGATAATAACTGCTCACTTATCTGACAAACTCAATATGCCGGGAAAACATAAAAGAGGAAATGTACAAACCTTGCGGCCCACAAAAGACGGCAAGCTTTATTTTGAAGATAATTCAGGCGCTTGGCGTATGATGACTTATTTTGATAATGTATATTCACTTGATATTCCCGAAAATCCTGAAGTGTTTTATTATTCCGGACTTTCTTTTGGTAGGTTTTTAGAAGCTGTTAGCTCTGTTGATGCCGGAAAAATCAAAGAAGTTATCCCGAATTTCCATAATACAATGAGTCGCTACCGGGATTTTGAAATCGACGTTTCTCATGATCCGCAAAAAGAGTTAAAGCAATTGCAGATGAAATTTCTTTCATTCGTGCACGCACCCAACTTTTCGGTATAATTGCCGAGGCGTTGGAGGAGGGGAGAATACCCACAAGAATTTGTCATAACGACTGCAATCTGAATAATATACTTTTTGATGAAAACACTCATCTTCCTGTTGCAATTATTGATTTGGATACCGTTATGCCCTCTTCTCCGTTGTATGACTTTGGTGACAGTATGAGGATTGGTACAAATACTGCAAAGGATGATGAAAAGGATCTCAGAAAGGTTGCTTGTGATACGCAGCTCTATGAAGCGTACGCCGGAGGATATCTTGAGGCTTGCGGTGAAATTCTGACAAAAGAAGAGTTGGAGTTGCTTCCGTATTCAGCCTTGATTATTACCGCAGAAGATGGTATTCGTTTTTTGACGGATCATATAAACGGGGATACATATTATAAAATTGAATATGAGGGTCAGAATCTTGACAGAGCGCGAACACAGCTAAAGCTTTTGGAGGATATGGAGAATAAATTGCCTGAGATAAAAAATATTCTTCAAAAAATCTACGATAATCAAGGGCTTAATGCAAAGGTTAGTTAAAAAATACAAACGGAGAAAAATATGGATTCTATAAGAGTGATAATTCCTGCGGCAGGAAAGGGTAGCAGACTTCAGCGGATTTGCGGTGACTTGCCCAAAGCGATGTTTTCGGTTGCAAACAGACCAATTCTTGATTTTGTTTTGAATAATGTTTCTTTTATTGATAAAGAAAACACTTACATTGTTGTGGGTTACGGTAAGGAGAAAATTATTAACTATTTTGGTGACACATATAATTACGTTGAACAGAAACAGCAGCTCGGAACGGGACACGCTGTTATGGAATGTGCAAAAGCTTTTGAAGACTTTGACGGAAACGTTTAAATTACCTTTGGAGATATGCCTTTATTCCGTTACGAAGAGATGAAAGCTATGTGTCAGCAGCACGCTGAACGCGGAGCTGACTGCACTTTGATGACTGCGGAAAATGCCTCTTTAAAGCTTTGGGCACGAGTTATCCGTGATAAAAACGGTAATTTTAAACGCATTGTTGAAGGTAAAGATTGCTCACCGGAACAAGAAAAAGTAAAAGAACTGTTTTCGGGAGTTATGGTGTTTAATAGTAAGTCGCTTTTTGAAATTTTGCCCGAAGTTGGCTGTTCCAATGCTCAAAAAGAGTACTATGTTACTGAAGTGCCTGAGCTTATGGTGAAAAATGGTATGGCTGTTGACACCTATTTTACTCAAGATGGTGATGATCTTCGCGGAATTAATACGCCCGAGGATTTGGAAATTTGCGAAAAAATACTAAAAAATCGAACTGCTTGTGTTGTTTAGTAACTTTAATTAGGAGTGTAATCTACAGAATGAGTTTCGTAGCAGATAGCATACCATTCTGTTTAGCTTTATTTGCTTGACTTGTACTATATTTTTATGCTACAATTTATAAGTAGATTTTTATTTGAGGAATAAATAATGGTTAACAAAAAAAGCTTGGCAATCGTTTATACTTTGCTTCATTTTCTTGTTGATTTAACAACAATTTTTCTTGTTGCGGGTTCACTTTTCGGAAACAATGTAACATTTTTTCAAAAATGTCAGATTGTTGTTATATATAATTTAATTGCTTTTGCAGGTCAGCTGCCCATTGGTATTTTGTCGGATTTTGTTAATAAAAATCGTATTTTTGTTGCTGTAGGTTGTTTTTTAGCCTGTATTTCATATCCTGCGGTGCTTATTTCACCTTGGTTTGCTTGTGTATTGGCGGCTATTGGTAACGGTGCTTTTCATATTGGTGCAGGTGCAGATATATTGAAGTTCAGTATGCCTAAAGCAGGGCTTTCGGGACTTTTTGTCAGCAGTGGCGCTTTAGGAGTTTGGCTTGCATATAAGCTTAGCGGTCGATATGTTGCTTTGACGCTACCCTGTATAATGCTTATTGCAACAATTGTTATGCTGTTTTTGAGTAAAAAACAAATTGTTGATTATAACGAGAATGAGCGTGTGCCTGTTAAATTTAATAAACCGCAACTGATTCCCGTGCTTGCTGTTTCGTTTTTTATGCTTACAATTGTAATCCGTTCTTTACTCGGTATGGTTATGGATTTCAGTTGGAAGTCAGTACCCGTTTTGTCTTTGGTTTCAGTTATTGCGGTTGTTTTAGGTAAAGCTCTCGGCGGTTACATAGGTGATAAGTTAGGTTATGTAAAAACTGTTATTCTTTCCCTCGGCATTTCTTTAACATTGTTTGTTTTTTCGTTTGAATACTGGATTGCAGGAGTTATTGCGATACTTTGCTTTAATATGACAATGCCGCTGACGCTTACAGCCATTGCAGATTTAACTCATAAAAAATATGGATTTGCATTTGGTATGACGACATTTGCACTTGCCATTGGTTTTATTCCGGATGTGTTTGGCGTAAGCTCGTATTTCTCAACCGCTTTTCTTTTAATAAGCGTCGGAGCGTCGCTACTTTTTATGCTTATCGGTTATTGGCTGGTTGACCGTAATTTAAAAGCAGGTGATAGTGCCTGATGTTTTATGTAAAAATACTTTTAAATAACCTGTTTATTGTTTTTGCAACTGAGCTTCCGATAGCTTATTTTCTGGGTGCGAGGTCTATAAAGAAAATTTCCTCTGTCGCACTTATAAATATTATTACAAATCCTGCGATTGTCTATATTTCTTTGTTAACATTGCTTTTTGCAAGAGAGTGGCATACACCTGTTTTGATAATTCTGGAGGTTGCAGTTTTATTTGTTGAAGGTTTTTCTTTTTCAAAATTTAAAACATTTGAGAATAAAAAACCGTATTTAATTTCACTTTGTCTTAATTTTACCTCGTTTTTAACGGGGGAGATTATAGAAAAAATTTTTTATTGAGGAGGATATAAAATGAAAAAATTCTTAACAATCGGAACGGTTATAATGTTGTTATTCCTTACAATTGTTCCGGCATTTGCGGATTCAGCAGCATATCCAGTTGAAAAGGCGGATTTTTATGTTTATGTTGCTACCCCCGACGGTGGTCTTAATTTTCGAGACGGACCGGGAGTTGAGTATAACACGATAATAGACTACAGAATCCCTGATGGTGTTCAGCTTCATATTACTGCAACCTCTGATAACTGGGGATTAACTGAATACGACGGCAAATGGGGTTGGGTTGCTCTCAAACAGACGTCGGATACACCTCCTGCTGTTTCGCACGTGCAACAGGTTGTAACAGAAGTACATACACAGGGGGTTACAATTGTTAAACAGGTTACTGAGGTTGTTTCAGAGATTGTTACTGTACCTACAACTGAAGCTCCTTCCCGTGTAGTTGAATCTTATGATAACGCTTTTATTGAAAAAGGTGTTCCCGAGATTAATACTGAGCCTGCTAATGCCGGCTCATCAACCGGTATGTTTCTTTTAATCGGTATTGCAATTTTCCTTATCATTGTTGTTGCGGCTTTACTTATTGTTATCATTAATAAATCAAAGAAAAATTAACTTCAATTTTTCTGCTTAATCGGATTTTTTTCGTTCGCATTGCATTTTTCGTAATGCGAACGATTTTACTTTTTATTATGTTAAAACTGTTGATATACATTTTTTTATGTGTTAAAATGTTATCAATATCATAACTAAAAGCGAGGTAATATTTATGGGCAGATATGCAATTTACGGTGCAGGATCACTCGGTACGGTTCTTGGCGCTTTTATTACTAAAAACGGCGGTGAGATCGAGCTTATTAACCGTAACAAAGCTCACGTTGAATTATTAAACGAAAAAGGTGCAAAAATTATCGGTACTGTTGATATAACAGTTCCCGTTAAGGCTATCACACCTGAACAGATGCAAGGGAAATATGATGTAATTGTACTCCTTACAAAACAGCTTCATAATAAAGAGGTTGTTACAATGCTTAAAGATTATCTTTCTGACGACGGTGTAATTGTTACTCTGCAGAACGGTATTCCCGAACCGGGTATTGCAGAAATTGTCGGGGCAGACCATACAATGGGCTGTGCAGTTGAATGGGGTGCTGCGCTTGTTGAACCGGGTGTTTGTGAGCTTACAAGTGATAAAGACAGTCTTTCTTTCCATATGGGTAAAATGAAAGGCATCACAGATAAACAGAGCAAAATGGTTAAAGAACTTCTTGAACTTATGTGTCCCGTGCACGAAGAAGAAAACCTTATGGGTGCACGTTGGTCCAAGCTTCTTATCAATGCAACATTTTCAGGGCTCGGTACTGTTGTCGGCGGTGTTTTCGGTGATGTTTCTGAAGATAAAGCAGGTCAGAAGGTTGCAATACGTTGTATGAAGGAATGTATTGACGTTGGTCACGCATCAGGCGTTGAATTTGCACCTGTTCAGGGCAAAAACATTGTTGGTCTTTTCTATTATAAAAACGCAATTAAACGCGCACTTGGATGTATGCTTTTACCCATTGCAATGAAAAAACACAGAGATATTGAACCCTCAATGCTCCAGGACCTTAAAAAGGGCAAGCCCTGCGAAATTGATGCAATCAATGGTGTTGTCTGTGAATTCGGTAAAAAATACGGTGTTGCAACACCCATAAATGACAGAATAGTTGAAATTATAAAAAAGATTCAGGCAGGGGAGCTCAAAGCAGACAAATCCAATTTCCGCCTGTTTGATGACATACTTTAACAGATATGAAGATTATAGCAAGCGATTATGACGGCACATTTAACCGTAACGGAATTGACGAAAATAAAAGAGATGCAGTTTCAAGGTGGCGCAATGCAGGAAACCTTTTTGGTATCATAAGCGGAAGAGGGTATCCGTCTTTGAAAGAGGTGGTTGACAGAACTCCCTTTGAATATGATTTTCTTGTTTGTAATAACGGTGCCGTTATTTATAACGATAAAGAAGAAATTATTTTTGAAATACGCTGTGATGGTGCTTATGCCAAACCTCTGATAAGAGATATGTTCAAATGGGGATGTCCTATGGCTAATATTGATAAAGAAAGCCCTGTTACGGTGAAAAACAGCAACAATGCGGATGATTGCGAGTATACTCTTGCTACACTGCCCGAAATTACATATTTCAATCAGATTAGTACATATCTTGATGCGATTGATGAAGCAACACAGGTTGTAAAAAAAATCGAGGGAAAATATTCGGATATATTAACTCCGTTACAAAACGGAACATGTATTGATATTGTACCGAAAGGCGTCAATAAAGCGCAGGGGATTTATTCGCTTTTGGAAAATGTCGGTGCGACTTATAGCGATGTTATTGCTGTTGGTGATAATATTAACGATACACATATGATTGCAGAATTCCGTTCTTATGCAATGGATAACGCAGTTGATTCAATCAAAGAATTAGCAGATTATATGATCAATGATATTACTGAGATTTTTGAAAAAGAATTATAACTAATAGTATTCCTGAAAATAAAGACTACAAGCCTACCTGAAAAGGCAGGCTTGTAGTCTTTTGTTTGCTGTAAAAATTAAAAAATATATAATACATTTTATCATTTAAACTTAATATCGCAAATCGAAACAACAGAAATTTCAAACTCGGTATATAATTTTGGGGGTGATTGAATCGGGGCTGTATAAAAGATTACTTGTAACCGAGGAATCGAGCTGTCTGAAATTGAATTGTTGTTGTGAAAAACTATTCGCTGATAATTTGCCCCACGTTAAAAGCCTGTATTTCAAATTCAGCATCAAAGGTATTGTTTTTGATTACAGCTTTTCTTAGATGTTGTAATAAAAATCTGTGTTTAACAGTTGTCGGATTTTTGAAAATGTTACCTTCAACGGTTAATTTACCGTGCACGAAGGTGTCAACATTCTCACGCAAGACCTTCGGTGAATACCTTATTACGGGTGCACCGTAAACAGTTTCATGATATTCGCAATTTGAAACAACGTTATTTCTGAAAATGATATTTGTTGTGTATCCTGATTCAAACCAAAAATTGCAATCATCTTCAATCAAAAGTGCAGGACCCCAAAGATTCTCAAAAACGTTGTTTTCAATAATAACCTCACCGCGAGTTGTACACAAAATACCTCTTGCAGCAGTAGTACCGAAATAACAATTTTTTACATACAGATTTGGTGTATAGGTTGCGTTTTCGACAACGTCTTTTTCTAACTCAATATCAGGCAACGTTCCGTCAAGGGAAAGTTCAATATCCGTATCATTGATTTTTCGAAAATCGGTAACCGTTAGTGTGTGGTAAGGCTGTAAAGTATCCCATTTAATAAAATCAATAGCATCGCCTTTGTCAAAAGCTTGAAAACCCCAGCTTTCAGGATGCATAAAACGTACGAGCAGTTTATTAGCCGAAAGATCAGCTTCAATGATTCCCAGATGTGTTCCGTGAACATTCACAAAATCATCATGTGCGCCCCATGCCTTGCAGTTATTGATAATTATATCGCCTTTACAGCCTGAAAATTGAAAGAAATCTGCGGTACTGGTAATTGTTCTGCCTTTACCGGGGGTAAAATCACAATTATAATAGCTGATATTCTCAGAAAATTGAGAAACCATACCTAAACCGTGCATAAATTTAACACGTAAGCTTTCAAATGTGATATTCTTTGATCTTTGAATTAAAGCACCGATTTGGTCACGTACAATACTGCGGGACTGAAAAATACAGCCAACGGGTAAAGTTATATCTTTATTCTTCAACGTAACCGAAAGCGTATTATCATTAATTAATTTAATCCGCTCAAACGTCAGATTATCTCTGTTAAAGTCATAGCTTTGCTGTTTTTTCGGGTTAAAGTATTTTATGTATCGTTTAAATCCGGAATTTGTATCGCGCCAGTAATATTCACCATGTTTATCTCTTTCGCCATGCCAATATAATATGTTGTCTTCAATTTCAAATAGACATTCATCGTTTATTTTGAGGATATATTCACTTCCGATGCCGGAAACAACCTTAAATTCGCTCATAGTAGGGCAGGCGTAATCAATAGAAAGGTTTCTGATAACGATATCTTCGCACTTGTCCAATAGAATTGGCGTCATTTTACCGTGAACTATGATTTCAGCGCCGTTACCATCAATTACGATGTCTTTCTTGCCTTTTAGGTAAATTGCGCTGAAACGCAAGCCTGTGGGATTTTCGTCCTTCTTGGCAGTGTTGGAGCAGAAGTATCCGTCAACGATAAACGAATCATCCTGATAAACGTGGTATGTTTTATTGTTTTCAAGTGTAATTTTTGAGTGGTTATTCACATGTAAAAACAATTTACATAATTCATTCATAGCTCATCACCGTATCTATACACGTTAATAGTAAATATTCTTATTTATAACAAAAAGCAGAATCGTGATCATTATGCAGAATATAAAGTAAACGTGAACTTTAATAAGCGCTTTACTTCTGAAAAACAACTTGATTTTCTTAAAAATGTTTTTAAAGAAATTTAACTCAATATCATCTTCGTTGCTGTTTTTTTTAATTTCTTGAGGAAATAACCAGATAAGAGTCAGAATTTCATAAGCCGCTGTGTAAAGAATAAGGGTCATAAAATCATTAAATATATAACCGAAGGCTAATTGCAGAACGAGAATTAAAACGCTTACAATCGCAAGTAAAAAAATCATTGTAAGATTGAAAACTTTATTGATTTTCTTTTCAAGTGCAATTTCCTGGGAAATAACCAAAAACAATATAAAAACTGATGTTGCAATTGCTGCATTCCTGCCACCAAGCGAAATCATAATGAACGAGAAAACACCATATAAAACAGGTTCGGATAATACGGTGATTTTATCATAAGCTTTATATCTTTTCGGTATTTCGTCAACAGCCTTAATTAATTTTGCGGAGTATTGTGCTTGGGAAATTTCACCCTTATCCAATAAATTTTTCAAATCAGATTTTAATATAGGCTTCTTTATAAAATAATGAACCATATCCGCACAAATCAAGACGAGCCAGATAATGAATAATACCTGCGATAATGTTCTGTTAAACGGCATTAAGCCACCGTTAATTTCAAGAGTGAATACTGTTGATTTGAAAACAGGGTACGTAATAATAAAACTGATTGCAGCTCCGATGCCACCGAAAGCACCGAAAACACATTCCATAATTTTCCAGGAATCCACGTTATTTGAACGGGATAATATCTTGCTGAAAAAAATGTTTTCTTTTGCATAATGAATTGAATAAATCTGTATCAATTGTCCCAACAGCCACCCGAAACCGCCAAACAAAGCGCAACAGACAGAAAATACTATTGTTAGTGTATTCAATCTCAACAATCCGAAAACGAGCAACACCAAATAGACGCCAAGAAGAGAGCCCCAGCTTTCCTGACGTGTCTTTGAAAAATATATTTTAGGTTGTTTGCTTCCTTTTTTCAGAGGCTTATTGAGTAAAATGTAAAAAACAACGCCTGCAATTATCGCAAGGGAGAAAACAATCGCAATTTCTAAAACTGTATATTGATAGCAAACAGCGTTTATGCCTGTTGAAAAAATCGCACCAAACGAACCAAACCAAAGAAAACCTTTAACGAATACACCTAAAAGCCCTTTTTTCATGTTCTCCGCAGGCTTGCTATTCATTGAAAGACCCAATGTTTCGCCATAGGTCATTGAACCGCCGAAATACATTGAAACGGCACCAAGCGCAGAAAATATATAAAAATGTTCACGAACAATAAGAACGTCGCTGAACACGGCAAGCAAGAGCCCGATTAAAGCACCGGGAAGCATCGCGCCTTTTTCTCCGCCGATTGTTGTACCGCGCATACCCCAAGCGTATGAGGTTGCGGCAATTGCAGAAAAAATCAGCAAAACAGCAGCCAGGTTATCCACTACTTAATCCTCCAGAAGTTTTTTACCGTAAGCATATCCGGTGTCTTTTTTGTTAAGTAAAACAAAACCGTTTCTTTCATAAAATTTCTGAGCACGGGTGTTTTCTACACCAACAATCAGCATAACACCTTTTATGCCCTTGTTTCTGAGGTTATTGCAAAAAACTTCGATCATATCCGAGCCGTAGCCCTTGCTTCTGTGGCTGCCAAAAATATCGATATGTAAATGAGCAGGGTATTCGTCCTTGTAAATATAATGATTATACATTTCAACGTAGGCATCAGGAACAAATTTGCCGTTTTCGATTTCGAATATGCCCATAAGATATTCTTCCATTTCCTTGTGATATGCATCATAGTTACTTGCACCGAAAACATATCCGACCGCTTTATCGTTTTCATCTGTAACTACAACACAATTTTCAGGTTCTTTTTCAATATAATACCTGCAGAACATAAGCTTAATGTATTGATAAATAGGGGCTTTTTGTACGTTTAAATCCTCTGTATCGAGACAAACGTTAATTATGTTGTCATAATCTTCTTTTTTGTACATTCTGATTGCCAAAGCTAACACCTCACAAACTTTCATATTATTATATAAAATTATTTTGTAAAAGTCTATTTATTTTTAAAAATAAATGTGATAATATGTTCAGAGAGGTGGTACTATGAAAAAAATTAATACCGGTGTGTATCCAACAATGATAACACCTTTTACCGAAGATAATAAGATTGATTACAACGGTGTAAAGCAGATTCTTGACTGGTATGCTAAAAAGGGCACAGACGGTATTTTTGCCATTTGTCAGAGCAGCGAAATTTTCTTTCTGTCTTTTGAAGAAAGACTTGATTTACTTAAATTTATTATGGCGAACAAGCCCGAAGGTATGTCGATTGTTGCATCAGGTCACACATCCGATGACCTCGATACGCAGATTAAAGAGGCGAAAGCGTTTATTGAAACAGGCATAGATGCTTACGTTTTTATTTCCAACAGATTTGCAAAAGAAGATGAAGATGATGATATTCTTCTTAAAAACATGGCTTATGTAGCGGATTCTTTACCTGAAATTCCTTTAGGTGTTTACGAGTGTCCGTATCCTTATAAACGAGAGCTTAATCCCTACATATTGAAAGAAATGGCTAAAACCGGAAAATATATGTTTATTAAAGACACCTGCTGCAGTCTTCCTAAAATTGCTGAAAAGCTTGAAGCTGTAAAGGGTAGTGATATTATGCTCTTTAACGCAAACGGCGCAACACTTGCAGAAAGCATTCGTATGGGTTGTGAAGGTTATTCCGGTGTTATGGCTAATTTCCATCCGGAGCTTTATTCACAGCTTATTGAAGCCATCAAAACAGGGGATGAAGAAAAGGCCGAATTTCTTGAGAATATGGTTGGATTCTTTTCTCTTACAGAATGTCAGTGCTATCCCGTAAATGCAAAATACTATATGAGTCTTGACGGTGTTGATATCGGTATTCATACAAGAACACGCAGCAGTGCTGATTTGTTCTCAAGCCGCAAAATTGAAATTGAACAGATGCACAGGTTTACCGAGGAAATTAAAAAGCAATATGATTTAAAATGAAATTACGGCAGTGTCATCATATGTGACACTGCCGTTGCTTTTTTGTAAACGTGTTGGCATAAAAATTAATTTGTAACAAATAACAACATTGTTGTTTTGAATTGCCCTAGTTCTTACTTTTTTCAGAATCAAGAATCAAAAATGTTCAACCGCTTCCTGATCAAGTATGCGTATACCCTCTGCCTTTAAGGTTGCAGTTGCAAGTGCATCATCCTGAACTCTGAAAATCATATAAGCGTGATTTTTCTCTTTTTTACCAAGGAAAGCGTACATATATTCAATATTCAATCCTGCACCCTCAATAATGTTAAGAACTTTGTTTAAACCACCTGGGATGTTAGGAAGTCCAACTGCAATAACGTCGGTTACAGAATGAATGTAACCTGCATCCTTCAAAACAGTTGTAGCCTTATAAATATCATCAACAATTATACGTACAATACCGAAATCCGAGGTTTCTGCAAGGGAAAGCGCACGCATATTAATGTTGTTTTCTGCCAAAACTGCGGTCATAGCACTCATTGCGCCGGGTTTGTTTTCAACAAAAACTGAAATCTGTTTAATACTCATTGTAGCTACCTCCGTTAAATTTTACGTTTGTCAATTACACGTACAGCCTTACCTTCGCTTCGCACAATTGATTTGGGTGCAACCAATGTAACCTTAGCAGAAAGACCAAGCATTGAACGTAAGCCTTCAACCAACTCTTTCTGTCTTCGGTTAATTTCACCAACGTTATCGGTGAACATTTCGGGGGTCATTTCAACCTGAACATCAAGTGTATCGGTATTTTTAACACGGTCAACGATAATCTGATAGTTTGCTGAATACCCCTGATTTATAAGAACTGTTTCAATCTGTGACGGGAATACGTTAACACCACGGATGATAAGCATATCGTCGCTTCTTCCCATAGGCTTGCACATTTTAATAAATGTTCTTCCGCACGGGCATTTTTCACGTGTCAGCATACAGATATCTTTAGTGCGGTAACGAAGAATGGGGAAAGCTTCCTTTGTAATTGAAGTAAAAACAAGCTCGCCCTTTGAACCTTCAGGGAGAACCTCACCTGTGTCAGGATCAATTATTTCTGCAATAAAATGATCTTCGTTGATATGCATACCACTCTGTGCAGAGCATTCAAAAGCAACACCGGGACCCGAAAGCTCTGTAAGACCGTAAATATCATAAGCCTTGATACCGAGAGAGTTTTCAATATCCCTGCGCATCTCTTCACTCCAGGCTTCTGCACCAAAAATACCGGCTTTGAGTGAAAGCTGCTCTTTAGTAATACCTGCCTCCTTCATTGATTCTGCAAGATATGCAGCATAAGAGGGGGTGCAGCAAAGAATTGTTGACTGTAAATCCTGAATAAACATAATCTGTCTTTCGGTATTACCTGATGAAACCGGGAGAGTGAGACAACCAACCTTATGGCTGCCGCCGTGAAGCCCCATGCCGCCTGTGAAAAGACCGTAACCATAAGCAACGTGACAAACATCTTCGTTTGTAGCACCGGCAGCGACAAGAGCCCTTGCGCAGCAATCATCCCACAAATCAATATCGTGCTGTGTATAGAATGCCATAACTCTTTTACCTGTTGTGCCGGAGGTTGAGTGAATTCTTACACACTCTTTAAGAGGTTTTGCAAGAAGTCCGTAAGGATATCCCTCTCTTAAATCATCTTTAGTAACAAAGGGGAGCTTATAAAGGTCTTCTGTTCCTTTTATATCGTCGGGAGCAACACCTTTTTCTTCCATTTTCTGACGGTAATAAGGTACGTTTTCCCATACGTGTTTAACTTGCTTTACAAGTCTTTCGTCCTGCCACGCTTTGATTTGCTCACGGCTTGCAGTTTCAATATTCTGTTGATAATAACGTTCCATTAAAAGACCTCCTTGAACGTTTAAGTATGATTAAACAGTCAAATCAAAATATGATTTTTTATTATATTACTTATAAAATCAATAGTCAACATTTACATAAAAAATAAAAGTCTTTCAGCCCTTATAAAGAGTGAAAGACTTTTTATTTAACCTATGAGTGTTCCTTTATTGTATACTTTAATGCCGCTCGTATCACCGTCTAATTTGTAATCAACAATTTCGCCGTTTTCCCACTCAATGTCAACAGTAACATTGCCCATTGCTTTAAGACCGGTAACCTTGCCGTTTTTCCATGAAGAGGGAAGTGCAGGTAAAAGGAAAATCTTGCCTTCTCTTGATTGAAGAAGCATTTCACAAATACCGCTTGTGCAACCATAGTTACCGTCAATCTGGAAGGGAGGATGTGCATCAAAAAGGTTGGGATATGTGCCGCCGCCTCTGTAAACAACCATCTTTGAAGGAACGGGATTCAGCTGCATATCAAGAAGCTTGAGTGCGTGATCACCGTCCCAGAGTCTTGCCCACATATTAATTTTCCAACCCAAACTCCAGCCTGTACCGTTATCTCCGCGGAGCTCAAGCGAACGTATGCACGCTTTTGCAAGGTCGGGTGTTTCGTCGGGAGTTATCTGATAACCGGGGTGCAAGCCGTAAAGGTGAGATTTGTGTCGATGCTGCGGCTCGTGCTCAGTAAGCTCTTTGTACCATTCAAGAAGTTCACCGCGGCTGCCGATTTTAAAGGGAAGGAGTCTCGGAATACTTTCTTTTGCCTTTTCAATATCTGCGTCATTTTCACCAAGAATTTCTGCAGCCTTAACTGTGTTTCCGAGAACTTCTCTTACAAGACACATTGTCATTGTTGTTGTTTCGCTGACACTCATTGCAACACCGTCAATTAAAAATTCGTTTTCGGGTGAAGTAGAGGGGCACATAATAAGATAACCGTCTTTATCCTCAACGAGCATGTCAAGAATAAATTGAGTGCATTTTTTAAGAATAGGATATGCGGTATCTTTAAGATAATCTGTATCTTTTGTGTATAAATAATGATTATAAATATGCTGACAGAACCAAGCACCGGACATAGGCCAAAAGCCCCACTGTGCATCACCTGATGCAGGATCTGAGTATCTCCATATATCAACGTTGTGGTGACCGCAGAAACCGCGCGCATTATATATATGTTTAGCAGTTTTTGCACCTGTAACGGTTAAATCTTTGACAAGCTGAATAAGAGGCTTGTTAAACTCGTAAAGATTGCAGGGGAGTACCGGCCAATAGTTCATTTCGGTATTAATATTAACTGTGTAGTTGGATGACCATGGCGGAGCGATTTTATCATTCCAGATGCCCTGAAGATTTGTTGCCTGGCTGTTTTCGCTTGAGCCTGATATAACAAGATATCTGCCGAAATTAAACATAAGAGCATAAAGTCCGATATCTTTGTCACCGTTGTGGTGCTTTATGAGTCTTTTGTCTGTCGGTATATCGCCTTTGCAATTACTTCCTAAATCCAGAGATACTCTGTTGAAATAAGATGAAAACTCATCTGTATGAGCCTTTTCGAGATCTGAGTATGTTTTTTTACATACATCATTCAAATGTGTTAAACAAGAGTTTTTGTATTCTTTACCTTCAAGAACAGGGTGTTTGTCAAAGCCGTTGAATGAGTTTTCTGTACAGAAAACAAGTGTAGCTTCTGTGGCATTTGAAACCGTAAGATGGTTCTTATCTACGGTAATTTTACCGTCGGTAAGTATTTTTAAAGCGCAACGGAAACGCATACCTTGCTTTCCGGGATCGTTTTCATATTCAGGCGTATCCTTATAATAAGGAACATCCCTAAGGTTTGCGGGGGAGTTTGAGGGACAACGTCCGTCGAGTATGAGTATCTCGTTTTCAACAAATGCTTTACTTTTGAGTTTTGAAGTGAGCGAAACAGAGAAATTAAGCACATTTTTAGTTGCAGTAATTTTGTCTATGTAAGCACTTTCGGAAAAAGAAACAAACGATTTTCTTTTGTAATCCACGTTACATCTTGAATACTCAACTACGTTTAATCCATTTTCAAGGTCAAGGAATCTTTTGTAATTCTTTCTCAAGCAATTGTTTTTGTATGCAATCTTTATATCGCACAAGGGCATGTATGCCTGAGAGCATGTTGCAAGAACATTTTCTTCAAGAATGTCCTGACCTTTTCTGTATTCACCTTTAAGAACAAGCTCACGAGCTTCAAGGAATTTTTCGTTAGCATTATCTTTAAGAATTGTTTCACGTGGGAAACCGGTCCATAAAGTATCTGAGTTCATGGAAATTGTTTCCTTATCTGTTCTGCCATAAACCATAGCACCTATATGACCGTTGCCAAGAGGCAGAGCCTCAAGCCATGACTTGGCCGCAGACTTGTAAAATAAATATTTTGAATCGTTTAGCATAGAACACACCGCCTGAATGTTATTTTTATTCATTCTATATCATATTCCATACAAAATCAATAGATTTTGCACTCATAACTGTTGTAAATTTTTAATATATGTGTTATATTGTTATCATTGGAAAATAGGGAAGTGATATGTTTTGAAAACAACTTTTGAAAAAATCGACAAAACAAAAATTAATATTGAAGAAACCGTTGAATATATGGTGAAAAAAATCACCGATATTTGCGAGAAAATCGGTCCTCGTGCTCCCGGCAGTCCTCAGGAGTTTGAAGCTCAGAAGACAATGGCGGCCGATCTCGAGAAATGGTCTGATGATGTTAAGATCGAAAATTTTACTGTTCACCGTCAGGCTTTTATGGGATTTATTCCCTTTACGGTATCTATGGCTATTCTTGCAACCGTATTTTTCTTTGCAAAGCCTATTGTTGGCTTTATTCTTACCGTTCTCGGTTTTATTCCGCTCATACTTGAATTCCTGATGTACAAGCGTTTTCTTGACCCGCTTTTCAAGGGTCATCCTTCACATAATGTTATAGCAACAAGAAAAGCATCGGGCGAAACTAAAAGACGTATTATTTTTATCGGTCACTCTGATTCTCAGTATGAATGGATTCTCAACTATAAGCTCGGCGGCACCGGTATGAAGCTTTTTCTTATTCCTGCTGTTGTTGGTCTTGTTGTTTGTTGTATCGCAAACCTTGTAAAGTTTATCGTTATGGATATTAATTCGGTAAATACCGAAGCTGCAAACACGTTCTTCTTTGTTGTCGGCATAATTCTTTGTGTTTTTGTTGTTCCTTATATAGGCTTTCTTTTCTTCCAGAGCTATACAAAGAGCGTTCCCGGTGCAAATGATAACCTTTCCGGTTGTCTTGCTTCAATGGCTGTTTTAAAGCTTATGGCAGAATCAGATGTCAGATTTGAAAACACTGACGTTCAGGTTCTTCTTACCGGCTCTGAAGAGGCCGGCTTACGTGGCGCTAAAGCATATGCTGAGACCCATGAAAAAGAGCTTAAAGAAATTGAAACTGTTGTTGTTGCTTGCGATACAATGCGAGATCTTGAGTATATGGCCGTTTACGACAGAGATTTAAGCGGAACTCTTCAGCACGACAAACAGGTTAAACAGCTTGTTAAAAAGGCTGCTTCGAATTGTGGATTAGATGTGCCCTATGCTTCAATTTATCTTGGTGCTTGTGATGCTGCCGCATTTACACAAAAGGGTATCAAATCAACGGGTTTTGCCGCTATGGATCCCACACCGCCCAGATATTACCACACAAGACTTGACTCACCTGAGCTTCTTGTTCCCGAGGCGCTGAAAATAGGTGCCGAGGTTCTTCTTGAAACAGCTTGTTTATACGATAGCGAAGGTTTACAGTAACATATATTACATAAAGACCATCTGCCTTTGCAGGTGGTCTTATATAGGAGTTATAATGAATTACATTATTTTGGACCTTGAGTGGAATAATGCCTATTGTAAAAAGAAAAAAGGCTTTATAAACGAAATTATTGAGGTTGGTGCGGTAAAGCTTGATGAAAATCTCAATATTGTTGATACCTTTTCAATGTTTGTTAAAGCACAGTTAGGCAAAAAGCTTCATTCGCGTGTCAAAGAGCTTACAAACATTACTAACGATGATATTAATGGCGGTACACCGTTTTCTCAGACAATGTCATTGTTTCGAAAATGGTCTTTAGGTAACGATACCGTTATCCTTACCTGGGGTGATACGGATATTCGTGTACTTATTGAAAACTTCAGGTATTTTAACGGTATCTCTTTTATTCCCTTTCTGAAAAATTATGTGAATTTGCAAAAATATGCTCAGGCTTTTATGAATATTTCTAAAGCTGATCAAATCGGTCTTTCTGCTGCTGCAGAAAAGCTCGGAATTGATATTGAGCGTTATTCTTTGCACAGAGCTCTTGACGACAGCTTGCTTACCGCAGACTTATTTAAAAGAATATATAATGAGCATATGCTGTCTTCTTACACGCTTATTTGCGATACTTCATTTTACTCTAAAATTACATTTAAGCCCAAGGTAATTACAGATATTAACAGCCCTTTGATTGACAAATCAAAAATGCGTTGTCTGTGTGATGTTTGCGGCACTCAATGTGAAAAAATTTCCGAGTGGCGCGTAATTAATCAATCATTCCGAGCTGTTTTTATTTGTAAAAAATGTAAGCGTAAAATCAGATTTACCATCCGATTTAAAGAATATTATGACAGAGTTGATATAAAATCATCTTCTGTCCCTTTTATTGAAAAGAAAGAAATCAGCGTTGTTGCTGTTGAAAGCAACCTTGATAAAAACACCACGGAGGAGCAATAATGAATTCTGTATTAAAATTGAAGCCCGTTTTTAAGGAGATTGTATGGGGCGGAAATCGCCTCAAAGACGATTACGGTTTTGAATCCGATTTAAACAACATTGCAGAAGCCTGGATGCTTTGTGCGAGAAATGATGGCGATAATATTATTGTAAACGGTGAATTTGCCGGAATGTCTTTCTCTGAGTTTATAAGTAATAATAAGACTTTATTGGGCAAAAAAGGTCAAAGCTACGAGGAATTTCCTCTTTTGATAAAATTTATTGATGCAAAGGCAGATTTATCTGTTCAGGTTCATCCCGATGATGAATATGCACGCATTCACGAGAACAGCTACGGCAAAACAGAGGCTTGGTATATCCTTGATTGTGATGAAGGTGCTGAGTTAATCTACGGCTTCAACAAAGAGCTTACACCTGATGAATTCAGAAAGTCGATTGAAGACAATACTTTCCTTGATTACGTAAATAAAGTTAAAGTTAAGAAGGGTGACGTTTTCTTTATAAGTGCAGGAACTCTTCACGCAATCGGAAGCGGTATTCTTCTTGCTGAAGTTCAGCAGAATTGTAACACGACCTACAGAGTTTACGACTATAACAGAATGGTTAACGGCAAGCCCCGAGAGCTTCACGTTGAAAAAGCTCTTGATGTCACGAATACTGTTCCTCCCACAAGAAACGGTGATGCCGACGGTGAACCCGAAGTCTTTGAAAATGCAACACATCAGGCTCTTTGTTCCTGTGATTTTTTCAAAATGGAGACAATTGATGTAAAAGGCGAACACACAATACTTATTGATGATGAAAGCTTTGCGTCTGTTCTTGTTCTTGAAGGCAACGGAACCCTTACTGATGAAACTCAATCTATGAATGTTTCTGCAGGTGACAGTTTCTTCATTCCTGCTAATTGTGGTGATATTACCTTTAATGGTGAATTCAAAGCATTAATCAGTACATTATAAGGTGGATTTATGTCTCTTTTAACTGCTCAGAATTTAACATTCGGTTTTCTTGACGGCGTCTTATTCAAAGGCGCCGCTTTTAAGGTTGAGGAAAACGACCGAATCGGACTAATTGGTGCAAACGGAACCGGTAAAACCTCATTATTTAGGTTGATTTTAGGTGATTATAATGCTTCTGAAGGCGGCATCGTGAGAGGTAAGAATCTCAGAATCGGCTATATGGAGCAATATTTAAGTTGTGATGATTCTCAGACACTTTACGATGAGGCGTTGACTGTTTTCTCCGATGTTATTGAAATGGAAGCTCAGCTTGAAGAAATAACCGCTTCCCTGATGAATAAAACTGATATTGATTTAATTAATAAACAGCTCCGTTTGACTGAAGAAATTGAGCGCAGAGATGGTCTTGTATATAAAACTAAAACAAAATCTGCTTTGCTGGGTCTCGGCTTTTCTGAAAATGACCTGAATCTAAAGGTTTCTTCTTTAAGCGGTGGTCAGCGCTCAAAGCTTTCTTTATGCAAGCTTTTGCTATCTGATGCAAATTTATTGTTGCTTGATGAACCTACAAATAATCTTGATATTGATGCAGTTAACTGGCTTGAAGATTTTTTAACCAAATACAAGGGTGCATTTATCGTTGTTTCTCATGACCGTTATTTTCTTGATAAAGTAACAACATCAACAATGGAGATAGCGCACAAAAAAATCACTTTGATTAAAGGCAATTATACCGTTTTCCAAAAGGTTAAAGCCGAAAGGGAATTGTTCATTGAAAGAGAATACGAAAAGACAATTGCTGAAATTAAGCGTATTGAAGGGATAATAGAACAGCAGAAACGCTTTAATCAGGAAAGAAACTATATTACAATAGCAAGTAAGGAAAAACAAATCGAACGCTTGAAGGCAACTCTTGTTGTGCCTGAAAAAGCACTCAAAAGCGTTAGCTTCAGCTTCAAGTGTGACACACGGACAGGGGATGAGGTTCTTTTTGTAAAAAATTTAACTAAATCATTTCCTGATAAAAAATTGTTTTGTAATCTTGATTTAAAAATATTTCGCGAAGATAAGGTTTTTTTGCTTGGCCCGAACGGATGCGGTAAATCAACTTTTTTAAAGATACTGAACAAACTTATAACATCAGATGATGGGATTATAAGATTCGGTTCTAATGTGAAGATAGGATATTTTGACCAGAATATTGAAACCTTGAGCTCCGGTAAAACCGTTCTTGATGAAGTTTGGGATATGTACAGATTTATGACTGAAACTGAAATCAGAAGTGCTCTTGCGATGTTTTTGTTCAGGGGAGAAGATGTCTTTAAAAAAGTTGAATCATTAAGCGGTGGTGAAAGAGCAAAAATCTCATTGTTAAAAATAATGTTGGCAAAACCAAACTTTCTGATACTTGATGAGCCCACAAACCACCTTGATATCACCTCAAGAGAAATGCTTGAAAATGCTTTGAATAGCTTTAACGGTACTATGCTTGTTGTTTCTCACGATAGGTATTTTATTAATAAACTAGCAACAAAGGTTATTCATCTTACCCACGACGGTGCAGTAAATATTGATGGTAATTACGAAGCCTATATTGAGTTTAAAAACAATCAGAAATCCTTTCAAGAATCATTACAGGTTTCAAAGCCCGCAATTAATGATTATAAATTACGTAAAGAACAGGCGAGCAATGAACGAAAAAAGAAAACACTGATTGCAAAAACAGAAAAAGAGATAGAAGAAGCAGAGAAAGAGTTAGATATTGCTCAAAAAAACCTTTCTTCTCCGGAAACAACCGCAGATTACGAAAAACTTTTAGCGATAACTGATGGTATAAATCAACTTGAGATTAAACTTAACGAATTATATACTAAGTGGGAAGAATTACAAAATTGAGAATATCCACAGAATCACCTGCATATTTATATGTGGGTGATTTATTATGGAAAAAAACAAAAAGGACTACCTTTCAACTACTATATTATATCAATTCTTAGTTTGCGCTATGTTATTTGGTGCTTTATTTGCATTAAATAACCTTAGACCGGAATGTTTAAAAAGTATTAAATACGACTTTTTTGACAATTTAAACGATAATAGTGTAATTGAAAACTCAGAGTTTGTTGTTGATAAAAAACCGGAGTCTTTAAATACGTCGGAATTTCATATGGCGGATGAAGATACCAAAAACGATTCTGAGGATGCTCTTATACCGGAGGTAGGGGTTGGCGGAAATGATGTTGATATAAGTGATAAAAACGTAATTCCCGATAACGTATCCGTAAACAACTACTCTTTAAATCAACAAATGTTTACACCTGTAAAAGGAAGAATTACTTCTGAATACGGTGTACGGATTCATCCGATAAAAGAAAATTTAAGCTTTCATTCAGGTATAGATATTGCCGCGCAAAAGGGGACACCGATAAAATCAGCTTTTAACGGAGTAATAACAGAATCAGAATATGATGAGTGGAACGGTTATCATATTAAAATTCAACATGACAATGGGGTTATGACCGTTTATTGCCACTGTGACGAACTGTTAGCTGAGAAAGGTGCAAAGGTCGGTGCAGGTGAAGTAATTGCTACTGTAGGCTCTACAGGCTCTTCAACAGGGCCGCATCTGCATTTTGAGTTGAGAATCAACGATATTTGCTACAATCCTCAGATTGCTCTTGATGAGGCGGTTGATGAGGTTTAAGATAAAATCAACTGATATATCTGTCAGTTTTTCTTTTTTATTATCATTTCTTGTTTGTGCGTTGGCGGACAGATTAAATCTGTTTTCAGAAACGCTGTCAGCTTCTTTAATTCATGAAACGGTACACATTATTCTTATATTACTTTTTAAAGATGGTATTTCTGAAATATCATTCAATATTTTCGGTGGTAAAATTAAAAAAGCTAACAGAAAAATTCTGAGCAACAATCAAGAGGCATTAATAAATCTGTGCGCACCGTTATTTAATATTTTTCTGGGATTGGCTTCTCTGATTTTCAGCCGTAAATGCTATTGGGCGTATGTAAATATATTCATAGGAGTTTTTAATATATTGCCTTTTTACAGCTTTGACGGCGGCAGAGCGATATTCTTTCTTTTGTGCAACAAGGTTGAGTTAAAAACAGCAAAAGCCATTGTATATAGCATGTCTTTTGCTGTTTGTCTTTCTTTTATTGCATTATCCGTTACTGCATACATTCGCTACCGTAAAAATATTTTCTTTTTAATTATGAGCACCTATATGATTGTTTCTTTATTTCTGTTCGAGAAACTTTAAATGCAAAATATTACAAATGTTAAGGTTTTGTAATAAATATTGAAATTTAACCGAATTTGTATATAATTGAAATTAATTATAATGGATTTGTGTGGTATTATACATGGAATATTTTATAAAATCTGAATCCGGTTTAAAAAAGCTTAATAAGCTTCGCGACTTTTTGTTAAGTGACAGGTGGATTGGTATTCTTTTCTTTGTAACAGCAGTTTTTGCGTGTCTGCATTCCTATTTCCCGGAAAAACAATTTCATATATGGGGAACTGTTTTCCTTGCATATATCAGTGGTATCACTTTCGTTGTAAGCGGTGATATCCTTACTATGCTTTTGCCAACCTTATTTACATATATGATAGCCATCAGGTGTTATAACTCTCTTTCTACATTTTTAGGCATAGCCTGGGCTTTGGTACCGATTATTCCTATGGCATTATTTAATGTAATTGCATACAGAGTTAAATTATCGACAAAAGGTTCACAGTTTAAACCGATGCTTTTTGTTTCAATTGCTGTTATGCTTGGCGGTATAGGCTTTATTTCAGCAAAGGATTATTTTGGCGGCTCTTCAATATATCATATGCTTGGTATGGGCTTTGGTATGGTTTTGATATATTGCTTTTTCTATGCTAAAATTAATACTTCTGAAGAGTACTCTTTAATTGAACGTTTGACTAAAATTATGGTAGTAGTAGGGCTTTTTGCCTCATTTATGGTTCTTGCCCACTATTTACTCAATATTAATACAGTTATGGACAAGGGCGGTATTTTCTTTATAAGATGGCGTAACAATATCTCAACAATTCTTATGATTACAATGCCGTTCGCTTTCCTCAGAGGTAATACAAAGTCATATTCCACTATAGTGGGATTTATCTATTATTTAGCTCTTTTACTCACAGGTTCGCGCGGAGGAATGATTTTCGGTTCTATTGAAATTGTAATGTGTATTGTTATGTTTGTTCTTTATGACCGTCGACGCAGACTTGCATATGGCATTATTACTCTTTGCATTTTGTTTGGCGTATTAATTTTCCTTCCGCAGATTACTCAATTCCTTAATTACACTTTTACACGTTTATTTAATGTTCTGAATGACTTCCTTTTAGGCGGTGTTGATACAGAAACACGTGTAAGACATTATGCAAGAGGTGTTGAAGACTTCTTCAATCACCCGATTTTCGGAACAGGTCTCGGTTACATGGGCAACAGAGATATATTCAAGAATAAAGATGGTGCTCTTTGTTGGTATCATTGTGAACCCATACAAATTGCCGCAAGCTTCGGCATTGTTGGTATAGTAGCATTTATTTATCAGTTCATTAAAAGAAATATGCTTATATGGAAAAAAGCTACACTGTTTAATATGACAGTTTTTCTTTCTTACATCAGTCTGGAAATGATGTCACTTGTTAACCCGGGTATTTTATGCCCGATGCCGTATCTTCTTTTGATCACTTTGTTTATGGTAGTAGTTGAAAAATGTGATGATGGAGAAGTGCAGGAAAAAATTCCGATTTTTCATAAATTCAGAAAACGTTTGAAAGACAAACGAAAAGCTTCATAAATTTATAATCGCCGTGTTATTTTGTATAACTCGGCGATGTTTTTTACTTGATTATTCGACTTTTTTATTGTAAAATATATTCATAAATTTCAAATGGAGTTGTTGCAATGCTTAGCAATAAAATTGAAGCGATTTTTCCGCTTGTACAAAAGCCTGCAAGATATACGGGCGGTGAATTGAATTCTGTTATAAAAAATAAAGATAATATAGATTTAAGATTTGCATTTTGTTTTCCGGATACGTATGAAATCGGAATGTCTCATCTCGGTATGAAAATCTTATACAGCCTTATAAATTCAAGAGAAAATTTCTGGTGTGAGCGAGTTTTTGCACCGGATACCGATATGGAAAATATTATGCGTGAAAGAAACATCCCGCTTTTCGGTCTTGAAAGTCGAGATGCCCTTGCTGATTTTGATGTTATCGGTTTCACTTTGCAATATGAATTGTCATTTACAAACGTACTGAATATGCTTGACCTTTCGAACATACCTTTAAGGTCTGCAAACCGTGGCGATTCATTGAAAACCCCCATTATAATCGCCGGAGGTCCATGCGTTTGTAATCCTGAACCCTTAGCTGATTTTATAGATTGTTTTCAAATCGGTGAAGGGGAGGAGGTTATGCTTGAATTTCTTGACCTTCTCAATGAGTATAAAAAGAAGGGAGCTTCACGTTGCGATTTTCTGAAGGCAGCTTCAAAAATCGAGGGGATTTACGTACCGTCTTTATATAATGTAGAATATAATGCAGACGGTACAATTAAAAGTGTTACTGCAACAGACGGCGCACCTGAAAAAGTAAATAAGCGCGTTGTTTCTGACCTTGATTCCGTTTTTTATCCCGAAAAATTTGTCGTTCCTTTTGTTGAGGTCGTACACGACAGAGTTGTACACGAAATTTTCAGAGGCTGCATCAGAGGCTGCCGTTTTTGTCAAGCGGGTTTCTGGTACAGACCCATAAGAGAAAAAACAGTTGATACTATAAGTAAGCAAAGTCGTCGTCTTGCTTGCACAAGCGGATATGATGAACTATCTCTTTGCTCACTTTCAAGCAGCGATTACACTAAAATAACAGAATTGCTTGAAGAACTGTTGGGTTGGGCAATTCCGCAAAAAATTAACGTGGCTCTTCCGTCATTGCGCATAGATAACTTTTCTGATGAACTGAAGGAAAAACTCGCATTGGTACGCAGATCCGGACTTACTTTTGCCGCAGAAGCGGGTACACAGCGCTTGCGTGACGTAATCAATAAAAATATTTCCGAAGCAGAGATACTTGATACTTGCAGAAAAGCATTTGTAGGCGGTTGGACAGCAGTTAAACTCTATTTTATGATTGGCTTACCAACCGAAACAGACGAAGACGTTATCGGGATTAATCAGCTTTCTCAAAAGGTGGTTGACGAATTTTATAATAATCCCGATAAGCCCAAGGGGAAGGGTGTTAACGTTAGTGCCGGTGTTTCATCATTTGTTCCGAAGCCTTGCACACCTTTTCAATGGGAACCCCAGGATACGAGAGAAGAATTAAAGCGTAAACAACAGCTTTTATTAGAAACTTGTTCAACAAAGAAAATTACTTTCCGATTCCATAATACAGATTTAACCTTCCTTGAGGGCGTGTTTGCCCGCGGTGACAGAAGACTTTGCGATGTAATAGAAACAGCGTTTAAAAACGGTTGTAAATTCGATAGCTGGGATGATAAATTTAAATTTGACGTATGGATGAATGCCTTTGAAGAGTGCGGATTATCAACTGAGTTTTATGCCAACCGCCGTCGTTCCTATGAGGAAATTCTTCCTTGGGATCACATTAATTCAGGTATTAAGAAAAGCTTTTTGATTTCTGAAAACGAAAAGGCAAAAAAAGCTGAAATCACAAATCATTGCAGACAGCAATGTGCTGCTTGCGGCTCAAATTCACTCAACGGAGGTAAGTGCGATGCGCTCTGTAAGAATATGGTTTAATAAAAAAGATACAGCTAAATATATATCGCACCTTGATTTAACACGTTGCCTGATAAGAGCGTTCAGAAGAACCGATATTCCATTGTGGTATACAGAAGGTTTTAATCCGCATCCGCATCTTGTTTTCGGTTTGTCCTTGCCGCTCGGAGTTGAAGGTATAAGAGAGCCTCTCGACATCCGTCTTAATGATGATAATTATCCTTTAGAAAGGGTAATCGAACAGTTGAACAGTGTTATGGTTCCCGGAATTGAGTTTGTAGAGATTGCTGAACCTTTAAACAAACCCCTCGCCATTCATTCAGGTGAATATACTGTTCAGATTCCTTGTGAAAGCAACTCCAAGGTGCTTTGTGAGCTTATTAAGAAAACAGTTACTGAGAAAGATATAACCTTTGATAAGAAAGTAAAAAAAGGCGGTTTTAAGACAATAAACGCAAGTGAGCATTTAAAGAATTTTCATGCTAATTACACTGATAATTATGTAAATTTACGATTTATTTTACCGGCAGGTAATGATTTTACCGTCAATCCTGTAAGCTTTTGTAACGCTTTGTTTGAAAAAATAGGCCGCAAGGATATTCTTCACAGAATCACAAGACATAAACTTTTAATGAAAGACGGCACAGAATTTAAATAACTTACTTAAATATTGCATATATATTATCGGTGATTTTTTTGAAAAAACTTTTTTTAATTATAATACCGATTCTGATATGTTCTCTGATTTTATCGTCCTCGATTATCTATAAAAACAAATATTCTGTTCATGTTAATTCAGATGCTTCAGTTAATATGCCTGTTATAATTATTGACGCCGGCCACGGAGGCTTTGACGGCGGAGCATCTGCAAAGGACGGTACAATTGAAAAAGATATTAACTTGAAAATTTCCGCTTATATTTCTGAATACCTTAATTTATTCGGATTTAACACAATTCTCACAAGAACTGAGGATATTTCACTTGAAGATAATCCTGAATTATCTATAAAAGCAAGAAAAACTTCAGATATACATAACAGGATGAAGATTATGCAGAATACAGAAAACGCTTTGTTTATAAGTGTTCATCAAAACCACTATTCTGTTGAAAAATATAGCGGTATGCAGGTTTTCTATTCGCCTCAATTTGCTGAGGAAAGCTCAAAACTTGCACAAAGCGTACAGGAAACAGTTACTCAAGCACTTCAACCTGAAAATAACAGACAGATAAAAAAATGCGATAATTCAGTTTATCTTATTTATAACGCTGTAAAGCCTGCCGTTCTTATTGAATGCGGTTTTCTTTCTAACGTAAATGAAACAGAGCTTTTAAAATCAGAGGATTATCAAAGGAAAATCGCATATTGTATATCTTTGGGTATATTTAATTATGTCAATTTAAAGGATTGAATAAAATGGCTAAAACGAAATCAATTTTTATATGTTCGAACTGTGGATATGAATCACCTAAATGGTACGGGAAATGCCCCTCATGCGGTGAATGGGATTCATTAAATGAAGAGCAGATAATATCCGCACCGTCCGGGAAGAGCACCAAAAACAGGCTTTCTCACAGCCAGGGTGTTGCACTTTCTTTGTCACAAATTGATGCTTCCTCCGAAATGAGGTACGACACCGGAATGGGGGAATTGAACCGTGTTCTTGGCGGAGGTCTTGTTAAAGGCTCCCTTGTGCTTTTGTGCGGTGATCCCGGTATCGGCAAATCAACAATCCTTTTGCAAATTTGTGAAAAGCTTGCAGCAGGCTTTTCGATTCTGTACGTATCAGGTGAAGAATCAGCATATCAAATAAAAATGCGTGCAAAACGTCTTGGTGTTTTCAATGAAAAGCTCGCAATTATGTGCGAAACTGATGCTGAAATAATTTGTGAGTATATAATTTCACAAAAACCCGATATAGTTATGATTGACTCTGTCCAGACTATGAGTATAAATGCTGTTTCTTCAACCGCAGGCAGCATTACACAGGTTCGCGAATGCACAAATCTCTTTATGCGAACAGCTAAGAATAACGATATTTCAATTATTTTGGTCGGTCACGTCAATAAGGATGGTAACATTGCAGGGCCTAAAGTACTTGAACATATTGTTGATACTGTTTTATATTTTGAAGGTGAACGCAACCTTACATACAGAATTCTCAGGGCTACTAAAAACAGATTTGGTTCAACTAATGAAATTGGTGTTTTTGAAATGTCAAATAAAGGGCTTGTTGAGATTGAAAGCCCGTCATTGGCGATGATTTCCGGCAGACCTATGAACGTATCAGGTACGTGTGTAACTTGCCTTATAGAAGGTTCCAGACCAATTCTTGCGGAGGTTCAGGGTCTTGCAACCGCTTCCGGCTTCGGTAATCCTCGAAGAATGGCTGCAGGTTTTGATTATAACAGAATGGCAATGATAATAGCTATTTTAGAAAAAAGAGCAGGTTATTTTCTGGGAAACATGGATTGTTACGTTAATATTGTAGGCGGACTGAGAGCAGACGAGCCTGCTTGTGATCTTGCTGTTGCTCTATCAATTGTTTCGAGCTTTAAAGATTGTGTAATAAATAGCGGCACAATCGTTTTCGGTGAAATCGGACTTGCCGGTGAAATCAGGACTGTTACTAACTGCGAGCAAAGAATACGCGAGTGCCAAAGATTAGGATTTAAAAAATGCGTTATACCGCGGCAGAATATAAAAAATCTTCCTAAAGACGAATTTACCGAAATTGAAGTTATCGGTGTAAGAAACGTAAGGGAAGCCTTTGAAAGCGCGGTTGATTAATTATTATGAATAACAACAAACGCTTGATTATCGGTAGAAAATATACCGATGAAATTAAGGAGTTAGAAGCTTTAGGATATAATTGTATTACTATAAATCCATGTTTAACACTAGATGGTGAAATCAATTCACATACAGATATTTTATCCTTTAAACTTTCTGATAACGTTCTCCTATCCGAGTCATCGGCAGCAGGGGAGTTAAGTAAAAAAATAAGTGATTATAACATTATCGGTATTGATAATATATCATCACCATATCCTGACGATATAAAGCTGAATGCCGCTTATCTCGGAAACAAAATTATTTGTAACAGTAAATACACTTCAACACAAATTATTGATTTTTGTAACAGCAACGGTATTGAGATCATAAATACAAATCAAGGGTACACAAAGTGTAATTTATGTATTCTAAATAACAATGCAGTTATAACAGAAGATGATGGACTCTCCTCTTTGTTAAAAAATTATCAAATAGACGTTTTAAAAATAAAACCCGGTTATGTACAGCTTTCGCAGAAGCATTACGGTTTTATTGGCGGAGCATCAGGGAAAATAGCAGATGACATATTATATTTCAGCGGAAATTTGTCTGAGCATCCTGACTATGAAAAAATTATCGAATTTCTAAACAAATATAATATTAAACCGGTGTTTAATAAAAATCGCAAATTATCAGATTTTGGCGGTTTAATTTCATTATGAGTTCCATATAAATCAATTATTATTCAATAACAAAAAAAACATATAGTAATTATCTGCTCAGTTTTTTCTGAATGATACTTTGGTCATTTCAAAAATTTCTATCGGATGTGAAAGGAAAATTAAAATGAAAAATCCTGAAAAAAATGCAACAGCTAAGCTTGGTTACACAGTAACAATGATTGTAGTTACAACCGCAATATTAATTTGTATGAAAAAATACAAACAGTAATTTTTTATAAATGTTGTTTAATACAGCTTATTAATGGTTGGTCAATTCAATACGATACAAAATTTGCGGAGGATTGAGATAAAGCTCATACGCACTGTTGGTAATAAACTTACCGGATTTTGACCCCAAATTCAATATTAATGCATTTTTCAAAAATATTACTACCCCGACTTATACAAAACTTTTATTTTGTATAAGTCGTACTAAAGAATAATTCTACCCTCTAACAAATTATTCAGTTGAAAGGTTTTTTGTATGGTCGATATATTAATAACAATATTTCAGTTAGTTTTTACATTAGTTTGTTTTGTCTCTCCATTCGTAATTGTTGGAGTGATAATATTCTTGGTAATTAAGAAAAAGAATAAAACCGAAACATCGCAAAACACCCTTCAAACAAAAAACACCCATGGTGTTCCTATATATCATTCTGCTACAAATCAACAACCTGTGCAACAAAGCCCTATTGAACACGAAGTATACAAAGATGAAATCGACGAGTTTTATGAAAATACTATTTGTCCGTATAGAGCTAAATATTTATTAACTAAAAACGAGTGGTATTTTTACAAAGCTTTAAAACAGATTGCTGATGAAAAAAATCTTGTTATTTTAGCAAAAATTAGAATGGCTGATTTAGTCGAAGTTAATGTCGCTGACAAAAATCAATGGAGTACATATTTTAATAAAATAAGCAGAAAACATATCGATTTTGCATTAGCTTTACCTGATAATTTAAAAATAGTTTTGCTTGTTGAGCTTGATGACAATACACACAACGAAAAGCAATATGAACGAGATAGATTTATCGAATCAGTTTATAAAAAAACCGGTTATAAGCTCCTTCGTGTACATAACACCAAAAATCTAAAAGAAAAAATTGAAACCTTGTTATAAGATTGAGGAGTTACTATTTTGAAAAAAGAAGATTTTATATATATTTTCCCCTCTTGTGCAGTTGATTTTCTGAATTATTACAGTGTAATTAAGAATCGCTCTGACTTAACGGTAATTGAGTATGCAAACGATTTGCAGACTTTTTTCAGATTTTTGAAGGTTATCAGAGGTTCCGTTTCAAAAGAAGCAGTTTTTGAAGAAATTGCTGTTAATGATATCACTCTGAATGATATTTCTTCTGTAACTTTAAGTGATGCATATATGTTTCTTGTTTACTGTAAGGATAACCGCGGAAATAATGAACGTACGCGAGCTCGTAAGGCAACCACATTACGCAATTTTTACAAATTCCTTACAGTACAAAAGAAATTAATTGATGAGAACCCGTTACAAGAGCTTGATTCTCCTAAAATTAAAAAGACTCTCCCTAAGTATCTTACCCTAGATGAGAGTCTGACTCTTCTCAATGCTGTTGATGGCAAATACAAAGAGCGTGATTATTGTATATTAACATTGTTCCTTAATTGCGGTATGCGTCTTTCCGAGCTTGTATCGTTGAATTTGAGCGACATTCGTTCTAATAACACGCTTGTTGTTACGGGTAAAGGTAACAAAGAACGAACAATTTATCTTAACGATGCTTGTATTGATGCAATCAATGCCTATCTCCCCTTCCGTCACGTTGATGGTGTTAAAGACAGGGATGCATTATTCATAAGCAGACAAAAGACACGAATTAGTCCAAAGACTGTACAATTTATAGTTAAAAACACATTAGAAAAAGCGGGCTTATCAGGTCGTGATTTATCTACACATAAGTTGCGTCACACAGCAGCTACACTTATGTATCAGCATGGAAACGTTGATGTTCTTGCCATAAAAGAAATACTTGGGCACGAAAGTCTCAGTACCACGCAGATATACACTCATATTATGGATGAACAATTAAAGAAAGCTGCTGCGTCCAACCCTTTAAGCGCGATAAAAGCACCAAAAAGACCGGAGATACCGGTTACAGATAACTCAGACCAGGTTGAATAAGTCTGAAAACAGCTTATAACTACTTGCTTTAAGCAGTGCCGACAAAAGCAAAGGAATCAGTAATACAAGATAAGTTAAGCAGTATTGCTTAAAAGCGTTATTTTCTTGTTTTTTTCTTTCATCCGTTAATAAACTCAAAAAAATTTCATTAGACATTTTTGTACTTATACAGCAGCCCTTTATTATTGTGGCTGCTGTAATTGCATAGAAAGGCAAATTAATGATAGCAAAATAACTTAATCCGTTAAAATTATATATGGAATAGTAACAAGAAATCCCAATTCCCGTAAAAACTCCCCACAATAACGGTACAAGACTTACAAATGCAACGCCTATGGAGCATTGACCGAAAATAAAAACTGCGAAAACAGTTAAAAAGGATAACAAAAACGTGCTGCAAGCATTATTTAAAAAATTACACCCTTTTAACGCAAGTAAATTTCTTTTTAGTATACCGAATAAAAATTGAGAGGTATTTTTATCGGTGTTTTTAATTATTGTTATACCAAATATCAAACCACATACAAATATTATGAAAAATATAATAACTTTATAGTCCCAATTTATACTAACAATAGGCTTTAAACTTTTTCTTCTTATCACAACGCTCTTTTTCAAAATCATTTTACTCCTTTGTTCCTATTTGTTAGCACCTACAATACCGCCAAGAATGCCCGAAATCAGACAAATCGGTATTACCGGCAACAGTCTTGATGATACATTAAATTTCATTGTAATAAGAATAATCAATAATAAAAATATTAAGTAAATCGCTGCAGAAAATAATCCGCACAGTATTCCCCTGCCCCCAAGCTTTTTGTATGAAATAAAGCCTGTGATAAACGCCCCAAGGGAAATTAAGGCAAAAACAAGATAATAATAAAAAGCTGAATCATTTACTTTATATATTATTAGACTAACAATAAAAAAGCCGAGTACAAACGCAATTAATCCCTTTAAAACTGTCAAGAGGCAAGTAAGTATTTTGTTTTGTTTTTTTAGAATTTTTTTTGTTTTCAGAATTTTGGGCATAAAAAACCTCCGCACATCTTTTTTAATAAAAGATATGCGGAGCAATTCATATTTATTCAAAGTTTATTCGTCAACAACGTCGCCGCCGTCATCAGATGCACCAATGTTTTTAACCTTTTTGGTTTTTCTGGATTTTTTGCCGTTAACAGCAGTATCAATTGCATCCTGCTCGCTCTTAGCTTTCTTAGCATCAGCGGCAGCTTTTCTTTCAGCTTCCATACGAGCGTTAGCAGTTTCGTTAGTCTGGATAGCCCATCTCTGGAAGCGCATTTTTACTCTGTCAGCACCTGTTTCAAGAACAATGCTATCTTCTTTAACAGTAACAACTCTGCCCATAATACCGCCGATTGTTGTGATTTCATCGCCAATCTGGATAGAATCGCGCATCTGCTGTTCCTCTTTCTGTTTCTTCTTCTGAGGGCGAATCATAAGGAAGTACATAGCACCGATCATAACAACAAACATTATAATGGGACCTACGCCACCACCCTGAGCAGCACCTTCACCTGCAGCAGCGCCAGTACCTGCACCTCCAAAAAGACCAGCTAAATTAATAAAATTCATAATAGTAATCCTCCAAAAATTTCATACCAGTACATTATAACTGTAATGATTCAAATATACAAGTCTTTTTTTAAAAATTAATATTTAATTTATATTCTGGTATCAAGCAAATCAACGTATTTATCTTTAAATTCAGTAAAAGTACCATTATCAAGCTCATCGCGAATTCTCTTCATAAGATTATTATAAAAATAAAGATTATGCGTAACTGCAAGTCGCATTGCAAGAATTTCCTTCGCTTTGAACAGATGGTGCAAATATGCTCTTGAAAATTTCTGACAAGTTGGGCAATCACAATCGGTATCAATCGGTGTATCATCCAATTGGTATTTGGCATTATTAAGATTGATTATGCCGTTCCATGTAAACAAATGACCGTGTCTCGCGTTTCTGCTGGGCATAACGCAGTCAAACAAATCAACACCTCTGCTTACACCTTCAATAATATTACCGGGTGTACCAACCCCCATAAGATAACGTATTTTATCTTTAGGTGCAAATGGTTCAACGGCAGAAATTATACGGTACATATCTTCTTTAGGCTCACCAACGGCAAGACCGCCTATGGCATACCCGTCAAGATCAAGCTCTGCAATTGTTTTCATATGCTCAACACGTAAATCATCATAGGTTGCACCCTGATTTATACCGAAAAGTAATTGATTTTTATTGAGCGTATCGGGAAGATTATTAAGTCTTTCCATTTCGTTTTTACAACGAATCAGCCAACGTGTAGTTCTTTCAATAGACTCTTTTGCATATTTATATTCAGCAGGATTTTTAACACACTCATCAAAAGCCATAGCAATGGTTGAACCGAGATTTGATTGAATCTGCATACTTTCTTCCGGTCCCATAAAAATCTTTTTACCGTCAATGTGAGAGTTAAAGGTTACGCCCTCTTCTTTGATTTTACGAAGTCCTGCGAGTGAGAAAACCTGGAATCCGCCGCTATCGGTAAGAATCGGACCGTCCCATCCGGTGAATTTGTGAAGTCCGCCAAGCTCACGGATAACCTTATCACCGGGTCTTACGTGAAGGTGGTACGTATTGCAAAGCTGAACCTGACAATCAACCTCTTTTAAATCATAGGCGGATAAACCACCTTTGATTGCTGCACAAGTCGCAACGTTTTGAAATGCAGGAGTCTGCACAGTACCGTGAACGGTATGAAACTCACCGCGACGTGCATTCCCCTCTTTTTTTATAAGCTTAAACATATTTATACCTCGAAATAATGAAAAATATAAATTCCGGACACAACCAATAAATCGGTGTCAGCCCTTAAATTTTGCATTTATAATATCAGCATACAGTCACCGAACGAGAAAAATCTATATTTATCGTTAACGGCTTCTTTGTATGCAGCCATAGTCTTTTCATACCCGTAAAAAGCACTAACAAGCATAATTAAAGTGCTTTCAGGAAGGTGGAAATTAGTCAAAAGACCGTCAATGCATTTAAATTTATAGCCGGGATAAATAAAAATATCGGTGTTTCTGTCGTCTTCGCGGATTTCACCGCAGAATGTTGCCGCAGATTCAAGCGTTCTGCAGCTTGTTGTACCAACAGCAATAACTCTGCCGCCTTGTGCCTTTGTTTTGTTGATTAAATCTGCTGTTTCTTTCGGTAAATGATAATGCTCTGAATGCATGTGGTGGTCTTCGATTTTATCAGCCTTAACGGGTCTGAAAGTGCCAAGACCGACATGCAAGGTAACGTAACCGATATTAACACCTTTAGTCTTTAACTCTTCGAGAATTTCATCGGTAAAGTGAAGACCTGCAGTAGGTGCCGCAGCAGAGCCTAATTCTTTGGAATAAACGGTCTGATAACGCTCTTTATCCTCAAGCTCCTCGGTTATATAGTGAGGTAAAGGCATCTGACCGATTTTATCAAGAATATTAAAAATATTGTCATTTTTATCATAAAAGAAACGAACAATTCTGTTTCCGTTATCGAGAACATCTTCAACCCTTGCTTCAAGAATAGAGTCACCAAAGGTAAACTCTGTACCTTCTTTTGCGCGTTTCCCCGGGCCGGCAAGAGTTTCCCATAAATCGTTTTCAATTTGCTTCAAAAGCAAAAATTCAACAACAGCACCGGTTTGTTTTTTTGTACCGTAAATTCTTGCAGGTAAAACTCTTGTGTTATTCAATATAAGGCAGTCACCGGGATCGAAATAATCAACTATATCAAAAAAATGCTTGTGCGAAATTTCATTATTATCCTTTGAAAGCACCATCATTCTTGAATGATCTCTTGGTTCAAGCGGATGCTGAGCAATAAGTTCTTCAGGTAAATGGTAAAAAAAGTCAGATTTGTTCATAATTCTCCCTTTGTTTCCTTAATGTATATAAAAAATTATATATTATTACAATTGACTTAGCTATAATATAATGATAAAATTTGAATATTAAAAAGCGGATTATATTATAATTCATTTGTGCCGCATTTACAAGTGTTTTTTATACGGAGGTAAATTACTTATGAAAAAGTATAAAGTTGGTATTATTGGTGCAACCGGTATGGTTGGTCAGAGATTTGCTCTTTTGCTCGCAGAGCACCCTTGGTTTGACGTAACTGTTCTTGCTGCAAGCTCTCGTTCAGCAGGTCAGACTTACAAAGAAGCTTTGGGTGACCGTTGGTGTATGGAAGAGGCAACTCCCGAAAAATACCTTGATATGGTTATCCTCGATGCTGAAAAGGATATTGAAAAAATTGCTTCAAGCGTTGATTTTGTTTTCTGCGCAGTTAACCTCAGCAAGGATGAAACAAAAATTCTTGAAGAAAAATATGCAAAGGCAGAGTGCCCCGTTGTTTCAAACAACAGCGCACACCGTATGACAGCAGACGTTCCTATGGTTGTTCCGGAGCTTAACCCCGAGCATATTGAAATCATTAAAGCTCAGAGAGAGCGTCTCGGTACAAAGAGAGGCTTTATTGCAGTTAAATCGAACTGCTCATTGCAGTCTTATGTTCCTGCTCTCTTCCCTCTTCACGACAAATTCACAGTTAAAGATGTTGTTGTTTGTACTTATCAGGCAATTTCAGGTGCAGGTAAAACATTTGAAAGATGGCCCGAAATGGTTGACAACGTAATCCCCTTTATCGGTGGCGAAGAAGAAAAGAGCGAAAAAGAACCGCTCAAGCTTTGGGGTAAAATTGAAGGAAATGAAATCGTATCTGCAACAGAGCCTCACTTCACAGCACAGTGCATCCGCGTTCCCGTTTCTGACGGTCATATGGGCGCAGTATTTGTACGCTTTGAAAACAAGCCCGAAAAGGCAGAAATGATTGAAATGTGGAAGAATTTCAAAGGCAGAGCACAGGAGCTTGAGCTCCCCTCTGCTCCCAAGCAGTTCCTTCATTATTTTGAAGAGGATAACTGTCCTCAGACAAAGCTTCACAGAAATCTTGAAAACGGTATGGCTGTTTCAATCGGCAGACTTCGTGAAGATACTCAGTATGATTATAAATTCGTTTGCCTTGCTCACAACACATTGAGAGGTGCTGCAGGCGGTGCTGTTCTTCTTGCAGAGCTCCTTTGTGCTGAAGGATATATGGACTAATTAAAATTCAAAATTCAAAATTTCGGGGCTTCGCCGATTATTATGCTGACCGCAGGTCCCGAAATTCCTCATTCCTAATTCTTAATTCCTAATTCTATTTGGGGGTCTTACTGTGAAAAAACCTATATTTACAGGTTCGGGTGTTGCTTTAGTAACTCCTTTTACCGGGGAAGATCTAAAAATCAATTTTTCTCTTTTGGAAGAATTAGTTGAATATCAGATTCAGAATGGCACAGATGCTCTCGTTATTTGCGGAACAACGGGTGAAAAATCCACCCTTGTTTATGATGAGCACGTTGAAGCATTGCGTATAGCTGTTGAAACTGCAGGCAAGCGCGTTCCTGTTATTGCAGGAACAGGCAGTAACGACACGAAGCACGCTGTAATGCTTTCAAATGATGCAGAACGCTTTGGTGTTGACGGTCTTTTGATGGTTACACCCTATTATAACAAAGCATCACAGGATGGTCTTATTGAGTCTTATTCCTACATTGAAAAGCGAGTTTCAACCCCTATTATTTTATACAATGTTCCGAGCAGAACGGGCGTAAACATCAAGCCCGAAACTTATCTTGAGTTATCAAAATTACCCCTTATTAACTCTGCAAAGGAAGCAAGCGGCGATATTTCAGCCCTTGCACAGACAATGGCACTTTGCGGTGATAACCTTAATTTCTATTCGGGTAATGATGACCAGATTACAGCATTTATGGCTTTAGGTGGTAAAGGTGTTATTTCGGTTCTTGCAAACGTGGCACCAAAGCTTACCCACGACATTGCACAATACGCACTTGATGGCGATATTAAAAAGAGCGCGGAATTACAGCTTGAATACATTGATTTATGTAATGCTCTTTTCTGTGACGTTAACCCCATCCCCGTTAAAGCGGCAATGAGTATGATGGGTTGGGATGTTGGCAGATGCAGAATGCCCCTTTCCCCTCTTAATGCTAAAAATACGGAGCTTTTAAAATCAGTTTTAGAAAAACATAATATGAATTAAACAAACCGGCGACAAATGAACACAATCAGTTCAAATGTCGCCAACTATGTTTCGGAGGAAGTTAAATGACAAGAATACTTTTAAGCGGATGCTGTGGTAAAATGGGCAGATTTGTTGCTTCTGCCGTAGCAAGCCGTAAGGATTGCGAAATTGTTGCAGGTATTGATATCGTTGACGATAGTACACTCGGTTTCCCTGTGTTTTCGAATTATGACGAGGTTCAGGTTAAAGCTGATGTAATAATCGACTTTTCCAATCCCTCTCTTTTACCCGCAATGCTTGATTACGCAGTAAAAACAAGCACAGGTGTTGTTCTTGCAACAACCGGTCTTACAGATGAACAGATAAAAGCTGTAGAAGATGCCGGAAATACTGTGCCCGTTTTCTTCAGCTACAATATGTCAATCGGTGTTAGCCTTCTTTGTGAGCTTTCAAAGGTTGCGGCAAAGGTATTGGGTAACGGCTTTGATGTTGAGATTGTTGAAGCACACCATAACCAAAAGCTTGATGCCCCCAGCGGCACGGCAATTATGCTCGGTAACGCAATAAAAAAAGAAATGCCCGATGCTTATTTTGAGTATGACAGACACTCAAAACGCGAAAAAAGACACACAAACGAAATTGGTATTCACTCTGTTCGCGGTGGTACAATTGTTGGTGAACACGAGGTTATTTTTGCAGGTAACGATGAAATCGTTAAGCTCAGCCATAGCGCCCGTTCAAGAGCAATCTTCGCAAACGGTGCAGTAAATGCCGCAGTTTTCCTTAAAAATAAAGAAACCGGCGTTTACAGTATGACAGACCTTGTTAATGAATAAATATAAAAGCTCCCTCTCATGAGGGGGCTTTTTTGATATGACTTGATTTATCAATTTACCATTGAAGAACAACACGCTATCGTAGGGCTGTGGCTTGCCCGGCCCGCGAATTTTCCGGTTACCTTTGCGGTTTAGGCAAGCCTAAACCCTACAGTGGTTTATTGTCCTATTTTACCGAAGTGAAAGTGAATTACCCACCACCGCTCCCTCCCGCAAACGATAACACAGTAGGGTACGCATCTATGCGTACCGCCCGATAAAATTTAAGCGGCGCGGAGCTTATCCTCCATGCGAGCTTTAGCTCGGAGGGAGGGGGACCGTTCTCCGATACGACTGTTGTTTTTGTATATTTTCCACGCGTGATATACTGATTAATAAAATAATGTTCGGGCGGAATGGTGGAAGGTACCACCGCGCAAGCGGTATTATGATTTGCGATAATTACACCTTCCACCAC
>JAGASD010000007.1 GCA_017621885.1 Clostridia bacterium | reverse complement strand
TTGTACAAAGGTACTACGAGGTGAGCAAACGCTCAAATTCGCAAAGCCATCTCAATAAATTAAATTTGATGAATTTGAGTGAATTGCGAAGCGAAGTTGTACAAAGGTACTACGAGGTGAGCAAACGCTCAAATTCGCAAATTTAATCGCAAATTTCAACTGTTCCGTCTTCGTATACTTTAATCTTATCTCCTGTTTTAACTGTGTTGAGGAATTCGTCACCAAGGCAGTCAACTGTGGGCATGGGAGTATCTGTCCAAACAGAGCCGAGAATTGCGCCTGCGGCTGCGAGAGAGTCGATATGCTCTGAGAAAAGCATGCAAGCAGGGCTTCTTTCCATAACCTTAGCACAGTAAAGAACCATACCGCCGGTTGTTGAACCGATTGTCTGAGGAAGGCAAAGAGCTGTACCTACCATGGGTTTCTCGAAGATATCCTTATTATTCTGGTCACCGCATTTTGCTTCCTTATCACCGAACTGAAGTGCATTCTGGAATGAAGCAAGGGTGTTAAAACCACCGTGTGAAACAAGAGCAGTTGCTTCTGCTGTGCCCGGTACAACGGGACGACCTTTAAATGTTTTCATCTTATTTTGCCCCCTTTGTGATTATATCAAGAATCTCTTCACTTGTGTAATAACGTGAAGTTGTATATGTACGGAGTTTGTTAGAGTTTGTGATAACTCTGCCTTTTTTGGCCAAAGGATTGTTCATATACATAAGCGGACAAATATAGCTGAGAACTACGCCTGTTGCGGCAAGCTTTGCAGCATATTCTGTTTTATTGAATTCATCGCAAACTGCGGGAGCAGCTGTGAAAACTGTGGGGATGCTTACAGTCTTACGACCGCTCTTTTTAAGACCTTCTGCAACGTTGTCTGTCCACTCTTTAAGCTGCTGAAGAGAAAGGTGAGGACAACCGATAAAGCAAAGCTGAGGAGCCTTGTCGGGATCCTTCCACATAACGGGATAAGAATTTTTTACTCTTTCAAGCTCAGCATCGTCAATAACGTAAACCTGAGCATTTTCAGCAATAAGGCTGTCACCCATTTCAACTGCTTCGGGAGTAAGACCTTCAATATGGTAAAGACCAACAGCACCGTTTGATGCAGTAGCGGCACCGAAATCTTTAAGGTAAGCTTTGGCATCGTCATCAAGCTCTGTGCCGATCCAGTCTGTAAGACCCTTAACGTAAGGAACGTCTTCCATAACCTTCATACCGATTGCGCTACCGAGAACCTGTGCTTCGGGCTTCTTTTTGCATTTAACTTCAACAACCCAAGTTGCTTTTCTGCCTTCGTCGGTAACAAGACCGAAGTAAGGAACAAAACCAGCAATTGAACCGAAGAGCTCAATAATACCTGAGTTACGGTTGCAACGAGCACCGAGAACGGAGTTTGCATAAACAACCGCACTTGACTCTGCCCAGGAAAGAACATCGCCCTTTTTGGGAAGGTTGCCAACCTCGTTCATATAGCAGGTACAAGTGTAAGCATCTTCGCTTACAAGACCCAATTTTTTGAGCTGTTCGTCATAGCTATCCTGCTTTGTGTACATGAATTTGTTGAAAACAAAGTTTTTCAGGAAATTTGAAGGAACATTCGGGTCAACGGGCTTGGGGTCAACAGAGAATTGCTGCTTTGACTTCAGTCCTGCGTTGATGAGCTGATCCATAAGGTCGTAAACAGGTGTCATAACCTTGAGACCGAAGCTTGTTACGAGGTGACCTTTTTCACTTGTAACGGGCACCATTTTAGTTGCACCGAAAGCTTCGCCGTACATAACAAGGGTTTTTACAACCTTTGCCATTGTTTCCCCCTGCTCGCCGTTAAGCATGGCAAGCTGTTCGGGAGTTAATTCCATTTTGTAGTCCATATCGTTCATCCTTTCTTAAGATGCATTTACTAACTTAATCATTTTAACACAAATAATATAAAATGCAAATACTTTTTGTTAAAAAGATAACATTTTAAAAAAACTCTGTTACAAAATGCAACAGAGTCTTTTTTACATAATATTCTGTTTAAATAACAACGAAATCCTTTGCCGAAATCATAACACCGTTAACCTCAACCACCGAAGGATTATAGTTCACATAAACAACCTTATTATAATCATAAGTAATTTTATAAACACCCGATAAAACAAGCTCGTGAGATGTCATTTTCATATCCATAACCGGTAAAAGCTTTTTTGCCCTGCCATACAACTGAGCTGTGTATGATGCATAGACACTGTAATTAAGGTTGCTCTGAGCGTTGTGGGTAAACAAAAACGAAGGTACGGCTCCGTATTCCACACAACGAAGAAGCGCATCCTCTGCCGAAAGGTTTGTTACGTTCATATAACTGCTGCCGTAAATAAGACTGCCGTGCAAAACCATCTGCATTATAGGTACTGCTGTAACACCCTGATAGTCGGCAAGACCTGAAGTATCCGGTACAGAGAAAACCGCATCAGCGTTATTTAAAAGATACGCCGCAGGATACGAAAGCATAAGACCGCCTTTTGCATTTAAAGCTCCTGCTTTTTCGCGAATATTCAATAGAACGTCTTGCCTATTATTTTTGCCGATCAAATCGGTATAAAGGAGCATTGACGCATCATTAAGACAAACATCGGCTGATGCAAGATCTGCAATCATATTGTAGCTTTCCGAAACAATGTTGTTAACCTTATTTGTTCGGTTAAGAGAAAATTGTTCCACAGAGAAGCCGGCGAATTTTGACGGCATTTCATACACCATCACATCATTGCCGTTTTTACGGGCATTGTTTGTGTACACATTCAAATCAAGCCACGAGCTATTCCCCTGCTCAACGATTTTTTCAGCCATTTCGTTAAAGCCTTCTTTACCGCCGAGCTTTCGGTTGAATGAGTTTGTATAATCCGAATCCGAGGACAAGCCGTTTTTACCGGCACCCGAAAAACGCAAAGCAACGTTTCTTACACCGCGAGACTTGAGTAATGCAGTTATTTCTGCAGCATCCTCAAAGGTTGTTTCCGTTGTTTTGCCGTCAGCACTACCCAAAACATTGATAAAAAACGGAAAATCCACAAATTTATCGCTGATTTCACGGGGAAGATACCCTCTGCTTGCAAGGTTATCGCGCACTTGCTCTGCGATATTATTGTAATCAGCACCTTTTTCGCAGGTAATAACGTAAATCTGAGAAAGCTCACCCTCATAAGGCTGTCCTGCGACAAATTTACCGTCGACCATACCGCAGGATGTAACATTGAACGTGTTATACAAATAACCGCCGCCGTTTTCAAAGCGCTTGAAGGAAATCTCCGACAAACCGTCACCATTGCCGATAATCGTGTTCACAATACAATCTTTTTTTATAAAAGCAAAGAACGGCAAAACAGCACCCCGGTCATACTCATAAAACGATACATCACTACCGTACACGCCCAAATCGGCAACAAGGGGCTTTTCTGAAACAGTTGATAAATCAACAACTGCGCCGCAGCAGTCGGGAAGCGTATAAAACTCCTGCCCTGCGGCTTCGCTTACAGAAAAAAGCCCCGGCATAATGCTGAGTTTTTCAACATAGAAGCCATCAGGTAATACAATGTCTTTTGTGTTCACAGAAGCCTTAAAATTGTTATATTCATAATTAAAAGAAATCACAACAGATGCAAAAATCTCTGCACCTTTAATTCCTTTTTCGGAAGACGCTGCATCAGGATAAAAATCAAATTTAATATTTGCTCTTGTATTGCTCTGCGATACCACACCAAAAGTACCCAAGGCAACACTGTTATCGGTAGAATTCATCGAATAAGAATTGCCGTTTTTATCTCTTAATCGCAAGGATATAATGTGGGCAAGTGTTTGCTCTGCCGCATCCTTTGAGCAAGAATTGAAAATTGTTTTGCCATCCCCTGAAACAAACGCAACAGCACCGTTTTTGCTGTTAACAAGAATTTTTCTGTTACCTGATCCCACAACGGTTACATCAAACCCGGAAGAAGCATCAACCGCTTTTTGTGTTTTGGCAACGTAAGAATAATTATTTACTTTTTTGCTCACTGCACCGGGCAGAAAAACTGCAAGTAAAATTGCAACAACCAAAACAACCGCACAGCAAGAAAACAGTATTTTTTTGTTTTTAGAAGATTTTTTCATATACGCACCGATTTCCAAATAATATATGGTTAATAATATCACGATTGTATCACTTATGTCAAACTCCTTCACCGTTTTTTCAAAAAATTTACAATCATTTCTTAAATAATTGTAAATTAAACTCCCATATTACAAATAAATATGCAAAAACCCTTGTAAAATTTTTTAATTTGTTATAGAATAGGAACGATATTCGTACGATTGATGTCGTATAAGATAATGAAAGCAAAGGATGAAATTTTATGGCAAACAATGAAATCAAAACCAATGCCGAGATTTACCGCGAACAGCGTAAAGCTCGTCTTGCAAAAGCCGCCAAAAAGAAAAAATCAGGCAAGGGCAGTAAGGTATTAACAATACTTTTCAAGGTGTTTGTTATCTTACTTGTTGCAGCACTTGCACTTTTCTTTGTCGGTAAACAGCTTATAGGTACGTTCTTCCTCCCCCAAAAGGTTCTTACTGCGGCTACATACAACGAAGTTGAGCTTACCGTTGCGGAATACAACTACTACTATATGTCTCTTTTCAATCGCGCTGTTTCTGTTTCTCAGCAGTATGATCAGACATATCAGGGTTACGGATCATCTTACTTTGACACAAGCGTTGACCCCGCTGAGCAGGATTATCCGGGTGAGGATGCTCCGGAAAACGTTAAAACATGGGCAGATTACTTCAAACATACAGCATCTGAATCCGGTCTTCTTATGAAGAGCCTTTACAATATGAGCGAAGAAGCAAAGGCTGACGGATTTGCTGTTACAGAAGAACAGCAGAAGGAAATTGATGAGCAAATCTCCCAAGCAATAGAAAATCTTAAAACCCGTGCTGAAGAAGAAGACTTCTCCCTTGATAACTATATTTCAAGAATTTGCGGTGAAGGTCTTACCGAAGAATCATACAAAGAGCTTCTTGAAAGAGATATGATCGCTCAGTACTACAATGAGTGGTATCAGGAAAAAGCAAAAGAAGATATTTCAATCGAAGAAGTTAACACATATTACAATGCACACAAAACCGAAATTGATACAGCTACAATCAGATTCTTCTCAGTATCTTACGCTGAAGCAACAGAAGGTTCAACTGACCCCGTTTATACAAAAGAGCAAGCAAAAGCCCGCGCAGACCAGTTCGTTGCAAAGGTAACAGACGAGGCTTCATTTATTGCAGCATCTAAAGAATTTGCTCCCGAATCAATGAAGGAATCTTACGCTGACGATTCAGTTACACTTCAGAAAAACATCACAAAAACAGCTATGACTCAGCTTTCCGAAGATTTTGCTAACTGGATTTTTGATGCTAAGCGTGTTGCAGGTAACATTGCTGCGTTTGATGTTGAATCACAGCAGGCTTATTGCATTGCTTACATCGTATCCCCCGCTGCCAAAGACACAGGTATAGCATCCGCTGATGTTCGTCACATCCTTGTTCAGGCTGAAACAACCGCAACAGGCTCCGACGGTTCATCAGAACCTCTCAGCGATGCGCAAGTTGAAGAAAACTTTGCAAAAGCAAAAACTGAAGCTGAAGCTATTCTTGCTGAATGGAAAGCCGGCAAAGCTACCGAAGAAACATTCAAAGCACTTGCTACTGAAAAAACTGACGACCCCGGCTCAAAAGAAACAGGCGGTCTTTATGAAGATATTACTGCAGAAAGCCAGTACGTTCCCGAATTCCTTGATTGGTCTCTTGCTTCACACAAACCCGGTGACACAGGTATCATCAAAACATCATACGGTTACCACATTATGTACTATGTAGGTGCTGATGAAACTCAGAAATGGGAAAGTGACGTTCGCACAGCGATTGCTACAGAAACCTATAACACTTGGTTTGACGGTCTTTACAACAGCATAACAGAAAAGACCGAACGCAATGAAGTAATTATCAATTACTTCGCAGAAAGAACTGAAAAATTCGTTTCAAACTACGTTAAAAACTCCTCTTCAACCTCATTGACATACTAATATAGTTAAACAGTTGCAGAAAGCATTTTCTGCAACTGTTTTTTTGCATAATTACCAACAACCTGTTAATGATATAACGGGTGATAAAATGATTGCTGTAATTACCGCTATAGTTTCAGGTGCGCTGATGAGTATACAAGGCGTTTTTAATGAAGGCGTTACCAAGCAGACTTCCATCTGGCTTTCTGCCGCCTTTGTTCAATTAACTGCTTTTGTATTCTGCGCTTCTGCGTGGCTTTTAACAGGTCACGAAAGTAACATAAGTGCTTTGTTTAAAATCGATAACAAATATATGCTTCTGGGCGGAGTTATAGGTGCCTTGATAACATATACGGTTATTAAAAGCATTGGCGCTCTCGGTCCGGGGCAAGGTATTCTTATTATTGTAACATCACAGCTTCTTGTGGCATATTTAATTGAATTATTTGGTGTTTTCGGTGTTGAAAAGGTTGGTTTTCAGTGGCAGAAGCTTGTCGGCATAATCATCTCAATAGGCGGAATTATTCTTTTCAAATGGGATAAATAAAGGAGATTGTAAAAAGGGCTCTTGCAGGTTCAGTTCACCTGCAGGAACCCCTTGATTTGTATTATTTTATACGGTCTCGCTTTTTACAGTCCTCTCAGATATTATCCTCAAAAAATCTACGTGCGTTACCGTAAAAAATTTTGTCGAGCAAAGCTTTACGGTAGCCTTTTTCATTTAATTTTTTATATACCTCTTCCATTTTTTCAACACCGATGAAATCGGAATGTATTGAACAACCGTCATAATCGCTACCCAAAGCAATGTTATTCTCACAACCGAGAGAAAGAAAATAATCGATCTGCCTCACTAATGAATCAATACCGAAAAATCCGTCACTTTCGAGAAAATTGCGACAGAAATTAAGTCCGATTATACCGTCTCGCTCTTTAATCAGTTTTATCTGGTCATCGGTAAGATTTCTTTTCCTTCCCTTAGGATTTTCAACTATATCAGCATTTGAATGGCTTGCAACGAAAGGCTTATCAGATATTTTAATAAAATCATAAAAGCTTTCCCTGTTAAGGTGTGACACATCCAGAATAATACCGTATTCTTCTGCAAGCTTCACAAAATCTTTACCAAAGGCCGTAAAGCCGCCCTCAGAAAATGCTCCGGATGCAATTTCGTTAGGGCTGTTCCACGTAAGTGTAATAAGCTTCACACCTCTGTTAAATAAATGTGTCAGTCCATCTAAGGTGCCCCCGCAAGCAGAACCGCCTTCAACAGAAAGTATTGCTTTAACCTTCGTTTCGGAATTACTGCCAAACACAGACACCGTCTTATCATTCTCTGCAATTTGCTCGTAAAAATAATCTGCAACCTCATCAAAATATTGACGTGCAACGTCACCGCGCATTTCGTCACGAATCCATACAGCAAAAACCTGAGTATACTCATCAAATTTCTGCATTCTGTTCAATGATAAGTGCATATCGTTATCATAAAGAGAAACATTATTTTTGCAGCATTCAGTTATTGTATCACAATGTAAATCAAAAACTTTCATACAAAACCTCAAAAAGCATCTTTAATATGATTTATGCTGACAAGGTCATTATTATCACTTAAAACGACCTCCACAATATCATACCGTATTTTATTTTTTAATGAAAAACTATTCATATATGCTGCCGCTGAGCTTTTAATATTCTCTTGCTTTTTATAGTCAACCGCATCAGCAGGTGCATACATACCGCCCCGGGTACGGGTTTTAACCTCAACAAAGCATATAGTTTTCTTTTTTTCTGCAATAATATCAATTTCGCCCGTGCCGTATGAGTAATTTGCAGAGCAAATATTATACCCTTTTTCACGCAGATGCCTTGCGGCAAGCTGTTCACCCATTGCTCCCTTTAATTTTGTGTTCATTTGACTTCACCAAGAATCTTTTTCAAAAATGATTTTCTGTGAACAGGTGAAACACCGTATTTTTCAATCATTTCATAATGCAGCTTTGTGCCGTAGCCTTTATGCTTTTCAAATTGATACTGAGGGTATTCTTCAGCGATTTTCATCATAAATCGGTCACGGCTCACCTTTGCAATAACGGATGCCGCCGCAACGGACATACATTTGCTGTCGCCTTTTATTATAGTTATCTCTTTAACGCCCGTTTTGGGGTATTGATTGCCGTCTATGTATGCAAGGTCGGGTTTTATTGCGAGCCCGTCTACAGCCCTTTTCATAGCCAGAAACGTGGCGTTTAAAATATTTATGTCATCAATTTCTTTTTCATCTGCTGTACCCACAGACCAACAAACAGCATCTCTGATAATATCATCGTATACCAAGTCACGCTTCTTTTCTGAAAGCTTTTTGGAATCATTAAGAATTTCGTGAGAATAGTTTTCGGGAAGTATTACCGCCGCTGCAAAAACAGGACCTGCAAGAGGGCCTCTGCCCGCCTCATCCACACCGCATACTACCGCAAAGCCGTTTTCGTGAGCCTCTTTTTCATAAGAAAAATCCAACATAATAAAACCTCTTAAAATAAAAAAATAAAAGCTAAAGCAACAAGCTTCGACTTTTATTTTATAATATTTATTCGGGTTTTTCAAGGGACAATCGACCTAATTTTCCGCCTCTGTACTCATCAAGTATCATAACAGATGCGCGCTCGTAGTCTATTTCTCCGCCTGAAATAAGCATACCTCGTTTTCTGCCTATCATTTCAAGAATTTCGTAATCCTCTTTATCGGCAAAATCTGTAATTTTAAAGCGCTCTGAAAGACGGTCTTCATAGCCGTTTTTGAGCACATTTATAAGGCGCATTGCAAGGGATTCAATATCAATAACCTCATCCTTAACTGAGCCGATAAACGCAAGCTTGTCGCCAACTGCTCTGTCGTCAAATTTAGGCCACAAAACACCGGGAGTATCAAGAAGCTCAATTCCGCTTCCTACGGCAAACCAGCTGTTTGAACGGGTAACACCCGGCTTATCAGCAACCTTTGCCCTGTTACGCCCTGCCATTTTATTAATAAATGAAGATTTGCCGGTATTGGGAATACCTACGACCATTACGCGCAGAGGCTTGCCTGCCATACCTTTTTCTTCATTTCTTTTAATTTTATCTTTAAGAACACGCCTTACCAGAGGAAGATAAGCATTGAGCCCTTTACCCGAACGGCAATCAACCGGCAATGCATAAACTCCGATATTACGGTAGTATTCAACCCAGCGCGCCGTTGTTTTCTCATCTGCAACATCGCACTTATTCAAAAGAACAATGCGAGGCTTTGAACCTATCATTTCTTTGAGTTCGGGATTAGATGAGCTCATTGGTATACGTGCATCGACAATTTCGGTAACCAAATCAACAAACGGCAGGCTTTCTTTAATAAGCCTGCGCGTTTTAGCCATATGACCCGGAAACCACTGTACTGTTTGTTTCTGTGAATCATTCATAATCGTAAATATCCATATCTCCAAAAGGTATAATTCTTACAGTTGCTTTACCTAAAATCTGTCTTTCATCTATTGCACCCACAAGGGTTGAGCGACTGTCTGTTGAACCGTTGCGGTTATCACCCATACAGAACAAATGACCCTCAGGCACTGTATACGGAAAATCTCTGTAATCGCCTTTTTCAACAATGAAATCCTCTTTTACATACGGTTCCTGAAGGGCAACCCCATCAACGTAAACAGTACCGGTGTTATAATCAATGTCTACCGTTTGACCGCCTTTTGCAATAACTCTTTTAATGAGGGGCTCGTGGAAATAGGTATCCTGAACAATAACAACTATATCCCCCGGCTCATAAGAGCTTTTCTGCATTGTAAGAAGCCAGTCACCGTGCTGAAGGGTGTTTGTCATTGATTCACCGTTAACACCAACAAGTCTGAAAACAAAGGTGAAAATAACAGCAATAATGATAAACGAGCTCATAATAACCGAAACCAAATCGAAAACAGACAAGTAGAATTTTCTTTTAGAATCGGGCTTCTCTTCTGTTTTTTCTTCTTTTGCTTTGTTGACCGAACAATCTTTTTCAGGCAATTCTTCCGTAACTAAACCGTCGTCACTACCGTAAAAAGAATTATTTGCTTCAACATCTACAATTCTTTCATCATTATCCATAATAAATCAAACCACCATTCGGGTACGAAATTACTCTTATTAAGAATCAAGGGCAGATAAATATATCTGCCCCACTCTCCGGCTTTATCAGCCGATTTTTTCCTTAACCTTAGAAGCCTTACCAACTCTGTCACGAAGATAATAGAGTTTAGCTCTGCGAACTTTACCGCGACGAACAACTTTAACGTCTGCAACGTTGGGAGAATGAAGAGGGAATACTCTTTCAACGCCAACACCGTAAGAAACACGGCGTACTGTAAATGTTTCGCTAATACCGCTACCGCGTTTTGCGATAACTGTACCTTCGAAAGCCTGAATTCTTTCTCTCTCGCCTTCACGGATTTTAACATCAACTCTGATGGTATCACCGATTTCGAAAGCGGGCTTCTCAGCCTTAAGGCTGTCCTGTGCAATAAGTTTTAATGCGTCCATAATAACCTCCGATTTTTTTCAAGCGTTCATACCGAAAACGATAGCGGACCGCCAGCTTTAATGTTGCCATTAACTGCCGTTGACTCCTAAAGGAGTAACAACGCACACATAGACCCTAGTATAATATCACAAGCGTTTGTAAAATGCAACACTTTTTTCAAACAAAATAAAAAAATTATTTAATTTTGTTAATGTAATCAAACGCTTCTTTATTTGTGCAGTACATAACATCCTTTTTGTTGCTCAACATTTTGCACACATCTTCAAAATAATCCCAACTATCATCTATATCAAGCTCATAGCTATGCCCCCAGATATAAAACAGCTTTAAATCTTCAGTCTCAGAATTCAAAAACTCATCTGCCATATCAAGAAGCTGTTGTTTGTTTTTTGTAAGACTGAGAGAAGGCTTAAACAAAAACATATCATCTTGCGGAGCAAAACCGTAAGAATGAACTATTGTTCTTGCATATTCAATACCGCTATTATTTTTAATCAGATCAGCGACAACCCTGTTGCTGTTAATTCCGCCACAGGGATAGGCAAAGCCTTTAACCTCATATCCAACAATATTGCTTAAATTAATTCTGTCCATTTCAACCTGACGAACAACCTCTGAGGGCGCAAGCGTTGTAATATTAGGATGAGTGAGTGTATGCGACGCAACCTCGTGCCCCTTATAAAGCGCCTTGACTTTATCGGGTGCAACTTTATTATGCTCAATTTTTTTGCCCTTAATTGTAAGATAACCATCTTTTCCCAAGAGCTCCGAATTAAGGTTAAAAGTACATTTTAATCCGTATTTATTTAATATTTCAATAAAACGCTCGTCTTGTTTTACACCATCATCAAAACTGAATGTAAGTATTTTTTTAAAATCCATAATATCACCAAAAAATAATCAGTAACAGAAAATAATATTCTGCTACCGATTATAATACTTTTAGTTTTATTTTTCAACCGTTCATACCGCAGGAATAAAAAGCATTTTCAAATTTTCCGTTGTATCCCCTATCAAATCATTTTCTGAAGCAATTGCTTTTACGGTTGTATTGTAGCGCCTTGCAATAGCCCACAGACTTTCCTCACTTTTTTCGGGGAAATAAATTGTGATTGCATTGCTATTACGTTTCAACGGAACGTCACTTTCTGCTATGTGTGTCACAACATCTGCATTTAGTTTTTCGAATGCACTGCCCGATATATTCATTTCAACTGAAAAAACAATACCGTTCTCATTTTTAGGCTTACATTCAACACTTGTAATAACAACATCAGGCTTACAAAAGATGTTTTTACCTTCAAAATCGCCGCTCTTTTTGTATGAGTAATCAAATATTTTGTTAACACTTGAAAAATTCCCCGAAGCATCCTTTACAACAGCAGAAACATTAACACCGCCAAAAATTATAAGTTCATTTTTGTCAGTCTTAACCTGAATATCAGTTAATTCACCGTAAGAATCAATAACACTGTAAATACTGTCACCCGAAACGGACATTTCCCCCGTGAAACTATGATTATCCCTTATTTCGTCCAAGGGACAGAAAAAGGTATAGGAAGCCTGCTGTAATTCCAATGCTTTATCCACAGCATACGCATCCTCGATTATTGTCAATTCTTTTTCTTCCCACATTGTTATGTGAGCATCCAGCACCAAGGAAACATCAAAGCCCGTGGCAATCCCGGCAGATTCACCCTTCATTATAACATCCGTTGACGCCACCTGTAAAACTACGTCACCGTTATAATGCTCCTCCATACCTTCAAACTCAAGAATCTGATTTATGGGAAGAGTGTGTTTTATATGCTCTGCAACCGTTTTATCATTTGAATTCACATAGCATATATCAACTACCGCTTCACCCTTCACCATAATTTTATTGTTAATCTTTCTTGTTTCGGAGCACACGGCAGATGCTTTAGCGCTTAAAATAAAGGCAGCCGGGGTATTAAGGGTTACGGCATCACTCATAGAAAAAGAACGGTTCCGCTTACAGCCTAAGGACTTTACTTTTATGCATCTGCATTTTTGTTCAACGCTTTCACAATCTGACAATGATATAATATCTTCTTTTTCTTCCGCGAAAACATTGAATTTTATTGTTAATCCTGCCTTTATTTCTGCACGCTTAGTGCTTGTTGCACGGCAATTAACAAACGAAACCGAAATAATTGCACTGACATCTGCCGCATTGTTAAACTCAGGGTTTTCGCAGTGTCTCAAAAACGGTCTTGTTTGAGAAAAGCTGTAAATCCCGCCATCCTCCGCTGTATAAATCATTCTTAATTCACAAACACCGTCAACGGTAATCCTATCCCCCACAATATTGCAGGAATTAACCTTTGTATGTGCAGTTGATTTTACAATACGAAGTATTTCGGGCATATATTCAGGCAAAGAAAGCTCTGCCTCTACACTTTCTTCAATAGTGTTATCGGATAAAATTTTAAGGTATTTGTAATCCTCGTGTTTTAATGCAATTTCCATAAAAATAAACTCCCTTCATATATTCTCAATGAAATATATGAGGGAGTTAAATATTTTATTACTTATTCAGCATCTTCTTCAGTCTCGGTTTCAGAAACCTCATAATCCTCATAAAGAAGCGTATAAAGCATCTGTCTGTTTACTTCAAGATCAATTGAAATGCTTGAACCGTCCCATTCGGATGAGTACCACCAGGTATCATCAAAGGGTAGCTGTGCAGAAACAAGGAGCTTGTCCATATCTGCACCCGATTTTGTAAGACAAGCTGTAAGACCGAAAACAAGATTCCAGAAATCCGAAACAGAAAGAGTTGTTTCAATAAAGGGCGCAACATCCTTTGCTGTTGAAATAAGACCGAATATGCCTACGGGATTAATCTGCCCCTTCGCTTTTTCAACAATTGCTGCAATAACCTTACGCTGACGCTCGGTACGGTTAAAGTCAGAGTCAAGCTTTCTGATTCTTGAATACCAGAGCGCCTGATAGCCTGTAAGATGTACGTTTTCGCCGCTGGGAACAGTTTCGGGCTTTTGCTCTTTACCGTAGCGATGGCGGTTATTAATATAATCCGCTTCATCCTCGGTAACATCAACTTCGATACCGCCAAGACCGTCAACAAGAGCCGTAAACATTTCAAAGTCAACGGTTGCGTAATCGTCAATTTTTATGCCGAAATTCTGTTCAATCGTCTGAACAAGAAGGTTTGCACCACCCCAGGCATAAGCCGCATTGACCTTGGATTCCTGATGACCGGGCACATCAAGATGAGTATCACGTAGAATAGATACAACTGTCATCCTGCCTGTTTGCTTATTTACGGAGCAAATCATTATACTATCGCTTCGTGACGTACCGCCGTTTGCTTTGTCACAGCCAATTAAAAGAATATTTCTTACATGACTCTCGCTTACGAGTGAATCAACGTCTTCGATATGTTGAATTTCTTCACCTTCGGTAAACTTACCGACAACACTGTTTGCAGTAAGAAAGAAGAAACCGCCGAAGGCTATTATGATTACAAGAAGTACAGCAAGAAACTTCTTGCCTTTACCGCTCTTTTTTCTGCTCTCGGGAGCACCCTTACCGCGTCTTGCGTCGTGGTCGGAAATTTCATCATTTCTCGGAACGCGCGGAACCCTTTGCGTGTTATACTTATCGTTTACAGTATTGGGATTATAAGGCTGTCTGTAACCGCCGTTTGCAGGTCTCTGCCCGTTATAGTTATTACTCTGAGGTTGTGTACGCTGAGGCGGTCTCTGCTGTGGTTGGTTTGCCCTTTGAGTGTGTGAATATATGTCCTGAGGTTGTGGTTTTCTGGGCTTTGATATGTATACATCCTCTGCAGTTTCTGTTACTGAAGATGTTTTTTTCCCTATATAAACATCGTTCGATGACTCACTGAAAACGTCGCTGCTGATATCGTAAACATCATCATTATTCAACAACTCAAGATAATCATCCTCAATTGAAATACGGCGATTATCGTTATCGTTGTTAATATCGGGGTATCGTTTGTCAGACAAAAGAATTCTCCTTTCGGATTAATTATCATATTTTCAATATATTTTAACACATTATTACAATAATTGCAACTAAACGACCCAAGCAGATTTTTCTACCTGAGTCGTTCAATTAAAAAATCAGTTAACTTTTACAATCCAGCCGTTTTCGTCTGCGATTTTGCCCCACTGAATACCTGTGAGCTCATCATAAAGGAACTGAGCAACGGGACCGATTTCGTTATTGTTGATAATAATATGCTCATCACCGTCAATATATTCACCAACGGGTGAAATAACTGCCGCTGTACCTGTACCGAATGATTCGTTAAGTGTACCGTTTTTGTGAGCCTCTTTAACCTCATCAATAGAAATCTTACGTTCTTCAACCTTATAGCCCTTAGCTTTAAGAACTTCAATACAGCTTGCTCTTGTAACACCGGGAAGAATGTTGCCGTCAGTAAGCTCGGGTGTAACAACAACACCGTCAATCACGAAGAATACGTTCATTGCACCAACTTCGTCAATATACTTTCTTTCAACACCGTCAAGCCAGAGAACCTGGGCATAACCCATTTTGTCAGCCTTTTCCTGACCGATAAGAGATGCGGCGTAGTTACCGCCTGCCTTTGCCATACCTGTACCGCCCTTAACGCAACGAACATACTCACGTTCAATAGCGATTTTTACAGGGTCCATACCGTTGGGGTAATAAGAACCAACGGGTGAAAGAATTATAGCGAAAATGTAGCTGTGTGAAGGATGTACACCAAGGAATTCATCGGTAGCAATAATGAAAGGACGGATATAAAGTGATGTACCTTCGCTGTGGGGTACCCAATCCTTATCTACGTCTACAACAGTCTTAATAGCCTCAAGAACCATATCGGGGTCAAGACGGGGAACACAAAGACGGTCGCAAGTGTTATTCATTCTTTCGATATTCTTCTGAGGACGGAAAAGCTGAATGCTGCCATCGGCAGTTCTGTAAGCTTTAAGACCTTCAAAAAGCTCCTGAGCATAATGGAAAACCATTGCAGAAGGATCAAGTGAAAGAGGTCCGTAAGGAACAACTCTGCCGTCGTGCCAACCCTGACCGTCATCATAATTCATCAAAAACATATGGTCAGTAAAAATTTTACCGAAACCGAGTTTGCTTTCATCCGCAGGTTTTACCTTGGGATTGTTAGTTCTTTCAATTTTAAAATTATAACTCATTGAAATAACCTCTTTTCAAATCAAATCAATTAATTAATAATCATAACCAAGCTTGAGTGCTGTTTTGTTAACATCAAGAAGATTTGCGCGACGGGCGGAAACAACCTTGCTGAGAGGTGCATCTATACCGTCAAAGCCGAGCATAGGAACCTCCTTGAGAAGCTTACCTGTGATAATCATATTAGCGAGAGTGCTGACGCCCTGCTCATTAGCAATAGCTGTTGCAGGAATGTAGAAAACATCAACATCTGTTCTTTCAACCTTACGTGTAATAAGTGTTGAATCAACAAAAATCTTACCGCCGGAAACAACTTCATTCTCATATTTATCGAGAGAAGGAAGGTTCATTGCAACAAGAACATCAGGTTTACCAACGATGGGTGAACCGATAGGCTCGTCACTTACAATAACGCTGCAGTTTGCTGTACCGCCACGCATTTCAGGGCCGTACGAAGGAAGCCATGAAACCTGTTTGTTTTCAAGAAGACCCTTATATGCAACAAATTTACCTGCAAAAAGGATACCCTGACCACCGAAGCCGGCAAAAAGAATATTACATGTATTACTCATAATTATTTTGCCTCCTCTTCTGCATAGATATCTTTATAAACACCGAGAGGATAATAAGGAAGCATATTTTCCTCAAGCCATTCAAGAGCCTTCTGAGGTGTAAGACCCCAGTTTGTAGGACAAGTGGAAACAACCTCAATAAGAGAGAAGCCTTTACCGTCAATCTGATTCTGGAAAGCTTTTTTAATTGCTTTTTTAGCTTTCTTTACATTAGCGGGATTATTAACCGAAACTCTTTCAAGGTATGCGGCACCGTCAACGTTCTGAAGAAGCTCACAAACCTTAACGGGATAACCAACTGTTTCAACATCTCTGCCGTAGGGTGAGGTCTGTGTAACCTGACCGGGAAGAGTTGTGGGAGCCATCTGACCGCCTGTCATACCGTAAATAGCGTTATTTACAAAGATAACTGTGATATTTTCACGTCTTGCGGCAGCGTGTACCGTTTCAGCTGTACCGATAGCAGCAAGGTCACCGTCACCCTGATATGTAAAAACGATATTGTTTTCAGGATCAGCACGTTTAACGCCTGTAGCAACTGCAGGTGCTCTGCCGTGGGGTGCCTGAATAAAATCACAGGTAAAATAATCGTAAGCCATAACGGAGCAACCAACAGGTGCAACACCGATTGTTCTTCCGTCAATACCTAATTCATCAATAACCTCAGCAACAAGTCTGTGGATAATACCGTGAGTGCAACCGGGACAGTAATGAAGCGGTGCATCTGTTAATGTCTTTGGTTTTTCGAATACTACCATTATTTGTCCCCTCCTTCGTTGACTTCTTCAATCTTTGCAAGTACCTCTTCCGGTGCAGGAATCATACCGCCTGTACGGTTGCAAAGATATACGGGCTTCTTGCATTCTGTTGCAAGCTTAACGTCTTCAATCATCTGACCCATATTCATTTCAACAGAAATAAATGCTTTGCACTTATCTGCTGCTTCTCTTAATACCTTCTTGGGGAAGGGCCAGAGTGTAATAGGACGAATCATACCAACCTTAATGCCCTTTGCTCTTGCTTCAACAATAGCATTTTTAGCAACACGGGCTGTAATACCGAATGAAACAACGCAGATTTCTGCATCATCCATAAAGTATTCTTCATAAAGAACTTCGTTTTCTTCAATTGTTTTGTATCTTGCAAAACGCTCGAAGTTTGTTTTTTCAAGCTCTTCGGGTTTAAGGTAAAGAGAGTTAACAATGTTGTGCTTTCTCTCTCCCTTTGTACCTGTAAGGGCCCAGGGCTTTTCGAATGTGTTGGGCTTTGTTTCGGGAAGCTCAACAGGCTCCATCATCTGACCCATTGTACCGTCAGCAAGAATCATTGCGGGCATTCTGTATTTATCAGCAAGGTCAAATGCGGTGCTTGTAAGAGAAGCCATTTCCTGAACTGAAGAAGGTGCAAGAACAATCTTCATAAAGTCACCGTGGCTACCGCCTTTAACCGCCTGGAAATAGTCAGACTGTGAAGGCTGAATACCGCCGAGACCGGGGCCGCCACGCTGTACGTTAACAATAAGAGCAGGAACATCGCTACCTGCTATGTAAGAGATACCCTCGCTTTTAAGAGATACTCCGGGGCTTGATGATGATGTCATAACACGCTTACCTGTAGCGGCAACACCAAGAACCATATTAATTGCGGCAATTTCACTTTCAGCCTGAAGGAATACGCCGCCCACCTTAGGCATACGCTTTGCCATATATGCGGCAATTTCTGTCTGAGGAGTAATAGGATAGCCGAAATAATGCATACAGCCTGCTCTGATAGCGGCTTCAGCAATAGCTTCATTACCCTTCATTAAAACTTTCTCACCCATTTATTTCACCTTACCTTTCAACAGTTATAGCGCAGTCAGGGCACATTGTTGCACAGAAAGCACAGCCTATGCACCGGCTTTCATCAACACAATGTGCAGGATGATGACCTTTTGCATTGAGTTTAGAAGAGTCTAATTCAACAATTTTTTTAGGACATGCAGTTACACATAAACCGCAACCCTTGCATACATTTTCTGCAAATGTAACTTTTGCCATTGTTCTGCCTCCAATTTAAACAATTTTCTTTTGTAAAGTCAGCGGAAACAGATTTTGCACTTTTCCGTTGAGATTATTAACTAAATCAGCTCTTACGGTGGTCATTTTAAGGGGTAAACCCGTTAATTCACTTAACCTTTCAGCTTCTGCCACCGAATTGAGAATATCCTCTTCAGACGTAAGCTCACCTAAATTTGAGTTATTGACAATTGCCGTAAATTTCATTTTACATGCGGCTTCAATTTCTCCCATTATTTCAACGGCTGACTCCGCGTCCGGCGTAAGAGGACGGAATTTATTAAAAACGAATAAAAGCTCATAATCATTTTCTTCGATTATAGCATCGGAATATCTGCCCAAAGCATAAGCGCCGCGGTCGTCACCGCCTATATCCATTATGGCTTTTTCTTCACGTTTGTCAAGAAGAGAATAAACTTCCTGCGGCAATGCAGGTAAATCCACATTAGAGCTTGCAAACTCGGAAGAAATAAGCTTAATTCCTGCAGCCGTAAGTTCTTCAAGACTGTCGCGGGTACGGAAATACGGATTAACGATATCCAGATCCGCAATCACAACTTCCTCGCCCAGGGCTTTAAGATGCAATGCATAATTCACTGCAATATTCGTTTTTCCGCTGCCGTAGTGCCCTGCAAAAAGGGTCATTCTTTTGTATTGCATCAAAAACCTTCTTTCAATTAGGAATTAGGAATGAGGAATTAGGAATTTTCGGTGAAACTTCGTTTCCGAATTATAAAAAAATTTTAGAAATGAAAATCCATAATTATCACACAAATTTAATATGTATGGAGATAATTTGATGAAGTTTCAGATTTTAGAAACCGACGCTGTACAAAGGTACTGCGAGGTGACTAAAACTGAAAATTCGCAAAATATCAAAGCTTATTACGTTGAATCTTTCCGCTTGTGGTTTTAGGCAACTCGTCTTTAAACACAACAATACGGGGATATTTATAAGGAGCTGTGCGCTCTTTAACATACTGCTGAATCTCTTTTTTGAGTTCGTCCGTACCATCGGTACCTTTAACAAGAACGATGCTTGCTTTAACAACCTGTCCCCTTACCTCATCGGGAGCGGCAGAAACGCCACATTCAAGAACGTAGGGAAGCTCCATAATAACACTTTCAATTTCGAACGGTCCGATACGGTAGCCTGATGATTTAATAACATCATCAACACGACCGACATACCAATAGAAGCCATCCTCATCCATCCAGGCAACGTCACCTGTATGATAATAACCGTCATGCCATACTTCTTTTGTTTTATCTTCATCGTGATAATAGCCCGTAAACAAGCCACAGGGTACGCCGTCTTTTACGCTGACAACAATCTCACCGTTTTCACCGGCTTTAACGGGGTCACCGTCACTGTCAAGAAGGCAAACATCGTATATAGGAGCAGGCTTACCCATTGAACCGATTTTATGAGGTGCGCCTGTCATATTACCGATAATCATTGTGCTTTCAGTCTGACCGAAGCCTTCAAGAATCTGAAGACCCGTTGCTTTTTCAAACTGTCGGTAAACCTCGGGGTTAAGAGCCTCCCCGGCTGTTGTCATATGCTTAACAGAGCTGAAATCATATTTTGAAATATCCTGCTTAATCATCATTCTGAGCATTGTGGGAGGAGCACAGAAGGTTGTAATTTTATACTTTTCAAACATAGGCAGAATGTCTGCCGCATCAAAGCGGTCAAAGTCATAAACGAACAAACCTGCCTCGCAAAGCCATTGACCGTAAAGCTTACCCCACATAGCCTTTGCCCAGCCCGTGTCGGAAATCGTGAAATGAAGACCGTCGGGGTCAACATTGTGCCAATACTTTGCTGTATGGAAATGACCCAAAGCGTATTTGTAATTATGTACTGCAATTTTGGGATAACCTGTTGTGCCCGATGTAAAGAACATAAGCATAAGGTCATCGCCGCCGGGCGCATCCGCTGTACGCTCATAATGAGAGCTGAACAAACGGCTTTCCTCGTCGTAATTTCTCCAGCCGTCACGAGTACCGCCGACAGCAATTTTAATCTGAAGCTCGGGACTTTTTTCTGCGGCTAAATCAACCTGATTCGCTACGTCGCCGTCGGTTGTACAAAGAATAGCCTTAACCCCTGCCGCCTGGAAACGATATTCAAGGTCATGCTCAAGAAGCTGATTGGGAGCAGGAATACCGATTGCGCCCAGCTTATTAAGACCGAGCATTGCAAACCAATACTGATAGTGGCGCTTGAGTATAAGCATAACTCTGTCGCCTTTTTTTATACCGAGAGATTTGAAATAGTTTGCCGCCTGGTTAGATGCTTTCTTCATATCCTTAAAGGTAAAGCGGCGTTCTGTTTTATCGCGAGAAATATGAAGCATCGCAAGCTTCTCGGGCTCTTTGTCTGCAAGAGCATCAATCAAATCAAATGCAAAGTTGAAATTCTCGGTATTTTCAAATTTAATTGATGTGGGAGTACCGTTTTCGTTTTCTTCAACATCAATAAATTTATGGTAAATTCTTTCTTTAGTATCTTTATGTGATTTATTGGTATCACGAATAGTCTGAGCGTGTGTAAGCTCAGGGATAGGCTCGCCGGTGGGATTAAGGACTATAGCGTAGAACGTACAGTCACTGCCGTCAACGGCAATCATACCGTGAGGAGTTGAGCTGTCGTAATAAATGCTGTCACCGGGGCCTAAAACCTCATAGTGTTCACCAACCTGAACTTTAAGCTTACCGTCAATAACAATATCAAGCTCCTGCCCTGCGTGAGTTGTAAGCTCAATATCTCGGTGTTGCTTTGTTTCGTCATAACTGCTGCGAACAAAAAGCGGCTCAGCAATCTTATTTTTAAATGAAGCGGCAAGGTTGTAGTAGGTCATACCATGAGCTTTTTCAATCTTCTGTCCCTTACCTGCTTTTGTGTAAACATAGTTTGAAAGTTTAGGGCTGTGACCCTCAATAATGCTTGTAACGTCAACGTTGAATGCAAGAGCGCAACGGTAGATAAAAGCGAAGTTAAGATCGCTTTCACCGTTTTCACAAGCAAGATATTCACTTTCGCTTACATCGGTTTTAATTGCCATTTCAGCAACGCTGAGATTTTCGATTTCACGAAGCTCTCTTATACGCGCCGCCATTTCCTTGATTTTGTAATCAAGACCGGTAATTTTTTCCATAATTTTCCTCCTGGTGGGACAAAAAACAATTAACTCGTCCCAAAGATAATCTTTGAGACGAGCAAAAACACAAATTTTATACCCGCGGTACCACTCAAATTGCAGTAAAACTGCCACTCTCAAGGTCAAACAACCTCTATGCATTTACGCAGCAATCACGGAGAGGTTCTACTAAGCGAAAGCTTTTCTTCCTCCCGGCTCAGAAACTACAAACATCGGGAACCCAACCTATGGCTTACACCAACCGCCACTTCTCTGAAAGGTGAATTAACCGCGCCCTTTTCTTCAACGCCTTTAATATTCAATTTACTCAAAGATAACACATCTGCCCGGTTTTGTCAATAGCAGACATATATATTTTATTGTTTTTTCCACCTTTTTACAGCTTGTTTCGGATGATTTTTCCGCTGATTGTTTTCGGAAGCTCATCTCTGAACACAACTATACGGGGATATTTGTAAGGAGCTGTATTTTTCTTTACATAATCCTGGATTTCCTTTTTAAGCTCTTCTGTTCCCTCGGTGCCCTTTGTGAGAACAATGCTTGCTTTAACTACCTGCCCTCTTACTTCATCGGGAGCTGCTGAAACACCGCATTCAAGAACATAGGGAAGCTCCATAATAACGTTTTCGATTTCGAACGGTCCGATACGGTAGCCTGAAGACTTGATAACATCATCCACTCTGCCGACATACCACAAATAACCATCCTCATCGCGCCAAGCGGTATCACCTGTGTGATAAAGACCGTCATGATACACTTCATTGGTGGCTTCCTCGTTATTGTAATACCCGAGGAACAGACCGCAAGGTACGCCATTTTCTGTGTGAACAACAATTTCACCGGTTTCGCCGTCAGCAACGGATTTACCATCCGGGTCAACAACATCAATATCATAAAGAGGTGTAGGCTTACCCATAGCACCGATTTTAATAGGTGTGCCGTTAAGGTTAGCAATGGAAAGTGTTGTTTCGGTCTGACCAAAGCCCTCGTGTACACGCAAGCCCGTTGCTTTTTCAAACTGCTTGAATACCTCGGGATTGAGAGCCTCACCTGCAGTTGTTGCGTGTTTGATTGAGGAAAGGTCGTACTGTGAAATATCCTGCTTGATGAGCATTCTGTACATTGTGGGAGGTGCGCAGAAGGTTGTTATATTGTATTTTGCAAACATAGGAAGAATTTTTGATGCATCAAAGCGCTCAAAGTCATAAACGAAAACTGCACCCTCGCAGAGCCACTGGCCGTAAAGCTTACCCCAGAGAGCTTTACCCCAGCCTGTTTCAGAAATGGTAAAGTGGAGTCCGTCACGCTCAACACAGTGCCAATATTTGGCGGTGATAAAGTGTCCCAAGGGATACTTGTGAGAATGAGTAGCAATTTTGGGATAACCGGTTGTACCCGATGTAAAAAGCATAATCATAGGGTCGTCACCGCAAGCGGTATCTTCATCACGAACAAAGCGGCGGCTGAAAAGAGCGTACTCATCATCAAAGCTATGCCAACCGTCTTTATTGCCGTTAGCTACAACCTTAATTGTAAGTGTGGGGCTGTTTTTCTGTGCCTCATCAATATGTTCGGTAGCTTTTCCGTCAGCAGTAGCAATTACAGCAGAAACACCGGCTGAATTGAAGCGATATTCGTAATCGTGTACAACAAGCTGATTTGTTGCAGGGATTGCAACCGCACCAAGCTTATGGAGACCGAGAATTGCAATCCAGAACTGATAGTTCCTTTTGAGAACGAGAAGAACACGGTCGCCTTTTTTGATACCCAAAGACTTAAAGTAGTTTGCAGCCTGTGAAGATGCTTCTTTAAGGTCCTTGAAAGTAAAACGGCGTTCCGTCAAATCATCCGAAATATGGAGCATCGCAAGCTTATCGGGATATTTTCTTCCGATTTCATCAACAATATCAAAAGCAAAATTGAATTTATCCTCATCAGTAAATCTGATGCCGTCACAAACACCGTTTTCATCAACTGTTGTTGAAATAAATTTATCAACAATAAGCTTTTCATCTATGGGTGCTTTTCCAACGTTTACAGAGCTCATATGCTCATCGGCAACCTCTTCATCCTCTGCCATAACCATTGCAAGGAACAGACAATCCTCACCGTCAACGGCAATCATACCGTGAGGAATTGAGCTTTTATAATAAATGCTGTCACCCTCATGAAGAACCTCTATATTGTCACCGATCTGAATTTTTAGGGAGCCCTTGATAACAAGGTCAAATTCCTGACCCGAATGTGTTGTAACCTCAATAGGTTTAGACTGAAGCTCACTTGAATATTCGTATTTAACCCAATAAGGATTGGCTAATTTCTTTTTAAATTTAGGGGCAAGGTTCTGGATAAGAATACCCTCTTCGTTAGCAGTTGTTCTGCCTTCCCCTCTTCTCGTAACGTTATAGGTTGAAAGCTTTGCGCTCTGACCTTCAAGCAAATCGGTAATCTCAACACCGAAAGCAAGGGCACACTTGTGCACAAAGGTGAAGGGCATATCGTCGCTGCCATCTAAAAATGCGCGGTATTCTTCGAGAGTAACATCGGTTTTCTGTGCCATTTCTTCATCAGTAAAGCCGTAAATGTTGCGAAGCTCGTAAATACGCTGTGCAACCTCTGCCAGTTTGTTTGTTACTGAATTATTGTTCATACTTTTTCATCCTTTCGAAAAAATACACAAATAAAAAAGCCCCAAAATAAAGCCTTTGCTTTACTTTGAGACGAATAAATTTATCCGCGGTACCACTCAAATTGCAATATACATTGCCACCTCAAGAGTCCATCAACTCTGTTGCACTAACGCAGCATTCTCGGAAGGCGCCTACTCAAAAAATTTTCGGACCTTCGGCTCAGAAGGGATGGGTTAATGAAAATACAAACTGTCGGCTCACAGCAACCGCCGACTCTCTGAAAGCTGTTATTTTCAACCGTCTTCGTCATAGCTTTTATTTGTGATATTTTTAATTTTTTGAAATAATAGCACAATTCATTTTTAATGTCAATAGGTTAACGAAAAAAATTTTAATAACCAAAATAAATTTAAAAAATAACTGTTGACAAACAAAAAAAATAGTGATATCATTCCATACATAATTCTTAAATGCTATGAAGGAATTACGTGTTTTTGGTTTGACATTACAGAGAGTTGGCGGTGCTGTGAGCCAATATGTTGCAAAAGTGCGGTCTCGTTCCGGAGCAGAGTTTCCCAACCGTAAAAGCGTGTAAGAAGCTACGGCAAGCCCCGTTACCATGGCTAAGGGCTTTAACAATGAGCCTTATCGAGTGACTGCTTTAAGCAGTAACCGGGGTGGTACCGCGGATTTCAAATTCGTCCCTGAGGTCAGAATGCTTTTGACCTCGGGTTTTTTGTTGTTAAACCCTAATTACATTTTAATTATAATATGCAGACGAAAGGATGAGCAAAATGAGAAAGATTATCATTTCCGACATCACACTTAAAAAGATTGCAGAGGACAGAGCTGTATCCTTGCTATTCAGAGAAAAATCAGCGATTGCAAACTGTGCTGATAAAATCGGTGTAGATGTAATTGAAATCCCTGCAGTTAAATCCCCTGCCGAAGACAAAATCATTTATAAAACAATTGCACAGAACGTGCAGAACGCAATTTTCGCAATCCCCGTCGGCTTCAACGCGGAAGATGTTGCTGTTGCTTGGGAATGCATAAAGGATGCTAAAAAGCCTCGTCTTCAGATTGAGCTTCCCGTTTCCACGCTCCGTATGGAATACACATATCATATAAAACAAGCAAAAATGCTCGAAAAAATTTCAGCGCTTATCAAAACTGCAAAGGAGTTTTGCGATGATGTTGAATTTTCTGCTCTCGACGCAACAAGAGCAGACGAAGATTTCCTTATTGCGGCAGTGCAAGAAGCAGAGGCATCAGGTGCAAAGCTTGTTACAATCTGTGACGATGCAGGCACCTCAACCCCTGACAGTTTCGCCGAATTGGTTGCCAAGGTAAAAGCGTCAATAAGCATCCCTGTTTATGCTCAGGTATCAGACAGCATCAGCATGGCAGTTGCTTCTGCATTTTTTGCTATCAAAGGCGGTGCTGACGGTCTCAAATGTGCAATGGCAGGTAAAAACACTCTCCTCACAGGTGAAATTTCCGACGCTATTAACGCCTGCGGCACACAGATTGATGCCGAAATAAAGCTTAACAATACAAAAATCCATGCAAGTATCGAAGATATGTTAGCAAGCATCAGTCACGATACTTATGATGCTAATAAATCCGTAAGCGAAGGGAAAAAGATTCTTCTTGACTCAGATTCCACAATTGATCAGGTTGCCCACGCAGCTGCTGTTTTGGGCTACGAGCTTTCCGATTCGGATGTCGGAAACGTTCACAAGGTCCTTAAACAGGTATGCGAAAAGAAGGGCGCTGTAGGACACAAGGAGTTTGAGGCAATTATAGCAAGCTCTGCAATGCAGGCACCTTCCACCTATCACTTTGAAACATACACAACAACAAGCAGTAATATGTCAGCATCCATGTCACAGGTTACTTTGAAATGTAACGACGAAATCATTTGCGGCGTAAGCAACGGAGACGGTCCCATTGACTCTGTTTTCCGTGCAATTGAGCAGTGTATCGGTCATCACTATGAGCTTGACGATTTCCAGGTACAGTCTGTAACAGAAGGCAAAGAAGCTCTCGGTTCGGCACTTGTGAGACTTCGCAACAACGGAAAGCTCTATTCAGGCAACGGTACATCCACCGATATTGTTGCCGCAAGCATCAGAGCATATATCAACGCATTAAATAAAATCGTGTTCGAGGAGGCTTAAAATGAAAATTGTATTTTCGACTAAAAACGTGCATCGAGCCTCATTCCTTGATACCTGCCGCTACGCCTTTGATTACGGTTTTGAAGGCTTTGAAATTTATGATGCCATAAAAGAACGAGGTGTACATCACGACAGTATTTTAAGACGTGAACGTATTGCTGATGCAAAAAGAAAGCTTATTAACAGAAACCTTACTGTTTCAGCCCTTCGTATGCCCGACCCCATCGAAAGTGAAAGTACAACTGCTGAGCTTATTGAAAAATATGTGAGTATGGCAGTTGCATCAGGCATCGAAAATGTTATTGTTCACACACAGGGTGAGGTTCCCTTTGATATTCTTGACCAAAAAATGGCAGGTGCAATTAAACGCGCTCAGTCAGGTGACGTTAACATTTTATTTGAAACAATCGGATATCTTTCAAGAACCGAAAATGTAATCGGTGTTATCAATCACTTTGCTTCGGCTGCTATCGGTGTTTCATGGAATGTAAGAGGAACATATTTTAATGCAAACGAAACTGCCGAAACAACTATTAAAAACTTAGGTGCATACATTAAATACGTACGCCTTGGTGATATGAAGGATAAAAAGACTGTTTTAATCGGCGAAGGCGATTTGGATGTTGAGAAGTTATTAAACGCTCTTTCGTCACTTAATTACGAAGGCTTCATCTGTGCTGCGTGGAACGAAGAAATCAGCGACGCTGACATTGTTCTTACCCACTTCACAAACTACATTGCCTCTTTAGGTCGTGAAAAAAAGGTTTATGACAGCGCATATTACAATCGTGATAAATCAGGTACATTCCCTTGGAAAAAATATGATGTTATTGATGCCACATTCTCTGATGTACTTGATAAAATGGCAGAAAAATACCCCGACCAGTATGCGTTCAAATACCCCACACTTGACTATACAAGAACTTATGAGCAATTTCGCCGCGACGTTGACGAATGTGCCGCAGCCTTGATTTCGCTCGGCGTAAAAGCAGGTGATCACGTTGCAATCTGGGCAACCAACGTTCCGCAGTGGTTCATCACCTTCTGGGCAACAACAAAAATCGGTGCAGTTCTTGTTACCGTTAACACAGCATATAAAATACACGAGATAGAATACTTACTCAAACAGTCAGATACTCATACTCTTGTTATGATTGAGTACTGCAAGGATATTAACTACAAGAATATTATCGAAGAGCTTTGTCCCGAGCTTAAAAGTCTTGAGCCCGGCTCACCCTTGTATTCCAAAAACCTCCCCTTCCTTCGTAACGTTGTTACTGTAGACTTTGAGATGGACGGTTGTCTTACCTGGGAGCAGATGTTATCACGCTCTTCACTTATTCCGAGAGAAGAGGTTCGCAGACGCTCCTCACTTGTAAAGCCCGATGATGTTTGTAATATGCAATACACCTCCGGTACAACAGGCTTTCCCAAGGGCGTTATGCTTACACACCGTAACATTATAAACAACGGTAAAACAATCGGTGACAGAATGGATTTATCAACCGCTGACCGTATGATGATTCAGGTTCCTATGTTCCATTGCTTCGGCATGGTGCTTTCAATGACATCTATGATGACCCACGGCGGTACACTTCACCCCATTCCTTATTTCTCACCTAAGTCGTCACTTGCTTGTGTGAACAATGAGCGTATTACATGCTTCAATGGCGTTCCCACAATGTTTATTGCAATGTTCGGCCATCCGGATTTTGCAAAAACAGATTTCTCATATATGCGAACAGGCATTATGGCAGGCGCCAACTGTCCTGCAGACCTTATGCGCCGAGCATCCACAGAAATGAATATGCGTGAAATTATTTCAGTTTACGGTCAGACAGAAGCTTCTCCCGGTTGCACAATGGGCGAAGTAAATGAAGATCTTGACCACCGTGTTGAAACTGTTGGCAGCGCATTCCCCGGTGTTGAATGTAAAATCATCGATCCCGAAACAGGGCTTGAGCTTCCCGACGGTCAGAGCGGTGAATTTGTTGCCCGCGGCTTTAACATTATGAAGGGCTACTACAAAATGCCTGAAGCAACTGCACAAGCAATAGATGCCGAAGGTTGGCTTCACTCCGGTGACATTTGTATGAGAACACCTGACGGCTACTACAAGGTTACAGGACGTCTTAAAGATATGATCATCCGTGGCGGTGAAAACCTCTACCCCCGCGAAATTGAAGAATTCTACCTTACCAACCCCAAGGTTCGTGACGTTCAGGTTGTCGGTGTTCCCGATGAACAGTACGGTGAGGAATGCTGTGCTTGGATTATTCTTCACAAGGGTGAAACATCTGACGAAAAAGAAATGAAGGAATACGGCTATGCATCTATTGCAAAACACAAGGTTCCCAAATATTTCTTGTTTGTAAACGAATTCCCCATGAATGCTGCCGGCAAAATTCTCAAATACAAAATGAGAGAGGAATCACTCGACAGATACAATAGTCAAAAATAGATTTTATCGGAAGTCGAGTCAAGCACTCGGCTTCTGTGTTTTAAATTCGGCGAGAGCAGGTTCTAAAATGATTTACAAGGATTTCAAAATAATTGACTCACATTGTCACATTTTCCCCGATAAAATAGCCGAGAAGGCTACTAAAAGCACAGACAAATTTTATGGTATGACAGATGCCGGAGTTGAGACCTCAGGCTATATCGGCAACGTGAGAACTCTTCTTGCCCAATGCAGGGCACACAACGTTTCAAAATGCGTTGTAACAGCTGTTGCCACAACTCCGCATCAGGTAAGGAGCATAAACGAATTCACCGCGAACGAGGTAAAGCTTCACCCCGATAAATTCATCGGTCTTGGTGCTATGCACCCCGAAAGCGACGACCTTGAAGGCGATGCAGAGCACGTGCTTCTGTCAGGACTTCACGGAATTAAACTCCACCCGGATATTCAAAACTTTAAAATTGATTGCCCTAAAGCACTTAAAATTTTTGAAATCTGCGAGGAAAACAGATTACCGGTGCTTGTTCACACAGGCGATTCCCGTTTTGATAACTCAAATCCCGACAGAGTTGTGCATATTCTCGAAAGCTTCCCCGAGCTTACAATAATCGGTGCACACCTCGGCGGCTGGTCCGTTTGGGAAGAAGCGGCAGAAAAGCTTACAGGCTACAAGAATTTTTACGTTGACACATGCTCCTCTTTTTATGCGTTGAAAAAGGAAACTGCGAAAAGGATTATCAAAGCCTATGGTGCTGACAAGGTTGTTTTCGGTACAGATTTCCCTATGTGGTCGGTTAAGGACGAGCTTGATTACCTTTTCAGCCTGGGCTTTACTGAAAAAGAGCTTGAAAACATATTGCACAACAATATTCTTAACATTCTCAACATAAAAGAGTAAAAAACGGTGACGGTATCTTTATGATATCGCCACCGTTTTCATTATGAAACAACTTATTATTTATCTTCCGCCTGATTAGTGAAATACTCTTTTTCGATATAAATCGGTCGATTTTTTATCTGAACGTAGATTTTCGCAAGATATTCACCAATGATACCCAGACAGAACAGAATAAGACCGCCTAAAAACAAGATAAGAACAACTATCGTTGCGTATCCGGGAACCGCCATTTCAAAAAACAACTTCTGAACAACCACAATCAAAAGATAAATTACAGAGAGTAAAGAAGAAATGAAACCGACTAAAGTTGCAATTCTTAGGGGAGCTGTGGAAAAAGCCACAATGCCCTCGATTGCGTATTTGGTAAGCTTTATAACGCCCCATTTTGATTCACCGTGCTCGCGGGGTTGCGCTTCATAAGCAATATGCTCTGTGTTAAAACCGACCCAACTGAAAATCCCCTTTGAAAATCTGTGGTATTCTGTCATATTGAGTACAGCATTCACCATCTGACGGCGCATAAGTCTGAAATCAGATGCGCCGTTAACAAAATTCACTTCAGAAACCTTATTTATAAACTTATAAAAGCAAGATTTCAAAGCAGAAAGCGCCTTACCCTCTTTTCGTTTTTGCTGAAAAGCTGCAACACAATCAACCTCAGGCTTTTCATCAAGAATTTCTTTCATTTGCAAAACGACCTCAGGGCGTTGCTGAAGGTCAGCGTCAATAATACATACTGCGTCACCTTTTGAACGTGAAAGTCCTGCATAAATGGCAGATTCTTTGCCGAAATTACGGCTGAATGAAACAACCTGAATATTACCTTTTTCATTTCTCGTCAATTCTTTAAGCTTAAAAAGAGTCTTATCCACACTTCCGTCATTAACAAAAACAATCTCGTAAGAAAAACCTTTTCCCTCAAAGCAATTTTCAACGCATTTATAAAAACCAACAATATTTTCTGCCTCGTTAAAACAAGGAACAACTAATGATAAATCCATATAATAAACCTCTTTATTACTTATACTGACTTATGTACTCTTCGTAGTATTCTTCAAACTCTTCGGCGGTAACCGTAGTAATCGGAATATCTTTGTTAAGCTTATGGAAAAGCTTGTACCTCCACGGCCAGGGTTCTCTCTCAAGCGAACTGCACCACACATAACCATTAGCGGGCAAATCGAATACAACAATACGCTCTTCTTGGTTGTCAGACTGCATCTGAGCAAATTCATTACGTTTCACATCGCATTTATGTATCGGAACAAAAACACTTATGTAAAAAACCATCTGCACCAAAAGTGTCACGGCAACACATCCGCAGAAGGCTTTACGTGTTGAAACGCTGACGTTTTCCGAAAGATACGAAAGCAAATCTGCTAAAAACACCATTTCCAAAAGATGCGCAATATAAAAGCAACGGGGACCAATAGGAGTAACGGCAAGTAACGGTGCAACAACCACAGGAACACAATACAAGGGAAGAAGCATCGAAAAACGTCGGTGCTTTTTCACACAAAGCAAAACTATCGCAAGAGTTGTTAATGAAAATACTGCCGCAAATACAAAAGAAAGCGTATAAGAACCTAACGTTCTTATCAAAGGCATCCCCTTCAAGCCTAAAACAGATACGACTTTTCTGTAAACCTCCGGAGCAACACTCAACACATTACCGACGAGCAAACAAATTGATATGTTTTTTCTAAGCTTATTGCTGTTATTTTTGTTATAGGCAATAACAAGCACAGCTAACAGAATGACTGCAACAATGCATATACCCACATTGTTAGTAAAAAGATTATAACCAATAACCTTTAAATTACGTCTTGATTGCGCAAAAAATCCTTCAATATCAAACGCAGCAGTTCTGTATGTATCCTCGCCCGTTGCAACAGAATGATAAGCAGTATTGGAAAACATCCAAACAGCACCCGGAATCGTACCGACAAGAAAACTGACGTGTGTGAGGTATATCTTTTTAAATTTAACCAAAGAATATCCTATAACCGCAACACCTAAGCAGATATTGAAAAGGGTGATGTTTTCCATAAACAGAGCACCCGAAAAGCCCATAACAGCAGTTGCAATAAATAATAACCGCGGATATTCAGGTGAATCCTGTTTTGTAATATTTTTTATTATAAGCAAATAACCCACACTTATTACTGCAGATGGCACATAATTGGAATAGCCCGACGTCCAAACAACAGATTGCGCAAAAACAGGCTTTGACATAAGTAAAAAAGTAAATACCGTAAATAAGAGCACACCTGTTTTCTTACTGCCGGAATACTTATAGCACAACCAACACGAAAAGAAATAGCTCAACGCCATAAGCACAACTTTGAGTGCTTCGCTTCGTGTAACAGCTAAAACAAGCAGATTACCGAAATAACGTCCGTTATAGTTATCAAAAAATATTTCCAATCGGGAAATGCCTACGCTGCTTCCCCATGCCCAGTCATCACCGGAATAAGGAAACAAAAATGCAAGAATACCAAAAAACAAAATAACTGCACCGCAGACAAGGGTTTTGGTGGTACATATTTTTTTGATTTTTCCACACATATTAAAACTTCTCCTTTACATTAACCTAAAGTAACTATACATCTATAAGCCAAATATGTCAAGAGACCCAACGATTTGTATATATGACTCATAAACCTAGTGTTTTGTCCCAAAAATCTTCTGTATTTATTTATGACGTTTTTTGCTAAATGCTACACGTTTTTTCATAAAAAAAACAAAATTCGTCACAATAAACAAAAAGCAGGTTCAAAATATAGCCATAATGCTAAAACCGAGGACATAACACAAGAAGTATTTTAGTTTTTCAGAAAGAAAGAAAAAATAATCAACCTTTCCCTCTTTGACTATTGCAAACATCGTAAATTTATGCTAAACTTGTAAACTGTGTGTAAAAGTCACATAGGATGATATTGGTATATTTTCATACATCAATCTGAGGTGTTTTATAAATGATTTGTAATAATATTTTAGAGGCAATGGGTAACACACCCGTTATCCGTCTTAACCGGATGGTTGAAGAGGACTCTGCAGAGGTTCTTGTAAAATTTGAGGGTCTTAACGTTGGTGGCTCCGTAAAAACAAGAACAGCCTACAATATGATTTTAAAAGCCGAAAAAGAGGGAAAAATCAACAAAGATACAATTATAGTAGAACCCACAAGCGGTAACCAGGGAATAGGTCTTGCTCTGGTCGGTGCAGTAAGAGGGTACAAAACAGTTATTATTATGCCCGACTCCGTAAGCGAGGAGCGCAGAAAGCTTGTAAGACACTACGGTGCGGAGGTTAAGCTCGTACACGATGCAGGCAACATAGGCAAATGCATTGACGAATGCTTACAGCTTGCTTTAAAAATGCAGGAAGAAAATGAGAATGTTTTTGTTCCCCAGCAGTTTGAAAACCCTGCAAATCCCGACATACAGCGAAGAAAAACCGCAGTTGAAATCCTTGAACAAGTGGGCAAACCCATTGACGGCTTTTGTGCAGGTATCGGCACAGGCGGTACTCTTACGGGTATTGGCGAAGTGTTAAAGGAAGCAAACCCCGATATTGAAATATGGGCGGTTGAACCCGAGGATGCAGCTATTCTTTCGGGCGGTCTTATCGGCACACATATTCAGATGGGTATCGGTGACGGTCTTATCCCCCCTATCCTTAATACATCTATTTATTCCGACATCTGCATTATTACCGATGATGAGGCTCTCAGCACCGCAAAAGCCCTTGCTTCAAAAGAAGGTATTCTTTGCGGTATTTCAAGCGGTACCAACGTTGCAGCGGCGCTCAAGCTTGCTAAAAAGCTCGGCAAAGGTAAAACTGTTGTTGCAGTTCTTCCCGACACCGCTGAAAGATACTTCTCTACTCCCCTTTTTGATGAATAATATGATAAACGGATGATTGCTTTTACCGGCAATCATCCGTTTTTTTATCTTTTTAAAATTGCTTTTTGAGTTTTTTGTGCAAGAATTTTAAGTAACTGTGTATTTCTTGAAAAAGCGATATCGTAAAGAACAAAGGCAATATTGGCTAACCCAAGTAAAAGAGGTATTGTAAACTCCCCGAATTCTTTATACTCCTCGGCAGAAACACCGAAAACAACTACACCGAGCACACCTATGCACACAGCGGCAACGTTAAAAATAACCAGTTTAACAATCCAAGCCAATGCTTTTGGTAATTTTTCAAGGAAACTCTTTATTAACGGATAATATCCGAAAAACAACGTATACGTCAATCCCGCTTCTTTATCCGTAAGCAAAATCATTGAAAGAAATGCAGTTGTAAAAAACACCCCTACCGCCCATTTTTTATCGGCAAACTGACCTACAAAAAACACGATAAGTCCCGTCAGAACCGGCAAAACGTATACTAACACCGAAACAAAGGTTGTTATAAACATAATCACAACCGAAAGCGCCGCCATCATTCCGCATACCGCGGTAATTGTAGCCTTTTTCATCAGCTGATTACAACCTCATGTCCTGTTCGTGCTGATTCATAAATCGCATCAAGAATCTTCATAAGCTCAACACCGTCTTCAGCAGGAGCTACACAGGGAGTGCCGTTCAACACACAGTCCACAAAATGGTTCATTTCACGGCAGAAAAGACCGTCAAAGCTGAGACTTGTATCTTTATTAAAGCTCATATCAACAAGATAGCCGTTTTCATCTGTGAAAATTTCAACCTGCGGGTCAAGCTTCGCACCGGCTTTTGTGCCAAAGAACTGAATATTACCCTCATCTTTTTTAATATTGAGCGAGAAGCTTGCCTCAACGGAAAGCACAAAGCCGTTGTCAAAACGAATAAGAGCTGTCGCAAAGTCTTCAACGTCACAAATATCGTTATTTCCGGCAGAGACGGAGTTATATCCTTTACCGTCTTTAATATCGGGACGGTTAAATAATTTTCGGAAGGTTGCACCGTAAACTGAGACGGGCTTAGGATTACCGCAAAGATATCTTGAAAGGTCAATAACGTGAACACCCAAATCAATAAGAGGTCCGCCGCCCGAACGGGATTTATCACCGAACCAGCCACCGGGGTTACCGTTACGGCGAAGATACGTTGCCTTTGCATAGTAAATATCGCCGAATTTACCCGAGCTTATGAAATCACGCATAACGTCAGCATCGTTTCCGTAGCGACGAACAAAACCGATCTGAAGATGTCTGCCGTTTTTCTTTGCAGCTTCAAGCATTTTTTCTGCTTCTGCGGTGTTCATTGCCATTGGCTTTTCGCATAAAACGTCTTTACCTGCATTGAGGGCTGCAATTGTACACTCTGCGTGTGCAGAGTTCCAGGTTGTAACGCTTACGATGTCAATTTCAGGAAGTGCCCTGAGCATTTCATCCTTATCTAAAAAGCATCTTTCGGCAGGGATACCGTACCTTTCCGACATTTTTTTAAGCTGTGCTTCATTAATATCACAAAAAGCATAAAGCTCAACGTTCGGATTTTTAATATAACCGTTAATATGCTCCCGGGAAATACCACCTACGCCTATTACAGCGGCTTTTAATGTTTTCATATTGCTACCTCCAACAATAAATTATGGTTTTATTGTATCATTTTTACTGATATTTGCAATACCAATTTCAAAGATAAATTGATAAAACCGTCTTTTTTATTATTTAAGCATAGACAACAATAAAAAAAGGAATTATAATGACTGTAGTCAAAATCCCAAAGAAAAGAGATAGTTTTAATGGAATATCTTTATGAAATGCACGCTCACGTTAAAGAAGTAAGCACTTGCTCCGGCACAGAGGCAAAAAAAATGGTTGAAAGCTATGAAGGAAAAGGTTATTCGGGCATTGTTTTGACCGACCATATGAACCCCTCCACCTTCAGAGTACCAAAAATCGAGAATATCCCATGGGATGAAAAAATTGACCATTTCCTTAGGGGCTACAACACCGTGAAAAAAGCCGCTGAGGGCAAATTCAACGTGCTTTTAGGTATGGAAATAAACTTTTATAACCACCCTAACGATTACCTCGTATACGGCGTTACAGAGGAGTTTTTGCGAAACAACGGTGACCTTATGGAATTAGGTCCTAAAAAATTTGCAAAGCTCGCCCACGAAAACGGACTTCTTTTCATCCAGGCACACCCTTTCAGGCGTGGTATGAAGATTGAAGACTGGAAGATACTTGACGGATATGAAATTTTCAACGGAAATCCCCGTCACCATTCTTCAAACGAAATGGCAAAAATCTGGGCAGAAGCAAAAAACAAAAAAATTGTCACATCAGGCTCTGATTTTCACGAGCCGGAGGATGTTGCAATCGGAGGAATTTATTTCACCTGCCCTATAAACAGCAACGATGACCTTTTAAGAGAATTGCGAAACGGTAATTACAGGCTTAAAATCACCGACATTCCCTACACAAGACCCGAATAAAATTAAATACCGCCCCGCATTTTTCAGATGCGGGGCGGTATTTTTTATTCAGGTTTTTTTATCTGATTAAGAGCGGCATTAAGTCCCAGAAGCTGTTCTTTCGTAAATTTAAGATTTGCAGCACCCATAAGGCTTGTAAGACGAATAACTGTAAATCCGCCCAACATCTGCATCATAGGTCCGCTCACCATTTCGGCACCCATATCGCCCATCATTGTATCTTCCTTCTGTTCCTTCATTGCATTTGCCATAAGACCCATAAAGAGCTGTTTGCCCTCTTCACAAGCCATAATATCAGAAAGCTTATCATTAAGTGAGAAATATCCTTCAGGCTCTGTTATATCAAACCAGTTAAGAACTGCACCCTTTTCGCGGAGCCTGTAAGCCTCGTTGAATTCTTCAACCTTACGGATTTTTGATACATCCTTAAACTCACCCGCAACTGCAGCAAGCTCTGTTTCACCAACGTTCGGAACGTCAAAATAGAAGAAATGCTCTTCGCTTTCCTTTTTGCCGAGGCTCTTGCCGTTTGCAAAAAGCTCAACCTCGGGAAGATTCGAGTAAACAGTTACTTTTGTAACGTCCTCAACCCTGTCAACATAGCGCTTACCGCAGATGTGCACGAACTTATCATCTGAAAGCCATGCTTTATAAGCATAGAAGGAATCTTTTTTATACTTACGGTCGAAGGTTACAAGACCCTTGTGATTCTGTCCGTTTTCGCCACCCTCATTACGGCTGTCTGCACCAAAATCGAACATATTCCATACGTGGGTTGCCCACATATATTTTCTTGAGAAGAACTGTTTAATAAGCTCCTCGTGGTAATATGCCTGATATTCTTCGGTATAGTCGCCCTGCTGAGGATTAGAGGTGTGCCAGTTAAGAGCTTCACAACCATATTCACTGCAACCGATTGGAATATTCGGATATTTTGCGTGGAAATTATCGAACCAAGGACCGTTCATAGTAGTGTCGCCACCATACCAACCGAAGTAGTGGTTATATGAAACGAGATCGGGAATCTGTATATAAGGACTGTCAATATCGCACATTGAGACTGCGGCGATTGTGGTGAGTCTTGTTTTATCCATCTCGTGAACCATATCATTGAGGATGTTGTGATTTTCAAGCAAATCGGGGTCGCTGTCACCCTGCATTGTTATTTCGTTAGAAAGACCCCACACAACAATTGACGGATGGTTGTAGTTCTGAATAACAAGCTCCTTCATCTGTGAAATTGTGTTTTCACGACCTGTGGGCATATGCTTTGAAATATAAGGAATCTCTGCCCAGATAACAAGACCGCGTTCATCACAAAGGTCATAGAAATACTGATCGTGCTGATAGTGTGCAAGACGGATTGTTGTTGCACCGACCTCACAAATCAAATCAATATCCTCCTCGTGATGCTCGGGAAGAAGAGCATTACCGAAGCCCCAACGGTCCTGATGACGGGAAACACCGCGTAAAGGATATTCCTCACCGTTAAGGATGAATCCGTTTTCGGGGTCAACCTTGAATGTGCGGCAGCCAAAACGTGATGAAATATTATCAACAACATCGCCATCGTTTAAAATTTCAATTTCAGCTGTGTAAAGATAAGGATCTTTTTTACCGTGCCAAAGATGCACGTTCTCAATTGTGAGATTAACCTTTGTATCGGAAGTAATCGCCTGCGCAACAACCTTACCGCAAGCAGACTTAACGGTATATCTGAGCTTCTGACCTTCGCAGAAATTTTTAACCCATGTTTCAATTTCGACCTTAGCGTCATCACCTTCAATTACAGGTGTAATTTTAAGTCCCGGACCACCGTGGTGCATAAGCTCAAAATGAGAATTATTAACACAGATAATATTAACGTCTCTGTAAAGACCGCCGTAGAATGTAAAGTCTGCAAACTGCGGATAAACCCTGTCATTTTCCGAGTTATCAACAGCAATTACCAAAAGGTTTTCAAGCTCCGGGATCTCTGTCAAATCAACTCGCCATGTAGAGTAACCGCCATCGTGACTGCCGAGAAGCTTTCCGTTAAGATAAACAGATGCAGAAGAGTTTGCACCCTTAATTTCAAGGTAATATCTGTCAGACTCGGGCAAATCGGTTTTAACGAGCTTTTTTGCATAATAGCAAGTACCGCGGTAATAGTCATTATCTCCGTCCTGACCGTCAATTGCGTTCCAGGAATGAGGAAGATTAACCCAATCCCAATTCAAGGGAAGCTCTTGAGGTACGGCATCAGCCTGTTTTGTAAAAGCCCATTTTCTGTTTATGTTTATGATTTCTCTCATATAGTTTCTCCTTTTTCAAAACAACTGCCGACTTTAAGCCGGCAGTTATTATTTTTTAAACACGAGCAAAAAATATACAATTATTCACCGTCAATTTCAACGTTTCTTCTTGACTCAAGCTCTGCTGTCATTTTATCAACTTTTTTCTTATCAAGATTGTAAATTACAGCAATTCCGATAAACTGTAAAACGGCACTGAAAAGGTAAAGGCCTGCAACCAACCAACACATATTCTTTGATGTCTGGAAGCTTTGGCCAATTGTACCGAGCTTTTCATTGTAACCCAACGCGCCCATTATAAGCAATACAATTGAAGGACCTACACCCTGTGCAAGCTTGCGGAAGAATGAATGAAGAGAATAAACTGTACCCTCTTCACGAGTGCCGAATTTCCATTCATTGTATTCAATGGCATCACTCATCATAGCCCATGACACACAAGTGTAAACACCCATACCGATACCGAAGAGGATAAGACCTGCAAGGTAAACAAGCAATGCGGTATTACGATTTTCAACTGTCGGGAATACCATCATAATACAAGCACCAATAAGAGTTACAACGGAGCCAACAACGGATATTTCTTTTTTACCGAACTTATTAACCATAGGCTTTATAAAGGGTATGAAAACAACCATGGGAAGGAAACCTATTGCTGTAACAACACCTGACATTGATGCGTTATTGAAATAAGTAGCAAACATAATTGTATTTGCAGTTGTAGCAGATTGCATGCCAAGGAACATACCCATAGCAGCAACAGTTGCACCTACTGCAGGACGATTCTTCATAAATTTACCGAAGGAAGAAATAATATTGAACTTTTCGTTACCTTCATTTGTTTTAATTGCATTTTCGTCAACACGGATTGTGGTAAGCTTTATCATAACCATAAATGCGATAAAGCCTAACACACCCATTATAAGAGCAGCAAAGAATACTCTGTTACCTAAAAGTGTTTCAAATTGTTTACCTGTGAGCGGATCGAGAACCGCATCACCCATTTTATAGGCTTCGCCTGTTAAGGGATTTGTATGGTAATTACCTGTTCCGTCATAAGTAACCTTCTGCCAAATAATCATAGGAAGAATTACCATAGGAACAATGTTACCGAACATTGAACCGATTGAACGCCATGTAGAAAGCTGTGCACGTTCGCCTGTATCCTCTGTAATTAAAGAAAGCATTGAACCATAAGGAACATTGGCTACTGTGTAGCATGCATCCCAGACAATATAACCGAGAACAAATAAAATAGCTTTAACAATAACACTTGCATTGGGGAAAGGAAGGAAAACTGCTGCACCTGCAATCAACAATCCGCAAGCACCGATGAAAATATACGTTTTGAATTTACCCATTTTATATTTTCTTTTATCCTTATCGATAAGGTTACCGATAATCGGGTCGTTAATTGCGTCCCAAGCCTGAACTAATAACAATAAACCTGATAACAAGCCTGTTTCCATAGTCATATAAACAAGCCAGAAAGTTTGAACGGTTCCTTTAAGCGCAAAACTCATATTGCAGCCAAAGTCACCTAAAGCATAAGCAACCTTATCGCGCATACCGAACTTGCGGAAACCTTTAGAATCTAATTTAGCTTCATTTTTAGCCATAATAGATTCTCCTCCTTTTTTCTATATTTTTCCGGTTTTGTTGATAATTTTTGTTAAAAACGCACAAAACCACTTTGCAAATTAATTTTATTATAACAAGCATTTTTTTGTGAGTATAATTTTTGTTTTTTATAGTAAAATTTTTATGTAACCGTTGATTTTTAGTAAAATTTGTACGATAATATGAATAATAAGGAAAAAATATAAAATAAGGAGTAGGTTATGGAGCACGAAAAAGAGCTTAATTTTTTCATAAATGCTATCAATAAAAGCAGAATTAATACAGCAATCATCAATAAAACTGATATCCCCAAAAGACTTGATATGGGCATACGTGATTTTCTTAACTTAAAAAAAGACTATTCCGATTTATTTACCGCGAGCGGTCAGGGAAATAATGAAATCAAAAAAATAACAGACCCCTTTTTCTGTAATTATATTTTTATTCCGATTCCCGAAACGCCCCATTCTTCCGTTCTTATTGTGGGACCGTACACCAAAAACTTTATAACAAAAGAAGAAATTGCAAATCACGGCTCAAAATATGCTCTTTCACAGCGTACGCAAAACCAGATTCAGAATTACTTTTCAACCGTGCCCTATCTTCATGATGACAGTATGTTGATGACACTGGTAATCAGTCTTGGAGAAGCATTTTTCGGTTCTATGGATAATTTCACTATTACAACACGCAGCATTTCAGAGCTTTCGGACACCTCGTTCTTCAACAAGCCCGATATTGACAACAGATCTGACGACCCCTGGATGATGGTACAAATACTCGAAAGACGTTACAATGCCGAGAATGCCTTACTGGACGCAGTCTCTCAGGGATTATTGTACAAAGCGGATACGGTTTACGCTAACGTAAAGCCAAGTAAATCCTTAGAATCACGTATTGCAGACCCCTTACGCAATGCAAAGAACTTTATGATAATACTGAACACGCTTTTAAGAAAAGCTGCTGAAAAAGGGAATGTTCACCCTCTTTATATTGACAGCGTTTCCTCAGATTTTGCAAGAATCATTGAAGAGCTTCAGAGCCTTGATGAAGCTGATGAGCTCTTTTACTATATGATAAAAAAATACTGCCGATTAGTCAGCACACATTCGCAAAAAAACTATTCTCTTTTGATTCAGAAAGCAATAACGCGAATTGATGCAGATATTACAGCCGAGTTATCCCTCACCTCACTTGCTGAAATGCTAAACGTAAACCCAAGCTATTTATCCTCCCTTTTCAAAAAGGAAACCGGCTCGACGCTTACACAATATATCAACAAAGGCAGAGTTGAAAAAGCAAAGCATCTTTTAAACACAACCAATATGCAAATCCAGAACATTGCTCAAATCTGCGGAATACTTGACGTAAACTATTTTACAAAAATTTTTAAAAAATATACGGGTAAGACCCCAAATGAATTCAGAAATAAAAAATAACCGAGCAGAACTTGAACTGCTCGGTTATTTTTATCAAAATTTGTGTGAATTCACAAATTCAATCAGTCTGTTCCAATCTTCACGACCGAAATAATGAAGACCTTCTCTGAAATGATATCCGATATCACCATTGAACCACATATCGTTTACTACGGGTAATCTGTCGTCACATTCAAATGATTTATTAAAAGCTTCTCCTGCGGAAACACAGGAAAGAAATTCCGAAACAGGGTCTGCCCAAGCATCCTCGGTCGCACTTCCCACGCATACAAAACGGGGTGCAATTGATGCCAACAGATAATGCTGATCGAATTTCATTTCATTTTCACAATTGCCGTATTTACCGAAATTCTCACAAAACCAATACGGGAATGCACTGTAGATTTTTTCGGCTGTTTCACCTTTTTTTCCTCTGAAAATCGCAGCTCCGCCACACCCGGAATTGTTTGAATACGCAAATTTAAAGCGTTCGTCTGTTGCCGCTGTAAGCAATGCGGTTTTACCAAGCCTTGAATGGCCGCAAACCACCGCACAGTTCAAATCAAGCTTTTCGCTGTTAATACAAGCGTAATCCAAAACCCGTTGTGAAGCCCAAGCCCACATTGAAAGCTTGCCTGCATCAGAAGGCTTCCTTTTGCCGTTTTCATAAAGCACACCCGCAAGACCGTTTGTAAAATCACCGTCGTCACTTGTCACATCCTTGTAGCAAAAGGAAAAAACCGCAAAACCGTTATCAACAAGCTCTTCGGAAGGCATAAATCTGTCGGGAATATCATCACGAAAATTAATATGTACAAAAAACGGATGCTTTCCGTCTTTAACGGGAAAAACCGCATAAAACGGGAATGCGAAGGTTTTATCCCCCATCACACAATTGGCAACAATCCTCTTCGCTTCCGCTTTACCTGCACAAAAATTCGGTATATAATTATCCTGAACTTCAAAACTCATTTCTGTCGGAATCGGCGGAATATATCCGTACTCTTCCTTTAACAGCAAATCGAGCATTTCTTCTCTCGGAAGAATCCGCGGCAGATTTCTTTCGTTGATTTTTCCGTCAAGAAAAGATTTCATTTAAGCTTCACCTCTTATTTTTAATAACAAAAAGTCAGATGAAATCACCTGACTTTTTTGTTTATCAATTTAGTCAAAAAGACCCATAATCTCGTGAATCAATGTCTGAATAATATTTTTCAATATTCTGAAAAGGAATTCATTTGAAGTTTCTTCGGGGTATTCAGCCTCAACACCGTCACCGCTGTAGCAACCGATATTGCTGCTTGTGATTTCATTGCCGAAGAAATCCGTGGTCAAGCCGTCATCAATCTTAGCACCGCCGCCAACAAGGGGTGAATCCGCTGAAAGCTCATAGTTCTTTATATCGCTTGTGTTATCTCCTGCAAAACCGGGATTCACATTCAATGAACCAAGGTCAATAACAGGTGACATAACGTTGTAATAACAGTTATTCTCAAAAACATTTCCTCTTAATGCATTATCCAGGTCATAAGCGATTGTACAGCCGTCCTGCATTACAAAAATGTTATTCGCAACGTAGGAATTATACATATTTTTGAAATGGAATTCTGCAGAATTAATAATAGTATTATTATAGAAATTAAATTCGTGCTCACCGCAGGAGCCTACAGCCATTGTGCTTCTGCCGCCGTTATCATTAACTGACAAGCAGTAGCGAACCGTGTTGCCGTGATGTCCCGAATAGTTTGGGTTATTGCAAACAAATCTCATATTATCGTGAGAATAAATGTATTGATAAGTACAGTTATGTGTATATGAGTCAAAGTCAACAGCCATACCGTCACCGAAGTTTTTCTGACCTGCAATTTCACAATACTGAATTGTACTGTTCACACTGCCCCAAAACCACATTGCGGCCGTAAAATAAAGAATTTCACCGTTTTCATCAACGCCTTCACCCTGACAACAATCAATAGCACGGCAATTTGTAACCAACGCTCCGTCGCACATACCGATAACCATCGCTTCTGCATCCATATCGTGAAGATAGCAATCTTTAATGAGAAGTCCTGTGTTGAAAACGGGGTCAATTTCAGACTCGTTTTCACACCAGGGTGTTTCAGACTCATTCCAAGAGCCCCAGATAATAAATCCGTTTGCCACGTCATAAACCTCGCAATTTGTGATTGTAAGGTCATTAACGGGGTATCTTGACGTACCGGGAAGACTCTTTACCATAACCGCTGCTCTTGCACGGGCGGCACCCAAGCTGAAATCGTCACGGCTTGTTACCTTACCGTTGGGCATATCATAAAAATAAACATTGTCAATAGTTATACCAACAGAGGGCTTCGTTGCTGTGTTTATCCAGATACCGCCGCCGTTGGGTGCTGTAATATCAATATCACAAACGGTTACATAAGAGCAGTCAATAAGAGTTAAAACCTCTGTTGCCGCATTTGTATAAAGAACAGCTTTCTCACCCTCACCGTAAGACGAAATAACAATAGGGTTATCCTTTGTACCGCTTACACTGCCGAGAGTAGCCGTACACTCATATTTACCGCCATTTTTGAAAAGAAATTTTGTACCTGCGGTGATATTGCCTAATTTGAGACCGCCGATAGTCTTAACGGCATCCTCTTCGCTTAAACCGCTGTTTGCATCGTTACCGTTTACTGCATCAATGTAATAGCTTTCACCAAGATTCACGGCAAAACCGATAACACTGAAGCTTGTTAAAAGCAAAACAACGGCAACCAAAACCGATAAAAATCTTTTTGTAGTTTTCATAATAAATCTCCTAAATTCAATTTCACAACAAAAACTGACCAAATTCATTCTATCACTATTATCCCGAATGTTCAATAAAAATTTCACAGAAGCTCGAAGCTATATTTCACAGAAGCTCGAAGCTATAAATTTCTCCGTTGGAAACAGTAAGAATACCCCTCTGCCCTTTGTCAATACCATCGTACATCTCCTTAGGCATATCGAATTTAATAACCTTACCTTCATCTGTCTCAAAAACAACGGTGAATATTTCTACGGATTTCGGTGACCGTGTTCCGACCATTTCAACTCGGCAGTATTGGTCAACTACGGACACTCGCATTTTATCCGGTATGCACTCTGATTCAAAATCCTCATCCGTGATTTGGTTGCCCCGTTTTTCGGATGAATTGTCATTATTCTGCTTCTTTTTTCTCTTATCAATCACCAACAAAACTATAACAAATATAATAAAAAACAAAATTAAGCACAAAATAATTCTTGTTGCTGCTGCATCTGAAAGCATATATTCAACTCCTGTGTGAACACAAAAAAACTAAAGCAATTTTATAAAAACAGTTTAGCATAAATAACAGATGATAGCAACATTAATAAAACCAAAGTCGAACAACAATTATTTGAAATTGATTTTGTATGTGGTAAGAATAAGAGGACTTCCTTGGAGTGAACTTGTACTGTATGCTTCTACTGTAGAAAAATCGAGTAAATCTGCAGGGACATAATATTTTCTTCCTTTACCGCTTTCAATCACCTCTAAAACCATAGAGGAATTATCCGAATCAATATATCTTTTGTTGATTGTTATTGTACATTCACCAAACCCATTATATGAAATAACGTCATTAGATACAGTTCTGTAAGGTGTGGCTGAATGTAAATCAATCATTTCAGGTGTTACATTTGAAGTTCTTTTGATATCTGAACCTTTTGCAGAACCACTTCTGAAATAATTGTCATTAAACACCAGAAAGTCGAAACTGAAACTAAAACTATCATAATAAACACAATTTTTTTCAAAATCATATAAGTAATAAGTTGAAAGTTCCAACCAAACATTCATACCATTCATATTGCTAAAACCATAATCATGTAAAGCTTGGTAATCAGGATCTGGTGACCCACAGCGTTCGCAATAACCGGACGTATAATTATGTCCTAACGCTGTCCCCACAGTCGTACCGCACACGACACACATTTTAGGTGTATCACAATCCGCTTCAGAAAAATCATGTCCTAATGCTTCACCTTCGATCACACCACAAGTTTTGCACTTCTTAGGGGTTACACAGTCAGCCTCTGCAAAGTTGTGCCCCAATACCTCCCCTTCAACTGTACCGCAAACCTTACATTTTTTAGGGGTAACACAATTAGGGTCTGCAAAATCGTGCTCACCTAATTCGCCTTCTGTATCTCCGCAAAGTTTACAAGTCTTAGGTGCTTCGCAGGTTGCCTCCGTCCACTCATGCTCACATCCGCAAGCATTCAATGTTACAACAAAACTGATAATTAACAAAAAACATAAAACTCTTTTAAAAATCATACTTCCCCATCCTTATTTACAAAATAAAAAAGTGCGCCAACCGAAGTTAACGCACATAAAACGCAAACTCCGATTGTCGCCAAACAAACTTAAACAGAATGGGGATAATAATCCAAGCCATAATATCTAATGGGATTTGCGTTTTTTACAAATTCAAAGATATTATGACGAAATAAAGGTATAATTATCCCGTAAAAAAAGATAAAATATCCCCTTGATTTCTGTTTATTAAGTTCGTTTGGCACAATTAGTATATCACAACAGTTTGCATTTTTTCAATATATTTATAAAAATGATAACATTGTAATATCATAAAAAATCAAGTTTCAAAATAAAAATTAATACCGCACGGATTTTTCCAAAAAACAACTTGACAATCGGTGCAGTTAAGATTATAATTTAATAGCTGTGCCGGTGTGGCGGAATAGGCAGACGCAAGGGACTTAAAATCCCTCGGTGGCAACATCGTACCGGTTCAAGTCCGGTCACCGGCACCACGAAAAAGACCTTGTCATCAGACGAGGTCTTTTTTCAATTAATCGCATAATCGCACCGGCGGTGCTTTATACATTAATGGTTATTGCTTTATAATTATTTATAAACCGATTGAAAAAACAGAACAGATACAATGCAACTATCTAAAATCCCGAGGATGATTGAATGATGAAAAACAATGACAAATTTGATATAACCGCTTTTACCTTAAAAAATAAATTGAGCTCATTTGTAACGAAAATGGCTTTGAAAGCATAAAACATTCCGACAAAGCTGTTCCTGTTAACCTCGGTGATTGGTCGTATCTGATTGGTAGCGATTATTCAGGAAGCTGTGTTTATGAAGCGAGCTTCACTCTCCCCGATGAAAAAATCGGAAAAGAAGCCGAAATAGACCTTGGCGACGTACATTTTACGGCTTGCGTGCACCTCAATGATAAGCCTCTGGGAGCAATATTGATGCCTCCGTACAAATTTAAAATTTCTTCAGGTGCACTCGATAAAAACAACACTCTGAAAATAGTTGTAACTAATACATCAGCAAATTGGTATACTCACACCGATTATTTCGATAAGTGGAGCATCAACGAGTTATCCCCCTATTTTGAAGCGGAGATGAATTTTGCAAAAGACTTCGTTTCAGGCGGACTTTACGGTCCCGTTGCGCTTTATTTTTAATTATCCAAAAAAAGAAAAATCAATTCACGTTTAAAACACAGTAAAAGAGAGCAACCAAAGGGTCGCTCTCTTTTCACTTATACGCAAAAATACTTATTCTTGTTCACAAACAAGGCATACCCATCCGTTTTTCTCAATTCGTCTGAGAATTTTAAGTCCTGCACTTTCTAAGGCTTCGCACACTTCATCTGCGCGTGTGTCGATAATACCTGAGGCAATAAACTTTGCATCGGGAAGCATATATTTACCTACACGGGTGCTGAAAAGCTTAATAATATCCGCAACAATGTTTGCAACAACAACGTTATATTGTTTTGTCACCTTATCATCAAGGTCACCGCACACAAACGTAAGCTCCGGCTCTGAAAAATCGTTCATTTTCCCGTTTTCTTTTGCAGTTTTAACGGCAACCTCATCAATATCCACACCGAAGCCTTCTTTTGCACCAAGAAGCATACCTGCAATGGCGAGAATACCGCTGCCGCAACCGATGTCAAGAATTGTATCATCCTTCTTCACGTATTCATCAAGCACTTCAAGACAAAGACGTGTTGTTTCGTGGTTACCCGTACCGAAAGCGGCACCCGGCTCAATATTTATAACTGCTCTGTCGCCGCTGTCATATTCATCAACCCATATCGGGCGGATAAAAAGACGGTTTCCAACGGGGAACGGCTTAAAATATTTTTTCCAGTTATTTGCCCAATCATCTTCTTTGCACTCCCCTGTTTCAAGCTTAAAGGGAATATTTTCAGCTTCAAATCTTTCTGAGAGGAAAGAGATTGCCTCGGCAGGGTTATTACCCTCGGGAAGATAAATGTGTATAACTGACTCTTCCCTGTTCTTTTTAAGCAAATCCTCATCAATAAGGTCAATGTGTGCTATTTCCCAAGCCTCTCTTTCAAGCTGGCTGTAATCTTCAATATAAATACCGTAGGGCACGGTCATAATTGCAATATTTGATGCTTCATCTGTATATTTTGTGGGAACAAAAATTTTCAACTCTGTATAATCCATATTATCATTATTCTCCGTCAATAAGATTTGCCTGGGGCTGTACGTCCACTCTGCCGTGGTTATAAAGTCTTCTGTTATCAAGCATCCACAGTCTGCCTGTAAATTCACCGGGCTTAACATCCTTCACCGCATCTGCCATTTCATACATATTTGCATCAAGCAAGTCAATTTGTGAAAGAACCTCAGCTTCAATAAATCCGGGACGGACAGCCGCACCGAACTCGGGCTTGCCGTGATGTGAAGCAATCATATGCTGAAGAAGATATTTTTTCTCAGCAGGAATACCCAATTCATCACATTTTCTGCCAACATCCTCTGCACCCATTACAAGGTGTCCCAAAAGGATTCCCTCAACCGTGTGACCGTCAATAACACCTGCATCGTTGAGGGTGTATTCACGCATTTTAGCAATATCGTGAAGAATAACGCCCGAATAAAGCAGGTCTTTATCAATGCAAGAGTAAATACTGCTTACACACTGCGCGAGCTTGAGCATTGAAAGTGTGTGATAAAGAAGACCGCCCATCATTGCGTGGTGTAATTTTTCAGCCGCAGGGAATGTGAGTATTTTTTCTTTATTATCTTGGAGCATACTCAAAACAACTTTTTTAATATCTTCGTCAACGAAAGCATTTACTGTTTCATAAATTGCATTGAGCATCACGTCGCCTTCGCAATCGGCAGACTTCACATAATCAGTCATACTGATGTTATCTTCAGCGACCGTGGGGCGCATACGCTGAACAATAAACTGGTCATTACCGTTATATTGTTGGAGCATTCCCCTTACTTTAACGACTGTGTTAACCTGAGGGAAAGGCACAACCTCTTCGCGGTAATCCCACATTTTGGCGTAGATTTCACCGTCTTTATCAGCTAAAACCATATCAAGGTAAAACGTGCCGTTTTTTGCACTCTTTTTATCGCAGGATTTTACAAGGGCAAAGCCCTCATAAGCACCGTTTTTTTCACAAGGAGTAAAATTCATAATATACCTCACTTTATATCTGTTAATTTTCTGATTACGTAAGAACACATAAGATAACCTGCCACGGGCGGAGTGAATGATGTTGACCCGGGAATCCGTGACTCTGTGGCTACAGGTTCTTCCTTGGAATAAACAACCGTAAGCTTTTTTACACCCCTGTTTTTAAGCTCTCTGCGGATAACTCTTGCAAGGGGGCAAACGCTTGTTTTATTAATATCTGCAATTTCAAGCATTTCGGGGTGAAGCTTATTACCCGTACCCATTGAAGAAATAATGGGCACACCCAGCTTTTCACAGCGTTCAATAAGCTCGAGCTTTGCGGTTACATTGTCAATACAATCAACAACAAAATCATATTCACTCAAATCAATTTGAGCCGCTGTTTCGGGGAGGTAAAACAAATTATATTTTTTTATTTTCAACTGCGGATTTATAGTTACAAGACGCTCTTCAAGGGCATCTGTTTTATTCATCCCGACAGTTTTATCCGTAGCAATAATCTGGCGGTTTATATTGGTAACATCCACCGTATCTTTATCAACAATACCGAGTGTTCCCACACCTGCCCTTGCAAGTGCTTCGGCAGCGGCACCACCAACACCGCCAAGACCGAAAACAATAACGCGGGATTTAAAAATACTCTTCATATTCTCTTCACCGAAAACACGGCAAGAACGTGAAAACCTATCGCTCACGGCTACACCTCATAAATTTTCTCATACTTATAATAATATAATAAATATTTAATGAATAAAAGTCAAATAATATATTAAAAAACAATATATAAAAGGACTTTGAAATGAAAAAAAGAATGCTTTCTTTAACACTTGCAATAAATCTGTTGTTTCTGCTATTAACAGGCAAGCTGTTTTCACTTTCCGTATTTCCTCAAACCGTTGCAACACAACCCGGTTTAAGAGTTAAAGATATTTCATCAACACGAGGAGTTATTTACGACAGAAGCCTTCACCCTCTTGTAAACAATGCTTACACCTACGTTGCCTGTGTGAAACCGACGCACACCGCAATCAATCTTTTAAAAAGCAAAAATGAACAGCAAGCCGTTTTGGAAAAGGCTATAAAAGGATATTTTCTTGCACTCCCTGCAAAGACCGATATATACGGTAACACAAACGATATAAAAACCCTTACGGTTTTTGAAAGATACCCGACGAACACCGCTTTACATCTGATAGGTTACACAGATTCGGACTGCGAGGGTGTGTGCGGTATTGAAAAGTATTTTGATAAGCAGCTGACCGAAAGCGGCGGAAAATTAAGTGTTGCCTATTATTCAGATGCTACTGGACGTATTCTTTTAAACGAACCCGTTGAAATAAGAAACGAAGGTTATTACGACAAGGACGGCATTGTTCTTACCGTTGACAAAAATATGCAGGAAATAACGGAAACTGCGTTAAGAAACGGTAACATTGACAAAGGTGCCGCTGTTGTTTTAGACGTTAAAACGAGTGAAATACTTGCTTGCGCCTCAACCCCCGTTTATGACAGAAACAACATTGCGAAATATATAAACAATGAAAACAGTCCTTTTCTAAATCGCGCCTTGTGTGCCTATCCCGTAGGCTCTGTTTTTAAAGTTGTAACGGCTGTTTCAGCGTTAGAAAACGGAATTGAAATGCAAAACTATTTTTGTAACGGTAGTATTGAAAAAAGCAAAACAATTTTCAACTGCAGTAATACAAAGGGGCACAAGGCTGTTGATTTAAGCTCCGCGCTCGCATATTCCTGCAACCCTTATTTTATCGAGCTTGGAACAAAAATCGGTGCAAGAAGCCTTTTGACTACAGCAGAAAATTTAGGCTTCGGAAAAAACACAGACCTTGGAAACGGATATTTTACCGATAGCGGAATTTTACCGCAAATATCAGAGCTCAACAGCGAAGCCGCCGTGGGTAATTTTGCTTTCGGCCAAGGTAAATTCACCGCAACACCTTTGCAAATTGCATCATTATTTGCAACAATCGGCAATAACGGTATTTATAATGAACCCTCACTTATAAAAGGTGCAACTGATAAGGCCGGTGCATATTCACCCGAGCTTAAATACGAGGGCGTAAAGGTTTTGAAAGAAAGCACGTGTTCAACAATCAAAGCCGCCCTTACAAAAACTGTTACGGAGGGAACGGGTAAAAGCGCATTTTCTTCACTTTTTAATTCCTGTTCAAAAACAGCAACCGCCCAAAGCGGTCAATATGACGAACAGGGAAATGAGATTAAATACTGTTGGTTTGCCGGCTTCTTCCCTTACGAAAGCCCCGAATATGTAATATGCATTTTAAAAGAAAACGGTGTTTCCGGTGGCGGAGATTGTGCTCCCGTTTTCAAAGAAATTGCGGAGAATATTTATATAAATAATAAAAAATGAACTGATTCGATACACCCGAGTCAGTTCATCTTTTATGTCTTCTGCACTAAACATGCACCTTTTTAAGTGATAGTCAGATTTAGATGCAGAAGGCGTTTTTGTGACCCGACGGTGTATAAGGATACTCCGAGGGGAATAAAGGCAACTTCTGCGCTGAATATGCACCTTTTTAAGTGATAGTCAGATTTAGATGCAGAAGGTGTTTTTATGACCCGACGGTGTATAAGGATACTCCGAGGGGAATAAAGGCAACTTCTGCGCTAAATATGACTATCAATTAGTCATTTTTTCTTGTTTTATTTTGTGGTCTATAACATGTCTTGAAGCAAGCTCTTTCATAATGTCATCAACTGAAATGCCCATTTCAATCATAAGAACAAGCACGTGATACATAAGGTCGGATATCTCATAAATTGTTTCTGCTTTATCGTCAGCCTTACCTGCGATTATAACCTCTGTGCATTCCTCTCCAACCTTTTTGAGGATTTTATCAATTCCCTTTTCGAAAAGATATGTTGTGTATGAGCCTTCTTTCGGATTTGTTTTTCTGCCTTTGAGCATTTCAACAAGTCCGTCAACGGAAAATGCAGGGGCAATTTCTTCATTTTCCATAACAGTATTAAAGAAGCAGCTGTTTTCACCTGTGTGACAAGCGGGACCGTCTTTTCTTACTCTTACTGTAAGTGCATCCATATCACAATCCGCAGTAATGCTCACGATGTGCTGATAATTTCCGCTTGTGTCACCTTTAAGCCAGAGCTCTTGTCTTGAACGACTCCAGAAGCAAGTGAGCTTCTTTTCCAATGAAATTGTAAGACTTTCTTTATTCATATATGCAAGGGTCAATACATCTCCGCTTTCATCATCAACAACAATGGCAGGTATAAGACCTTTTTCGTCAAATTTAAGCTTTTCAATATCAAACATAATTATAACCTCACAGTAATATTATTCTCTTTCAATGTATTTTTAAGGTCATCAATTGTAACCTCGCCATAATGAAAAATTGAAGCGGCAAGGCCGGCACTCACACCGGGTACGGTGTTAAACAAATCGACAAAATCCTGCTTACCGCCTGCACCGCCCGAAGCAATAACAGGCACATTAACAATATCACAAACGGCTTTGAGCATTTCAATATCGAAACCGTTTTTTACACCATCTGTATCAATGGAGTTAACAACAATTTCGCCTGCACCGTTTTTGACACCTTGCTTTATCCACTCGAGGGCATCCATTCCCGTATTCTCTCTGCCGCCCTTTGCAAAAACGCAGAATTTGCCGTCTACCCTTTTAACATCAACGGAAAGAACAACACATTGATCACCGTATTTTGAGGCAGCCTCGGGAATCAGGGAGGGATTTCTTATGGCGCCTGAATTTACGCTGACCTTATCTGCACCGCATTTTAACACGCGGTCAAAGTCATCAAGGGTATTGATACCGCCGCCTACCGTAAGGGGAATAAACACCTTTGAGGCGGTTTCTGTAAGAATATCTGTAAAAAGCTTTCTTCCGTCAGATGAAGCGGTTATGTCGTAAAAAACAAGCTCGTCCGCCCCGTGTGAGCTGTAATATTCCGCAAGCTGTACGGGCGAAGAAATCTCATTAAGATTCTCAAAATTTGTGCCTTTAACAACTGTGCCGTTACGCACATCAAGGCAAGGAATGATTCTTTTGGTTATCATTTTGTAACCTCCAATGCCTCGTTTATTTTAATTGCACCTGTATAATATGCTTTGCCGATAATTGCACCGAACAAATCCATTTCGTTAAGTGCTTTTATATCATCTAAGGATGATACACCGCCTGAAGCGATTATATTAACAGAAAACCTTTGTGAAAGCTCCTTATAAAGCTCTCTGTTAGTGCCTTGCATTGCGCCGTCCTTTGAAATGTCGGTACATATAACTGTTGACACACCGATTTTCCGGAGCATTTCAAAAAATTCAAAGGTGCTGTATTCGGATTTTTCAACCCAACCCTTAATTGCAACCTTACCGTCCTTTATATCTGCACCAACGGCAATTTTATCACCGTAGGTGTCAACTGTTTCCTTTAAAAACTCGGGGTCGGTAACTGCGGCTGTGCCGAGAATTACTCGTCTTACCCCTGCATCAAGATACGCTTTCACAGTATCCATTGAACGGATACCGCCACCAACCTCAACGTTAAGCTTTGTATTTTCAACAAAGCTTTTTATTATTTCAATATTAGGTGTGCCACCGTCACGGGCACCCTCAAGGTCAACTGTGTGGAGCTCAGTTGCGCCGCTGTTTTCAAAATCTTTTGCTATTTCAATAGGGTTTTCGGAATAAACTGTGACAGCGTTATAGTTGCCCTTTAAAAGGCGCACCGCCTTACCCTCATATAAATCTATTGCAGGAAATATTTTCATTTTACTCTCCGATTTCACAAAATGCTTTTAATATTTTAAGACCGACATCGCCGCTTTTTTCCGGATGGAACTGACAACCGAAAATGTTACCTTTGCCCACCGCCGCTGTAACGGGAATGCCGTATTCCGCTGTTGCAACAACCGAACTATCGCAGTTTGTTGCAAAATATGAATGAACAAAATAAACACAATCACCATCTTCAATATACTTAAAAAGAGGGCAATTTTTGTCTAAAGACAAAGCGTTCCAGCCCATATGAGGGATATCAAGATTTTGAGGTATTTCTCCTTTTAAGGGTACAATTTCACCGTTTAAAAGTCCTAAACCATCATACTCGCCATATTCATAGCTTTTTTCAAAAAGCATCTGCATACCAAGACAAATACCCATAAGCGGCTTACCTCTTTCGGCTTCATCAATTACAACCTCAAACAGACCGCTTTCGTGCAGCTTTTTCACCGCATCACCAAACGCACCAACTCCCGGAAGAATTATTCTGTCGGCTGCTCTTATGATATTTTCATCATCGGTAACAACTGCTTGTGCGCCTATTTTTTTCAGGGAACATTGCAAAGAAAACAAGTTCCCTACTCCGTAATCTACAACTGCAAGCATTATAAAACTCCTTTTGTTGACGGTATTTCGTCCTTTGCTTTTTCATCAATAGCAACCGCCTTTTTAAGCGTTCTGCCCAAGGACTTGAATGTACCTTCAATAATGTGATGACTGTTAACACCGTCAAGGCGACGGATATGAAGAGTTATGCCTGCATTAAAAGCAAAGGCTATAACAAACTCTCTTAAAAGCTCGGTATCAAAATCTCCAACCATCGGTGCCGGGATTTTCATTCTGTAACGAAGATAAGGTCTGCCTGAAATATCAACGGCTGTAAGAATGAGTGCTTCATCCATAGGAAGAATTGTGCTGCCGTAACGGTAAATGCCTCTTTTATCTCCCAGCGCTTCTTTAAAAGCCTGACCTAAGGCGATGCCTATATCCTCTGTTGTGTGGTGACCGTCAACCTCAATATCACCGTCACATTTCACAACAAGGTCAAAGCGACCGTGTTTACCGAAAAGATTTAACATATGGTCAAGAAAACCGATACCCGTACTGATTTCGCACTCACCTTTTCCGTCAAGGTTAAGCTTAACATATACATCTGTTTCCGCTGTTTTTCTTGAAATTTCAGCAATACGCATTTAGTTTTCCTCCATAATTTCTTTAACTTTATCAATAAAAATCTTCATTTCTTCGGGTGTACCGATTGTTATGCGGTTAAAGTTTTTGATGCGCTCGGTTGTAAAATGCCTTATAAGCACACCTTTTTCTTTAAGCTTGAGATACAATTCGCCGCCGTCAATACTCTTAGAAGAAGCAAAAATGAAATTGGCTTTTGAGGGTAATACGAAGAAGCCCGTCTTTTCAAGCTCGTTTTTCGTATACTCTCTTGTTTCAATTATTTTTTTGCAATTCTCGTCATAATACTTTTGCGAATCAATCGTGGCAGAGCCTGCAGCAAGAGTAAGACGGTTTATGTTATATGGGTTTGTGGAATATCTTAACTTATGCAAATCGTTAATAATCTCTTCGTTACCTATAGCAAAACCAAGTCGCGCACCCGCCATTGAACGGGATTTTGAAAAGGTCTGCACCACAAGAAGATTATCGTAATTTTTCACAAGATTAACGGCACTTTCGGCACCGAAATCAACATAAGCCTCGTCAATAACAACAACGCTTTCGGGATTGCTTTTTACGATTCTTTCAATCTCTTTAAGGCTTAAAGCAAGTCCCGTAGGTGCGTTGGGATTTGCAATAAACACACATCCGTCAACACCGCAGAATTTTTCTGCATCAATTGAAAAATCAGCTTCAAGAGGAATTACCGTGTAATCCGAATTATGAAGATTTGCGAAAACGCTGTAAAATCCGTAAGTAATATCAGCAAAATACACTTTTCTGCCGTTGGCGCAATACGCCATAAATGCAAAGTTCAGAATATCATCCGAGCCGTTTGCAAGAAAAACGTTTTTGCTTTCCACTCCGTATAAATCGGCAATTTTCTTTGTGAGAATTCTCCCATCGGGGTCGGGATAGAGCCTTAAAAGCTCAGTTTCGCCAACATTCACCGCATCAAGAGTTTCTTGGGACGGCGGATACGGAGATTCGTTTGTGTTAAGTTTTATATATTTTTTATCCTGAGGTTGCTCCCCCGGCACGTAAGCCGCAAGGGCGCTGTAACGCTCATCAAGGTATTTACTCATTTATTTTTCTCCGTTCTGATGCTTACGCCTTTCAAGGGCGAAGCACCGAAAAGACTTGAAAAAGAACACTTTCAGGCTATTTCGGTTTATTTTCGCAAACTTACACTTCTGCCGTGTGCCTGAAGGCCTTCTTCATTTGCAAAGCGCACAACCTTGTCTGCAACATCACAAAGTGCTTCTCTGCTGAAATATGAAAACTGTGTTTTCTTAACAAAATCATCAACGGAAAGAGGACTTGAAAAACGTGCTGTTCCGCTGGTGGGAAGAGTGTGATTAGGGCCTGCAAAATAGTCGCCCAAGGCTTCGGGGCAGTTTTTGCCGAGAAAAACAGAGCCTGCATTTTTAACGTATCCCAAATATTCAAAAGGATTATCAACACAGATTTCAAGGTGCTCGGGAGCAAGAATATTTGAAACGTTCATTGCTTCAACGAGATTATCAGTAACAATAATCTTACCGTTTGTATCAATTGAGCAACGGGCGATTTCCTCGCGCGGCAACAGAGGAATTTGTCTTTCAAGCTCTGCGCTTACACTTTCAGCAAAAGCCATACTGTCAGTGATAAGAACTGCTGTCGCCATTTTGTCGTGTTCTGCCTGAGAAAGCAAATCAGCCGCAATGTGAGCAGGATTGTTTGTAGAATCGGCAACAACAAGAATCTCGCTGGGACCTGCAATCATATCAATGGAAACCATGCCGAAAACCTGCTTTTTTGCTTCTGCAACAAAAGCGTTACCGGGTCCGACAATTTTATCTACCTTAGGAACACTTTCTGTACCGTAAGCAAGTGCAGCTACAGCCTGAGCACCGCCGATTTTAAAGATTTTGTCAACACCTGCGATTTTTGCCGCAGCAAGAATTACGGGCTTAACCTTCCCTTCTTTTGCAGGTGTAACCATAACAATTTCACTGCAACCTGCAATTTTTGCAGGAACACAGTTCATCAAAACAGATGAAGGATAAGATGCTGTGCCACCCGGCACGTAAAGACCAACCTTTTCAATGGGTAAAACCTTCTGACCGATGATTACACCGTCTTTTTCATTTATAATAAAGCTGTTTCTTACCTGCTTTGAGTGGAATGCGGTTATATTCTCTTTTGCTTCACGAAGAATGTTTAAAAGCTCTTCATCCACTTCATTGAAAGCCGCCTCAATTTCTTCTGCGGTAACTTCAATCACATCATCCTTTGCGCCGTCGAATTTTTTACAGTATTCAACCAGCGCCTTGTCACCGTTTTCTTTAACGTTTTTTATAATATCGGCAACGATACCCTCAACATCAATTGTCTGTTCGCTTCTTTCAAGGATTTCGTCAATTGAAATTTCGTTTCGGTCGTAAATTTTAATCACTGTTTTTCCCTCACAATCGTAGAAAGAGCATCTTTGATAATATCAATTTTATTAGATTTGAATTTGTAAGATGCTTTATTTGAAATGAGTCTTGCGCTTATATTTACTATTGTTTCTTTAGGCTCAAGACCGTTTTCAAGAAGAGTTGCACCTGTTTCAACAATATCAACAATAACATCGGAAAGTCCCAAAATAGGTGCAATCTCAATTGAGCCGTTAAGCTTGATTATATCAATATCACGGCATTTATCTGCATAATAGCTTTTTGCAATATTTTCAAATTTTGTTGCAACTCTCAGGGTGCTCGTACCGTCGTCGGTAAACTCGTTTTTACCTGCAACACACATACGGCATTTACCCATATTCATATCAAGAAGCTCATAAACGTCAGGTGAATATTCAAGAAGAATGTCCTTACCCGCAACGCCGATATCAGCAGCACCCCGTTCAACGTAAATTGCAACATCAGAGGGCTTAACCCAGAAATATCTTATTTTCTTTTCGGCATTTTCAAAAATAAGACGGCGATTTTTTTCGTGTATCTGGGGACATTCAAAGCCTGACTGCTCAAACATCGCATAAACCTTTTCACCCAATCTGCCTTTTGGAAGCGCAACGTTAATATAATTGTCATCATCCTCTGCAAGCTCCGGATTATTGCGTTTATCAATGATTCTGTCAACCTCATCAAGATAGACGGCAAAACCGATTGCCCCTGCCTTTTTATTCACACGCTCCATAAGTCTGTCGTAACGGCCACCTGAAAGAACACCCTCGGGAACACCGTGAATAAATCCCTTGAAAACAATACCGTTATAGTAACTCATATCGTTAACAACGGAGCAATCTATATTAATATTTTTCTCATAACCCATTTCGAGGAGTTTATTGTAAACCTCACAAAGCTCGTTATAAGCGCTCTGCATTTGTGCGTTAACTATTGCGGCGCTGATTTTCTTTAAAGCAGATTCAGGCTCACCGTAAGCATCAAGAAGCTCTAAAAGCTTATTACATAACGCCTCACCTACCCCGAAGCTGCCGCAAAGGTCAATAATCGCACCCGTATTCTTTTCGGCAACGGCAGAAAGAAGCTCTGTTTTTTTGCCTTCGGATAACTCCATTGCGCTGAACAAACCGCTGAGAATACCCATATGAGAAATATCAAGAATATAATCCTCTCTTATTGCATAAAGGCTGCGGGCAGCAAGGGTGATAACCTCGCATACCTCAGTTGACGTAATGTCGCCCATACACTCAATGCCCGTTTGCATAATCTCGCTGAAGCCGCCTGCTTTTTTTGTTGAACGGTAAACATTTTCATTATAATAAACCTTCTGAATACCGCCTGCGGTATCATCAAGATTTTTAATGATAGAAAAAGTAACGTCGGGCTTCAAGGCTAAAAGTCTGCCGTCGGAATCGGTAAAGGTAATGCAATTACCGCTGACAAGGAAATCCTTATTACTGCCGTAAAGGTCGTACTCCTCAAACTTGCTCATTTTGAAAGCCTTGTAGCCGTATTTTGTATAAAGACTGCGAAGCTCAAGTATAATTTTTTCTGAATTATTTAAAATAGATAAATCAATGCTCATTTGTTTTCTTCACTTTCATTCTTCAATCTGTCGATAATTTTTCTGTAACCGCCCGTGCCGTAGGAAAGGCATTTGTTCACCCTGCCGATTGTAGCGGAGCTTGCTCCCGTTTCGGCGGTTATAGCAGAAAAAGTTTTACCCTCATCAAGCTTTTTTGCAACGCTCAGGCGCTGCGAAAGTGATATTATTTCGTTTATTGTAAATAGATCTTCAAAAAAATCGCGGCAATCTTCTTTATTCTCCAAGCTGAGAATTGCATCATAAAGCTCATCAACGTAACTGTTTTTAAAAGGTGTCATAATTATCACCCATACAAAATGTATTGTTCCTTTCAGTAATTTCAGGTCAAACAAAAACGTGTTCATATGGTAGCACACTAAAGCGCTAAAGTCAACAGTTATTTGTAGAAAATTTGAGATATTTTTATAATTGCAACGCAGTTTCGACATTTCGCGTTTCGCACTTCGCATTCCGCATTACAAAAGCCAACGCAGTTCCATAATTACGCATCAAACATTACGAATTACGAATTTTCATTTTCCTCTTGAAAAATTCAAAACAATTATATATAATACTCTTTGCAAATAATATTTGCTGGAATAGCTCAGTTGGTAGAGCAGCTCATTCGTAATGAGCAGGTCGCGTGTTCGAGTCACGTTTCCAGCTCCAAAAATAAATCACTTGCAATGTGCAAGTGATTTATTTTTATCCAATTCGAAGGATTGGTATGTAATCGCCGATAGGTGTATGTAATCAGCGAAGCTGTATGGCATCACCTTAGTGTATACAAGCCTTCGTATTGATTACATACATAATTATATTATGATTACATACGCAACTAATGTTGCAATTACATTCCGTCTGCGACAGATTATATACACACCTACGGTGTGATTTTCTTACAAAAACTTAATGCAGAAATACTGAACGAGCTTATTAAGAAAATTGTGGTATCGGAAAAGGAAATCATAGACGGTGAGAAATACCAATGCGTGCATATATACTACAAGTTTGTAGGGTTGATGAGTATTTAAAGTATTACTGACCACATAAATGCAGATATTGAATTTGATATATCCTTCTGCTATACTGTATTAGAGGTGTGTTTATGAAAAAAATCAAAGACCTACTACCCAACAAAAAGAAACAGCAATCCATTCCACCTATTCCTACAATCGAAGAAATTGCAGAAGAATTATATAATAAAAGTCTATCTTTTGAAGATTATGAGGTTGTAAAAGTTTTATATAACAAAGACAAAACCAAAAGATTTATACTTTTGAAAAGTTCAAATGGATTTTACAAATATACATATGAAGAAATATATGTTTATGATGCAGGTGAATGGAATTTGTGTTGCAATATCCCTGATTCCTACCCAGCAACTTGGACACCGGAAGACAGGAAATTCGGATATTCCTTTTTCGGTACAGAACAAGAAGCATACACATCTATGAAACAAGAGTCTGAATATCTGCAATATTTTGAATAAAACTACTTTCTTGCTCAATCAATCAGATAACATTATGCAATTGATTTTAACAAGTAAAATAGTTACCCTTAAATACAACCATAGGTCGCGTGTTAGAGTCACGTTTCCAGCTCCAGACGCGGCGAGATAAACTCGCCTAAGATAAAAGATAATAGATAATATTGAAAAGATAAAAGATATTTTGGCTTAGCGCCGCTTCTTCTATTCTCTATTATCTATTATCTTTTCTCTATTATCTAAAAAGGAGTAAAAAATGGCTCAAAACAGCATTTTGCTTGACAAATCACTTTTATTTGCCGCTCGAATTGTTAAGTTAAATAAATACCTAATAAAAGAAAAGAAAGAACATATTATAGCAAGACAAAAAATAAGAAGTGCAACAAGTATAGGTGCAAACGCAAATGAAGCAATTTACGGCATAAGCAAGGCGGATTTCATTAACAAAATGCAGATTTCGTTAAAAGAAACCGCAGAAACAGAATATTGGATTAGGTTACTAATATTATCTGACTATATATCTGATAAAGAAGGTAAATCTCTTCTCGCTGATTGTCTTGAAATAAAAAGAATTCTTATTTCCACACTAAATACTGCAAAAGAAAATAACTAGACAAAAAGAATTGCTGTCGGTAAAACTGACGGCAATTCTTTTTTGGTTCTTTACCACCAAGATTTTTTCTGTGTTTCATTCAAAAATTGCGCTTTGTGGTTCAAATATTACAAAAACGGGTACAAAAATTACAAAGTTCGCAAAATTTAATACTTTGTTGCTATAGTGTAATTAAGAAGAGCGGTTATGAATATTAAGCTGAAATTTGACAATCAAATTGTATTTTTTAACCAAGCTTGTGAAAGGAGATAAGGTTATGTCTGTTTATGATAACAAATACTTTAATGAAACCATTGAAGAAACGAGTACTATCTATGTAGAAAGTGCACCTGAAAAACCTTGGGAAAAATTTCTTTACACTGACAGCAGCCCTAAAGCGGTACTGCTCTTTATTGGTATATGCACCGCAAACATAATATCTGTTTTTGACTTTGAGCTTGGGTATTTTTATTTTGTAGAGCCCATCGGCGGCAATCTGCCCAGTGTTGTTAATTTATTATTTTACCTCATTTTTGCTATATTTTTAACTGTTTACACAATAATGTGTTGCAGAAAAAGATTGATTAAACAGCTGACAGGTATAACCGCTGCATTTGGGGTAATTGCTCTCGGCACAATTATTACAAGCGGTATATTTTTCCCAATCTTTAATGCATTTTCACTTGTTTTAAGCTTTATAACAAACAGTCCCGACCACGAAAGCAGTTTTATCGTTTTACTCAGCTTTATACTGAATTTCATTACAGTTATTCTGTACGCTATTCTAACAGGCTATGCAATCAATCACGAAAGAAAAAAACACAGACTATCTTTGGGTAAAATCACGGCGCTTTTATCTGTTGTGAGTGTTGCTTTTCTTGTTCTTTACGGCTTTGCTTATGCAAAATACGAATACCCCTGGTTTAACGAAGAATATTACGTTGAATCTCCCGAAAGCTCATACCCCTCGGTCTTAACTACAGAAGAAAGGAAAATATATTCTGACATAAAAATCGGTGACAACGTAGTGATTACGGAAAAGAAGCTTACAGAAAAAGGATTTGTAAAGCAGGACAAAAACTACGAAGATTATATATGGGATTGTTTGTTCCCATACTATGTAAGAGATTATTTATTGGAGAGAAACCCCGAAAGCACTAACGAAAGCAATTATGCAATATACTGTTACGCGCAAGAAATGGAAGAACCCGACAACTGGGATGACATTATCAGTTGCATAATCATTTCTTATGACGATACCGGTAAAATCAATTATAAGTTATTTATTCCCGATGCAAATAGTTGCAGTTTAGATGGGTATTACACAAATTATCACCACGGCGAGGAAGCGCAAAAATGGTATGATAACATAAAAGCCGGGAATGACTCCGAAGCGACCTTGGAATTCATCAGAGGCACAGGCGCATTTATTTTTGAAGACGAAAAACATGTGGATGGAACAAAAGAAAACACATATAAAATCATTTTACAATGCTGTTACACTTACGAGCCTGAATTCGGCAAATTCTTATTCGGTATGGGTCCTGATGATGAAATTTATTTTTATGATTTTGAAATTACCGCTGAAAACGGTAAAATTTCAGAAAAGAATATGTCAGATGCTTGGTAATATGTAAAAAATTAATTAAAATATCTATGGTGGTGAAGAATATGAAAAAAATCAAGACAGGAATTCAAATCGCAGTAGGCTTTGTGAGCATTTTATTACTATGGTGTGTGGGAGCTTTTTGCTACGAATACACATTTTCATCCTTTGATGTTGAAGTAAACCCTATTTTTGATGTTTTACCGTATATCGTTATACTTGGTATATTCGTTTTACTTTTAATTTTCGCATTTATCGGTAAAAGAAAGGATTTTAAAGCGCTGTATTTTTCGGCACTACTCAGCACTTGGCTACCCATATTCGCATTTATTCTTTCGCATATTTTTAACGACGACGGAAATATTCTATGTTGGATATACGGTTTTACGTTAGGTTTAATATTGCACCCGTTCCACCGTCTTGCATGGTCTGCCTTCGATGGTGTTTGGCTTGGAGAATTCGGATTTAGCCCTGAATTATGTGCCGTTTTTCTTATTGCAGGTATAATATTATCGTTTTTAATCTATAATTTTGTAAAAACAAAAGGAAAGTAATTTGCGGAGGTGAAAATTATGAATAAAAAGATATCTGTAATTCAATTCCTGATTGGTTTCGGAAGTATTTTACTTCTTTGGTGCATAGGTACCTATACTTACAGCTCTTATTCTAATAACCTCGATATATCTCCCAAACAATCTTTTTATTACCTTGTTACACCTGTGACAGCAGTAATGCTTATATTATACCCGTTTTATTGCTTATATTCTCCATTGTTTGCAAAAGAAAATCATTAAGCCTTATGTATATAGGAGCGCTGCTCGGTGCAGGAATTCCTGTATTATCATCCATACTATCCCCACTTTATACTATTGATGACGGAAATATTCTTTGCTGGATTTTTGCTTTTACAATAGGTTTAGTATTATACTCTTCCGCCAAACTTACTCATGAAACCTATAGAGGATTCAGCCATTTTTTCTTAACTTATACAGAGCAAAGATTCATTGAAGAAGAAACAATAAATTTTACGCTCGTTGTTGTAATAATAATTTCGGTTATATTATTTAAAGTGATTAAGCCCCAAAAGGCAGAGTTAAATAAAACTATATAATGTTTTCAAATCACTTTACAAACGGTAAACACAAACAATCCGTTCAACAGAAATTCTCTGTTGAACGGATTGTTTTTCATTTTTACAGTAAATCTTATTTATCAAACAACAGTACTTTAAAGTTACCTGAAACGGTACTTTCGCTCTCTTCAAAAATATAGTTCTCAACGGAGCCTTTCGTGTATTTGGGAACAAGTATGAAATATATTTTGTTCGCGGGATAATATGTTTCGAGCGTTAAATCGTGGGGCTTTGAAGAGGGCACAAATTTGCCGTTTTTCTCTTGCATATATTCAACCACGGGATTTGACCCTGCCACATACTTCACATACTTTTCATCACCAAAAAGCGTACCCATTGTTAAAAGATAATGTTCAGGTTGTGTTTCGGTTTTATCTATATTTTTTGTCTGCAAAGCAGCAATGTTTACTTTTCCGATAATATCATCTATTGTTTGCAGACTACCGTCGTTTTTGGGGTTGTATTCAGAAAGCAACACTATCTCTTCATTTATCACGTTAAAGAATACAGTATTGTCAAATGTAATAAGAACGTTACCCTCTATCCAGAAATCCTCATTGTTTTTTGTTCCGTTATATACCCACACGTTAAATATAGCCTCATCTATATTGCCTGTTGATGTATAGTTTATCCTGAAGCCTTTAACCAGGATATTTTCACATTCTGTATCCAGCGTTGTTTGTATATTGGCTAGTATATTTTCAAATTGTGACGCATCTATAGGAATATCATTTTTTGAGATTTCATCAAAAGAGCTGTTGTCAGATTTTATGGCTAAATATATAGGTTCTATTTCATTCAATTTTTTAGCTTTACAATATATTTTCCCATCCTTAATCAACTCAATTCTTTCAATTGAATATTCCTGTTCCGACGAATTATTAACACCTGCATAAACCGTAATTTTGAAATCACCGTTTAAGCTTACACTTTTAAGTCTGTAGTCACTTGTATAATACAATGCTTCGTCCTGAACAACAAAATACGGAGATACGGTTCCTATTTTATCAACCAAACGAAACTCTCCGGTTGCTTTATCCCTGTAATACAAGCCGTAGACCCTCAGTTCACTTTTTAAATTTATAACAGCCTGATAAAAATCCCCGTGAATAAGGGTAGGAGTTCCCATATTCTCGTTTTTGTTGTCTGAAATGATAATAGAGGTCGGTCCGTCTGCCCCACCGATTATACCTATTGAAGAACTATTGCCGAATGATTTTTGCTTTACAAAAACCACTTCAATTACATCTAATTCAACCACAATTTTATTGTTGCGCTTGTTTTCAAACCACTTTTTCGGTACAGCAAAACAAAATTCTGTGCCGGGTCCTTTTGAAAAACAATATGAAGAATATGATACCGTACCGTCTGTGGCACCGAACGGGTCTGATACTTTTATCTCATCACCTAACTCCAAACCGCCATTAAACTGAGCGGAATCCGGCACATAAATTGTACCGTTATTTGGTATCCCATTGTAAGTAACATCAAAGGTAAAATCAAAAGCATCATCGTGGCTACGCACTTCTTTAAGATTAAAATGAACACAATTGTTAAGAATATCCCTACTATTAACCTTATAAACTCCATCTTTTTCAAACATTTCTTCAGTCAGTGACTTTGAAATAAATTGAAATGAAATTTTCTTTTCCTCCGCAGAAGAGATAGTATATCCATCCTCGTTTAAAATCTTATCCACTTTATTATTTACAGGATTACTGATAAAGCATACGGCTACAACAGTAAATAAAACAAATGCTAAAATTATTACCCAGAATGTCGGTTTCTTGTAATTAAGAACAGATTTAATTCTCTGCTTTACTCCGACTTCACCGAATGCCAAAGGACAAGCCATTATCATTCTCCGCTGAATACTGCAGGAAACTAAGGTTTCGGAATAGCTTTTCTTTTCGGTATTCGTCATATTTTTAATTACCTTTTCATCGCAGGCTGTTTCAACGTCCCTGCAAAGCAAAATATATGCAACCCACATTACAGGGTTAAACCAATAAACCGACAAAAGAATAAATCCCAATGGCTTCCAGAAATGGTCTTTTCGTTTAAGATGAGCTTTTTCGTGCAAGGTGATAAATTCAACCTGTTCTTCGCTTAAACCCGAAGGAATATATATTTTAGGCTTAACAAGCCCGAGAATAAAGGGTGTATCAATATTATCGCAATAATAAACATTATCCTTAAAAAGAATTGATGCTCCTACCCTTTTGCGAAGTCTGATAAAGGATATTAAACCGTAAATAAGCATAGCAAACAAACCAACAAGCCAAATTATTGACAAAATGGTTGTCATATCAGCAAAGGTATTTGCAGGAACGGTTACGCCTTCATAATATTTATCACCAAGAAAATCATTAACGCTGCTGTCAACTACAGGAACGCCTGATTGAACGGTAAAGGGGCGACCTATTGACGAATCATTCAAGGAAATAGCTTGCGAACTCGGAACAAGACTCAAAGCACTTTCAAATGAAAAGGGACAAATCAGCCTTATTCCAACCAACGCCCACAACAGACAATTTATCCATTTAGGTGCTTTCTTCAAAAGTAACCTTGCAATCACAACCGCTAAAACAAGATAACTTGCAGTTATGCTCATATTGAATAAATCTATAAATATATTTGCCATTTTTACACCTCCTCAAAGGAGTTAAGCATTTTTTTGATTTCTTCAAGTTCTTTTGGTGTAGGCTTTTTTCTGCTTGAAAAAGCGGCAATAAAAGCAGGCAATGACCCTGCAAAGGTTTCATCAACAAAATTCTCGCTCTGTATTGCGTAGAACTCATTCTTTGAAACAATTGCTGTAACAATGCTGTTCTCGGTTTTGAAAATTCCTCTTTCACAAAGCTTTTTCAATACTGTATATGTAGTTGTCCTTTTCCAGTTAAGCTCCTTTTCGCAAAGTGAAACAAGCTCCTTTGTGGTTAACGGTTCATTCGCCCACACAATATCAGCAAAGCGCGCCTCAACCATACCAAGTTTAAATTCTGACATAAAAGCCCTCCTGACATCTGTCTATTATCTATAGACTACATTTACAGTCTATCAACTATAGACAGATTTGTCAAGTAAAAAAAGAATAGAGAATAAATAAGAAACAACAAATGTGTTGATTTGCCACATTTAATTACTATTTATTCTCTATTATTTATTCTTTAATAACAATTTGACACCTGAAGCATACCCTGTGCGTACCATACGCCTATTCTGAACATAGAGTCACCGCAATAGTGCGCACCGTCATATTCACCGTTTTCATTATTATTTGCCAGTTTGGATAAACAAGTTGAAGTATCAACCCAGATTGAATTGGTAAGCTTTGTTGTTGATGAGGTTGTATTCTGATAAAGACCTGCCTCAATTTTATTTATTATATTTTTGCTTGTTGCAGCAGGAACATACCAGAGTGAAGCATTATTTGTTTTATGGGTGTTAACAGTATCCGAATACACCCAACTGTTATGTGATTGGCTTGTGCCTGTCAAACCGTTATAATAAATCTCACTGTTATATGCGGCAATACCGCCGTCAACAAAACCGATGCTGTTGTCTGAATCCCTTGACTCAAACTCTGTGCGCACTTTGTTCACAAGCATATTCTGTAAATCGCCGTATTGATCCGCCCACTCTTTAACACAAGAATCACTTTCGCCCTGATGCCACATAAAAGCGCGAATATTGATGTTACTTGCTCCGTGAACAGCCGCAATTTCATTAAGTGCTTCATCAACGTAGCTAACCATACCGTCTGCAAGATATGTACCTATACCGCTTTTAACATTTTCGGAATTCACTGCATTATAATATTTTCCCGTTGTGTCATACAACCAGTTACCGCCAAGGTAAGTACCTGCGGCTGTGTATTTGATAATGTACCAGTTTTCGCCCTTCGTAGCTTCGTTTGTTGCAAGGTGATAAGAAAGGCCAACCTCGGGACCAAACCACATATCTGCCTGACCGCCGATACCCAGCCTGAAGGTTCCAAACGCATTATTGGAGTAATGCGTTCTCCAGTTGTTTGTGCCGTCATCGCTATTAATGTTGTTATACTTAATTTTTATGTTTGAAAAATCTGTATTTCCTACTGTTGTACGTACAGCATCAGTCAAAGGACTTGCACCGTAAGCATTGGACTGACCGCAGAGAATGATAACATTAGCTGTTGCACTCTTGATACCAAACACCTCTTCCATATTTGTAAAAATCTGTTTAGAATCATAATTTTGTTCTGTCAACATATCGCGGTCGTTTATATCAATAATTCCGTCAAAATTAAGGTCACAAGCGTATTTCTGCTTTGTGTTTAACTTATCAAGATTAATTATTCCCTTTTTGATAGCCGCAATATCCTCTTCAGTGAAAGCTACACCGTCGCCGTCATAGTCGCCCTTTGAGTAAACGTGAACTTTTGAATTGTTACCGCTTACCATCGTTTCCATCAGCGAGCAGTCAATGGCATCAAGTGCACCGTCGCCGTCAATATCTGAAACGTGCATATCGGCAAATGCAAGAGCATCACCCGTAAGTGCTCTGTTTACAAGCTGCTGATAATCCTGAGCATCCAAATCCTCATCAGCATCAATATCGCCGATATCAACCAAGGAATAAACACTTGCACCTGAAACTGAATGAACGGCATATTTGCCGGTTGTATCAAATTCGGGAGCGGAACCGTAAACGTTATTTATCTGTCCCCAAAGCGGTTCGGTATTTGTTGATTGCAAGAGATATGCTACCTCACCGCTTGCAAACTCTTCAATGGTTTTACCTTGTGTCTGTGCTGACACGTCCGATGTTACAGCACCCTTTGCGGAATTACCCACACCATTCTGCACGGTATTATCACCGTCAGTTGCAGCATTCACGAGGTAATAGCAATTAGAAATTGTTGATGAAGACGTTTTTTGTCCTGCAACACCGCCAACGTAGTTGGTTGCATTAACAATACCTGAGTTGTAGCAGTTATTAACAGTGCCGTTGTTATAGCCCGTTAAACCGCCTACATAAGATGTACCCGTAACAACCGTATATAATGAATAGCAGTTTTCTATTGTACCGTTATTGTAACCGCATATCGCACCAACATACTGATTACCTGAGAAATACGAGTAATCAACACCAACTTTCTTAATTATTGCACCGGAATCAGTATAGCCGAAAAGGCCGCCGTATGAAAGGCTTGTATTCTGCATATAAAGACCGTTAACCGTGTAACCCTGACCGTCGAAACAGCCGTTAAATCTATTAGTTGAATCACCAATAGGAGTCCAATTTCTGAATGAAGATGTATCACTGGCTAATGTGCCATAGCTTGTAAGAACACCTTCATTATCGGTGATATCACAAACAAGAACCGCATTAGCAGTTGTGTTACCGCCGTTTATGGTGTCCCTGAACCAATAAAGCTCACCAACGTTTGAAATCTCGTAAACACTGTCTTTTGTACCGTTGCCGTCAATATCGTATTTATCAGTTGTAAGCTCCGGCGCAACTGCTTTTCCGCACATATCACAGAAGCCGTTTGTGTTTGTAGCGTTACATATATCTGAGTTAGTCTGTGCAACGGTTTTGAAGCTGCTGCGGATAGTGTCAACGTTACCCGTTTTTATATAATAACAATATGAAATAGGCTTATAGCTTTGAAAATGAAGATAATCAACTATACCCATATACGATGTGGGATCTTCTGTTGCAGGTGTAAGGGTTGTGCAATGTGTTGCACCGTCACCGCCATAGTAAACACCCGTGTGGAAAAGCTCCTGACCGGGACAGTAAATACCCACACCGTAACCGCTTGAGCCGTTACCGACGAAAGCCGCCCAGTTTTCATTACAGATAAAATCCTGGTCTGTTGCAGTGCCCCAGAAGCCTAAATCGGAACGGGTTATTTTGGTATTGCTGTCAGACCACGCCTCACCGCCGGAATAATAAACAAAATCATTAAGAGGCTCAACGCAATAGAATGCGGGAAGCTCCTGCGATGTGGTTACGGAAGGATAGCCTGAAAAATCTACAAAACGGCAGGTTGCTCTCATCATACCATCTTCAAAAGTATACCAAGCTTCCATATACGAAGGTGTGATATCAACTGCCTCTTTTGCCCAGTCAAGAGGACGGCATTTAATATAGAGTTCATTTTCACTTACTCTTACATCAACAATTTTACTTGCTTCGTTATAAAGGTTACCGCCCTGAACGGGGTTATAGTTCCATACCGCCTCACCATACATACCCGGCTCATAAGGGTATGAACCTGTACCGTAATATGATTGCTGAACAAGTCTGCCTGTGTCGTGAGCATTAATTAAATTCACATTACCTTGTGTAGTATACCTGTTTGAAATGCCTGATGTAGGATAATCAGAAGAAAAACCGACCTCAGTATTTCCTGTAGCTGAACCGAATAAAGGTTTTTTTCGTGCAGACACAACATTATTTGATAAATCTTCCAAATATGTGAGTGCACCGCCCCAGTCCAGGTCGATACCGATTTTGTAATTACTGCTTGAAAGGTAAACCATACCGGAAGAGTCACCGGGGTTTGTTGCCTTTTCCAAATCTATGGATGTTAAAGTGAAATCCATATAATCTTTATCAAGGGGTGTAAAAGTTATGCTTGTAATCGCATTTTGAGTTGTACCGCTGATAAAGCCGTCAATATAACCGGAAAACTCTGCATTTGTGCCGGGTTCAAGGAAAAATTCTTCTATAACACCATTAAAGCTCATTTCTCCCTTAACATAAGCATCTGAGGTGTATTTTACCGTGTATCTGTTAAATGCCGTTCCGCTGTAATTAAACGTATAAACATTATTTGCAACCGCAACTGTTTTTTGAGAATCGTTTACGCTTACAATTTTATCTTCAGAGCTTTTAACGTTTACATTAAACGTCGCCGTGCTGTTGCCATAAGTAACGGTGACAGCCTGTGTTCCTGCGGATGTAAAGTATTCAGGTGAACAACTGAAGCCTTCATCAATGTTCTCGCTTTTTCCGTCGGGATAAGAAACACCAATAACAAGACCCCTTGTGTTGAGCTTTTCTCCTACACAGTAATCTTGCTTTGCCGGAAGAGAAACAACACTTAAATCACCGTCAACAATCGGATCCCACTTAGCATAAAGACTAAGGCTTGCAGGCTTCACCGCTGTTGAAGAAGTAATCTTTTCACCCGTTCCGTTCGGTCCTGTGTACCAACCCGCAAAAACAAGTCCGTCCTTTTCAGGAACAGGAAGTGCACCGTAAGTCGCCCCTGCGGTATATGTAAAGGTTTTACGGTAAACATTGTCCTTTGCATAGTCATAAACTGCCTTTGAACGAATTTTTATGTCAGAAACAGTTACATCGGACTGAGGACTGTTATTATCAAATCTGATTTGAATATAACTTGTGTTTTCAGGAGTTGTGAAGTTCCACTCATTAAGTCCGTATTGATAAGCATTTTCTGCTTCGTGAGAAAAATAATTTCCTTCGAAATCAAAATAGAAAATAAAGGCTTCAAAATTTGTGGTAGTTCCGTTAGCCACGTAAGAAAACACGTATTCTGTATTTTCTTCAACGGGCATTGAATAAAATGCTCCCACAGACGACATTGAAAAGGTAGTGAATACCTCCGTAGAAGCAGTATTGTTAACAAGAACAAAGCTACCGTTTTCAATATTTGTAGTTAATGTGCTTGTTGTTGTATTATCGCCGGTGTGCACCTTTAAATTGGGGTGATTTGCCCATTGCTCGAAAACGAACAGATTATCAAACGTAAGCTCATACACACCCGTTGCCGCAAATGCTACGGGTGACAAAAAGCTTGCTGTCAGTAAAACAACGCATACAATAAAAACAGAAATGCGTCTAAAGACTTTTTTCATAAAATACCCTCCGTTATTTTAATAGCCAATACACAGTAATGTTATCATAAAGAATACTTTTTCTCAATATATTTTTATCACAAAAAACACTACGGTAATTTGTTTAAAAATCTTAATACACCATATACCACCACACACAAAAAAGGTGTTGCCGGCATCAGGCTGACAACACCTCTTGATGCTCGCTTTAACATAATTTTCATAAAAAGAAAACCTCCCCAATTTTATCCGCATATACATAAGTGTAAAATAAAACAAGAAAATTCTTAACTGTTTTTTCTTTTGGAGCAAAAAACAAACGGCATCACCCGAATAATTCAGGCAATGCCGTTGATATGTTTGACATTTATTGTACTTTTTCAAATGTTGCACCGTTTGTAGGCGTCAGTGTTTTATAAACACTTTCATTTGAGTTGAATAATTCGTTATAACCATCCATTGTGCTTTCATTAAACTGTGCATCCGACGGAAACATTACAATAACATCAAATTCACCCTCACCCGGTACTTTAAGAACACCGAGATATTCAAGCGGTACAGGTTCATTTTCAATTAAATCTTTACCGTATCCTTCTTCAACGGAAAAAAGACTTATTGTGAAAAGCTTTCCGCCGTAGCCTACACCATAGCTTTCCTTATGACAAACAGACAGTCCGTAGCCGCCGTTTTCACTGTTTTTTGTTACCGAATAAGAATATTTACCGTTCCAAGAAGCAGGAACATCAACAGAATAGTAATCTGTTGTAATACTATCCCCTTTCTGCACTTCGGTTGTTGACGCTTCACTTTCGGTTTCTGCCTCTGTCTCACTTTCGGTTTCTTTTTCGGTAACTGTTTCACTCTCTGCGACACGTTCTTCAGTTGTTTGTAAAATATCAGTTGAGGGCGACGCTGTTTCTACGGGCGGATTATCGTTAAGCTTAGCAATAAAAAAGCCTGCCGTAACCGAAAGAGCAAACACAATTATTGCAATAATTATAATCAAAGCTTTTTTCATAAAATCACCTTTTAATGTGTAATTATTTGTTTTATGTAGTACATTATAACACATTTTAAAAAAAAATCAACAAAAAACAAGTCGATGTGCAACCTGAAGGCTCCACACCGACCAAACTCTTATTTATGACCGAACTGCTGTTTCATTCGTTTTTCTTTTGAAAGAATGCGTTTTCTGAGACGGATGCTTTCGGGGGTTATTTCAACAAGCTCATCGTCACCTATAAATTCCATTGACTGCTCAAGAGAAAGTGTTGTAGGAGGAACAAGGCGTAAAGCATCATCGCTGCCTGAAGCTCGGGTATTTGTCATCTGCTTCTTTTTGCAAACGTTGCAAACGATATCTTCATTTTTGGCGCATTCACCGACAATCATACCCTCATAAACGGGAACACCGGGACCGACAAAAAGTCTGCCTCTGTCCTGAGTGTTGAAAAGGCCGTAGCCTGTTGTCTCACCCGTTTCGTGAACGACAATTGAACCACGTTCACGCATCTGAATATCACCCTTGTAAGGCTCATATCCTGCAAAAAGGTTGTTCATAATACCGTTACCGTTGGTATCCGTCATAAATTCCGAACGATAGCCGATAAGACCGCGTGCAGGAATTTTAAACTCAATGTGCGTTGAACCGCCGTCACGCACGTCCATATTTTCAAGCTCACCCTTACGCGAACCGATTTTTTCCATAACGGGTCCCACATAGTTTTCAGGAACTTCAACAATAAGGAGCTCCATAGGCTCTAAAAGCTCACCGTTAGGGCCTTTTTTATAAATAACCTGAGGTCTTGAAACCTGGAATTCATAACCCTGACGGCGCATTGTTTCAATAAGAATAGAAAGGTGAAGCTCACCTCTGCCGCTTACCTTGAAGGCATCTGTTGTTTCGGTTTCTTCAACACGCATGCTTACATTTGTTTCAACCTCTTTAAAGAGTCTTGCACGAATGTTACGTGATGTAACAAATTTACCCTCTTTGCCTGCAAAGGGACTGTCGTTAACCATAAAGTTCATTGAAATTGTAGGCTCATCAATTTTAACAAAAGGAAGCGGATCCGGATGTTCTTTATCACAAGCAGTTTCACCGATGTTTAAATCAGTAATACCGGATACTGCAACAAGGTCACCCATTTTTGCCTCCTTACACTCAACACGGGCAAGACCCTCAAAATTATAAAGCTTAACAACCTTAACGTTTTCGGTTGTGCCGTCCTGCTTGCAGAGAACAACCTGCTGACCCTCTTTTACGCTGCCGCGCTCAACTCTGCCTACACCGATTCTGCCAAGATAATCATCATAATCAAGGCTCGAGAAAAGAAGCTGTAAGGGTCCGTCCATTTCTCCGCAAGGCGGGTCTATATTCTCAAGGATAGAATCAAAAAGAGGACGCATATCCCCTTCTCTTACATCAGCATCGAGGGATGCGTAGCCGTCGCGGGCAGATGCAAACACAACAGGGAATTCAATTTGGTCATCATTAGCACCCAATTCAATGAATAAATCAAGCACCTCATCAATAACCTCAAGAGGTCTTGCACCCGGACGGTCAATTTTATTTATAACGACAATAGCCTTTTTGCCTAAGGCAAGAGCTTTTTTAAGCACGAATCTTGTCTGGGGCATACAACCTTCAAAAGCATCAACAAGAAGCAACACACCGTCAACCATCATCATAATACGCTCAACCTCACCGCCGAAGTCAGCGTGACCGGGAGTGTCAACAATATTGATTTTTACACCTTTGTAATGAACACCTGTATTTTTTGAAAGTATTGTGATACCGCGCTCTTTTTCAAGGTCATTTGAGTCCATTACGCGTTCGTCAACCTGCTCATTTGAACGGAAAATACCGCTTTGATGAAGAAGCTGGTCAACAAGAGTTGTTTTACCGTGGTCAACGTGGGCAATAATGGCAACGTTTCTTATATCTTCTCTTCTATCCACTATTTTTCACCTTCGAAATAAAGATTTTTGTATTCAAAAAATTAACTGAAATATTATATCACTACAGAAACACATAATCAAGATTTTTTGAACTCTTTTTTATAAAAAATAGACAATTTCAACAATTTGAATTTATTAAGAATAACAAAAGAATTATATTATTAATTGAAATATTGTTCTATTTTTGCTACAATACTCACGGTGATATTATGAAATTCAAGAATGTTTTGCTTGCCAGTGATTTTGACGGGACTTTAAAAAATGATGACGGAATTATAACCGATGATGTGAAATCAGCTATTAAATATTTTATGAATAACGGTGGTTATTTCACGGTCTGTACCGGTAGAGTTTTTCAGGGCTTCCACTTATACAGCCCCGAATACATAAATGCACCCGTTCTTTTGGGTAACGGTGCAATGGCATACGATTATAAAGCGAATAAAGTCGTTTTCAATGATGCTATCGGTGATGAAGGTCTTGACAGTATTTCTGATGTCCTTGAAGCATTCCCGAAAATTAGTATTGAGTTCTATAACTTTAACAAAGTATGTGCAATAAGCTTAAATGAGCATTCCGAGCAACATTTTACAAGTCAGGGTATTGATTTTGAAATTATCAACTCACCTCTTGATGCTCCCCGTCCCTGGACAAAAATAATGATAGCTGCACACGGACACTCACAAGAAGTTCAGGATATTTTAAGAAAGCACCCTGAAATCAGTTTTCTTGAAACAACGGGAGATTATGTAGAAATATTAAAAAAAGGTGTAAATAAAGGAACGGGACTTCTTAAACTGGCAAAAGCCTTGGGTTGTGCTGACGAGGACGTTTATTCTGCCGGTGACGGCTACAACGATGTAGATATGCTTGTTACTGCCGCAGGCGGCTTTGTCCCGGAGAACGGCTCGCAAGAAGCCCTTAGCGTTGCAAAATACGTAACACGTTCCAACAACGACGGTTGCATTGCACACGCAATCGAAATACTTGATGACACATATTAAAAAATCCGTTCCGCTGATTTGTCAGCGGAACGGATTTAAAATTTTAGTGAATGTCTTTACCTGTAATACCATTTACATCATACCAGCTAATGCTTGAATCTGCATAAGCTCTTACGGTGTAGGTGTATTTAACACCTTTTGTTGTTGATTTGTCGAGGTATGCTGTTGACCTTGTTCCTCTTACTGTACCAAGCAACTCCCATGTTGAAGCTGCAGTCTTTCTGTAAACAAAGTAACCCTTTGCACCTTCAACGCCTTCCCAAGAAAAGGTTAAACCCTCTTCAGAAGAAACAGTACCGGCAAGCTTGGGTGCCTCTAAGCGTCTTACAACATCGTTGTCTGCATAGAAATTGCTGTAATAACCGCCGGAAACAGCTCTTACAGTGTAAACGTAATCAGTCGCAGCATCAACCTTAACATCGGGATAATTGTTTTTCTTTGTTGTACCAAGGTATGTCCAATTTTCCTCCCCGACTACCTTGCGATAAACTCTGTAAGCGTCAATATTTTTAACATTATCCCATTTAACAAAAATACCGCCAAGTGTATTTGCTGCTGAAAGGCCTGCGGGAGCAGAAACATATTTTATTACTCTGCCGCCTTCATAAGGACTAAGACCGCCTTCATTCTTTGCTCTAACAGCATATTTATAATACTTGCAGTTCTCTGCGGTTCTGTCAGTAAAGCCTGTTTTTGCAGTGTTTGTAAGAAGAACCCATGTTTTTTTACCGGCACTTCTGCGGTATACATTGTAGGAATCAACACCGTCAACGGCTTCCCAAGTGAATGCAACACCGTTAGTGGTATTATAAAGCGATCTTATAGCGGGTGTTTCGGGGGTTAACTGAGCAATATCCTTTACTTCAAGAATTTCGCCGCAATCTGTGCAAACGTTATTCTGAACACCTACATCATAAACAGTTGCAGGCTGAATAACCTCCCACTCTGTTTTTTCATGAGCACAATAAGGCTTTTCAAAAGCAATTACATAAAAATCTGCAAAATCAATATCGGTGAAGCTACCGTCATTTGCCTGAGCAACAATCTTATATGTATAAATTTCGCCTTGTTCAACAGTGTCATCAAAATACTCTGTCTGAGTTGTTGTTGCAATAACAATATCTGCACCGTTTTCACCATCTGCACGATAAAGAATATAGTTAGCGGCATTTTTCACTGAGTTCCAGGAAAGCTCAACACCGTCAAACGTGCAAACAACCTTTTTAAAAGCTACAATATCAACAGCCACAGAGGTTACGGAGAATACAGATATCATCATAAGCAATGATAAAAATAAGCACAATACCTTTTTCATAAGAAAACTCCTTCTACGTATACAAATTTACCACTTTATTATACCATTTTTTCCGCGTAAAGTAATTAGCATATTAACTAAAATATTATTAAGTTTTTTGTATAAAAGGAAAAAACTATAACACATCAGCCATTAAATTTTAATTTTCACCCGTTAAACTGAAAATGGTACACTCATCAAAATAAATTGAACTGAAATACAAAGATCCTTAATCAGCCTTCAATTTCATCTCTTTTCCGTCTTTAAGTAACTTTCTCAATGCATCAGCATCATTGTTTTTCATTGCATCACTGTACTTCTGAAGCTCACTTATTATATTATCAAGTTCAAAAATCAAATTATCTTTATTATCAAGAAAAAGCTCAGTCCACATATTCTCGTTAAGGTAAGCAACACGTGTCAAATCCTTATAGCTGCCTGCAGAAATACCTTTTCTTTCAAGGGATGACGGACTTTTAACAAACGCATTCGAAACCACATGTGCAAGCTGTGATGTAAATGCAATAAGTTTATCGTGCTTACTCGGTGTCATAACAGAAACTCTACCGAATCCAAGCTTCATTATAACCTCACGGGCATTTGCAAGGACGAGAATATCCTCATTCTCCTTAGGTGTTAACACAAACGGTGCATTATAAAACATTGTATCCTTAGAGTTTTCAAAACCGGAATACTGAGTACCTGCCATAGGATGCCCGCCGACAAATGTAAATTTAGACTTTTCAGCTATCTTAAAGCACTCATCACACACAGAGCGCTTAACGCCTGCACAATCAATGACAACCGCACCGTCTTTAAAATAATCAGAATTATTTTTCACATATTCAACAACAGCTTCAGGATATAACGGAATAAAAACATAATCACATGTTGAAAGCCGTTTCTGCGTTAATTCTCCATTAATGATTTTTTCGGCAACAGCATTCTTTATAACCTCTTTATTTAAATCAAAACCGTAAACCTTAAAGCTCGTATTTTTTTTAGCTGATTTTGCAAGTGAACCGCCAATAAGACCAAGTCCGACAATTCCGATATTCATATAATCATCTCCTAAAAATAAAAATCCTTGCAGTGACAAGCCTGCAAGGAAATATCTGACGATATAAAAACAGCAGCACAAATCACTATTACCTATTTAACTAAGTAATAGTAATAATAGTATGTAACTGAAAAATTAGTTTTCATAACCGTCTACCTCATTTTTTTATCAATAGTAACACCGAAAAATAAATTTGTCAATAAAAAAATAAAAAAGTCGAGCAAAAACTCGACTTTTTTCATATACCCTGAAAACTGAACAAAGGAAAAGCGAAAGAAACAAACGAAATGGTCAAGCCCTCGACCTATTAGTACTGCTTAGCTGAACATGTCACCATGCTTACACACGCAGCCTATCAACCTCATAGTCCTTGAGGGGTCTTACTAACTTAAGTTATGGGAAATCTA
>JAGASD010000064.1 GCA_017621885.1 Clostridia bacterium | reverse complement strand
TGGATTTAAGGAATTTTAACCGGAAAGTTTCCCCTTTTGGGGATTGGGAAAGGAATGATTATTTTGTCAGCGGATTTACATTGCCACACACGATTGTCAAACGGTTCTCTCGGGATCGAAGATTTAATCTTACTTGCTAAAAAACGCGGCGTTACAACAATAGCAATTACCGATCACGACTGCATCGCAGGAACAGTCAGAGGTAAGGTAATCGGTGAAAGACACGGGGTTACGGTTATACCCGGTGTTGAGCTTTCAGGTACAGATAAAACCAACGGCCAGGAAATTCATATGCTTTGCTATAAGCCCGATTTCCCCGACAGACTTGAAGGTCTTTGCCGCCGCAGTTCAATAATCAGAAAAAAATCATCACACGTTATGATGCTCAAAACTGCTCAGCGTTATCCCATTACACCCGAATTTGTTGTAAAATGTGCTTCGGGCTCAACAAACATTTTTAAGGTGCACATTATGCAGGCGCTTATTGAGAACGGTTTTGCAGATAGAATTTACGGCGACTTGTATAAAGAGCTTTTCTCATCTGACGTTGAAGGTAATATTAACCACTTTCCGGATTATGAGGATGTTTTTGATATTCTCAAGCAAATTCACGAGGCAGGCGGTATAGCTGTGCTCGCTAATCCTCAGCGCTGCAGGAACGAAAAGCTTCTGGACGAGCTGGTTGCCGCAGGTCTTGACGGTATTGAGGTTTACACTCCCGAAATGAGTGAGGAGGATAAGGCCCGTTTCATAAAATATGCAAAGAAAAATAAAATTCTTACAACAGGCGGCTCAAATTTCAAGGGCCTTTACAATAAGCACATCCTTTCTGTCGGCGATTGCGACCTTCCCGACGAATGTGTTCATGAAATGAACACCTATAAAGCAAGAAAGAAAAAGCTCGAACGAAAGAAAGCACAAGAAGTAAAGTGAAAAACTCCCCCTCGGCTGAGGGGGAGTTTTATAATGAGGAATTAGGAATGAGGAATTAGGAATTTAGGGGCGCGTTGCGCCGATTATAATGCGTAATTCGTAATGCGTAATGCGTAATTTTCGGAACTGCGTTGCGATTATAAATTGATTTTCGGTGAAGCGAAGCCTATCCTCCTTGCGAGCTTCAGCTCGGAGGGAGGGGGACCATTCTTCGATAAAAGTGTTGTTATAGTGTATTTACGACGGGTGATAAACTTTTTTATAAAAGTAATGTTTGGGCGGAATGGTGGAAGGTACCATTGTTTCGTTGTGCTCAACGATAATTGACTTTTCTTCTCATTCCGTAACGCGGACAGAGATGATAAAACTCTGAATTTCGCATTTTATATAATCAACGCGTCAGCGTTCCGAAATTTTGCATTTTGCATTTTGAATTTTGCATTAAAAAAGAAGGCTCCGACGAGCCTTCTTTTTAGTATATCATATCTGCTGTTGTCCAGTTTTTAAGAACCTCTTCCTGGTCGGCGGCTTCTTTTTTTGCACCTTCGAGGTTGTGGTCAAGGTAGTTTCCGCATTCAACGGCGCTTACACCGGGCACGTCACCTTCAAAAACTGAAATAAACCGGAGAGCATCCTGAGTAAGCTTCAATGCCTCAGCGTGTGTCATCCCCGTTGTAAGGAAATAAAAACCCGTTCTGCAGCCCATAGGTCCGAAGTAAATAATGTTATCCTTAAATTTGCTGTTTCTTACGAAGGTTGCAAAAAGATGCTCAAGTGTGTGGATAGCACCGTTTTCCATAACCTCTTCAACGTTAGGACGTCTTGTCCTTATGTCATAGGTAACAACGCCGCCGTCAATACGGGATATGTACATACCCCTTAATAATTTTGTATGGTCAACTGTAAAGCTTGCAATTTTTTCCATATTATGCTCCTTACTGCAACAATTTTCAGTGGTTTTGTTGTTGCGTAGTTTTTTAAAAAAATCAGAAAGAAGGGCGGCACATTCCGTTCCCATAAAACCACCCTCATACGATGGTTTGTGGCTGAAAGCGCATTCAAATAAATTTGTAACAGAGCCGCAAGCACCGTTCTTTTTGTCAAAAGCACCAAAAGTAACTTTTTTAATACGGGAATTGATAATCGCCCCTGCACACATAGGGCAGGGTTCAAGGGTTACGTACATTTCGCATTCCCACAACCGCCAGCCGCCAAGACGCCTGCAAGCCTCATTTATGGCTTCAATTTCAGCGTGGTGCAAAGCGTTTTTGCCTTTTTCTCTGTAATTACGACCTCTGCCGATTATTTTATTCCCTATTGTAACAACTGCTCCTACCGGGACTTCACCTGCTTCGGCAGAGATTTCCGCAAGGCGCAGAGCCTCATTCATAAAAGCGTTTTTCATAGCATTGATGCGGTTAATGCAGTCGCCGCAGCTTCAATAACATACAATACGGTTGCAACAATCATTATGGGGCTTAATAAGAATTTTGAGGTTTTTTCTTTAGCAGTGAGGATTGTGTTATCCTCTTTGAAAAGCGATTTGTCTTCAGACTTGAATTTGTTAAAATAAATTATAAATGCAATTAAACCGATAACCAGAGCACCTATTGAAACTGCATAGTAGAAAATATCAGCAACACCGCTGTCAAAATAAAGGCGAAGTACAGCGTCTATGCAGGACAGGGAGTTATTGAACGCATGAACAATAACAGCAGGCCAGATGCTGTTTGTTATAATTGTGATATATGCAAAAACAAGACCGCACATAAAGGCGAAGGGAATCTGTGTGAAATTACCGTGGAATAAACCGAACATAAAGGCAGAGCCGAATATCGCAAGGGCTTTTGAGTGCTTTGTTAATGCGGAAAGCACAACACCGCGCATAGCGTATTCTTCAACAAAGGGCGGGATAATGGCTGTGCCAATGAACATTATGATTATGTCGTAAATGTTTGACGGGTCCTGCATAGAGGTGTAACCCGAATCAAAGCCGAGCGCCTCCATGAACATAATCAGGATAGAGGTAATGTAATTTGCCGCCATACATCCGCCAAAGCCCATAAAAATAAGAAGGGCGGTTTTTTTAGGGTTTTTCGCACCTGAATAGCTGATATCAAAAGAGTAAGGCTTATTTTGGGTTGAAGGATCCTTTATTTTTTTGAGAATAGTGCCGAAAACAAAGAAGGTTAAACCAACAACAACCACAGAGTAAAAAATATTAATAAGCGCATCTAATGCGAAATTACTGCCATAAACATAAGAATTCGGCAAAAATACAAGAAAAACAGAGAAAACCGATGCCATAAGAAGGCAAACGACTAAAGATGCGCCCATCAGATTGCCGATTTTGCTGATTTTTTGTTTTTCTGCATTGCGTTTTAAGAGCTTTTGCTGTTGCTCCTGATAATAGCGTTGGTCAATAACAAAGGGCATAGGGTTGCCGTAATGATATTGGGGAGCAGAGCCGTTGTTATATGTATTCTGATAAACAACAGACGGGGGAGCATACTGTGGCTGTGAATACTGAGGTTGAGTATTATCCGGCACAGGGTATCCGTTTGAATGGGTCTGCGTATTTATGGGATTAGTGTCAGGATTAATGTTAGGGTTAGGGTTGAATTCCATAATAACTGCCTTTCATCGTTTTATAAAATAAATTATATCAGTATGAGGAATAAATATCAACAGATAAATTGTGTACACAAAATGAATTTTTACAATATGTAGTGTTGCGAAAAAGGCAAAAACAATGTATAATTTCTCTGTAAATAAATTTAAGGATGGTTACCATGGATAAAAGAGTACATAAATTAAATATTGCCGGTGAAGAATACCGCATTGTGTCAGATGAGTCTGCAGAATATATGCAGGATTTAGCTCATGAGGTTGATGCTAAAATGACAAGCATCCTCAAAGGAAGTCACGTTTCTACAACACAGGCTGCGATACTTGTTGCTTTGCAGTATGCAGATGATGCAATGAAAAACAGCGGCAGTGCAGACAGCCTTCGTTCACAGCTTAAAGCATATCTTGAGGATGCTGCTCAGGCAAAGAGTGAGCGCGATTTCTATAAGCGTGAGCTTGAAAGATTGAAGATGACAGCTGCAGCTGACGATAACAACGCCGGCAGACTTTGGTGAGAAAATGGAAGCTTTAAAGATAAAAAAACTGCGTGAAAACGCAAAAGTACCCAACAGAGCAACGGGCGGAAGTGCAGGTCTTGACCTTTGCGCTTGTATTGACGAGCCTATAACCCTTGAGGGCGGTGAAACTGCCGTGATTCCTACCGGTATTGCGATAGCTCTTCCTTCTGCAGAATACGGTGCGTTTGTATTTCCTCGCAGCGGAATTGCCGTAAAGCACGGTATAGGTCTTCTTAACTCCGTAGGAGTTGTGGACAGCGACTACCGCGGTGAGGTTATGGTTGGTGTTATAAATCAGATAAGCATACCTTACACCATTCAACCGGGGGAAAGAGTGGCACAAATGGTTATTATGCCCGTGTCAATGATGCCCACAGAAGAGGTTTCAGAGCTTGATGAAACCGAGCGCGGAGCAGGCGGCTTCGGTTCAACGGGTAAAAAATAATTTTTGAAATTACAGGTGATTTTTTGTCAACTATTGCTGCTATTGCCACCGCTCAGGCGGCGGCAGGTTTAGGAACAATTAAAATATCCGGTGAAAATGCGCTGGCCGTTGCGGACAGCGTTTTTTCTGCTGTTTCGGGTAAAAAAGTTTATGATACACCCGGCTACAGAGCCCTTTACGGCAAAGTGCACGACGGAGAAACCGTCCTTGATGATGCAGTCGTGCTCGTTTTCAGAGCACCCAGAAGCTACACGGGTGAGGATGTTGTTGAAATAAGCTGTCACGGAGGTCTTTTTATATTAAAAAGAGTTCTTCGTGCGGTGCTTAATGCAGGTGCAGAGCCTGCAGAGGGCGGTGAATTCACAAAAAGAGCGTTCCTCAACGGGAAAATGGATTTATCTGAGGCAGAAGCGGTTATGTCCTTGATTTCTGCATCGGGTGAAGAGGCACGAGCTGCAACTCTTAATGCTCTTGACGGTGCGTTGAGCCGTGAAATTGCCGAGTGCCGTGACAAGCTTGCTCTTACAGCCGCTTTTATGGCAGCTTGGGTAGATTACCCTGACGATGAAATTCCCGAGCTTTCGGATGACGAAATGAACAGAACTCTTACGGATGTCAGCGAAAGATTAGAAAAGCTCCTTTCGGGATTTGATGCAGGTAAGGCTGTGCTTGAGGGTATTGATACCGCAATTGTAGGTAAGCCTAACGTAGGAAAATCAACGCTTCTTAATGCCCTTGCAGGTAGCGAAAGAGCAATTGTAACATCTGTTGCAGGAACAACCCGTGACGTCCTTGAGGAAACGGTAAGAGTCGGCAACATTACCCTCCGCCTTGCAGATACGGCAGGTATAAGAGAAAATACAGATGATATAATAGAAAAAATCGGTGTCGAAAGAGCAAAGGAGCGCTTCGACAGAGCAAGTCTTGTGCTTATGGTTCTTGATGCACAAAATGAGTTTTCCGAAGATGATAAAGCACTTCTTTTGATGTGCAGCAAGAAAAATACCGTTGTGATTATTAACAAAACGGACGGTGACATTAAGCTTTCGGCAGATGAACTGAAAAAATATACAGCTGCTCCGATTGTGGAAATGTCAGCAAAAAACAGAGCAGGTATTGACGAGCTTACAAAAGCCGTTGAAAACGTTGTAGGTACTGCAGGCTTCGACCCTTCTGCACCCCTTATTACAACAGAGCGACAGCGTAATTGCGTAATGAAAGCATCTGAAAACATCCGCGAAGCCCTTGACGGTCTTTCTTTCGGTATCACCCCTGATGCAATAAATGTATGCATAGATTGTGCTATTGAGAATTTGTCCGTCTTAACAGGTGAAAAGGCAACGGAAACGGTAGTTACGGAAGTATTCAAGAATTTTTGTGTTGGCAAATAATAAAAGCCTGTTCGACTTGGTCGAACAGGCTTTTTTAGTTAGGAATGAGGAGTTAGGAGTGAGGAGCTAAGGGACCTGCGTCGGCATTATAAAGCGTAATTAAAGTAATAGTTTACTTTCGGTTAGTTTTCTGTTTAATAGAACAAAAAAGCGGTTGCTATTTCTACCTCTCTGGTTTAAGAGAGGGGGACCACCATTTTGTCAAGTTGATGTTTAATTTTAATTCTCAAGCGTGTGGCTACTTTCGTATTAAAACAAGTTTTATCGGGTGGTGGAGAATTCCCGATGCGCATAAAAGCGCATCGTGGAAGCAACGCTTCCATTGACATAAATTCTCTGTTATCAATCAACGATATTCGGGAGCAATAGTCAAGTCTCTTAGACGAGCATCACAAATGTTGTTTATTATATATGTGACATATTTAATATCCTTTGTCTCTTCATCAGTTTGTTTTTTCGCATTTCAACAGCATATTTGTTTAATTTTTCATTTGTAGATAACGGTTTTCGTCTTTTGATTATTTCTTATTCTTTTTTATCGGTACGGTGAGATTGTTACAATTGAATCTTACGATTCAACGACACGCCTATGGTCGTGTCGGGAACTCTCCACCGCTCCGTCAGACTATATTTTTCAATATAATTTTAGGCGCGTTTGGTACATATTGTGAAAGGAAAATTTATAAAAAGGCGGTCCCCCTCTCTTAAACCAGAGAGGTAGAAATAGTAACCGCTTTTTCGTTCTAATCAATCACTTTGCGCCCCGAAATTTTGCATTTTAAATTTTGCATTTTGCATTTAAAAACGGCAGACTCTTGCGAGTCCGCCGTTTTTTATTACTGTTCAATTATAGCCTTAAACTCTGCTATTGCGTTTTTGTTATATTCAGCATAGTCAGAAGTAAGCATCGGGATTTCACCGTTAATGAGCATCTTAAAGCCTTTTTCCACGCCTGCGTGGGTATTTTCAACAAGAGTACCGTTATTCTTCTGCATAAAGGTTCTGGGTCCCGTAATATCCGTTGAAACAACGGGAAGTCCCAGTATATCACCTTCTACAAGCACAAGTCCGAAGCCCTCGTAATGTGATGCAAGGATAAAGCCGTCGCATTTTTTAACAATGGGAAGCGGATTTGTCATTGAAAGAATAAGGATAACGTTGTTGCTGCAGGGAAGAGTTTTTACGTATTCGCAAAGCTCATCATAAATGCCGTCACGCTGAATACCGCCGATGATAATAAAGTACGTGTTATTGTTTTCCTGCCACACTTTATTGAAAACATCAATCATTCTCTTATGGTCTTTTTCGGGAGAGAATCTGCCGACACTGATTATGACCTTTGCATCGCTGTCGAGAATTGCTTTTATTTCATCAAGCTCCTTGTTGCTCTGTGTAACGTCTTCATCAAACTTGATTTCTCCGTTACCTCTTTTAACAATTTCATCAAAAGCAATAATATTGTGTGCAATTTTGAAATTATCCGTTTTGCTTACAAACGTTGCAGTTGACTCTTTGATATCCTCGGTAACGAGAGCAACGTTATCATAATGCTTATAAGCATATTTAAGAACTGATTTTCTCTGATTTCCCTTGAGTTCTCTTTCTTTAACCATATCACTGTGCACGTAAATGCAGGTGTTACACTTAAACTGTGAGAACAAAAGAATCATTTTTGTTTCATAGCCGTTAAACTGAATTGCGCTGTCAAAGGGTGCACCGCCGTAAATTCTGGCAATTTCGTACTGCCACTCTTTTTTCATTGATGCCATCATAGGTGCAAAGGGGAATTTACGTTTATTGAACTTCAACCACATTTTCTTTTTTATATAGCTGAGGTTGAAAACACCCTGAACGGGAATATAGTTAACACCTTCGGGAAGGTTTGCAATTGTATCCTGATGAAGCTTACCCTTTTCAGCAGGGAAGGAAACAAAATAGTTGTATTCTGTTGTATCAAGATTGTTAAGAAGATTTATTCCCGACGTTGTAATACCATTCTGGTCAAGAGCGCCAAGATACATAAGAATGTTCTTTTTGCCGTTTCCTTTAAAGGGAACCTCTTTAACCTTATCTGATTTTTTCCCCAAAATTGTGAAATCGAGTAATGCCTTTGCTGCCTCGGGACAATCATAGGAGCAATATTCTTCAAGAAACGCTTTATCATCATAATTTTTGGGGGAACGCATTTCACTGAGTAAATCCTCAACAGTTTTAACCTTTGTGAAGGGCAATGATGACAAGGGCTTATAAACACCGCGATCTGCAAAATACTCTTCCTCGTCAAAGGTGAAGAGGATTATTTTCTTGCCTGTAACGGCATAATCATAGAAAACACTTGAATAGTCAGTTACAAGACATTCCGCACAGTTAAGGAAATCATAAGTTTCATATTCTGAGGGGAAATTACGGATATGCTTGAAGGTGTTGAAATCAACGTCCTTTTTAGCAATGGGGTGAAGGTTAAGGAAAACAATTTCATCCTCACCGAGTATTTTATCAAGCTCATAAAGATAATATTGGAAATATGCGTTTGCCTTAGCATCAATATTACCGACAGAGCCTCTCCACGTGGGCATATAAGCATAAATCCTCTTACCCTGAAGCTCAAGCTCCTCAATTATTTCCTGCCCTCTGTTTTTGTTAAAAAATGCAGTGTTTCTGGGATAGCCCGCAAGAACACATTCACCGAGAGCCACATTTTCAAGCATATAATCCTCAACCATATGCTCCATGGTATATGTATTGGGATAAAGAAGATAATCTGCGCAAATAAAATTTTTCTGGGCATTTCCTATACCGTGCATTGCGTTTTTAATGCCCTTACCTAACGTTTTAAGAGGTGTTCCGTGCCATGTGTTGAGGTAAACCTGACCTTCTTTTTTAAGGTAGAAGGGTAAAAACGTATTATCGTTGAAAAGGTATTTTGCAGAAGCAAGAACCTTCATATACTTGAAGGTTGACAACACTAAAAGCTCTGCTCTTTCAATGTTATATTTTTCCAACATTTCCCCGAATTTAGCCTTTGTACCCACACGGCAGCTTACGTAAATTTTATAAGAATCATATTCCTTATTTGTCGCAAGCTCTTTTATGAGGTAAAACATATTGCCGCTGATTTCCGTGCCATGCTGTGATTCAAGCAAAATTGCCTTTTCATCAATTTTAAGATTTTTAAAATAATGAGTATATCTGAGTTTAGGCAAAGTGAATTTTAACCATTTGAAAAATGATGATTTTTTAAAAAGTTTTATAAACTTTGCTATCATAACTTCCTTTTCTCCTCCAAAAATAAATTAACTGAGTGATTATATCACATTTTTCTGTAAATTTCCACAATTATTTCATTCTCATTGAAATGTCGAATGCTTCAACCGAATGGGTGAGCGCACCGATTGAAAGAATGTCCACACCTAACTGCGCAACACTGTGCAATCTTTCTTTTGTAAGGTTGCCCGAAGCCTCAAGCAATGCTCTTGAATCAACCAATTTAACAGCCTCTGCCATTATTTCGTTTGACATATTATCAAGCATAATAATGTCTGCACCGGCTTCAAGGGCTTCTTTTACCTCGTCAAGGGTTCTCGTTTCAACCTCGATTTTTACAGTATGTCCGATTTTTTCACGGAGAGCCTTGACTGCAGGAGTAATTCCTCCCTTTGCATCAATATGATTATCTTTAAGCATCGCACAATCCGAGAGGTTGTATCTGTGGTTTCTTCCGCCTCCGCAGGTTACTGCGTATTTCTGCAATGAGCGAAGTCCCGGAAGAGTCTTTCTTGTATCGGCAATTGTTGCCTTTGTGCCCACAGTTTCTTTCACACACGCGTTTGTGAGAGTTGCAATGCCGCTCATGTGCTGAATAAGGTTGAGTGCTGTTCTTTCGCCCTTTAAAAGCCTTACCGTTTTACCTTTAAGCTCTGCAATCAAATCACCTTTTTTGATTTCGTCGCCGTCTTTTTTGTGAAGAATGCAGGTAAAGCTTTCGTCAAGAAGACGGAACACGCGCATAGCCACATCTATTCCGCAAAGAACACCGTCAGCCTTTGCAATAAAAACAGCCTCGCTAACTTCGTTTTCATCCAAAAGATAATCTGTTGCCACGTCAATATAGTTTATGTCCTCTTTTATGGCATTTTTGATTAAATCATCCACATAGAATTGGGGCAAAATCATCTGTCTACCTCCTTCAATATTATATATGCAACCGTTGCAAGGGACAACGCCTCGCAATAATCTGCCGTAACGGCAAACTTGCCGTTTTTCAATCTGTTAAGTATTGCTTCTATCCGTTTTTTTGCCTGAGGTATAGCCCCCTCATCGGGAATAACGAAATAAGCTCTTTGCAATGTATCACGAATTTCAGTACGCGTGCCCTTAGGTAACGGAGCACCGTTTCTGTTGATAACGGGATCGCTTTCGGGAACACTTGCTTTAAAGGAGTCTGCCTTAATGCACATGGTAATGTCCTCGGCGGCTCTTCTTCCGAAAACAAGTGCTTCAAGCAGTGAGTTGCTTGCAAGTCTGTTTTTGCCGTGAACACCCGTGCAGGCACATTCACCCGCCGCATAAAGCCTCGGGAGAGTTGTTCTTGCATTAAGGTCAACCTCAATACCGCCCATAAGGTAATGCTGACAGGGAAAAACAGGAATCAGATCCTTTGAAATGTCAACCCCCTGCTTGAGACAGCCCGCGTAAATACCCGGGAATCTGTGTTTGATAAAATCCTCGCCCTTGTGGCGGATATCAAGATAAAAATTATTGCTGCCCAGTCGCCTTGATTCCATAATAACCGAACGGGAAACCACGTCACGGGGGGCAAGCTCAAGACGGGAATCATATCTGTCCATAAAACGCTCTTTATTGCAATTGAGAAGAAATGCACCCTCACCGCGCACCGCTTCACTTATAAGAAACTGCTCGCGGTTTGCACCGTTAAAGGCTGTGGGGTGAAACTGAACATAACTAAGATTTTTAATTGCGGCACCCATTTCATAAGCAAGACGTATGCCGTCGCCCGTGGCAACAGACGGATTCGTTGTGTATTTATACACCCGTCCGATACCGCCCGATGCCAGAAGACAGTAATCTGCATAAACCGTTCTGAACTCATTACCGCTCATTATTTCAATTTTAAAGCCATTTTTTATGCGGCTCATGGAGGTTACCATCGTTTCATCTGCAAGGGTAACGTTGGGGAGCTTTTCCACAGCCAGAACAAGCTTATCCACCATTTCCTTGCCCGAAGTGTCCTTGTGATGAACAATCCTTCTGCGGCAGTGACCTCCTTCAAGGGTTTTTATAAGCTCACCGTTTTCATAACGGTCATATTCAACCCCGTATTCAATTGTTTTAAGCACGTCACCGGGGCCCTCTTCAACAAGACAGGTGACCGCATCAAGGTCATTTTCCCTGCCGCCTGCTATGAGGGTATCTTCAATATGAAGCTCGTAGCTGTCATCCTCAAGGTCAAGCACACAAGCCACACCGCCCTGAGCAAGGGAGCTGTTTGATTGATGACGCTCTTTTTTGGAAAGCATAAGAATATCCACGTCTTCGGGAAAATTCAACGCAGCGTAAAGCCCTGCAATACCGCTTCCCACAATAATAACACTGTATTGTCTTTTTAATTCGGAAAGGTTCATTTTATTACCCCAATTCCAACATTCTGTTAATGCTCACAAGAGCTTTCTTTCGCAAATCCTCGGGAAGAACAATCTCTTCTCCGCCTTCTCCCTTTATTGCTTTATAAATATCATCAAGAGAAATCTTTTTCATATCCTCACAGCAAAGCTTTTCGGGAGCAAGCTGAATAAAACGCTCGCCGTTTTCCTCGTGGGTTGAAAGGTAGTCAACCACACCGCGCTCCGTACCGATAATAACCCTGCCCTTTTGCGCTTTTGCGTAATTTATAATTTCGCTGGTTGCGCCCACCATATCGGCAAGCTTGACCACCTCAGCAGGTGATTCGGGATGCACTGCAAAAACTGCATCAGGATACTTATTCTTGCAGGCAATCACATCCTCTGCCGTAAGCTGTGCATGCACGGGACAAAAGCCGTCCCACAGCACTATATTTTTATGAGGCAATTTTTCCTTTACGTAAGAGCCCAAATGCTGATCGGGAATAAAAAGAATTTCATCAGCTTCCAGTTTATCCACAATTTTTATTGCGGATGAGCTTGTAACGCAAACGTCACACTCTGCTTTTAAGGCGGCTGTTGTGTTAATATATGCCACCACCTGTGAATCGGGATTTTCTTTTTTATATTCTCTTACTCTTTCGGGCAAAATCTGCTCTGCCATAGGGCAGGTTGCAGAGGGAACGGGAAGAATTGTTTCGGTTTCGGGCGAAAGAATTTTTACGCTTTCAGCCATAAAACGCACTCCGCACATAACAACCCTTTTTGCCTTTATTTCAGCGGCTTTCTTACTCAAGAAAAAGCTGTCACCTGTAATATCGGCAATATCAATAATGTCGGGATCCTGGTATGTGTGAGCAAGAATAACCGTGCCCGTTTCTTTTTTTGCTTCACATATTTTTGCTTTAAGCTCAACAGTATTCATAAAATCACCTTTTCAGAATAACTCATAGTAATTATATCACTATTTTGCGGATTGGCAATATAAAAAATTCAAAAATTTTACCCCGAAAGACAATATTTATGGTTATTGTTCCAAAGTTTTACGTTAAAAAAATAACTTCTGCCGTTTTTATTGAAATGAGCAAGGTTTTGTTGTATTATAATTCCAACATTACTCTACGGAGGTTTTAGTATGAATTCATATATTGAAAAGGATTTTGAACTCCTTAAAGCTGCTGACGCAGAGCTTTTTGAGGCGCTTGACCTTGAGTTTACCCGTCAGAGCAGAAACATTGAGCTTATTGCAAGTGAAAACTACACGTCAGCCGCAGTTATGGCGGCAAGCGGCAGTATTCTTACAAACAAATACGCAGAGGGTTATCCTTCCCGCAGATATTACGGCGGCTGCGAATACGTTGATATTGCCGAAACTCTTGCAATTGAACGTGCAAAAAAGCTTTTCGGCTGTGAATTTGCCAACGTTCAGCCCCATTCAGGCTCTCAGGCAAACTTTGCGGTTTACTTTGCTCTCCTTCAGCCCGGTGACACAGTGCTCGGTATGAGTCTTGCAGACGGCGGACATCTTACTCACGGCTCACCCGTTAACGTAAGCGGTTCATATTTCAACTTTGAAAGCTACGGCGTTGACGAAAACGGTTACCTTGATTATGACGCCCTTGAAAAGAAAGCTAAGGAATGCAACCCCAAGCTTATTGTTGCAGGTGCTTCTGCTTACTCGCGTATTATTGATTTCAAAAGAATCCGTGAAATTGCAGATTCAGTAAACGCTCTCTTTATGGTTGATATGGCTCACATAGCAGGTCTTGTTGCTGCTGACAGACATCCCTCACCCGTACCCTATGCACACGTTGTTACTTCTACAACACACAAAACTCTCCGCGGACCCCGTGGCGGTCTTATTCTTACAAATGATGAAGAAATCGCCAAAAAGGTCAATAAGGCAATTTTCCCCGGCATTCAGGGCGGTCCTCTTATGCACATCATCGCCGCAAAGGCAATCTGCTTCGGAGAGGCACTTAAACCCGAATTCAAGGAATACGGCAAAAAGGTTATTTCAAACTGCAAGGCTCTTGAAAACGGACTTGCTGCTCAGGGTGTTGATATGGTATCGGGCGGTTCCGATAACCACCTTCTCCTTCTTGACCTCAGAAGCCTCGGCATTACAGGTAAGGAGCTTGAAAGACGCCTTGATGAGGTTCACATTACCGTTAACAAAAATGCTATCCCCGGTGACCCCGAAAAGCCCTTTGTTACAAGCGGCATAAGAATCGGTACTGCCGCAGTTACTTCACGCGGCTTTGAGGCACAGGATATGATTGATATTGCAGAATTTATTAAACTCACAGCAACTGATTTTGAAAACAGCGCAGAGCTTATTAAAGAAAAGGTTGCCGCAATCTGCAACAAATATCCGCTTTATAATGTATAATGATAAAAACCGTCTGACGAAATGTCAGGCGGTTTTTTAATAAAGAGTGAGGAATCAGTCAAGGAAGTCTTCACTTGTGGTTACGCATATATATTCAAACGATTAAATCGGCTGCTATGCGGTAAACATTATATTTTGCCACAACCGTTACACTATTCCGGCGAACTTATACAGAGGAAGGGTTTAAATATACTTATAATATTCATATTTTACTGAAGCCACACGGAGTTTGTATCTGTGCCAAGGTTATCTGTGCCGTAGAGGTACAGCACCTCGGAGATGCTGTTTTCTGTTACAAGCTCGGTTAAAGAGGTACGGTAGTAACGCATATCAACCATATAAATTTCGCTGTACTGCTCCGCTAAAAAACCCGTAAAGCAATGGGCAAAGGAGTCCTTTAAAACAAGAAGCTTACCGCCCTTTGCATCAGGGTTTGTGATTTTCACAAGACTGTGGTTCCCGTCAAGAAAAACAGGATATTTGTCTGCATTTTCAAGCTGATTTTTGAAAAACACAGAGTCATTTGTTACCGTTTCTTTACCCGTTTCAATTATTTCAACCTTAACATCAAGCTTTTTGTTGTGCCACAGCTCAATGCTGTCAGGATTGCTTAACCAGAACCCGCCCTTTGAATATGCAGTGCCGTAAAAGCCTTCAACTGTTTCAATATCATATTCTGCAGAGGTGCTGAAGCCTTTACTTTCTGCAAAAGCCTTATACATTTCATAAGCTCCTGCAGAGGTAAGGTGATGGTCAGTTTTGTAATAAAGCTGAACATCATTTTTAATATTCTCAAAATCCTCACGCAGGTCAATGAAGGTTATGTTTCCGCAATTTTCTTTAGCGGTATTTATAATTTCATCATCTATAAAATTCTTGTGATTTGAAGGGAGAACTTTCTCCATTACGTAGCCTGCCGACGGCACAACAATCATTGTGGCGTCAAGTTTGTTTTTTTCAGCAAAAGTCTTGAACGCTTTTACATTGCTTTCGGTCGTTTCAACGCTCACGTCTGCGGGAGCGCTTATTAAATAACCGTCCTTACAGTAATAAACCTCTGCTGCACCGTTTCTTCCGCAAAGCAAATCAAAATATGACTGCACTCCCACAAAGAAATCCCTCAAGGGGAAGTGGTCAGACACATACGTTTCAAAATCCTTTGTCAGCTTACCGTTTGCAAGATTTTCAAAAGAAATCTCGGGTGCTTTTGAGAGTATTCTTTTTTCGTTCTCCGAAAACTCTTTTTTGGGTGCAAATAAAAACGCACCGAAGAATATGAAAATTGCAAGTAAAAATGCTATTGAGGGCATATATTTTTTAATATTTTTCAAAATAAACCCTCCTTAAAAACGGAAATATAAAAACGGATTGTAGCTTGAGCTTACAAGGGATGCAATGCAAAGAGCAAGCACCGCAATTACCGCAGCTGTTTCAAGAATCCATCCGCATTTTACTGAAAATACTTTTTCAATAGCTTTTCTGCAAAGGGGCGTACAAGCAAAGCCGCCCACCGCCATAAGGGGTAAATAGGAAAGAACAAGCACCCTTGCACCTTCACCGATGAGTCCGTTTTGCGGTGAGAACATTGATACAATATATTGACCCATTGCGCCCATATCGGTAAAGTCGAAAATCACCCAACCAAGCACTATAAAGAACAATGCGTAAAGGTGAGAAAATACCGACGGAATTTTATCAAGCACCTTTAATAAAACGGACTTTTCAAATATAAGAATCACAAAGAAATATAATCCCCACAAAACGAAATTCCACGAAGCACCGTGCCAGAGACCCGTTAAAAACCACACTGCAAAAAGGTTAAATACCATTCTGCTTTTTCCTTTGCGGTTACCTCCGAGGGGGATATACACATATTCTTTAAACCATGTGCTTAAAGAGATATGCCAGCGTCTCCAGAATTCAGTAATGCTTTTTGAAATATAGGGATAATCAAAGTTTTTGACAAAGTCAAAGCCCAGCATATTGCCGAGACCCCGCGCCATATCGCTGTACCCCGAAAAATCGAAATATATCTGCAGGGTAAAGGCAATTATACCTACCCACGCGCCAACAACACCGTTGCCTTCTGCGGTTTTAAGCTGAGCCCACAATTCACCCATCTGGTTGGCAATAAGCACTTTTTTTGCCATACCCACCATAAACAGCTTTACGCCGTTTGTGAATTTTTGGAGAGTTTCTCTTCTTTTTTCAAGCTGTTCCGCAACGTCAATATACCTTACAATGGGTCCTGCAATAAGCTGCGGAAAAAGTGCAACATACGTGCCGAGGGCAACGTAATTTTTCTGCGCCTTGCACTGACCTCTGTAAACATCAATTGTGTATGACATTGACTGGAAGGTATAAAAGGAAATGCCTATAGGCAAAGGAATCTGCGGTGTGTTTAGGTGTGAAAGCGCGGGAATAAGCTTTACGGTGTCCACAGCGAATACCGCATATTTAAAAAAGCCGAGCATCGCAAGATTTATTATAACGTTTACCGCAAGAAGCAGCTTTGCTTTTTTCTTGTTATCACGATGTTTTTCCAGCAGAATACCGAAAAGGTAATTGAGCGTAACGGAAATTATCATAAGTATTATAAACACCGGCTCACCATAGCCGTAAAAAACAAGGCTTACCGCAAAAAGAAACAGGTTTTTCGCCTTGCGCGGTAAAATATAATATATCGGCAAAACAATGCACAAATATATGAATATAAATATGAGGCTAGAAAATACCATACTTTACTCCACAAAAGACTTGCGGCAAGGTTTAACCTGCCGCAAAGATTTATCACTCAAAATATTTTAAATAAAGATTTTCCATTTCTGCGCCGTGCTCTGAGAAGAACATTGCTACATAATTACCATTTGTAAAAATACTGCAATTCTGAGCAATTGAATAGCTTTCAGCGTCATAGCTCTGTGACTGCACCTTTAAATCATCAAGTCTTGCCTGAAGCTTGTCTTTAATTTCCTTAGCAGCATTTTCATCAACTGCTTCAATCATAACAATTTCTGCAGGGAAAATACCTGTAAGAACAATGAAGCTGCCTGATGATTTAACGGACTCAGCAGTGATACCATACTGATTAAGAAGCTTATCGTTATCAAGGTCAATGGGTGAATCAATATTAAACTGTGTAATCATTTCTGCTTTTATTGCCTGAAGGTCAATTGTTTTGGGTGCTTCTGCTTTTTCACCGCTATCCCCTGCACCGCCGCAGGATGCAAAGCTTAATATCATAATTGCAACCATCAAAATTGCTGTAATTTTTTTAATCATTTTTTATTCCCCTTTTCAAGAATTTTTTGTTGTTGATTTAGTGGTTGTTGCCGCTTTTGTTGTTTGGGCTGTTGTAGACGGAGCAGTTGTTTCTAACGCTTCAGCAGGTACATGTGTGTAAAGATACTCCTTCCACACCTCACAAGCCGCATCGGTAAAGTGTATACCCATTCCGTCAGGGTCACTGCAATATTTTCTGGGTAAAAGTCCGTTTTCATCTCTTAAAACAGACGCAACATCCACAAAATACCAGCCCTTCTGGCAACAATACTGCGAAATAAGCGCGTTGTACTCGTTAATCTCATCATTAGTTGTGCCGTTTTTGTTACCTGTCATTGGTGTAACTGACTGAATATAAAAGGTAACATCAGGAGATTTTTCTAAAATTGAGTCTGTAAGGGATTTAAACTGCGCAAACAAATCAGGTCTGGTATAATAAGCCATATCGTTTATGCCGAGCATAATGTAAACTTTTTTCTTGCCGCATTTCTGAATACCGTCAGCAACAGTAACCTTCTGACCCTGATAAGAGGGATGCACTGCCTTGGGCTCATATAAGCCCCACTGTGAATTGGTAACACCAAGGCTTCCTGATGTAAGGAAAACCGCATCGCCAAAGCACTCGTTTGCCATATTGTAGTATGTAAGACGAAGGCTCACCGAGTCACCGACAAAGACAACGTCATCAAAATATGATTCATCAACCCTTGGGGACTCAGGTACGAAAAAGTGAACGTTAGGCGTGCGGCGCTCTACGGGAGCTGTTTCAACAGGCTCAGTAGTATCCGTTTCACCTGTTGAAGGCTCAGTTTCTGTTAAAGCCTCGGTTGTTGAAGAAACCGGAGCTGTTGTAGTTACAATTGTTGCGGAAACCGAAGTAGTTGTTTCCGATTCATTTTTGTTGTTTTTTTCACCGAAAGTGATAATCAATGCTATCACAACAATGCTGACAGCGATAAAAATCAATCTGTCCAAGCCAAATTTTGCCACTTTATCAAGACCCCTCAAAAACACATCGGATATTGCCGAATTTTGCCGTAAATAACGATACCATAATAATATCGTCTTTTAAACACGATGTCAATATTTAGACACAATATTTTGAAAAAGAAAAAGCTCCTTCCACACCATATAGGGTGGAAGGTGCTTCAGCATTAATCTTCTGACGGATATTCAAAAACAGTGTTATACGTACCGCTTTCAAATTCATATTCTTCATTATCAAGGTAAAGTGTTGCATAAGAGCCGGCAGGTATTGTAAATGAGAATTTACATTCGTTGCCGTTGCCTGTATATTCCCACGAAGAAACTATTTCACCGTTTTCCGTAAGAATGCGGGCCTTTGCATAGCCTAATTCTTTATTGGGTAACGGTCTGAAAATAATGTGCTTATATGCAGGCTCGTTGAAATCGCTGTCAATACCTGCAACGGTTGTGTAAAGCCAATCACCAACAGAGCCATAGGCATAATGGTTGAAGGAGTTCATTTCAGGTGTGGCAAAGGTACCGTCAACCTTCATACCGTCCCAACGCTCCCACATTGTTGTTGCGCCCCTTGTTACAGGGAACAACCACGAGGGGAAGGTTTCTTTGAGAAGAAGCTTGTAAGCAATATCACTTCTGCCGATTTTTGTAAGGGCGTGGAGAAGATACGGTGTACCCACAAAGCCGGTTTTAAGATGTCCGCATTCCTCAATATCCTTTACAAGCTTCGAGCCCTCACGCTCAACATCATCGGTAATATCAAAATAAATTGCAAGAACGTTTGCGGTCTGTGTTTCGTGCTCAGGCTTACCGCTATTAAGATATTTTTTTCTGTAAGCCTTGATTGACAAGTCATAAAGCTCTTCAAAATAGCTCATATCCTCGCCGATAACCTTGCCCATTTCAATAAACAAGCGGTTGGAATAAATAAGATATGCGGAGCCGATAAGGTTTTTGTCGGTCATACCACCCGTTGCTTCATCACCTGCATCAAGTGAGAGCCAATCACCGAAATGGCAATCATGTTTATCAAAAAGACCTCTTTCACTACCGTTTGCTTCCATAAAGAGAATCCATTTTTTCATTGACTCAAACTGGTCTTTTATAATTTCAGTGTCACCGTAGGTTCTGTAAACCCAATAAGGTACAATTACGCCAACGTCCGCCCAGGCAGAAGAGCCGCAGGAATCCCATTTGTGCAAATCCGGAACAACGTCAGTAATTGCACCGTTTTCCCTCTGATCAAGAGCAACGTCGTACATCCATTTTTTAAAGAATTTCTTTGTGCGGTAGTTAATTGATGCCGTGCGCGCAAATACCTGAGCATCACCCGTCCAACCAAGACGCTCGTCGCGCTGGTTACAGTCTGTGGGAATATCAAGGAAATTGCCGCGCTGGCCCCAAATAATATTCTCATAAAGCTGTTGCAAAAGGTCGTGACCGCAGGCAAAATAGCCTGTTCTTTTCATATTTGAGAAAACAACAATCGCCGTAAAGTCGTCAGGATTAATTTCAGCCTCAAAGCCCTCAAGCTTAACATAGCGGAAGCCCTGATATGTAAAATGGGGCTTGTAAGTTCTTTCGTTCCCGTCGGAGGTGACTTTAATTTCAACCTTTGCACTACGCATATTATCGATATAGAAATTGCCGTCCTTATCAAGCATTTCTGCATGATAAAGCCTGAATTCCTTGCCTTTTTCTGCGGGAACCTTCCATTCAACGTAGCCCGTTAAATTCTGACCGAAGTCAAGCACAAGCTCACCTTTGGGGGTTTTGATAACCTCTAAAACGCCTATACGAGCCATTTCGCGAACCTCTTCACCCTCCTGAGGGACAAGGATTTCCGTGCTGATGTCATTAAGCTCTTTTACGGGGAATTTTTCATCGGTATTAACAGTGAAATCCAC
>JAGASD010000063.1 GCA_017621885.1 Clostridia bacterium | reverse complement strand
GATGTTTTTCTCTCGTGCACCTTGACAACTGAATGACCGTCCGAAAGTGATACTACGCCAAGACCTCGTATGAGCGAGCGTGAAGACGTTGCGGTGAGATTCCGGGGCAGGAACTATTTCGGGTGAAACGGCAAAAAAGAGACTTCCGTGGAACATTTTTATAGTGCTTATTCTCATTACTTTTAGGGGCAGTTTTGATATATGAAAACTGCCCTCAAAAAATGAGAGCAGTCTAAAATGCGTTTCGACAAATTGGCATTTGTCGAATAAAATCAGTTTAATTCTTTAGCATACAGGCGGTCTATACCGTTTCCGTAATTAACGATATCCCTAACATAAGAATATCCGAATTTTTCATATAAGCCGATATATTCTGTTGGAATATATGTTTTGTCAAAACCAATCTCTTTTGCATACTGATTTGCGAAATTAATAAGTTTTTCGCTGATTCTATTACCACGATATTCTTCGCTTACGAACAAAGTTGATATCCACGGAAATATTTCCGGTAACGGATAATAGTCAGATTTCATGATAGTTACCATTCCAACAATACAGTCGTCAACCATTGCGACAAAAGGAGTTTCCCACGCCTCAAATTCCCAATTTTCAATTGTACGCATAGTATGTTCTTTAACTTCTAACCATGAGAAATTTTTAATGAAGTCCAACAAGCGTTTTGCAAGTTCAGTATCTCTATTAACTTTTTGAATCACCAATGATTGTTTCTCTTTTATATCCATCTATTCATACTCCATCAAATTCTTGTTTGTCGAAATAATTATACCACACCCCTACCAAACAAATCAACCTAAATACATATCCTTGTACTTTAAGTTTCTGTACGGGGATTTTTTATGCAAAAATTTTAACCAAAGGAAGTGAAAAAATGCCTTAGCAAACCAACCGAAAAAACAGTAAAAAAGCGTGGCGTAAGTCTTAGCAAGCATTGAATTTGTGCATACAAATCCCACTTGTTAGGGGTGTCTCGCCTGCCGGCTCGGTCGGTGCTTTTGAATGCAAAATGCATTCAAAGGTCTCCACCGGAGACCCGCACCCCTAAAACCCGAAAGACAGGAGGTGAGAAAATGAACTTGACAAAAACAATATTTTTGTATCTGAATGAGAAAGAATTTACAACGCTCACAAAGGATGCCGAAAGAGCAAATATGAGCATTTCACGGTATATCAGGCATCAGATTGATAATGCAAAAATGAAGCCCACATTGGATATGGACTATGAGAAATATATCAATCTGCTTGAGCCTATATGTAACAAACTGAGCATTGTCTCAAAAAGAGTGTGGCAAACAAAAATGCTTGATACAGTAATGCTTCGTGAAGTTCTTAAAAGCACAAATAAAATTATGCCCGAAATCATAAAAGCAAAGGAGGTGGCACAGTGCGTACAAGAGCGAGAAGAATCGCAGTTAGAGTAAGTGAAGAGCAGTATAACAAAATATGGCGTTTGACAGACAGAAGCTTTTTTACAAAGGAACAGGTGCTGAGGGATATTGTCCTCGGCTACCCGATTCAGGAAGACAGGAAGCCTGAATGTATGAAGCTTATTATGTTACTGAGAAAAATTGCAGGTAATTTAAGTGGTCTCTGCAGAAACTACGGCTTATCAGATTTACCCATCGGTAAGGAAATGAAACAGACCGCCAACGCGGTTGAGGATACCGAGTATTTAATTAAAGATTGTATTTTTATCACAAGAAAGAAAAGGAGAATTAAATGAATAAAGAAGAAAATTTTATTAACACCCTGTTTGAGAAAACAGAAGAAATCAAAGAAACAGAGGCGGTAAAGTCTCAGACAACAGAAATTATAAAGATGCCTATGAGCAATATTGTTCCCAATTTTAAGAATCCGTACAAGTGCCGTGAAGAGGATATGAAGCCGTTGGAAGACAGTATCCGTGAAAACGGTATTATCCAACCACTTATGGTGCGTAAGGATGATAAGGCAGATGTGTTTGAAATCGTTTCAGGACACAGAAGATACCTTGTAGCAACAAGGCTTAAACTGACAGAGGTGCCGGTGGTAGTTTTAGATATCACAAAGGTAGAAGCAGATATTATCCTTGTTGATAGTAATCTGCACCGTGAGCATATTCTTCCCTCGGAAAAAGCCTTTGCATACAAGATGAAAATGGATGCCATTAAAAGGCAAGGTAAACGTACAGATTTAACTTCGGACCCAATGGGTCCAAAGTTGAGCTCTGCAGAAAAAATCTCACAGGACAGCGAAGACAGTGCAACCCAAATCAAAAGGTATATCCGCTTGACCAATCTTGAAAAATCACTTCTTAACCTTGTGGATGAAGGCAGAATCGCAATGCGACCTGCGGTTGAACTTTCATACCTTACTCCCGAAGAGCAGATGATGATTTTTGAAACCTATGAGAGTGATGAGGTTACTCCCTCACTTGCACAGGCACAGAAAATGCGTAAGCTCTCCGAAGAGAATCAGCTTAATACTGATACGGTATTAGCAATTTTGACAGCACCTAAACCTAATCAGGCAGAGGCTATAAAAATACCTGAAGAACGAATCAATAAGTTCTTCGGTAAAAATTACACTAAGCAGCAGAAAGAAGAGCATATCTTAAAAGCCTTGGAATACTATCACAAATATCTTCAGCGACAGAGAAACAGGGATGCGAGGTGATGCGGATGAAGAAACTCTCAATAGCCCCTAAGCTTGTTTCAAGAAAAGGTTCAGGCAGAGTAAATAATGACATCCCGGTTGATTTTATGGAGTATGTAATTCCAAAGCCTGACGAAATAAAGAGAACAGAAGAAATGCACACTGTTCCACATGAAATCAAAATTTCTGAACAGATTCACGGCATTGTTTATGATGTGACGGGTGTATTTGATGGTAAGTTAAATAAATCGCTGTTACAGCAATTTAAAGAAATTATACTGTCGGAACAGTTGTCATAAACCACACATTTGAAAAATGGCAGTCGGGCATTGTAAAATGGAAATACCTAATGCAATGCTCGGCTTCTAGAAAGGAGTTATAATTATGGCAAAGAAAGCCGAGAAAAATATAAACGAAAAAATAACCGCATTATACTGTCGGTTGTCTGTTGATGATATAAAGGATAAAGACAAGGACAAAGAGAACAAGGATTCGGAATCCAACAGTATTACTAATCAGAAGCGTATTCTTGCAGACTATGCCCAAAAGCACGGTTACAAGAATACAATGTTCTTTGTTGATGACGGTATATCAGGCACAACCTTTGACAGACCTGACTTTCAGCGTATGGAGCGAATGATAGAAACAGGTGAAATCGGTACAGTTATTGTAAAGGATTTATCTCGTTTCGGTCGTGAGCATATATTGTTTGACCACTATACTCAGGTGCTTTATCCGTCTTTAGGTGTAAACTTTATATCAATTCAGGAGAATGTTGAAACAATAAGCGGTAAGGGTACAGAAATGATGCCCTTCCACAACTTGTTTAATGAGTGGTATGCTTCACAGACCAGTGAGAAAGTGCGTCAGGTTTGGAAATCCAAGTCCGACAACGGAGAAAGAGTTTCTCCTACGGTTGCTTTTGGTTATAAAAAGGATAAAGAAAATCCTAAACAGTGGGTAATTGATGAACCTGCCGCTGAAGTAGTCAGATATATTTATAAGTTGGCTCTTGAAGGTTTAGGCGTTACAAAAATCGCTCGCAGACTTGAGCGTGAAGAAATCTTAACCCCAACTGCATATTACAGTGCAATAGGAAGGAAGACGAGAAATCCGATTACCACTTCATACCGTTGGTCAGAAAACAGTATTGAAAAAATACTCAACAACTTACAATATACCGGCTGTACAGTTAATTTCAAATCAAGTACAGTCAGTTACAAGGTTCACAAAAGAGTGTCTTTTTCAGAAGATGATTGGGTTGTTATTCCAAATACTCAAGAACCGATTATTGATATGGACACTTGGGAGCGAGTTCAAGAAATAAAAAAGCACCGTCGCAGAAATACTGCAACGGGTAGAGAAAGCATATTTTCAGGATTGGTTTACTGTGGAGATTGTGGTTCAAGATTATATTTCTGTGCAGCAAAAAGCATAAATGAAAATCAGGAATTTTTCCGTTGTTCTGCTTATAAGGAAAACAGAGGCAGTTGCTCCATTCACTATATCAGAAATGTAGTGTTAGAGAAAATGGTGCTTAAAACCATACGAGAAGCAGCAGAGTATATTGTAGAATATGAGCCTGTATTTCTTTACTTGTTTGCTAAGGAACACAGATTAAGTATCGCAAACAATCTCAAAGAAGCGAAGTATGAGCTTGAGAAAAACAAGAAACGTATACAGGAGTTAGATAAACTCATTGAGGCGGTATTTGAACAAAATGTTCTTGGTAAACTACCTGATGACCGTTATAAACGTATGCTTACCAATTATGAAAACGAGCAAAAGGATTTAATGCAAAAGGTTGAGGATACTGAAAGGCTTATCAATACCGCACAACAAGAAAACATTGATGTCAGAAACTTTCTTGCTAACATCCGTCGGTGTACTGATTTGAAAGAGCTGACACCTTCAATTGTTAATAAGCTCATTGATAAAATTGAAGTCTTTGACCGAGTAAGAGGAGAAGACGGAAAGAAACATGTTCCTATAAAAATACACTTTGTGGGTGTTGGTATAATACAGTTCCCTGATGCTGAAATGATAGAAAAAGCTAAAGAAGAAATGAAAGCCTATTCCAAAAAGGCTTCGTAAAAATGAAAACACGGTGTAGCCGTAACTGACTACACCGTATATTTCACCTAAACTGTCCTTAGCCACCCGTGGCTAATGGGCGGGGATATTTATTTAATGAGGAATTAGGAGTTAGGAATTAGGAGTGTCGGGGAAACTTCGTTTCCGAATTATAATAATATTAGTACCACGCGAAGCCTATCCTCCTTGCGAGCTCTGCTCGGAGGGAGGGGGACCACCGCAGGTGGTGGAAGGTACTAATGTTTCGCTTTGCGAAACATATCGCATACGAAAGTATATATCGTATCGTCAGATATATCGCACCGAAGGTATATCGCGCCCCAAAGGCACAAATCGCAACGCAGTTCCGAAATTTTGTATTTTGAATTTTGCATTTTTTCTCTTCCGCTTCACAAACTATAATTTGTAAAAACTTTGATGCAGAACGCCGATTTGTAAGGTGAAGCTGTATAAAGATATTGCGAACCGCATAAATCAAGTTATGCGCAAAATTTCACAAACTATTCACAAAAAATAATGCTAAAAAGGTTGACAAATGCTCCTATTGGGGGTATATTATTAACAGAGTTAGCACTCGCACACAAAGAGTGCTAACAAGTGCTAAAGCTACATAATATTAAAAAGGGGTGACTCCTGTGGCTCAGCTTACAGAACGCAAGCAACTGATATTAGCTATTATCACAGAGCGTTATATTGCCACGGGCGAGCCCGTTGGTTCAAAAGCAATATGTGCTCAGATGGGGAACGCTATTTCATCTGCTACCATCCGCAACGATATGGCAGACCTGGTTGAAATGGGTTACCTCGCTCAACCCCACACATCAGCCGGAAGAATACCTTCTCAGGCAGGTTACCGTTATTATGTAGATAACCTTATGACTAATTACGAGTTAGGAATTGATGAACAGGCGCGCATTAAAATCTGGCTTCAGAGCTTTTCAGGTGAGCCTGATAAGCTTCTTGAAAAAGCAGGCAGCATTTTAGCAGAACTCACAAACTGCGTTGCGGTTTCCACCTCCCCTTCGGATGCCGAAGCAATTATAAAACGCATCGAGCTTGTTCCGTTAAGCAAAAACACCGCAATGATTGTTCTTCTTGCAACGTCAGGTATTTTAAAAAGCGCAGTCGTCAGAAGCGATACGGAAATAAACGTTGACATTGCAGAGGTTTTCTACAACATCTGCCAGACATATTTTAACGGCAGAAACGTTTCCGACATAAGCATCCCCTTTATACAGACGCTTGTAGCATCTTTAGGCGACAAGGTTTTCATTATGTCCCCATTCCTTTGCGCCGTTGCAGACCTTTGCGAAGCAGTTAAAAACACAGAGGTACATCTTAAAGGGCAAAACAATATTTTAAATCACCCCGAGCTTTCGGAGGATGCTTTCGGTCTTATGGGTTTCTTGCACAGAGGTACCCCCTTAGAAAATATGCTAACCTCCCACAAAAACCCATTAAACGTTGCAATCGGTACCGAAAACACTTACAGAGAGCTAAAAAACAGCACCACAATATTTTCAAAATACTCAGTTGGTGACCGCGACAGCGGTTCAATCGGCATAATCGGTCCCACAAGGCTCGATTACGCGCACCTTATTCCCACTATAAGATATTTAGCAGGAGTCATCGGTTCACTTTTAACCGAAACTCTTGATAATGAATAAAAATTTCTAAAGGAGCAAAAAAATGGCAACGGAAGAAATCAAAGACACTCCCGAAACTGCGGAAGCTGATGAATCGGCAGATACTGCACCTAAGGAGTCAAAAAGCAAAAAGAGAAAATCAGACAAAAAATCTGAAATCGAAGCGTTAAAGACAGAGGTTGAAAAGCTCACAAAAGAAAACGCAACCATTAAAGATACTTATCTTCGCAATCTCGCGGAATATGATAATTTCCGCAAACGCTCACAAAGAGAAAAAGACGCAACGTACACAGATGCGAAGGCCGACACATTGAAAAAACTGCTTCCTGTCCTTGATAATTTTGACAGAGCAGCTGAAAATAAAACTGACGATATCGAAGTTTACAGAAAAGGTATTGAAATGACACTTACTCAGTTAAGCGACCTTCTCAAATCCCTTGATGTTGAAGCATTCGGTAACGTTGGTGACGAATTCGACCCCAACATCCACAACGCAATTATGACTGTGGAAAATCCCGAACTTCCCGAAAGCACTATTGCCGGTGTCTTTGAAAGAGGTTACAAAATGGGCGACAGAATTCTCAGATTTGCTACCGTTCAGGTAACAAATTAATTTGTTAAAAAACACATAAAATATATACGGAGGTTTTTAATTATGGCAAAAACAATTGGTATTGACTTAGGTACAACAAACTCTTGCGTAGCAGTTATTGAAGGCGGCGAGCCCGTAGTTATTGCAAACGTTGAAGGCAACAGAACAACTCCCTCAGTTGTAGGCTTCAGCAAATCAGGTGAAAGACTTGTCGGTCAGATTGCAAAGCGTCAGGCTGTTCAGAACCCTGACAGAACAATTTCATCCATCAAAAGACAGATGGGCACAGATTACAAGGTTCAGATTGACGACAAATCTTACACACCCCAGCAGATTTCAGCAATGATTCTTTCAAAGCTCAAAGCCGATGCCGAAAGCTACCTCGGCGACACAGTAACAGAAGCAGTTATCACTGTTCCCGCTTACTTTACGGACTCACAGCGTCAGGCAACAAAGGATGCAGGTAAAATTGCAGGTCTTGACGTAAAGAGAATCATCAACGAGCCCACAGCAGCCGCACTCGCTTACGGTATTGACAAGGAAAATGATCAGAAGGTTATGGTTTATGACCTTGGCGGCGGTACCTTTGACGTTTCAATCATCGAAATGGGCGAAGGTGTTCAGGAGGTTCTTGCAACCGCAGGTAACAACCGACTTGGTGGTGATGACTTTGACCAGAGAATCATCGATTGGTTGGTTGCAGAATTCAAGAAAGAAACAGGCGTAGACCTTTCTAACGAAAAAATGGCTATGCAGAGACTTAAAGAAGCTGCAGAAAAAGCAAAGATTGAGCTTTCAGGTGTTACATCATCTTCAATCAACCTTCCCTTCATCACAATGACTGATGCAAGCACACCCATTCACCTTGACACAACTCTTACAAGAGCAAAGTTCAACGAGCTTACAGCAGACCTTGTTGAAGCGACAATGGGTCCCGTTCGTCAGGCTATTTCCGATTCAGGTCTCAAGGTTTCTGAAATCGACAAGGTTCTCATGGTTGGTGGTTCTTCAAGAATCCCCGCTGTTCAGGATGCCGTTAAATCTTACACCGGCAAAGAGCCCTTCAAGGGCATCAACCCCGATGAATGTGTTGCTATCGGTGCAGCTCTTCAGGCAGGTGTTCTCGGCGGTGACGTTGAAGGTCTTCTCCTTCTTGACGTTACTCCCCTTTCACTCGGTATTGAAACTCTCGGTAACGTATGCACAAAGATTATTGAAAGAAACACAACAATCCCCACAAAGAAGAGCCAGGTATTCTCAACTGCCGCCGACAACCAGACATCAGTTGAAATCCACGTTCTTCAGGGTGAAAGAGAGTTCGCAAGAGACAACAAAACTCTCGGTATGTTCCACCTTGACGGTATTCTTCCTGCTCGTCGCGGTACTCCTCAGATTGAGGTTACTTTCGACATCGATGCTAACGGTATTGTTCACGTTTCTGCAAAAGACCTCGGTACCGGTAAAGAACAGTCAATTTCAATCACAGCTTCTTCAAATATGAGCAAAGATGACATTGAAAAGGCTGTTAAAGAAGCAGAGCAGTTCGCTGAAGAAGACAAAAAGAGAAAAGAAGAGGTTGACACACGCAATGCCGCTGACCAGATGGTATTTGAATGTGAAAAGCTTGTTTCTGAAAACGGTGATAAATTCGACGAAGCCGACAAAAACGATATCAACGCTAAAGCAGAAGCACTCAAAGAAGCTCTCAAGGGCACAGACATCGAAGCTATCAAAGCTAAACAGGAGGACCTTCAGAAGAAGTTCTATGAAATTTCCGAAAAGCTTTACAAGGCTGCCGGCGGTGCTCAGGGCTTTGACCCCAATATGGCAGGCGGTGCAGGTTTTGATCCCAATGCTGCTGCAGGCGCACAGGGTGACGGCTACACAGAAGCCCCCTTCACAGATGTTGACTGATAAACTTTAAATTACCACAAAGACGGTACTCCTGAAGGAGCGCCGTCTTTGGCGGATAACAGAAAGGACTCTGTTATGGCAGACAAAAGAGATTATTATGAGGTGTTAGGTGTTTCTAAAAGCGCCACACCCGATGAAATAAAAAAAGCATACCGCCAGCTTGCCAAAAAATACCATCCTGACCTTAACCCCGACAATAAAGAAGCAGAGGCAAAGTTCAAAGAAGCTAACGAAGCTTACGAAATTCTTTCCGATCCGGAGAAAAAAGAAAAGTACGACCGCTTCGGCTTTGCCGGTGTTGACCCAAGCTACGGCGCGGGCCAGGGCGGCGGATTCGGTGGATTCGGCGGCTTTGGTGACGGAATGGAATTCGACTTAGGTGATATATTCGGCTCATTCTTCGGTGGCGGATTCGGTGGCGGCTCACGTTCAAACCCCAACGCTCCGCGTAAAGGCAGTGATATACAAACCGGTGTTCGTCTTACATTTGAAGAGGCAGCAAAAGGATGCAAAAAAACCGTCGAATTCCAGCGCATAGAGGCTTGTGACGAGTGTGGCGGAAGCGGTGCCGCAAAGGGTACACATTCACAGACCTGCCCCGATTGTAACGGCCGCGGTCAGATAAACGTGCAACAGCGCACACCCTTCGGAACAATCAACACCGCAAAAACCTGCCCCCGTTGTAACGGCAAAGGTACTTTCAACCCCACCCCCTGCTCACGCTGTAAAGGCGCAGGCAGAATCAGGCGCACAATCAAAAAGGGCATCAGCATACCCGCAGGTATTGATGACGGTCAGGTTTTCACAGTACGCGGTGAGGGTAACAGCGGTGTGAACGGCGGTCCTCTCGGTGATTTGAGAGTGGGTGTTTCAATAAAGGCACACGAATACTTTGAGCGTGACGGCTACAACGTATGGTATGATATGCACATTTCATTCGTTCAAGCAGCTCTCGGTGACAAATTAAGAGTTCCCACGCTTGACGGTAACGTTGAATACGACCTGCCTGCAGGCACACAGCCCGGTCAGGTTTTCAAGCTCAAAAACAGAGGTATTCAGGTACTTAACAGCACCCGTCGCGGTGACCAGCTTGTAAGAATTATTGTTGACGTCCCCAAATCATTGAACACAGAACAAAAGGATGCTCTTTTAAAATTCAACCAAACAATGGGTAATAAACCCGTTCAACCCGAAGAAAAACGCGGTTTCTTCGGCGGTAAAAAGAAAAAATAAACAATCCAACAGCAACAATTTTCTCGCGAAAATTGTTGCTGTTACTTTATTTATACAATATTTTATGATATAATCGCTGTAATCGGAGGTGAAAAAGTGGCTGACGAATTGCAGATATTAAAAAACAGATTCAAAGAATTATACAAACGCTCGTCTACTCGCTCAACATATTTTTACAGCGATTTTTTGAATGCGTATGAGCAAACAGTTCTTTATGACGAAATTAAATACTGCTACACACTCTTTGGTGGTTACGAGGATGCTGAACGAAAAATTGCTTGTTTTGGTAACGAAAATGATTTTGGTTACCCACCCTCTCCCCCTATTACAATAATCTGCATTGAGCCACTTTCACAAAAATTCTCCGACGATTTGACTCATCGTGATTTTCTAGGTTCTTTAATCGGACTTGGTATAAAACGCGAAACTCTCGGGGATATAATCATAAAAGATAATAAAGGCTATCTTTTCTGTCTTGACAGCATAAGCGGATTCATCATTGATAACCTTATAAAGGTAAAGCACACAAGTGTGTCTTGCACTATTTGCGAAAGCTTACCCGAAAACGCATTACCACAGCCTATAGAAAAAACAGTTATAGTAGCCTCTTTAAGATTAGACGGCATTATTTCTGCAGTTTATAATATATCGCGCAGTAAAAGCTCCGCACTTATTGACGGTGAAAAAGTATTTATCAACGGTAAGCTTACAAGAAACAATTCTATCCCCTTAAAAGAAAATGACACAATATCCGTAAGAGGTCAAGGAAGATTTAAATTCAAAAAAATCTCCGGTGACACAAGAAAGGGACGGATACGGATTTTGTGCCATATATACTAATACGAAGTGAGAAGTGCGAAATGCGGAATAACGTTGCGGTGGCGAAGCCTATCCTCCTTGCGAGCCTAAGGTTCGGAGGGAGGGGGACCATTCTCCGATAAAATTGTTGTTTTTTTATACATCTTTCACGGGCGACAATCTTTTTTGTAGCATTACAGTTCGGGCGGAATGGTGGTAGGTGCACGACGCGCAAGCGTCATTTTTTAGTAGCCTGTTACACCTTCCACCACCCCGATAGAACCTAATCATTAAACATAACAAATCTCTCGCTTTTTAGTTATCAGAACAAAAAACTTTTCAAAGGGTGGTCCCCCTCCCTCCCGCTACGTGGCAAGGAGGATAGGCTTCGCTTCACTTTAACTTTACACGAAGTTACCACAATAATCTCTAATTTAAGAAAGGAGCATATTTATGCGAACAATGAAACTCGGCAAAAGCGGTGTTGATGTACCCGTAATTGCAGTCGGCTGTATGCGTATGGCTGACAAAACTGTTGAAGAAGCAAAGGCGGTTATTGATACCGCTATGAATGCAGGACTCAACTTTTTTGACCACGCTGACCTTTATGGTGGTGGCAAGAGTGAAGAGGTTTTTGCAAAGGCTATCGGTATGAATGACGATGTGCGCGAAAAGATTATTCTTCAGTCAAAATGCGGCATTTGTCCCGGCAAGGTTATGTTTGATTTTTCAAAAGAACACATTATCGAATCGACCGAAGGCTGTCTTAAAAGACTTAACACCGACTATCTTGACTTCCTTCTTTTGCACCGCCCCGATACACTCTACGAGCCCGAAGAGGTTGCAGAAGCTTTACTCACCTTGAAGGAACAAGGAAAAGTGCATCATTTCGGTGTTTCAAACCAGAACCCTATGCAGATGCGCCTTTTACAGAAATATATGGGTAATGAGCCGATTTGTGCAAATCAGCTTCAGTTCAGCATTACCGATTGCCATATTGTAAAACAGGGTCTTTACGTTAATATGCGTGAGGATAACGCTATTGACCGTGACGGTGGCGTGCTTGAATATTGCAGATACGAGGATATTACAATCCAGGCCTGGTCTCCCTTCCAGTACGGATTCTTTGAGGGTGTTTATGTTGATAACCCCGATTTCCCTGAAATCAATGCAAAGCTTCAGGAATTAGCCGACAAATACGGTGTTACAAAATCCACAATTGTTCTTGCCTGGATTCTTCGCCATCCTGCAAAAATGCAACCCCTCACAGGCACAATGAATACGCAAAGACTTCTTGAATGTGCAAAAGCCGCGGACATCACCATCACCCGTCAGGAATGGTACGAAATTTTCTCAAGTGCAGGTAATGTTATTCCGTGATTTAAGCTGTGCTTAAATCAACTAAGTTTGCCTGACCGCAAGTGAAGTTCACTTCGTGAGTGAAGTTACTATGTAGTGAAGTTGCACCCAAAGGTGCAGTAGCAAACTTAACTTCACTTTGTGATATGTGCTATGACAAAATTAGTCATGGAGGTATATGTATGCACAATAAAAATAACACCAAAAAAGCAATTATAATATCCCAGATATTAGGATGTCTGTTCTTAGCATGCGCTTTTTTATGTATGGTTTATTCGAAACAAGGTTATGAATTATTAGTTTTCGGAAAAACAATAATTTTAGATCTTCATTTTGCTTTTTCGTTAGGTTTTATCCTTACAGAAATCATATTGGTTATAATTCTTGTAAAAAAAGGAATAAAGCCTTTAATCCTGCTTACATATCTGGTATTGATACCGTTAACTCTGTTCAGTTTATATTCTTGGGCGGCTCTATCTTCTACAACCACAGCGGTAAAAATATACGAGTACCCTGAATTCGACACAGCAATTGTAATAGAAAACGGTGACGATCTTATGGGAGATTACGCACATATTTATGAAACAAAAAACAAAATCTTACTTAAAGACGTTGCATGTATAGGCAACGCCTTAGCATTAGAAGACAAAACCTTGTTTGATATTAAAGTTGAAGGAAACGAAATTATTTACACTTATAATGAATATGAATCCGATGAACATTCCAAGCAACAGCTTGTGCTTGTATATTCTGACGGACATTTTGAAGAAAAATAAAAATCGCAGTCCGTTTGGACTGCGATTTTTATTCATTATATTTTTCTGACCTTAATAATATCTTCGTTAGCTTTAAGCATATTTACAACTGCATCGGGAATTTTATCTGCTGCAACAAGTGTGTAAGCAAAATCCCCCTTCGCCTTTGAGCTGAAGCCTGTTGTTTCAATGCCGTTCTGCATAAATGCACCGAGAATATCATTAACCGCTGAAAGCACGTTGTGGTGAATAACCGCAACTCTTTCGCCCTCTGCGTCAAGTGAAACATTGGGGAAGTTAACAGAGTTTTTGATGTTACCCTTTTCAAGGTATTCTCTGATTTCAACAGCCGCCATATATGCACAGTTTTCTTCGCTTTCGGGCGTTGAAGCACCAAGGTGAGGAAGAGCTGTTACATTTTCAATGCCGATAACCTCGTCAGAGGGGAAGTCTGTAACGTAAGCAGAAACTTTACCTGATTTTACTGCTTCTGCCATATCAGCACCAACCACAAGCTCACCGCGGGCAAAGTTAAGAATTCTTACGCCGTCCTTCATTTTATCCATTGTATCTGAGTTAATCATACCCTTTGTTGCAGGCACGCAAGGAAGGTGAAGTGTGATGTAATCGGATTTTTCATAAATTGCATCAAGAGAATCAACGTACTCTGTATCAGAGGGAAGCTCACCCTTGAGCTCTTCGTTAAAGTAAGGGTCATAGCCTACAATTTTCATACCAAGGCCGTTTGCCGCACTTGCTACAAGTCTGCCGATTGCACCAAGTCCCACAACACCGAGAGTTTTGCCGAGGATTTCAGGACCTGCAAACTGTGATTTGCCTTTTTCAACAAGCTTACCTACGTTGTCACCCTCACCTTTAAGGGTTTTGCACCAGTCATAAGCTGCCGCAACTCTTCTTGATGAAAGCATAAGTCCGCCAATAACAAGCTCTTTAACTGCGTTTGCGTTAGCACCGGGAGTATTGAATACCACAATACCCTTCTTTGTACATTCATCAACAGGGATATTGTTAACGCCTGCGCCTGCTCTTGCAACTGCAACTGTTTTTTCACTGAAAGCGTATTCGTGCATTGAAGCTGAACGGACAATGATACCGTCTGGACACTCACAGTTATCTGTTACTGTATATTTATCATCAAGCTCTTTAAGACCTATCTGAGAGATTTTATTTAATGTAAGAATATCAAACATTTCATTCACCTCTTATGAATTTTCTTTTTCAAACTGAGCCATAAATTCAACAAGCTTTTCAACACCCTCAACAGGCATTGCGTTGTAGATAGAAGCTCTCATACCGCCAACAGTTCTGTGACCTTTAAGGTTAACAAAGCCTGCTGCCTCTGCTTCCTTAACAAACTTTGCATTGAGCTCGTCGCTGTCTGTCACAAAAGGAACGTTCATAAGTGAACGATCCTCTCGAACAACTGTACCGCGGAACATTTTGCTGTTATCAAGGAAATCGTAAAGAATTTTTGCTTTCTTGCGGTTTCTTTCAGCCATAGCCTCAAGACCGCCGATTGATTTAATCCACTCAAGAACAAGCTTGCAAATATAAATTGTGTAGCAAGGAGGTGTGTTGGAAAGAGAATCTGCATCTGCGTGAACCTTGTAATCAAGCATCATAGGAGTGTATTCACGGGCATTGCCGAGAATATCCTCACGAACAATTACTATTGTAAGACCTGCAGGTGCGATGTTTTTCTGTGCACCGCCGTAAACCATTGCAAATTTTGTTACGTCAAGAGGCTCTGAAAGGAAGCAGCTCGAAATATCTGCAATAAGAGGAACGTCTCCCGTGTCGGGAAGCTCGTGGTAAACTGTACCGTAAATTGTATTGTTCATACAAATATATGCATAGTCTGCATCCTGACGAAAATCTTCTTTTGTTGTTTTTGGGATGTAGGAAAAGGTTTTGTCTGCAGAAGAAGCAACAGCCACTACATCACCGTATTTTTTGGCTTCGCCAAAAGCCTTCTTTGCCCACTGACCTGTAATAATGTAGTCCGCTTTACCGGATTTGTTCATAAAGTTCATAGGAATAGCCGCAAACTGTGTTGTTGCACCACCCTGAAGGAAAAGCACTTTGTAATTATCCGGAATGTTCATAAGCTCTCTTAAAAGAGATTCTGCCGATTTGATAATGCTGTCAAAAACCTTGGAGCGATGGGACATTTCCATAACGGACTGACCGCAACCTTCGTAGTCAAGCATTTCAGCTGCAGCCTTTTTAAGCACTTCCTCGGGAAGCATTGAGGGACCTGCAGAAAAATTATATACCCTGCTCATTGTACAAGACTCCTTTATAATAAAATAGATTTTTGTATAATTATATAACCTTAAATTTAATTTTTCAAGCAAATTAAAAATCTTCTTTGTATTGAACAAAAATTTAACAATTGAAAGAAAAATTTAGTTATTTATCCCATATTTTCATAACACACATTCATTATATTAATATTATTCTTCTTTGATACAAAAAGGTTGTGGTGACTGAACAGAAGCTCAATCAACACAACCTGATTTTAATTTTTCATTATTTTAATATGTGGTGTATGAATAAACAAGGTAGCTTGTGTTTACCCAACCTTTATAGCCGTTATAATAAACGTAAGCCCATGTACCGCTTCCGTTGTATTCAAGAAGCTGAACCGTTGCACCGTTGGGAATAAGCCTTACAACACCCGAGTTTGTGCTTGCAGAATAGCGCATATTAAGACCGCCCTGCGCCCTTACAGTGTAGTAGGTATACGTTCCGTGACCGCCGCTGCCGTAAGTGTTATAGCTTGTAAGATATGCACTGCTTACCCAACCGTAATAGGAGCCGTAAGAAACGTAATACCAGCCTGCGATTGAGGGGGAATACCCGCGCACCGTTACGGTAGAATAATTAGGAATATTTGTAATAATTCCCGAATTCTGCGACGGCAACAGACGCAAATTGAGACCGCCCTGTGCCTTTACGTACATATAGTATGATGAGCAATATGAAACTTCACCGCTTACAGAAGGGGTTTGTTGAACAATAGCCTGCTGAGATTGTTCAGCGGTATTGGGTGAATCAGCACCGACAAGACGTATGCCGCTGTTGGTTGCTTCAAAAGTAAACGTTACTGTGTTAATTTTACTGAGATCCAGACCAAGTACATCCTTCATACTGTTAAAATCAACTGTTTCATCTTCCGTTTTTATCTGTGCAGAAGAGAGGTATGTACCCGTTGTAAAGTCATAAACACCGCTGTCTGTTACATCATAATAAATCATATATGCATCAAGAACGAATCTTCCGTCCCCGTCCTTTACGCATTTTGCCGGCTCACCGTAATATGTTGCATAAGCACCGCTTGAAGCAACGTAGCTATATAAAAGATAACCCTTTGATGTAATAAAGTCACTGCTTCTTGCAATTTTTTCAACTGAAAATCTGCCGGGTACCCAGAGCTCATCTATTTTTTTCTGAAGCTGAGCAACTTTATAAACCTTATATGACTGAGTTGAACTCAAATCAAGTTTATCAAACTCTTCCTTAGTCATAATATCAGAAACATTGAGCTCTGTTCCGTTGATTTTTGATGTATAGGTTGATTTGGAATTAACTTCTGCGGTTGTAAGATCAAACCATTCAAAGCCGAAATCGTTGAAATCCTTTTCACTTTTTGCAAACAAGAAAACTAATGAGCTATCATTATTCTCTTTCAACATTTTGTAGAAGAAAGCCTCAACGTCCTTTGTTGTGTATTCATCCGCAGCCTTTTTCTCCTTGCCCGCTTTAATTTCATCAGCATTAAGGACAAGCGTATTTACAGTTGAATCGGGAGTGATTGTTACATAAGTTCCGTATTTGTTACCGGCTCCGTCTTCCACATCGAGCTCATAATCACCGGGAATAAGCGGATAAATAACGTACGTTGTAACACCGTCTTTCGTTGCACCTTCAGTTACGTCCTTCCCCTCAAATTTCACCTTCGATTTTTCGGGAACGGACAAGGTAAAGCTTACACAAGCAGGCGTTGTAATTCGGTAAGTATCAAATGAAAGCGGACCATCCTTCACCATTTCAAGAACAACTTCCATTGCTTCATCGTTACTGCCGGTTATTTTATATTTTTTGTTACCGTCGGATTCACCGGCTTCGCTAACCGTACAATCAGATGCACCGGAAAAATCCGCACCTAAAACCGAAGCGTTATCTTCACAAGCCTTGGAAAAACGTTCAAACGTAACGTAATCGGTTTCTTCAAAAAACATCATATCATATACACTCTGCCAGTTTTGTCTCTGCATACCTTCGGTAAATTTCTCAACATTACCTGAGGATGATTTAAGAAGAGAAAAACCTAAAACACACGCAGCACCGATAAAAATCACACAGGCAACACAAATAATTATAATCAAAGGTGCTTTTGATTTTTTTGCTTTTCCGCCGTTTGCGGCAGTATCAGGAATATTACCGCCGTTTACCGAAGAATTAATGGTATTGCTTGCGTTAACCCCGTTTGTTGCAGGAGCAGGCGCAGGATTATTATCAATTTTAGCAGAAGCATTGTCAACATCAGGAGCTTTTTCACCGCAGTTGGTGCAAAAACGTCCCGGTACCACTTCCGTACCGCATTTTTTACAATACATAAAAACTCCTCCTTAAAAAGTTTTTATTTAAAATACACATCATATTATACAATTCATTTTTGCTTTTTGCAACAAATTACCATAAATTTATACAAATTATTATTCCGAAAAAAGCAACAGACTGCCGTGAAGCAGTCTGTTGCTTTTGAAAGAAGCTAAAAAACGTCTAATATTTAATTTAATATTTTTATTTGTCAATATCCGGGGAAATCAAGCCATAACCGTTTGCATTACGTTTGTAAACAACGTTAATTTCATCAGTTTCTGCGTTAAGGAACATATAAAACTGATGACCCAGCAAATTCATCTGGAGAATGGCTTCTTCAACGCTCTGCGGCTTGAGAGCAACCGTTTTTTCCCTTATTACCTGAAAATCTGTCTCTTCATCAACATCATAATCCATAAAATCTTCAAGGACTGCTGAATGAAGCTTTTTATCAAGCCTTGTTTTATTTTTTCTGATTTGTCTGATAAGGGAATCAACACAAGCATCAAGGGCATCAAGCATATTTTCTGCGCTTTCTTCCGCACGGAAAATCATACCGCTTTTAGTGACGGTTACCTCCACAATATGACATGTTTTTTCAACAGTGGCAGTCACTTTTGCGGAAGCCTCTTCGCCAAAAAGCTTTTCAACTTTACCGAGGCGCTTTTCTGCGCGCAAGCGAAAATCTTCACGGGGGTTGCATTTACGGCCAACGATTGTAATGTTCATAAAAACACCCTTTCTGTGGTTTATTCTCTTTTCAATTGGATATTATCATTTTTTTACGCAGTTGTCAATAACTTTTATGCAAGTTTACTAATTTTTGGTACATTGCCGATTTTTTTATTGAGTACATTAGTTAATTCGCCATGATTCTAAAATAAAAGCAGAGGCTGTAAAAACAAATCTTTTTTACACCCCCCTATATGTTATATTTCACAAAACTCATCAACAATTACAGTTACGGTGTTATCCTCAACCGTTGCAAAGCCGGAGGAAGTAAAAGCTTCGAGTATTTTTTCATCATTACGTGAAACGTATATTTTCCCTTCGCTTAAGCTTAAAAGCGACTTTTCGTGGCCTTTACGAATACCGCAACTGCCCCCCCTTTTTCCGTTCTCACCATCGCTTACGGAAAGTCTTACAGAGTCGCAACCTTCGTAGCAATATTCCGTTACGGGTGTAACAACTTTAAAAATCAACATATCATTCATCGGTATCACCGTGTTCATCATTATAGTTCTTTATAACCTCATCAATGGCTCCGCACATAAGGAAATACTGCTCAGGAATATCGTCAAGTTCACCGCTAAGAATCATTTCAACACCCTCGATAGTTTTCGACAAAGGAACGTACACACCCTTATAGCCGGAAAATTTCTCTGCAACATGGAAGGGCTGACTGAAAAAGCGCTGAATCCTTCTTGCGCGCTTAACAAGCAACTTATCCTCTGAAGAAAGCTCATCCATACCGAGAATTGCGATAATATCCTGCAGTTCGTTATATTTCTGCAAAACTTTTTGTGTTTCTTTCGCAACACGATAATGCCTGTCACCTACGTAATCGGGTGATAAAATTCGCGAGGATGACTCCAAGGGGTCAACAGCGGGATAAATACCCAGCTCGACTATATTTCTTGAAAGCACCGTAGTTGCATCAAGGTGGGAGAAAGTTGTAGCGGGAGCGGGGTCCGTAAGGTCATCCGCAGGAACATATACTGCCTGCACAGAGGTTATAGAACCGTTACCCGTAGAAACAATTCTCTCCTGCAACTTACCCATTTCGCTTGCAAGGGTAGGCTGGTAGCCTACTGCCGACGGCATTCTGCCGAGAAGCGCCGACACCTCCGAGCCTGCCTGGGTAAATCGGAAAATGTTATCAATGAAAAACAGAACATCTTTATGAGAACTTTCACGGAAATATTCCGCCATCGTAAGACCTACAAGGGGCGCACGAAGTCTGGCACCCGCTGTTTCGTTCATCTGTCCGAAAACGAGAGCTGTTTTATCAAGAACTCCCGACTGCTTCATTTCATTCCAAAGCTCGTTACCCTCTCGAGAACGCTCACCAACACCTGCAAAAACGGAGTAGCCGTCGTGTTCAAAGGCAATGTTTCTTATAAGTTCCATAATAAGAACCGTTTTGCCTACACCTGCACCACCGAAAAGACCGATTTTACCTCCCTTTATATAAGGTGTCATAAGGTCGATTACCTTAATACCTGTTTCAAGTATGTCCTCCGACGGAACAATATCAACAAATGGTGGCGCAGGATGGTGGATGGGCCAACGCTTCTTTGCATTTATAGGCTCACCCATATCAATGGGCTGACCAATAACATTTACCATTCTGCCCAAAGTCTCCTCACCAACACCCACGGTAATGGGCATACCTGTATCAACTGCATTCAAGCCCCTTGAAATACCATCCGTTGGGTACATTGAAATACAGCGAACCTCACCGTTACCCAAATGCTGAGAAACCTCAAGCACATAAACTTCGTTATTAACCTCTATCTCAAGAGCATGGAGTATTTCGGGCACTTCCTCAACGTTAAACAAAACGTCAACAACAGGACCTGTAATTCTCTGAACCGTACCTACGGAACCTTTTGCCATACCTATCACTCCTCTTCCTGTGAAAATTCAGCAGAGGTTTCGATAACATCTGCCGTAACCTGACTTTGTCTTTTTCTGTTTATTTCGCTCTCAAGCTTTTCCTCAAACTCGGTTGCCGTATCGTACGCTGAGCGCATATTCATAACTGTCGCCGCCTGAGCACCTATGGCAGTTTCAAGAATCACCCCGTAAAGAGTCGAAGTAATTATCTTCTCTACCGAATTATTTATTACCGTAGCCTTATCCGGTATAAAAAGTCTATCATCAATATCGCTGTATTCAGCCTGTTCTGTACTGAACAGCTCCCTTATGCAGGGTTGCTGTTTCATCATATTAACATATGCCGGATATATTATTTTAACGGAGCCGTAACCCTTCTGATAAAGCAATGAGAAAATCTCCTCATAAAGCATTTTCGCCTCGGAAAACTGCGGTACATCATTAAATATATATTCCTTTACAGACCCGTAGCCCTTGCTTCTGAATTGCGAAACTGTTTTTTCGCCGCACAATATAAGGTCAAAAGACTCGGACTCACGTTCAAGTATATCCTGAGCAAAATTAAAAAGCTCAGAATTAAAGTTACCACACATACCTTTGTTTGAAGCCATAACTATATAACAAACAGGGGCACCATTCTTTTTCGGCGGTAAAACGTTTCGGAACTGCTCCGCGTAGCAATTGTACAGAGTCTTGCATTGCTCAGCATACCGCGAATAACCCGAATACACGGCACTAAGCCGCGAATACTTTACAGTAGCCGCGGTTTTCATAGCCTTTGAAATTTTTCGGGTGGTGCGAACACCTTTAAGTTTCTTTTTTAGAACCTGTACGGTGGGCATTTGTTAAACCTTCTTCTTAGACTGATGGAAATTGAACACTTTGATTGTGCCGAAAAATTTAATTTTGTGGCGTACGAGGTTCAACTCCCATCAACTTGAATTCGCTCAAAGCCTCGCGTAGTTTGTCTTGATTTTCCTTGTCAAGTTTTTCGCCTTTTTCGAGAATTTTTATAACCTCGGATTGCTCAGCTTCGAAATATTTATAAAGTGCTGCTTCGAATTCTTCCATAGAATTTACATCAACATCATTTGAATACCCTTCTGCAATAGCAAAAAGAAGCAATACCTGATATTTATCGGGAAGGGGCTTATAGCGGGGCTGCTTCAAAGCCTCCGTCAAGCGTCGACCCGATTCAATCGTTTTTGCGGTCTCAGAATCCACTTCTGCTCCGAACTGCATAAAGCCTGCCAATTCACGGTACTGCGCAAGTCTTGTACGAAGATTTGAGGAGACCTGCTTCATTAATTTTGTTTGAGCTGAACCGCCTACACGGGAAACCGAAAGGCCAACGTTAATAGCAGGGCGCTGACCCTCATTAAACAGTTCTGTATCGAGGAAAATCTGACCATCTGTAATTGATATAACGTTAGTGGGGATATATGCCGATATATCGCCCGCCTGCGTTTCTATAATAGGCAACGCCGTCATAGAACCGCCACCTAATTCCTCAGATAATTTTGCAGAGCGCTCAAGCAATCTGGAATGCAAATAGAAAATATCACCGGGATAAGCTTCTCTGCCTGAGGGTCTGTGCAAAAGAAGAGAAAGCTCGCGGTATGCAACGGCGTGCTTTGACAAATCATCATACACAATAAGCACATCTCTGCCGTTGTACATAAAATGCTCACCCATGGCTGTGGCGCTAAATGGCGCTATATATTGTGTAGCCGCTGAACCGGAAGCAGTTGCCGCAACGATAACGGTATAATCTAAAGCACCATTCTTTTCCAGAGTTTCTCTAATTTCGGAAACTGTAGTTTCCTTCTGACCTATGGCAACATATATACAAACTGTGCCCTTGCCCTTTTGATTTATGATAGCATCAACGGCAACAGCACTTTTACCAGTCTGCCTGTCACCAATTATAAGCTCGCGCTGCCCCTTGCCAATAGGCACAAGTGCATCCACGGCTTTTAAGCCTGTCTGAAGAGGCTCGCTTACACCTTGGCGGTCAAGAATTGCCGGAGCCTTAAACTCAATGGGTCTGCGCTCCTCGGTGATAATGTAGCCTTCACCATCTATAGGATTACCTATAGAGTCAACTACCCTGCCCAGAAGCTCATCGCCTACAGGGACAGAGGCGATTCTGCCCACACGCCTTACACGACTGCCGCTTTCGATATTCTCATACTCACCGAAAACCACACAGCCTATGCGGTTGTGCTGTATGTCAAGAACCATTCCTCGCTCGCCACATTCAAATTCTATAACCTCTCCGTACATAATATCAGCAAGACCGTCCATCCAGCAAATACCGTCAGAAACGGTCATAACTCGACCGAGCTGATATATGTGAATCTTCGGCTTGAATACTTCCGCCTTATGGGTAAACTCATACAAGATGTCATTTCCCGATGTACTGAACGGAATATCTCTACACAGACTTTTTTCGTAACGGTAAAGGTCCTCTGCAACTGTGCAATCATACACAGTATCACCGATTCTCAATTTAAGACCACCGATAAGCGAAGGATCCTCGCGCACCCAAAGGGAAGTCGCGCCGTTAACCCGGTTAAGCATATCAGTTGTAAACTCATCAACCTTATTAACAATATCATTGGAAAGCTTGTGCGCCGATGTCAGCGTAACGTACAAAACATCGTGATGCTTTAAGTATGTCAAGTCACCGGGGGTAAGCTTTACCTCCTTAAGAATATCATCTACCATATCGGCCTCATGGGCTCTTAAATCGCTGAGATACGGTTCCTGCGAAAATAACTCGGCAACACTGCTTTTAATTGTGTTAAAGATTTCCACACCCGCTTTTTCAACGGCTTCCTTATGAATTTCGTGACATTCTCGTTTACTAAAGGCTTCTATCCTTAAGATTTTCGCCTGTGCATCACGAGTTGCTTTCTCAATTTCTTCGGAAAATATCTCGTTTTCGGAGTCAGGTTTAAAATCTTCAATCGCGGGAATTTTCATTGCTTCAATCCGAGCAATTTCCTCAAGTTCATCGTCAATTCTCTTTAAACGTTTTGAAAAAATGGACTTAATTGTTTTTCTGCCTGCAAAGAATACAATGGCGGCAACTATCAAAAAGTTTATGATAACATATTGGATTTCCATAAATACCGCCCCTTATCTTGAAATGATCCGTCGGGCAAAAGCTTCTGCTATGCTCTTGGCATTCGCGCTGACATCGCTTACTGTTTTTTCACGTTCAGCGTCCATAGACTTACGGTAAGCCTTTACATCGGAAAGGCTTTTTCTTCTCGCTTCTATAACGGCATTTTTGCTTTCAGCCTGAATACTCGCAAGCCTTTCGGATATTTCCTTTTTCTGCTTTTCGAGGTAATCCGTCTGTTGTTGACAAAGCTTCTCTTCCTGCTCTCGGATAGCTTCATCTATCTCTGACTTTTTCTTACGGGCATTTTCAAGATGAACGCTCCGCTCATCCATAACCTTAAGCAATGGTTTAAAAAGCAAGTTGCGTAAAATAACCATCAGAAGAGCAAAACAAATTACAGTCCATATTACGACAGAAATTTGTATATTCATTTATCTCACCCTTAGATTTTTGAAACAAGCATAAAGCTGATAAGTAACCCGTAAATCGTCAAGGCTTCCATAAGAGCAAGAGATATAATAAGAGTTGAACGAATATCTTTCGCTGCGTCGGGCTGTCTTGCGATGCCTTCCATAGCGGCTTTAGCCGTAAGACCCTGACCGATCGCCGGCCCGAGCGTACTGATAGCGATGGCAATAGCTGCTGCAATAGCGATAATTCCTGAATTTTCCATTTTATATTTCTCCTTTAAAAATATTTTTTATTATTCGGTAACCTCATCGAGGTATATTGACACAAGCATGGTAAATACCACCGCCTGTAATGCACAAAACAGCAATGACAGTATCATCATTATAGCCGGAGCGCCTATCGGCAAAATATCGTAAAGTTCTTCAGTTACCATTTCTTCACCGAAAATATTACCGTACAAACGCAACGCCAGAGAAGCAGGCTTGATAATTTCATCAAGCAACAATAAAGGCAACATAATGAACATAGGACTGACAAAGCGCTTGAAATAATGCTTCACACTATGGCGCAAAGCCGACACCTGCAGGAAAATGAAGGTTATTATACCTAATCCGGCAGTCACCGAAAGCGACGAGGTCGGTGCCTTAACATATTCCGTAATACCTACACCGGGGAAAAGACCCGAATAGTTTGAAAAAATAATGAAAACAAAAAGCGAAGCAAGAAACGTAAAATATTTCCTCGATTTCTTTTTGCCTAAGTTATCGCCAAAGAAATTATCAAGGTATTCGACACCCGTTTCAATAATATTTTGAAATTTACCGGGTCTCTCCTTAAGTGTAAGCTTGACAATCAACGAGATTAAGGTTATTAATCCTAAAATAATCCACATTCCGATAACCTCACCGGTTACGTCAAGGAAGCCTAAAATTTCAATAATGACCTCTGATTTTTCACCCATTCTTTTCACCCTCTTTACACTTGGGAGCATCGCACCTTGCTTCGTTTAGTTTTACAAGCTTTCGCGTAAAAACAATCATAGGCAATGTTATACCCAATACTGCACCTACGATTAAATATGTAAAGTTCCATGGTAAATAGTCGCTTAACATATAAACTGCCACAAGAAAAGACACATTTATAATTTGCTTTATAACTGAAGTCATTGCAAATTTATCGGGACTTTTCTGTAAAACGTATTTGGAAACTAAATAGTTTAATGCGGTTATTCCCACACCTGCCGTAAAAGTAATAACCGTACCTAATACATCATTCATTTCAGCTGATCACCTCATACATATTGGCAGCATCATCTTTTTTAGCATACTCATTAACAGATAAGACCTTATATTTTGTAAGATTTGAGCCCATCTGAATTGCAATGACATCACCAATTTTAACATCATAAGAGGCACGGGCAATTTTCCCGTTAACCTCTACGTGCTTGGCGTCACAAACCTCATTGGCAACAGTACGCCTTTTTATGATGCGTGACACCTTTAAATATTTATCTAATCGCATAAAAATTACTCCTATCAATGGTTAATATATACCCTTTGTTATAATAAATCAATAGTTTTTCAATTAATTTTTTTTGAATTTTTCGGATGCTTTATATTAAAAAATACACATAGCTTTTGTCCTTTATTTCAAGAGCCGAGTCCTTTTACATTGAGGGCTTGAAGGAACAAAATCCACGTGTATAGTTAAGTAAATTTAAAGATTTGCGCGTGTTTTGTCGCTTTGCGAGACCGACGCGTATATGATACGCGAGTGGTGAGCAAAAGGCAAAAGACACGTGAAGCTTTCAATTTCGGGAGCCTGACCAGAAGAGATGGTCCTTAACCAGTACCGCTCTGCACGGTGCTGCTTCAACTCCTGAAATTTTCAGGGGCTGAGCCATAAGGAAATATCTGCCGGGCTCAACGGCAGAAAGGTCGAGCCCCTCAATTATAGGAATATTTGAAGTAAGAAGAGCACGGTGAACAATCTGGTTAGAGCCGGAAATACCTATGGTTTGTGAATCAGTACCAACGAGCTTTATTCCCGAATCCACAACATAGTATGCACTGCTTTCCATAAGGTATGAAAGACCGTTTCCTTTTATAAGCAAACGCTCTGCATCCTGCCACGGAAAATTTTCTTCAGCAAAAGCCCCTGTAATAGGTCCCGGAGGTGCCTCAACCACAACGCATTCGCCAATAAATAAATCGGGCGGAAATACGTCAATGGTAACCCCACCGTCAATAAAATGCAAGGGCGCATCAACGTGTGTTGCCGTGTGAAGACAGGTGTATATTGAATTAAGGTTACAGTTATCCCCTGCCCTTAGACTGAAAATCGGGTCAACGTACCCTTCAGGGTCGCCGGGATAAACGGGAGTTTTTATTAAATCCCTTGAAATATCTATAATCTCCATAGAAACATCCTTAAAAAAGATTATTTAAATCTACCTGTGTAAGTGTTGAAAAATCAGTTTCACCGAAAGCCGCAACAGCTTTATCAAGGTACGCTCTTTCAAAGACTTCTTCAAAAGCGTTTAATTCAACCTCCGTCTGTGTGCCGTCCTGCATTGATTTGAGCATTGCCTTGCCGCTTTCAAGCTCGTTGTCACCAATAACAACAGTAAATTCAGAGTTTATTTTGTTTGCGTATTTCATCTGTGCTTTAATAGACCTTCCCACAGTGTCAATATTAACACTGTAACCGGCTGATCTTAAATCCGAAGAAATTTCAAGCGCTTTGAGAAGTGCGTTTTCACCTGCGGTAACAATTGACAAATTGCACTTAGGTGCTTCCGGGAAAGGAATACCGCTTTCTTCCATAGCAATAAGAAGACGTTCAAGACCCATCGCAAAGCCGCAAGCAGGCATTGCCGCACCGCCCAACTCTTCAATAAGACCGTCGTAACGTCCGCCGCCGCCAAGAACAAGCCCCTTTGTTTTTTCATCAAGAGAAACAAATTCAAAAACAGTTCTTGTGTAATAATCAAGTCCACGAACAATCTGCGGATTAACAACATACTCAATATTCAAAGCATCAAGGTAGCTCTGAAGCTTTTCAAAATGCTCACGGCAGTCATCGCAAATATAGTCAAGAACTACCGGTGCAGACTCTGCAATTTCAGAGCAAACGGGACTTTTGCAATCAAGAATACGCATCGGGTTGCGTTCAAGTCTTGAAAGACAGGTTTCACAAAGCTCGCCCTGTTTTTCCGCAAAATACTCCTTGAGAGCCGCTGAGTATTTTTTTCTGCACTCCGGACAACCGATTGAATTTATTTCAACAGCAAGCTTTTCAATGCCAATGAAATTAAAATAGCTGTTAGCAAGAGCAATAATCTCAGCATCCGCAACGGGTGAAGCTGCGCCGAAGCACTCAATACCGAACTGATGAAATTCTCTGAGTCTGCCGGCCTGAGGCTTTTCGTAGCGGTAGCAGGAAGTAAGATAACACACCTTCTGAGGAAGAGGCTCATTAAAAAGTCCATGTTCAAGGAAAGCACGAACAGCACCTGCCGTACCTTCGGGACGCAAGGTAATTGAACGATCGCCTTTATCGTTGAAGGTATACATTTCTTTTTGAACAACGTCTGTTGTTTCGCCGACAGAACGGTCAAAAAGCTCTGTATACTCAAAAACAGGTGTCCTCATTTCGTGGAATCCGTAAGCCTTTGCAGTATCGAGCGCCGCCTGTTCAATGTATTGTAATTTGTAACTTTCTGAGGGTAAGGTATCTTTTGTACCTTTGATTGCTTTAATATTACCAGCCATATTAAGCTCCTTAAAAATGTTTTTTCAATAAAAAATCGGGTGACGGAATAAGCCCACACCCGATAAATTTCAATTATTTGGGATTAACAATATCGCGCCAGTCAAGGTCACCGCGTTCAAGACTGTGAATGAGTGCTTCCGCAGTTGCAATATTTGTAGCAACGGGGATATTATGAACATCACAAAGTCTGAGGAGATTGGTTTCGTTGGGCTCACCCGGTTTCGGGTTACGGGGATCGCGGAAAAGGAGCAATAAGTCAATCTCATCACACGCAATTCGGGAACCAATCTGCTGCGCACCGCCCTGAGAGCCACTGAGGTATCTTTCAATGTTAAGACCCGTTGCTTCTGCAACAAGCTTACCCGTTGTACCTGTAGCACAAATGGTATGTTTGCTTAAAATACCGCAGTATGCAATACAGAACTGTGTCATGAGTTCTTTCTTAGAATCGTGAGCTATCAATGCTATATTCATCAAATCACGCTCCTTAAAGTGGAATTCTTTTTTGTATTGTAACAGAAAAGACCTTATTTTTCAACACATTACGATAATATTTTTGCCAATTTTTCTTAAAAATAATTATAAAATCATGAATTAAGGTTAGCAAAATTATTTTTATTAGAGGCATAAAGTTTTTTATAAACCTCGTAATATTTATCATAAACCTTTTTAGTTTCCATATTCGGCTTAAAGGTTTTGCTTACCGGGATAAGCTTTTTAGCATCCTCAATTGATGAGCACTTACCCATACCAACAGCAGTAAGAACGGCCGCACCCATAGCCCCCACGTTCTGCGGTGTATCAACAGTTTCAATAACCTTACCCGTACAATCCGCAAGAATCTGACAAGTAAGGTCAGAAAGTGCACCGCCGCCAACAAAGCGGATATGCTCAGAAGATTTAACCTTTTTTTCTTCAGTTTCAAGGAACCATCTTAAATGGTAGCAAACACCCTCAAGAACTGCTCTTATCATTTCACTTTTACCCGTTTCAAGGCTGAGATTGAAGAACATACCTCTTGCGTTGGGGTCTTCAAAGGGGCAACGGTTACCGTGAAGCCAGGGTGTGAAAATCACGCCTCCCGAGCCTGCAGAAACCTTTGAAACCACATCTGTCATATAGTCATAAAGGCTTGTGTATTTTGCCTCATAACCGTCGGTAACGTTGGTTTTTTTAAGGTAAATTCCGATTTCATCAAGAGCAAGATGGTCTTTAACCCATTCAAGACATTTACCTGCTGTTTCAAGCTCTGCAAAATAATTGTATCTGCCCTCTTCAGCACCGACAACAGCCGCAATCATAGCAGATGCGTCAACAATACTCTTGTCAACAACAGTTGAAACCCATCCTGACGTACCGCTGTAAATATGGGTATCACCAAGAGCAACTGATCCTGCACCCACACCGATAAGAGAAGCGTCACCGCCGCCGCCGAAAACAGCAGTACCGTGAGCAAGACCTAATTCGGCAGCAGCCTGCGGAAGAAGCTCACCGACTTTTTCTGCCGATTTTTTTATTTCGGGAAGGTGGTCGGGATTAACACCGAGCATTTTGCACATTTTAGGACTGAACTCGTGTTTTTTTATGTCATAAAGAAGTGTTGCAAATGCAGAATCATGAGTCATACAGAAATTACCCGTCATTCTTGCAATGAAATACTCCTTAACGTCAAGCCATTTATGTACTCTTTTAAAAACCTCGGGCTCATTTTTCTTAACCCAATTATATTTCCATACAGGGTCTTTAACAGATGCTGCAACAGCACCCGTAATACTAAGTGAAACAAGAAGCTTTGGTATAAACGCACCTGCAATCTGAGGACCGTAGGCAAGACCTTCTTTAAGCTCTTTTCTTGCTCTCTGGTCCATATAGCTCATTGCTCGGCGAACGGGCTTCGCATCCTTATCAACAAGAACAAGACCTTGCATCTGCGAGCAGAAAGAAATACCGCAAATATCGTTTATATCCACATCGCATTTATCAAGCACTTTTTTTGTGGTCGAGCACATTGCATCCCACCACTCCTGAGGCTCCTGCTCCGCACCGCCATCGGGGAAAACGTAAAGATTATACCCTTCCGAAGCGGCAGAAATCAATTTTATTGTATCCGCAAGCTCAAAAATACAGGTTTTTACACCTGTTGTACCAATATCATAACTGATAGCATATTTTGCCATATCCATATTCCTCCATTATTTCAGGATCATACATCTTTTATTATGCACTATTTTATGTGAATAATCAACAGTAAACCCTCAAAAAAATTGCACAAAATTTATTCATTTCGTCTGTATTTTTCAACAAGAAAAATTTTTTCAAAAAAACTCAAAAAAATGCTTGACTTTTTTAAAATCGGTGATATAATAGTCAATGTTCTTCGGAGGACGAACAGTTCTTCGCAGTCGGTGTTGATGGCGTTGAGGGTCCACCCGTTCCCATCCCGAACACGGTAGTTAAGCTCAACAGCGCCGAAGATACTTAGTGGGAAGCCGCTTGGGAAAATAGGGCGATGCCGACACTAACAAAGCAACCACCCAAAAGGGTGGTTGCTTTTTTTAATGCAAAATTCAAAACACAAAATGCAAAATTGAGGGGCACTTTGTGCTGATTATAAATAACGCGACGAATCCCAAATAATATTGTAAGTTTTAAATTGCCATACATTGATTATAAACATATTGAAAAAACCGTACGGAACAATCGAAATTGTACTGTACGGTTTTTTTATTTTATTTAATTTTTACATACACGGGAAAAACCATCGTATAAAAACAATGAAAACTCGTTGCAAATCTTACTCATAAGCTCGGTTGTCATATCACAGCATATGTGAATATAGTAATCATATCCGAAAGCAACAACCGCAATAAACAGTACTCATGTTAATTGGTACAACCTTTTATAAGCGATATACTCGCTATGCTCGTACGATATAATCGAACTATTGCCGATTGCGATATATTTCGCTACACTCAATGCGATATGATATAAATCCTTTTTCGCATCCGTAGGACATATCGCACCGAAAGGTATATCGCATACGAAATATATATCGCAAATCCCTCAGGATTTATATCGCTTTCGACTTTAGTCGAAATAACATTCCACTCTGTTTATCGGCACTCCCATACCCGAAAAGCGTTTTTCATACTCTGTCATAACGTTACCTTCCATATACTCAGAATTATGAAGATCAAAGGTAAGTTTTTCGAGGGTCATACCGTATTCTTTGAATTCTTCCAACGAGAAATCAAAAAGACCTCTGTTATCGGTTTTAAAGAATATTGCGCCGTCTTTTTTCAGTATTTTTTCATAAATGGAGAGAAAGCTTCTGTATGTAAGCCTTCTTTTTTCGTGACGTGATTTGGGCCACGGATCGGAGAAATTAAGGTAAATTCTATCAATACTGCCTTCCGGAAAAATTTCCGCAAGCTCTTTGGCATCGACACAACAAACCCTGATATTTTTAAGCTCTGATTTTTTCACCTTTTCTGCCGCAAGCATCAAAACGTCCGATACCTTTTCAATTGCAAGGAAGTTAACGTCGGGCTCTTTTGCAGCAGTGCCTACAATAAAGTCCCCCTTACCGCAACCGATTTCTATGCGCAAAGGATTACCGTTGCCGAAAAGTGCTTCAGATGTACTGCCTTGCTCCTTTAAATTTTTAATTACAATATCACCGCAGGCTTCAAGTCTTTCTGCGCCGTGTTTTTTCTTTTTTACTCTCATTATATCAATCCACTCTGAATTTTATATACGTTCTGTCATCAAAGGACAAACAATCCTTCTGCACACCCTTGGTTGAACGAAAGTCTTTATAACACAAAGGGTTATTTTTAAGCTCTTCTTCAAGAATTTTTTCACTTTCTTTAAGGGTCCTCATAAGCTTAGGGTAGCCGTCGCTGGCAAGAACAATCTCATCCCCCGCTTGAACCTTATGTACAACCATATCCTTCCTGAGAACCTTTGAGCCGTTTATTACACCGTAAGAAAACCTACCGCCGGAATTTGCAAACATCTGTTGCTTTTTTATAACCGGCAAGATTAATTCTCTACCCGGATCTTTTTCAGAAAGCTCTTTATCGGAAACACCTTCGCGGCGGCTCATTTCGAGCACAAGCGCACGCATATCCGAAACTATTGAATCAATCTCTTTACCGTGCGAAAAAAATTCATCGTTTACGTAGCATTGACAGTCGCCTATGCTCCATATCTCCTTGTGAAAATTGCTGTAAATAATCACACCTGCGGCAGCACTGCCGTAAGGCGCACCGTCATAATAAAGAGATTTCACGCTATCACTTAAAATATCAACAGCTTTTTCAAGTGCTGTATCTTCCGAAAAACCGCCTATAGCTTCGCAGATTTTCTCAGCAGCAGCTCTGCCGCCGGTTTTCCCGTCAAAAAGTGCATCGGTCTTTGTCGTAACACCATCAACAACTGCGATGAAATACTCATTCACAAAAAGCATATCCTCGCAAAGTGCCTGATTATTCTTTTTTCCTTTTATAAATTGTTCAAAAATTTTCATCAGCTATCCTCCGATAATAAAATATTATATTTATAAAAACAGCTTTTGTCAATTAAAATACTTGTATTTACAAGGTTGGTTGTGTATAATCACTCTATAATTATTGATATACAATTAATATAAGAGGTAAACAATGGAAAATAAAAATATTGATATGGGATTGCAATTAAATAAAAAGACCATGATCGCTTTAACTTTAGTGCTTGTAACGGTTTTGGCATTCATCGGAATTTTAACCCAGACAATGCCTCGCGGCGAATATGAGCTCGCTTACCATAATGGTCACGAGGTAATAGTCAACAGAACATATAAAGAGCTCCCGGACTACAAAATGCCCGTATGGAAAATAATACTTTCCCCCATACTGTGCTTTGCCAGCAGCCAGGCTTTTACAGGTATTACAATAATCCTGATGATTGTTCTCATCGGTGGCTCGTTTTTAATTCTTGATAAATGCGGTATTCTTAAATACATAATGGCTACACTTATAAAAAAATTCAGCCACAAAAAATACACCCTTATGGCTGTGGTTGTTTTTGTATGTATGCTTTTAGGCTCAACCGCAGGAATATTAGAAGAATCGTTAACCCTTGTACCCATTGCCGTTGCCATTTCCCTTGCTTTAGGCTGGGACTCTCTGGTCGGATTGGGTCTTAGCCTTGTATCAATTGCATGGGGCTTCACCGCTGCAACATTCAACCCCTTTAATGTTGTTACTGTGCAAAAATTAGCAGGATTAGAGATTTTTTCGGGACTTTGGTTGCGACTTATTGTATTTGTCGGTGTTTATAGTATTCTCTTTTTATTCCTTTACCTTTACGCCAAAAGACTAGAAAAAAATCCAACAAAATCACCTGCTTTTGAATCAGATAAAGCCTTGCGTGAAAAATACAATCTTTCTGACACAGATGTTATTCTTGCTGATGAAAACATCCGCAAGGGCACAAGAGCATTTTTAACCTGCATACTAATTGATTTAGGCTTTATAACACTTGATTTTATAGTTGGTGCAGGCGGTGTGATTTCACTCCCCGCTATGGCAATTCTCTTCACAACCGGTGGCTTCCTTTCAGGTCATTTCACAGGACTTCGCGGTAAAAATCTTTTCAAAAGCTTCTTGCAGGGTGCAAAAAGCATAGCACCGGCAATTCCCCTTATAATATTTGTTGTTGCCATTTCTTATGTTTTAAGCGAAGGCAAAATAATGCACACAATTCTTTTTGAATTATATGAGCTTATGAAAGGTCTTTCACCCTCTGTTGCAATTTTACTTCTTTTCGGTGTGATTGCACTTCTTGAATTTTTTATTGGCAGCGGTACTGCAAAGGCTTTCCTTATAATGCCCCTTGTAGCTCCTCTTTCTGACCTTGTGGGTATTACCAGACAAAGTGTTGTTACAACCTTCTGTATGGCAGACGGATTTACAAACCTCCTTTATCCTACAAGCGGAATTATGATTATTGCCATTGGTCTTATTGGTGTTTCTTACGGCAAATGGATTAAATGGTCATACAAGCTTTTTATCGGTGAGTTTATATTCTCTGCCGCAATAATGCTTTTAATGGTAGCTATCAATTATCACTGAGGTATATTTATGAAAACTGTTAACGATATCTACAAAAGAAAAGAGGTATATTTATGAAAACTGTTAACGATATCTACAAAAGAAAAGCTGACAGACCAACTAAAATTCTTCAGTTTGGCGAAGGCAATTTTTTAAGAGCATTTGTTGATTACCTTGTTGATGTAATGAATGAAAAGTGTATTCTCGACGGAAGCATTGCAATATGTCAGCCTATCGAAAATGGTCTTTGCGATTTAATTAACGCTCAAGACGGCATCTACACACTTATGCTTCGCGGCATAGAAAACGGCAAAGCTATTGAAAAAACAAGAATCATTGAAAGTGTAAAAAAATGTATTAACCCTTACAGGGATTTTAACGCATTTTTAGAAATTGCTCACCAAAAGGATTTAAAGATAATCATTTCGAACACAACCGAGGCAGGTATTGCCTTTTGTGAAAACGACAATTTTCAAGATGCGCCGCCTTCATCATACCCTGCAAAGCTGACCCGTTTTTTATATGAAAGATATTCTTTTTTCAACGGAAGTGACGGCAGCACCGTTTACGTTTTACCTGTTGAGCTTATCGATAACAACGGCACAGAGCTTTATCGCTGCGTAAAAGAATACGCCAAAAAATGGAATTTACCGGATAATTTTTTCCTCTGGCTCCAAAAATGCAGCTTTTCAAACACCCTTGTTGACAGAATCGTTACGGGTTATCCTAAAAAAGATGCAGAAGCAATATTTGAGAAATTGGACTATACGGATAAATTACTGGACACTGCGGAACCCTTTTTCTTTTGGGCAATTGAAGATAAAAACGGCTTAAAGGAAGCTTTTCCTGCACACAAATCCGGCTTAAATGCAGTTTTCTGCGAGGATATTTCGGGCTACAAAATGCGCAAGGTTAGAATCCTTAACGGTGCTCATACCGTAAGCGTTTTGGGCGCATATCTTTCAGGCTATGACATTGTGCGCGATATGATGAATGACCCTGATTTTTCAGATTTCATCATTGCGGTTTTAAAGGATGAGGTTATCCCTTACATTCCCTTGCCTGCCGAAGAGAAAGAGGCTTTTGCCGCATCTGTTCTCGAAAGATTCAATAATCCGTTTATTGATCACAGATTACTTGATATTTCACTTAATTCTGTTTCAAAATACAAGGCAAGATGCTTACCTTCTCTTCTTGATAATATCAAAAGCGGTATTTTCCCGAAAAAACTTTTCTTTGGCCTTGGTTGTCTTATTGAATTTTATAACGGCAGCTTTGATAAAAACGGCAGATTTACAGGCATACGCAACGGTAAAGACTATGAAATCCGTGACAATAAGGAGATTCTTAATTTCTTTAACGAAATAAACAACGACCCCCAGAAGGTCACAAAGGCTCTGAGCAACGTTGATTTATGGGGCTGTGACCTTACTGAAATAAACGGTGCATCAGAATTTGTTGAAAAAATCTGCAGCACCATTAAAACTGACGGCATAAAAGCAGCTATGGAGCATTTAAAATGAATAATGCAATAATTATAGATGAGAAGGATAACGTTGCCGTTGCTTTGACTAATTTTAAAAAAGGCAATGATTTTAACGGCATCACTCTTCAGTCGGATATTCCGCAAAAGCACAAATTTGCCCTTTGCAATATAAAAAAGGGTGAAAAAGCAATAAAATACGGCTTTCCTATCGGTATTGCAACGGAAGATATACGTGCAGGTGAGCACGTTCATACCCACAACCTGAAAACGGCTATCACAGAAACCGAAGCCTATGAATTCTGCGGAGGCTGTAATTACACTCCGACTGATTCAGACGTTTATTTTAACGGATTTCTTCGCGATGACGGAAAAGTCGGTATCAGAAACCGAATACTTATAATTCCCACAGTTGGTTGCGCCAACAATACCGCAAAAGAAATTGCACAAAAAGCAAAGAATCTTTTAGGTCTTGAAGATAACACCATCTGCGCCCTTACACATCCTTACGGTTGCTCACAGCTGGGAGAGGATGCCGAAAACACAGGCAGATGTCTTGCAAGACTTTGCAAACACCCCAACACCGGCGGTGCGCTACTTGTTTCGCTCGGGTGCGAAAATAACAACCTTGAGGTAATGTCGCAATATCTCGGTGAATACGATACGCAAAGAATACGCACCCTAAATATGCAGGAAAGTGACGACGAAATTCTTGACGGTGTTTCTGCCGTTGAATGCATATATAATATAATAAAAAAAGACATCCGTACGAAACAGCCTTTAAGCAAGCTTACCGTAGGCTTTAAATGCGGCGGTTCTGACGGATTATCCGGAATTACAGCAAATCCCCTTTGCGGAAAAATTTGCGACCGTCTCACAAGCGAGGGTGCAAAGGTAATTCTGACCGAAGTCCCCGAAATGTTCGGAGCTGAAAAGCTGCTTATGCAGCGTGCAGAAAGCAAAGAGGTTTTTGATGCTTGTGTAAAAATGATAAACGGCTTCAAAAAATACTTTACCGACCACGGTCAGGTAGTTTATGAAAACCCTTCCCCGGGCAACAAGAAAGGCGGTATTACAACTCTTGAGGAGAAGTCCCTCGGTTGCATTACAAAAGGCGGTTTTTCAACCGTTACCGACATCCTTGATTTATATGAGCCCTGTAAAAAAAGCGGTTTATCTCTTCTCCGGGGACCGGGTAACGACATTGTTTCTACAACGAACCTCACCTGCTCGGATGCAACAATTATTCTCTTCACAACGGGCAGAGGCACACCGTTAGGCGCTCCTGTGCCGACAATAAAAATAAGCACCAATTCAGAGCTGGCAAAGAAGAAAAAGAACTGGATTGATTTTGATGCAGGTATTCTTTTAGAAGGAACCGACTTTTCGCAGACGGCAGATAACCTTTTAACCTATATAATATCTGTTGCAAACGGTGAAAAAACTTTTAACGAAAAGCACGATTACGAAGAGATTGCAATTTTTAAAGACGGAATCACGTTATAAAAAAAAGATGGTTGCTCGAATTAAGCAACCATCTTTATTTTTAATAATCTTCGTCATCCGCATCGGGAGCGCCGTAGTCGGGTTCAACATTCTCTTTGACTATTTTGCCGTTTTCAAATCCGTCTTCAATAATAATAGACTCATCAATCCAACCATCGTCATCGTCATCATCAATGATAAGTGCACCGCTTTCATCAAATTCAGGCACTTGATTATCAGCCTTGCGTTTAGCAACAACGATAGCAATACCTATAATGGCAAGCACTATCACAACAGCCCCTATAATAAACGGAGCTATTGAAACAGGCTCTTCCTCAGTCAATTCATTTGCAGGAATTTTTTCGAACTTTGCGCCGATAACAACGTCTGCAGCAGGCATTATAAAACTAAGAACGTCACTTCTTTTACCGTTAATAGTCAGGCTGCCTGAAACAAGTCGCATACCTTTATCAGGCTTTACGGTTATGGTTACGGGCTCACCCTTACTTGCAACAGCAGGATTAACCTCAATTGCCCCACCTGCTACCTGAGGAATGGTTATTTTATAAGAAACGGTAGCACCGTCCGCAACCCATTTTGCATAAATAACCACAGTATCCTTAGCAACGGACGTGTCAAAATCCCAGGGCTTTGTAAATTTTGCGTCTGTATACCAACCATCAAAAACGTAGCCCTCACGCACAGGAATATCCGGTGGCGGAACACGACCCTCTTTTTCCATTATTCTTTTAAGTCTGGGCTGACCGTTATTGAGTTCAAGAAAAACATAGAACGCACCTTCAGGCAACTCAGGCAGAGTTGTTGCAGGTTTTGTTGTTGTAGTAGATTTCTGAACGTTATTGTTATTGTTGTTATCGTTATTATTGTTATTGTTGTTATTTGGCGACTGATTTGAGTGTCTTCGTGTTGTACCCGGTGTCGGTCTTTTTTGAGTTGTGGCCTGTGTAACAGTCTGAGGGGTTGAAGAAGCATCGGTTGACGGACCGTTATTTTCCGATTCATCGGGTTGCGGGTCAACAGGTCTCACTTCACCGCCCGGTTGCTCTTGCGGACCCTCGCTTGGATTACCAGGCTCCTCATTAGACTCTGTCGTTTCCGCAGCCGTAGTGCTGTTATCAGGCTTCTGAGGCACAGCAAAACACATAATTGCGCTGCTGAAAAGGATGCACACAACAACACTTATTGAAATTAAAATTTTAAAATATCTGTTTTTCATACACTTTACCTGCTCAATACGTAGAATCCATATTCTCGTTAATTACTTCTTTTACCTCTTTAACAAAATTCGATTCATTTATTTTTTTCTGAAGCAGCTCATAGAAAAGCTCCTCATCAACGGGAAGATTAACTGTTTTTCCGAGCCACGATGAAAGAAACGCAGCATTTGAAATCATAAGACCGTTTATACCTTCCTGACCGGAAGCTGTAAGCGGTTCACCTCTGAGTATGGCAGCTGCAAATTTATTCATAACCTCGGGATGCTGAACGTTTCTTCCGTCAAGCTCTGCTTCAAAGGTTTTTGTTTCAATACTGCCGAAGCCTTCCTCTGCATTTTTTGTGAATTCACTTACACTCTTTGCCACCTCACAAACGGTAAGCTTACCGTTTTCGCAAATGAGCTTTGCTTTATCAAGGGTAATCTCAAGACGGTTTGTTCCGGGGAAATCACCCGTAGTTGTTATAAATGTTCCCGTTGCACCGTTAGGATATTCCGCATAAATCATAACATCGTCTTCTACCTCAATGTTATGCCATTTGCCTTCGTGGCATATTGCAGTTATTTTTTCGGGCATACCGCAAATCCATTGCCACAGGTCAAGCTGATGCGGACACTGGTTAAGCAACACACCGCCGCCTTCACCGGACCAGGTTGCACGCCAACCGCCTGAATTATAATAGGCCTGAGTTCTGTACCAATCGGTTATAATCCAGGTAACACGTTGCAACTCGCCGTATTCCCCGCTGTGGACGATTTCGTGAGCTTTTCTGTAAAGGCAATTTGTTCTCTGATTGAACATTATGCCAAAAATCTTATCACTTTTATCAGCAACAGCATTCATTTCACGAACCTGCTTTGTGTAAACACCTGCAGGCTTTTCACTCATAACGTGAAGACCTTTATTCAAAGCTTCAATAACAAGCGGCGGATGGTCATAATGGGGTGTTGCAATAAGAACTGCATCAACCTCACCCGAGTCCATCAGTGCAGAAGCTGTGTCAAAAGTTTTAACCTCGGGAAGCTGCTCCTTTGCCCACTGAAGTCTGTCGGGCTTTATATCAGCAACAGCAGTAATTTCTATTTCAGGCATCGAGCCTTTAAGTGCGTTTTTGATGTGGCTTGAACCCATATTTCCAATACCAATAATACCTAATCTAACCTTTTCCATATTCATTTTCCTTTCCGGCTAAATATTTAAAATTTGACGAATAAACAACTTATTTTCATTCAAAATATTCGTGAGGTGATATTTTGAAGAGCGAAGAAAAAAGCAAAGTACAGCAAATTATCGAAGCCGATAACCAAACTGACAAAAACATAAAAAGTGACATTAACGGATCATACACAGGGAAGCCGTTAAACGGTGAAGAACCTATTCAGGACGCCGACGACCTTTAACTGTTCTTTTATCCGGCTTTTTTCGTTCCAGATTATTGAGCAGATTTCCGCCCGATAGGGTAAAGGCTGAAAATCCCATAAAAAACAGCTGAACGAATAAAAGCTGTATGCAATTTAGGTGTTCAAGCCCCGAAGCCAGCGAGAGTGCTGCAACAAGAGCAACACCTATACCCATTGCACAAATCTGGAATGTATTGAGAATTTGCTTGAAATCACCCAGCTCAAGGGCACTTTTAACAGCATAAAGAAAGCTGCTTGCTTTGCCGTCATGCAAAAGAAGTGCATCGGCGGCAGAGGTGGTTTCTTTTTTATAATTCATATAAATATCGCCTGAAACTGCTGAAAGCACTTTAACTCCGCTACGCGGAAGATTAAGATTTTTTGCAACCATTTCATCGGTAATATTCGCATCATCTGAACGCACAAGCACGGAGACGCTGTTGCGTTCTATTTTTTTCAAAAGACGGGCATTAACACCGTTCACATCGTAAGAGACAATGAAAACCGCTGCCGCTTTACCGTCAATTGCAAGGTATAATGGATAACGGCCCTCCGAAAGATGTCTCTTAATAAGTGCGGTATCGGGTATTTCAACGTTATGATTTCTGAGCAAATCCTCGTTACCCACAAGAATACGTCGATTGAATATCCACGCTGAAAGCCCAAGCTTATCTTCATAAGCAAGAGTATCCACGGGCGGAAGGAATGATATTTCACCAACAATGACTCTTTTGAAAAGGTTCCCCAACGGGCCGCCCGATGCAATTGTAAGTGCCGCCGTGTTTATAATAGCTTCATCTATTCTTATATCGTAAAAAAGGTGAATTCCGTAAACATTACCGCCGTTTTCTTCAAAAACATCTGCCGAATCCACAACAACGGCATTGGCATTTTCACACTGCTTAAACGCCTCCCAGCCGGCAATGGTGCCGCCTTTCTTACGGAGCTTTTTTCCCACCTTGGTTATTGCTATTGTATCTGCAACAAACGAAAAATACGGAACAGTCACACACACGCAAGCACTGAATGCACTTACCGCACTCAAAAGATGCTTGGTTACCAGAAGTGTTATAATACCAACAAGCAACGAGGCACCTAAACCTATGGGAATAAGTCTTTTGCTTATATCATCCGAAGGATAGTATTTTCTTGATAGCTCAATAAATCTTCTGGGAAAAACCGTCTTTTGCGAAGATAACACAGAGGGATCATCAAGAAGAAGTCCTCTGCCTATTTCAAAAGCGACTTCGGTTTTTTCAATGGGTCCGATGGAATAAACATCAGTACCTCTTGTTATATATAAAAAGTTATCCGAAATTCTTTTAAGCTCAAAAATCTCACCGGTCATTGTAAAGGCAAGAACCAGAACTGCCAAAGGAGCAAATAAGCTCAAGCCTTTTTCAAAGGGGTCTGTTGAAAACAAAAAAACAATCTGCTGAATAAGTGTTGCCGCCAGTGCAACAAAGCAACCTGTGTTTCTGTTGAAATTAAAGCCTTTGATAGCCTTGATTCCGTCAAACACCACCTCAAAATTAACAGCACAGGGAATAAGAGTAAGCAATAACGAAATAACCACGTAGCCTACGCCGCCCTCTGTGATGTTTTTGGCTACAAGTGATATAACTGAAAGCAAAAGGAAGCTTACGTAAGATATTACAGCCCCCGCAACAGCGGTGTTTTTCTTTTTTTTCAGAAAATACGAAACCTTGAATTTATCATCTGCTGTTCTGTATTCATCCGTGCCATACTTGCGATTATATGATTCTTGTTTTTCTTCTTCGGTTATGTCACCGGTGATTGTGAACTTCTCTGTTTTCTCTTTTCTTTTTCTGTTAAGCTCCTCTTCAACCTCTTTTTCATCCATAGTGCTTGCTTCTTCACTGTGAAAACCCTCAAACGTAAGCTGAGCATCATCTTCTTCCGCGGGGATTTCAACCTCGTGAGCATCACCGTCAGTAACCGCCAAAGAGCGAAGACCTATTGTTCTTGTATGTTTTTTTTCGTTAAAAACAACCGTTTTTTCTGTAGGCGGTTCATCTGCCGTATGGTTATCCGGCACAAGATTCGGTACGGGTGAAAAATCAGATGTGCTTTCAAAATTGCTTTTTTTCCGCACGAAACCGCCTCGTTCAAATTTTTGCTCTTCAGGCGGAACAATTTTATGCTCTGCGGTTTTTTCCAGATTTTGCATAGGCTTATTAAAAAACCTGTCCCTGTATTTTTCACTGACGAACGTACCGTAAACCTGAGGCTCTGCTACGCTGTCCGACCGCTCTACGGTTTCTTTTATTATATGATGTTCGATATTTTCATTTCGTGATGGTCTGGGATTGAAAGAAACGGCTTTTGGGGTATATTCAATTTCTTCAACATACTCAAGAGCATCACCGTCGCGCGGTAACAAGCCGCTGTCCTGCAACAGTTCATCAATCTCTTCCAAAGACCATTTTCTGGGATTTTTTCTTTCATCAGCCATTTTTATTCCTCACAATTCAGAGTAGTTCGGATATACCTTTAGGTATCGCGTTGTTTTGATATCTCGTACATCAGAATTCCTGCCGCAACGGATGCGTTAAGGGAGTTTATTTTACCCTTCATAGGCATAGAAAGGATAACGTCGCATTTTTCTTTCACAAGTCTGCCCACGCCCTTACCTTCTGAGCCTATAACGAGAGCAACCGCACCTTTAAGGTTTGCGGAATAAAACGTTTCACCGTCCATATCCGCACAGTAAACCCACACACCGCGTTCCTTTAATTCATCCAGGGTCTGGGGAATGTTGGTAACCCTTGCCACGTGCATAAACTCAACTGCACCTGCAGAGGTTTTTGCAACTGCAAAGCTCAAAGGAGCACTGCGTCTTTTGGGAACGATAACACCGTGAGCACCTGCAGCCTCGGCTGTTCTTATAATGGCACCGAGATTATGAGGGTCTTCAATTTCATCGCATACGATTATAAACGGCGGCTCGCCGCGGTCTTCTGCCAGCTTGAAAATATCATCAACGGAAGAATACTCTTTAACTGCACCCATTGCAATTATACCCTGATGATTACCATGTCCGCAGAGATAGTCAAGCTTCTTGCGGTCAACCTCTTTTATGGGGATTCCTGCATTTTTGACGTCTGCAAGGATTTTCGGCACAGAGCCCGAGCGTTCACCCTTGGCTACCATTACACTGTCAAGAGGACGACCTGCTTTAATCGCCTCCGCAACGGAGTTTCTGCCGAAAATTATATCCTTTTCATTTTGATTTTCTCTTTCAAAAAAATCGTCCTTGTGACCGTCAAGCTTTTTCTTGCGGTCATTAAAATTATCGTTTTTATTTTTATACATAAAATTACCTTGTTAGTTTATAGGACTTCACGGGATAACAGTGGATATTCTGTCCGACTGAAGAAAAACAGCAAGAGAACTACCCACTATCGCTTCGCGGTCCCCCTCGTATTCCTGCAAAGCCGAAACAGGGATGACAGGCTATCGCTTTACATCAACTTAAATTTATAATCGGAAACGAAGTTTCCCCGAAACTCCTCATTCCTCATTCCTAATTCCTCATTAAAAAGCATATACTGTAGGAATAAGCTTTTCCTTTCCGCCCATATAAGGTCTTAATGCTACGGGAATGTTTACGCTACCGTCTTCATTAAGGTTATTTTCAAGGAATGCAATAAGCATTCTGGGGGGAGCAACAACAGTATTGTTAAGTGTATGGGGGAAATATTTTTTATCTTTACCGCCTGCACGGATTTTAAGGCGTCTTGCCTGTGCATCGGAAAGATTTGAGCAACTGCCGACCTCAAAATACTTCTGCTGTCTGGGGCTCCATGCCTCAACGTCAACAGATTTAACTTTTAGGTCTGCAAGGTCACCTGAGCAGCATTCGAGAGTTCTTACGGGAATGTCAAGTGAACGGAACAAATCAACTGTATTTTTCCAGAGCTGATCGAACCAGTAAGGGCTTTCTTCTGGCTTACAGACAACAATCATTTCCTGCTTTTCAAACTGGTGAATACGGTAAACACCGCGTTCCTCAATGCCGTGCGCACCTTTTTCTTTGCGGAAGCAGGGTGAGTAGCTTGTAAGTGTCTGGGGAAGCTTTTCTTCGGGAACGATTGTGTCAATAAATTTACCGATCATTGAGTGCTCGCTTGTACCGATAAGGTAAAGATCCTCGCCCTCAATTTTATACATCATTGCATCCATCTCAGCAAAGCTCATAACGCCTGTTACAACATTTGAACGAATCATAAAGGGAGGGATATAATAAGTAAATCCACGGTCAATCATGAAATCACGGGCATAAGAAATTACTGCTGAATGAAGTCTTGCAATATCACCGCAGAGGTAGTAGAAGCCGTTACCTGCAACTCTGCCTGCACTGTCAAGGTCGATACCCTCAAAGCTTTCCATAATTTCTCTGTGATAAGGTATTTCAAAATCGGGAACAACAGGCTCACCGAAACGCTCAATTTCGACGTTTTCAGAATCATCCTTACCGATGGGAACCGTTGGGTCTATGATATTGGGAATAACCATCATAATATCATTAACCTTTTTAGAAAGCTCTGCTTCCTGCTGTTCAAGCTCTGCAAGGCGCTTTGCATCATCGGCAACCTGCTTTTTCATTGCCTCTGCCTCTTCTTTTTTCCCCTGACCCATAAGAGCACCAATCATTTTGCTGTTCTTATTTCTTGAAGCGCGGAGATTGTCTGCTTCGCCCTTAACCTTTCGGCTCTGTGCATCAAGCTCAATAACCTCATCCACAAGACCGAGCTTTTTATCCTGGAATTTATTTTTTATGTTCTGTTTGACAACTTCGGGATTTTCTCTTAAAAATTTAATATCTATCATTGTATGTTCCTTCTCTCTTATTCATTATCAAATATTTTTAAAAGCTTTTTAAGGTCATCATCATCAAAAAACTCAATTTCAAGTGAACCTTTTTTGCTTGATTTTGTAACCTTGACCTGTCTTCCCAAAACATCGGAAAGTGCAAGCTCAATTTCATCATAGTAGGGATTGCGTTTTTTAGTTCTCTTGCCTGTTTTCACATCGCTTGCGGATTTTCTTGCAAGTCTTTCCGTAACCCTTACGGATAAATCCTCTTTTACAACAAGCTTTGCAAGCTCAACCTGATAATCGGTATCTGCAGCACTCAATATCGCCTTAGCATGTCCGGTTGAAAGCTCACCCTTCATAACAAGCTCCTGAACCGCTGAGGGAAGTGCCAAAAGCCTTAAAGCGTTAGCAACCGCTGAACGTGAACGTCCGACCATATTTGAAATTTCATCCTGAGTGTAGCCGTATTTATCAGAAAGCTCCTTATATCCGTTAGCCTCTTCCAAAGGATTCAAATCCTCACGCTGAATGTTTTCGACAAGAGCGAGTTCAGCAACCTGAGCATCTGTAAGCTCTTTTATAACAACGGGAACCTCTGTAAGTCCCGCAATTCTTGAAGCGCGCCAACGTCTTTCACCTGCAACAAGCTGATATCCTCCGTTAAGCAGCGGTCTTACAAGAAGAGGTTGAAGAACACCGTGCTTCGCTATACTGTCTGCAAGCTCATTCAGCGCATCATCATCAAACTGTTTTCTCGGCTGGTCACGGTTGGGCTCAATTTCCATAAGCTTAACCTTTACGGCACCGGAGTTCTTCGAAATATCCTCTACGGAATTATCCGCAAATATCGCATCAAAGCCTTTACCCAGCCCTGATTTTTTAACTGCCATTTGTTTCACCTTAATTCATTCTTAAAAATTCTTCTGCCAAAGCGATATAACTCTCGCTACCCTTTGAAGCTTTATCGTAATATAAAACCGGTTCTCCGAAGGATGGCGCCTCGGAAAGTCTTACGTTACGCGGAATAACCGTAGCATAAACCTTTTTCGGGAAAAAGGTTTTAACCTCTGCAACAACCTGCTGTGTAAGATTAAGCCTTCCGTCGTACATTGTAAGCAAAACACCTTCAAGCTCTATGTAAGGGTTATAAAGTCTTTTAATTGTACGCACCGTTGCCATAAGCTGTGAAAGTCCCTCAAGTGCGTAATATTCACACTGAATGGGAACAATAAAGCTGTCAGATGCCGTAAGGGCATTTAAAGTAATAAGACCCAACGAAGGAGGACAATCGAAGAAAACAAAATCATAATTTTCAACTATTGTTGCAAGAGCGTTTTTAAGAAGAGCCTCGCGCTTCTCCATAATTGCAAGCTCAAGCTCCGCCCCTGCAAGATTTATATTTGACGGTATTATATCAACCCCTGTAAATTTTGTATTTATTATCGCCTCACTTGCCGTGCAGGAGCCGATAAGAATTTCATAAGACGTTGCAGTAAGATTTTTTCTTGAAATACCGTAACCGCTTGTGGTGTTACCCTGAGGGTCAATATCTACAAGAAGAATTTTCTTGCCCAAAGCTCCCAGAGCTGCCGCAAGATTCACCGCGCTTGTGGTCTTCCCCACACCGCCTTTCTGGTTTACAATCGAAATAATTTTTGACATTAAAAGCGTCCTTTCAATACACAAGTACCCAATTTTCCTATTATAAATATATTTATTAGAGTATATCATATATATAAAAAAAATGGAATACCAACGGAGCATTTTTTATTAAAAAACAGAAAAAAATAATGCCTTGTCTTAACGAAAAGCAAGGCATTTAAATTATTTTATTCTCAACCCCTTAGGGTAATGATTTTTGGCTCTGCCGTTTACTACTTTAACCCCACCGACGGAACAACCGCCTGTGGTAACCACCGCCCAGCCGTTCTGGCAATCCGTCGAAAACTCTTCACCGTGAAGATATTTCTTCAATTCATCACTCTCGGGAGAAAGCTCAATTTTTCTTTTGAACAAATCGCCCATACCCATAAAGAATTGATGATGGGGCTGAATGTAGTTTTTTCTTATTTCACCAATTGTTATTCCGCAAGAAAAAACAACCGCGTTTTCAACTGAAAAATCAGGCTTTCTGTAAACAGGGTTTCCCTTGTGCATCAACACATTTTCACGCTTATAGGAGGTTAATGTATCATCAAGAAAATCATAAACAATTTTATCAATTTTGAGAGTATTTTTCTTTTTAAATGATGCATTTTCATAGAGGGTATTTTTGTTGTGAAGCACCGCCATAAACTGCCCTTCCCCCTTGTTTTTGTGAGGGTAAAACCTACGCGCAAAGCTTATGTTTTCACATTTGCAGCCATCAAAAAACACGCCGTCGCAAGTGCTTTTTTCAACAGATTTTTTTACTCTTACAAGCTCAAAATCGGGGTGATTATTAAGAAAATCATCAATAACCATTTCATTCTCTTCTAAAGAAAAAGTGCAGGTTGCATACACTATGAAACCGCCGTTTTTAAGGCATTTCACTGCATTTCCAAGAATTTCCTTTTGTCTTTGAGCGCAGTTTTTTACATTTTCTTCGCTCCACTCGTCAATGGCAATCTCTTCTTTTCTGAACATTCCCTCCCCTGAGCAGGGCGCATCAACCATAACAAAATCAAAGGCTTCGGGGAATATTTTTGCAATTCTTTTTGTATCCATACAGGTAGTCACAACGTTTTTCAGACCAAGTCTTTCAACGTTACCCGTAAGGATTTTACAACGGGAAGGAATAATTTCATTCGAAACCAAAAAGCCGTCTTCGCCAAGCTTATTTTTAAGCTGACTGCTTTTACCACCGGGAGCGGAGCACATATCGAGAACACACCAATTCGGCTCCAAATCAACGCACTCTGCAGGTGCCATTGCACCCGGCTCCTGAACGTAAATCATACCTGCGTGGTGATAGGGATGGTTACCGATTTTTTCATCTTCAAAATAAAATCCGTTTTCAACGTACGGTATTTTTTCTGAATTGAAAGGATTGATTTTCTCAAATTCTTCAAGTGAAATTTTATCCGTATTAACGCGGAATGCCCTTACGGGCTTTTCACTCAATGCATTAACGTAATCATCAAACTCATTGCCTAAAAGAACCTTCATTCTCTCGGCAAATTTTTCGGGTAAAGCTTTCATTATTCAACGTCCTCAATGTTCATTTCAGCATAAAGCATACACATAGAAAGTGCTGTAATTGCCGCAGTTTCCGTACGCAGAATACGTTTCCCCAAAGAAACCGTAAGACCGCCCACAGCCTCTGCCATTGCAATTTCTTTTTCATCAAAACCGCCTTCCGGACCGATAAGTATACCAACCGACATTCCTTTTTTGATTTCAGAAAGTGCATTTTTGGTGGCCTTCATTCCATCTTTATTCTCATAAGGAACAATAAAAACGTCCATTTCCTTTGCTTTTTCCATAGCCTGTTTGTATGATAAAATATCAAAAACCTCCGGAATTATTGTGCGTTTGCTCTGCTTTGCGGCACTTTCTGAAATAGCCTGCCAGCGTGATTGCTTACTTTTTTTCTTTTTATCATCAATTTTAACAACGCATCTGTTCATTTCAACGGGAAATATCCCCTCAACACCAAGCTCAACTGCCTTTTGAATAACAAGCTCCATTTTATCGCTTTTGGGAAGCCCCTGAAAAAGATAAAGCTTAACACTTAAACTTGTATCCTGATAATTTTCTTCGGTAATTTTAGCAATAACGGAGTCTTCTGTAAAAGAGTCAAGAACACACAAGTCGCTTTTCGAACCACAGCTTACGAGAAATTGGTCGCCCGTCTTCATCCTTAAAACATTTTTTATATGGTTAAAATCAGCGTCGGTTATGTAATAAACATCCTCTTGGCGCATATTTTCATCAACAAAAAAATTATGCATTGTAACACATCCTTTGATAAATAATTATAGCAGACAAGCACCGGCATTACAACGGATGATAAAAATTATTTTTACATTAAAAAACTTGACAATCACGCTTATAATATGTATAATATCTTTTGCTTGAATAAGTGCTGATATGGCTCAGGAGGTAGAGCGCATCCTTGGTAAGGATGAGGTCACCGGTTCGACTCCGGTTATCAGCTCCAAAAATTCCGTGCACAAATGTGCACGGAATTTTTACTTATTCACTATTAACTATTCACTCTTCACTAAAACACAAGGCAGCTGAAAAGGGCTGCCTTGGTTGTTTTCTTAATATTTAAAATTAGTGTAAGACGTGTACAGATTCATATTGATTTCAGTATCAAGATTACCAATACTAACCATATTCAGGCCAACTTTGGTATCAGTTTTTGCATATTCGGAAACGCTGATAAATTTACCATCCTTTGTGATTTTTGCTTCAATCACAAAATCTTCATAGGTAACACTGCAGGTGTTTATTCTGTTTATCAAGCTTGAAATTTCCGGATCGTTAAATGAATCGCGTAAATCCTCATAATAAAGAACGTTACCTGACATTGTAGCAACACCGCTTGTGTCTGTTCTTCTTGGGTTAGTCTGGGACTTCATCTGAATTTTAACGACGTAGTTTCCGCCCGATTCTGTACAGGTTATATTTTTAATTTGTGAAAGAGTTGCACCGCAACCGGGGAATGCGTCTTTTGCATCCTGAGTACCTTTAGCGAATACGTATGATTCTGCATCGGCTTCAGTTGTGACAAAATCCATCAGAAGATCCTCATAAATGCTGCTCAAGCTCGGATTTGATACATAAACGTTATTAATGCTCTCCCAGCTTTTCTTTGTATAACCCGCTTTACCGTTCACTTTAACACCGCTAACTGCGTTTTTATACAAATTCAGAATTTGCTCTGAAGTCATTTGCTGTGATCCGCCCTCAGAACCCGTGAATTTAACAACGGGACCGTCTGCAAAGAATCCGCTCATATAGTTACCGGACTGCGCTCTTACTGTGTATCTGTAATAGTTGTTTTTTACAACCTTTGTATCAACATAGCCGGTTGCGGTAACTGTTGCAAGATATGTCCAGCTCGTCTGACCTGCACTACGTCTGTAAACTCTATAGCTGTTTGCTCCGCTTACTGCATTCCATGTAACGGTAACGCTGTTTGTGCCTGCAGTAAGCTTTGAAACCTTAGGTGCGGCAACACATTTCACAAGTGAGCCATCATAGAAATAACTCAATGTGCTTCCGCTGACTGCTCTTACTGTGTATTTATAATAAACACCGTTTACAACGTTTTTATCCGCAAAGCTTGTTGCCGTAACAGAAGCAACACGTGTCCACGAGGTCTGACCGGAAGCACGTCTGTAAACGTAGTAAGATGATGCTCCGTTAACCTTGCCCCACGTAACAGTCACACCAAATGCATCATTTGTTGCTTTAATTGAATAGGGGTTTACAAGACGCTTTATGTAAAGGCCGCTTTCATAACCGCCATAGCCGTTTGTGAAGGTTGCCCTTACTGTGTATCTGTAATAGTTGCCGCTTACAACTCTGTTATCGGTATAGCTTGTAGTATTAACGGTTGTTAAATACGTCCACGTATTTTCACCTGCGCCGCGTTTATATACTCTGTAGCCTGTTGCGCCGCTGATTACATTCCATTTAACGTAAATTCCGCCCGTTGCATTTGAAATGCCCGTGAGGTGAACCGTTCTGCTTGTGGCCGCAGTTGCTCTTGCAAAGTCACCGACATCTTCCGCTGATACAACAACGCAGGAAAAAACGTTAAGTATTAAAACTAATGCCAAAATCAAACTGATTTTTTTCATATTATCAACCTCCTAAATACAATGTAACATATTTCAATATATTTTTCAACTTTTATTTAACTCGCTTTTTATCAATACCATTGACCGTTACATATAAAAATAATATAATTGTTTTAGTATATATAAGGGGGAAAGATTATGAACTCCGATGAAAAACTCAAGCGAAAAGTATTTAACGCTGTCGGCAAGGTTATAAACAGATTAGGTCAGAATGAAGCAATGGCTACCGACAATTTGTCTAAGGACGTTACCGAGGGTATGCCCGAGCTTCTCAGAAGTGCCGCCGCTGAAGGTACTGTTTTGCTCCGCAACGACAACGTTTTACCCGTTTCAAGAGATTGTGAAATCTCCGTTTTCGGCAGAGTGCAGAATGATTATATTTTTGTCGGTTACGGCTCAGGCGGTGACGTTGTTAAGCCTTACACCGTAAGCCTTATGCAGGGTCTTTATAACAACGGCGCTAAAATTAACAAGGAGTTAGCCGGGATTTATTCCAAATGGTGTGTTGAAAACACACCCGACCACGGCTTCTGGGGACATTGGCCGCATTACTATGAAGAAATGCCCATTGAAACAAATGTAATTAGCGAGGCTGCAAAAAAGTCCGACTATGCAATTGTTGTAATCGGCAGAGCCGCAGGTGAAGACCGTGAAAACACCCTTACCCCCGGCAGTTATTTCTTAACAGAAGAAGAAAAATCCTTGATTTCAAGAGTGAGTGAGGCATTTAAAAACACGATTATCGTTCTTGATATCGGTTCAATTATTGATATGCAATGGGAAAAGGATTTGCTCAAAGGTAATTCTGCAATTCTTATCCCGTGGCAAGGCGGTATGGAAAGCGGCAATGCCCTTGCAGACGTTATCTTAGGCGACAAAGAACCTTCCGGCAGACTTTCCGATACAATTGCCGAATCCTATTCAAGCTACCCTTCATCAAATAATTTCGGCAACAGAGAGTATAACAATTATTACGAAGACGTTTACGTTGGCTACCGTTATTTTGAAACCTTTAAGAAGGATTCTGTTTTATATCCCTTCGGCTTTGGTCTCGGATATTCAAAATTCAACAGAGAATTTATTGAAGGCGACGTTGCCGACACCACCGTTTCTCTTGTTGTTAAAGCTACCTGTATTTCTGATTATGCAGGTAAGGACGTTATACAGATTTATGTTGAAAAGCCCCGGGGTGAATTAGGAAACCCCGAGAAGGTTCTTTGCGGTTTTTACAAAACAGACGTCTTAAAAAAAGACGAATATACTGAGGTTACAATTGAAATCCCCTATTACACCTTTGCTTCATTTGATGACAGCGGTGTAACAGGTCACCCCAACGCTTACGTTTTAGAAAAAGGCAAATATAATTTTCATCTCGGTACTGATTGCCGCAACACAGAAGTTGTTTTCACCTTAAATATTGAAAAAACAATGGTATTGGAACAATTGACTCAGGTTGGCGCTCCCGTAACAGAATTCAACATCCTCGGTAAAGACGGAAAAGACATTCCCGTCACCACAAATAAAACAGACCTTAAAAAGATTATTCTTGATAACCTTCCTTCCGATTACGGTTATACCGGCAACAAAGGTATCAGGCTCCGCGATGTAAAATACGGAAAAAATACATTGGATGAATTTGTTGCACAGTTGTCAACAAAGGAGCTTGAAGCCATAAGCCGCGGTGCTTATGTTATGAACAGCCCCTTAGGTGCGAAAGGCAACGCAGGTGTAATGGGCGGTGTGCTCCCCTCTTTGCGTGACAAGGGCATTGCACCCATCACAACCACAGACGGGCCCTCCGGAATACGCTTATTATCCTGTTGTTCACTTTTGCCCTCGGGCACAGCGCTTGCTTGTATGTGGAACACCGACCTTGCATTTGAATTATATCGGCTCGTTGGCAGCGAAATGAAAGAAAAAGGCTCCGATATCCTTTTAGGACCGGGACTTAACATTCACAGAAATCCCCTTTGCGGACGTAATTTCGAATATTATTCCGAAGACCCGTTTTTAACCGGCAAAGTCGGTGCAGCTGTTATTAAGGGTATACAAAGTCAAGGCGTTGCCGCGTGTCCCAAGCACTTTGCTTGCAACAACCAGGAAACTAACCGAAACAGCAACGATTCCAGGCTTTCGCAGAGAGCATTGCGTGAAATTTATCTTAAAGGCTTTGAAATATGCGTCAAAGAAGGCTCACCCCATACAATTATGACTTCATACAACAAAATCAACGGTGTGTGGGCACATTACAACTATGAGCTTTGCAATCTTATTTTAAGAAAAGAATGGGGATTTGAAGGTCTTGTAATGACCGATTGGTGGATGCAATACACCAACAGCCCCGAATTCCCCTCCATCAGAGCAAACGCTTACCGTGTAAGAGCCGGTGTTGACGTGCTTATGCCCGGCGGCAGAAGAGCTTATCCTAAAATAAGTGACGGTACTCTTTTAAAAACATATAAAAAGCCTGACGGAATAACCTTAGGTGAAATGCAGGAAACTGCAAAAAACGTTATAAATCTTGTTATGAAATTAAAGTAATAATAAATGCACAAAAGCCCTCGCAAAGCTTAACACTTTGCGAGGGCTTTATATTAGTTATTTAACTTGCATCAAACCTGATAGGGAACACCTGCAGCAATACAAAGGATGCATCTTGCATCAACTGTTGTGATTTCACCGTCTTCGTCAATATCACCGAAGAGAAGCTGCTCATCTGTGGGAATAATCTGGCCTGAAGCAATCTTGAGTGCAATTCTTGCATCAAGAGTGTTAACTGCACCGCTGTCATCAAGGTCACCTATAATACCTTCTAATACGATAGGTGTAACCTTTCTCTTATATGTGTTGTAAAGAGAGAACTGAGGATGATTTTCTTTATCACTGAATACAGTGTACTGTTCTTTTGCATTAAGAAGCCAAAGAACCGTGTCAAGAGTACCTTCCTGAAGGTTGTAGGCTGCGTGCTTCATATTCTTGATGAACCAAGTCTGCTCGGGGAACATACAGGTTGAAGCATCAATCTTATAATCCCAGGAAACGTGATTGTGACCGTCTTTAATCTTCTGATTATAAATCTGACCCCAATCATCATAAGCCTGAAGATACAATGCACATGTTGCACCGCCGCTCATATTTACAACGTCGATAACCTCGTCGCTCTGTTCATATTCCTCATTAACAGGAACCATCTGACGGTTGTAGCCTAAAACGATACCGAATCTCATACCGTCATCCATAGCGTCGTTTATGATATTTTCAGCATCAATCTGAATATCGTGATATTTATCAATAATTGCTTCAAGGTTAGCGTCAACACCTTCGGGGAAGAGGAAATCCTTTGCAGCCTCAAAATCCTCATCGGGAACAAGAGCCCACAAGCCGGGCATACCTGCCATAAGCGGAATGAGAGAATCTCTGTAAACGTAGGGAAGAACACCCTGAAGATTTGCATTAAGGTCACCGAAATACTCGTGTGAAAGACCTTCATAGCTTGCAATAAACGAAATAATATAAGCTGCAATATGAGTTGTTGCGCTTACGTCAGCAGATTTAACAAGATAGTTTTCAACTGCAAAAATATCAAGCTCAACATTGCCTGAGAAAAGGTTACCTACAAGGCTTGTGCCCTGCCATGCGGGAGAAGCGAAAACAAGGTTGTTGATGTCACTTCCGCCATTCTCTGCTAGGTAAGCAAGAACAATTGCAGAACCAAGGCTCAATGCAACAACGTTAACCTTTCTTGAGTTTGTTTTAACCTTGATTTCACCGATAAAATCATTAAGCTCTTCAGCAACCTCAACGGGATCTGCTCTCCAGTCATAGCTGAAGTTATATGTATTTTCTTCGCCGTAGCCCTTTGCTGTTTCTGTTGCAAAAGAAGTAAGCCCGGCTTTTTCTTCTTCAGAGTAATCAGCAATAGCTTCAGTTGTTCTGTAGAAGCCTATTGTTGTGTCCTTGGGTGTACCGTCTGTATTGTAAGCGATAGGCTCAAAATACTTATTAAGTGTGGGAATAAAGGACTGTGAAAAAGCCTCATAATCCTTATCAGCAAGACCGAATTTAATGCATCCGCTGATAAATGCACCACCGACTTCTGTAATCATTGTTTCGACGTCTGTATCATCGCCGAAAAATGCCTCTGTCTGGTTTTCAGTTCCGAAATCTTTGTAAAGCTTTGTTGAATTGAAGCCGTCAACAATAACGAGGGGAGTTGTGCCGGATGCCGATACGGGCATAATAAAAGCGAGACCTGCAAGCACAATCGCAAGTGTGAGGCAAACAATTTTCTTGGTTGCTTTCATAATAATCCTCCTATACGATACTCGTAGCATTATATACTACCATATATACGAATTGATTTTACCACAGAATTCTACCAATTGCAATAGCAATATTAAATTTTACCCTTTTGTTTTAACGAAAAAATCTATGTTTTTATGTGGTAAATGACTAAGAGCTGTCATTTTGTTCTTATTGATATTTCCCCGGAGCCCAGAATTGCTTTTTCACCATTGTCGTATTCAACACACAAACCGCAATTCTCGTCTAACGACAACGCCTTTGCACATCTTACAGAATCACCGCAAATAACATTTATATCCTTACCTAAAACAAAGCATTTTTCCATATATTTATCAAAATAACCCTTCTCGGAAAGATTTTGGTAATAACACATAAACGAATTAAGAAAATATGCAATAACTCTATTGCGCAAATCTTCATTTTTTTCAGCAAAAACTGCCCCTGCAATGCTTTTAATATCTTCGGGGAAACCGCCTTCAGGCTCATACATATTTATCCCGACACCCAAAACTGCATAATCAAGCATACCGCTTTGAGCGTTAAAGCTTGCCTCCGTTAAAATCCCGCAAGCTTTTTTATTATTCACAAAAACATCATTCACCCATTTAATCTGCGGATTGTTTGCCCCAGCTTTTTCAAGGGCATCACACACCGCAACCGCTGCTGCAATAGTAATAAGAGCTGCATCCTGAGGGGCAATTTTCGGTTTCAGAAACACACTTATATAAAGCCCTGTTTTATCGGGTGAAAAAAAGCTTCGCCCCAATCTTCCACGGCCTTCAGTCTGCTCTTCAGCAACAACAACAAAACCTTCTTCAATTTCATTTACCCTTTGGCGGATTAATGTGTTGGTTGAGCTTGCTTTTTCATACACCTCAATTTTTATTTTATCTTTTAAATCAGTGTCTAAAAACTGAACTATTTTTTCTGATTTAATTGAATCAACCATAATAAAATTCCTTTACAGACTAAAAAACAGCGTCATTATGACGCTGTTTTTATGTATTCTATAAAATTACCATTTAACTGTAAAATCTGTCTTTATACCGAAATATGCTGTAACACCGCCTGCAACATCAACGTTGAGCAACCATACATAGTCATACTTTGCACTTGTAATATTTCCTGTTTTTGCATCAACAGTAGCAACGATTTTACCTCCCTGGTAACCAACCTTAAGAGAGCTAAGAAGAGAAGCTGCCGGACCTGCATTATCTTTAATCGTCTGAGGCATAACTATATTAAAAGCTTTACCATGGTGACCTGTACCATGAGCATACTGCTCAGCAAGTTCGTCATCCTTAACAGTGATTGTAATTGTATAAACACCATTTTGCTCTGTGCATGTAGCATCTTTAATATCATCCACAGTCAATTTGCTTGACCAAGCTTCATTTTCAACAGGATAAATAGCATTTTTATCTGCAACTGATGTACCTGTTCTTCCAGACTGTTCTTCATTAACACCCATGTTATCGTTAATGAGTTTGCTTACAACTCCCTGTAACATACCTAAAGAGCCAAGATTAATATCTTGTGCCTGATAGTTTTCTTCTTTAACCTTTGTTACAGACTTTGCGCTTGTTTTAACATTGTTTGAAGCCTTGTTAAAATACTCTATAATTTCTGCTTTTGATCTGGGCTTACCTGTTGTAGCACCTGTGTTTGATGAACCTGCGTTGCCTGCAGGAGCATCATTCTTTGAGCCGCTGCCTGATGCAGAACCACTACCTGATGCAGAACCGCTACCTGATGCAGAGCCACTGCCTGATGCAGAGCCACTGCCTGATGCAGAACCACTGCCTGATGCAGAAGAATCATTTGAAGATGCGCCGTTACCTGCTGAACTGTCATTTGAAGATGAACCGTTACCTGCTGCAGAACTGTCGTTTGAAGACGAACCATTGTCTGAAGACTGCTGTCCGTCAGCCTGCTGCTGAACAACTGCGGAGCCGTTCTGCTGACCTGCATTCATTTTTCTTGAAGACATAATCATCATAACAGTTGTGAGGTTGTTTGCAGTAACAATTGAGAAAACAATGCTTACTGCGGCAAGAGCTAAGATTATTTTTTTAATAGGTGACATATTCATACATGCACACTCCATTCCTTTATTCGCATATTGTCCACATTATTATAAGATAATATATCCGAAATGTCAACAACTTTATACAACACAAACCGTGCAAAAGAAAAAATTTATTATCGCTATTGTTTATTGAGTATAAATATTGTAAAATATTTAAGTATATTAACAAAAAGGATGCAATTGCGCTGTTATGGAAAATATGCTTTCAAGAAAAAACATAACCGAACAAATAGGCTTTGGCTTAACCGGTGCCGCACTTACAGGCTCTTTTGCCTTGTGTGCCTGCGCCGTTACGGGTCAGGGGCTTTGGGCATTTCTGCTCTGCTGTACTGTGTGCATTTTTTCTTCCCTTTTAAATAAAGATAACGTATTTGCACCTACACCGTTATTTCTTGTACCCGTTATTTGTATTTCCACCCTTACATCCCCTGCATGTGCCGGAATCTCTGTTTTTCTCGGCAGCATTTTTTATTTTATTTTCAAAAAGAAATTCAAGAGATTCATTTTACCTGATTTTATAAAGGTCGGTGCAATTTTAGGGCTTGCATTAGCCTCAACAATTATTTTCACTAACGATTATTTTGGCATAGGTGCACGTGGTGCTACACCTTTGGAAACACTTGCTTTCTATCGCTCTCTGGGCTTCCACCCGAATTTCAGAGGCTTGTTATACGGAACAATTACACTTTTTGCAATGATAACCTTCCCCTTCAAATTCAAAAAGCTCAACAAATATCTCCCTGCACCGTTTATAACAATTTTAATTCCTTTTATATTAAATTTATTTTTAAATCCGCAAAAGGATTTAACAACAATAAACGAAGCGGTCAGCCTCACACTCACCCCTATTTCGTTTGAAGGTGTTACAAATTTTTCATCTGTACAGCCCCTTCAAATTCCGATTTTCTTAATGGGCGGTTTAATTCTGGGGGCGTTCTTCGTAATTCTTGACGAGGATGAAAAAGGGTTTACTACCGCTAACATTTTCAACGGATTGCTCTCTTTTACCCCTGTTAACGCATATAAAATAAGAGGCTACGGCATAATTTCAGCAATAACCTCACTTATAACAATAGCTTTTATTACCTTTGTTTTTCCTGAATTCATTTCAAGACTTCCCATGCACACAGCCGGTGCAATGCTCATTGTTGCCTCCTGGCAGAGTGTACCGTTTTCGGCATTATCAAAAATTTTCAAAAGAAGAAAGCCTTTTGATATTATGGTGTTTGCTGTGTGCTCCATTGCTTTTGTTTCCTTGGATTTTTTCAATGCAACTGCAATTATTTTTACTCTTAGTATATTCATTAACAGAAAAGCGCACTCCGCAGAAAGGAGTGTAACAAAATGAAAACAAAAGACAAAAAGAAGCTTGCAAGAGTTATTGCAACGTGGGTTGTTACGGGAATTATGCTTTCGGTATTTATTCTGGATATTATTACAATTGCATTGGATAACAAATACGTTTCCGAATTGAATATCGTAAACGAAACGTTTACGGAAGCATACGGCGTTGACAGACTCCACTTTCTTAACACCGCAAATTCTGACTGCATACTCATTGAAAGCAACGGTCATTTTGCACTTATCGACTCAGGCGAGGGCAACAAAAATCCGCGAAGGAAGACCGAATACAAGGGCTTTGAAGAAGAGGTTTTAACCTATATAAAAAAGACAGCCGCTGACAAAAGCGGTAATGTTACACTTGATTTTATTGTTGCAACACATATGCATTATGACCACGCCGGCAACTTTGTCACCATTATCAATGACCCGAATATTCAAATCAAAAAGGCTTATATAAAGGAATATAGCGAAAAAGCCTTAAATAAGCTTGATGATGAAAACTGGGGGAACGGCGATTTATACCGAAGCATAATTAAAGCTTTAAACGGTAAAAGCATTCCCGTAATAAGTAACCTCCCCTCAGAAGCCTTCCGCTTTGAAGATTTCACATGTCTTTTTGTAAACACTAATCCGCCTGATTATTATATAGACAAAGGCGAAAATGCAAACAGTATCGGCGTTAAGATTACAAAAGGTGAAAAATCTGCTTTCCTTGCAGCAGATATTACCGCAGACACGGGCGCGGAAGAAATTTGTATGGAGGCCATCGGTGATATCGACCTTTTAAAAATCGGTCATCACGGATATATCGGTTCTTCTTCAATGAAATTCTTAAAAACCCTGAAGCCCGAAATTGCAGTTTGCACAAACTACATCGGTAAAATCTACCCCAATGTAAAATGGAATCTTACAATGGTTGCAAAAGCCCCCATTGTTTCAACAGAGCACAGGAACGGAATCATTGCATCTTTCACAGACACAGATGAAATTGTGCTTACACAAAATATTATGTAACAAAACGCGACTCAGAGAATTCTCCGGGTCGCGTTTTTAATATTTTACAAGCTCATAAATTTACTTATCAAAGGCATAATCCACGCTGTAAGATACGGAAAAGCCACTCCGAAAGCAATGGAAAGAATAAACGTCAGTGAATATTTTTCAAGGCAAGCCGCCGCACATACCACACCAAAGAAAGGTGCAAGTATTATTTTAAGCGCTTTACTTTTGCCGCTGTAAACACAGTCCTTAAAAGCTAACATATCTTCAAAAGACGGCGCACAGTTAGCAAGGCACGAAATACCCATCCACATAAAAAGGAATGCCTGATAAACAGTTGTGTCGCCTAAATAAACAAGTCTGTAAGAGCCCGTAAGCAAAAAGCATATACCGAGCAAAAAGTTCATTGTAAAGGGTACAAAGCACATAAGGAAAGCGTGCTTCGTTCTGCGAATAACCTCATGTTCAACGTGACCGCAGAGCTCATCATTCTTAAAAGCTCTTACATCCTCTGCGGCAATTTTACATACACGGCATACAATATGCTCCCAGATAGTTCTGAGTAAGGTACCGAAATACGTTAAAACACGTGTTGCTACGTAAATATAATTCATTCTACCTCACCTGTCCCTTCTGTAAAAAGCTGTTTTGCGGTGATTTTTCCACCGAGATAGCTGTTCAATCTTTCTGACAGCGGAATACCGTTATCTTCAAGAATTTTTTTCATTTCTTCAACACTTTCTTTATTACCCTGCTCGTTTTCAATTACTATTGCAGTGTAATAAAGCAAACCGTATTGATTGTATGACAATGCCTCGTTTATAGATGCACCGGCATTCTTTATATCACCTGCAGCAACGTATGCCATCGCTTTATTTCTTAAAATTTCTGCATCAGTCGGACAATATTTAAGTCCTTCATCTGCAAATTTAATTGCACCTTCGGTATCACCCGACATTCTTGCAATTGCAGAATTAAGACAATAGGAATCCGATTCCTCTTTGTTGTTTTCACAAATTGCATCAGCAAGCTTTTTTGCCTCTTCAAGATTACCGCTTTTTATATCTGAAAAAGCTAATTCGTAAGCGTAAAGCCACACGTAGTCAGATTTAAGCTCGTAAACCTTTCTCAGATATTTTTCGGCATCCTCATACTGACCGGATGTATATGCATACATATACTGGCAAAAACGAAGCATACCCTCATCCGCAGTGAATTTCTGCTCTGTTTTTCCGTCAATTGAAGTCACGGTAAGCTCTGTACCCACAAGCTTTTCAACCTCTGCCATAACTGCCTCATAGGTTGAATACTGACCGCTGTTCATAATATCGTAAAATGACTTCATAGTGCCGTAAAGCACCATACTTTCATTACGCATATCAACGTTATTTTTATAAATAAACAAATTCGGATTTGAATCGCCTATGCCATCTTCAATCCTCTGTGCCACATCATTCATTGATGATGTGCCTGCTGACATTGTGTTAAAAACAACCTCTGCACTTTCAAAGTAAAGATTGGTAGGGTTTGCTTTTCTGCTCTTAAAGAAAGAAATACCCATATCATAATTTTCTAATGAGGAGGTCAAGAAACCGTCTGCCTTATCCTTTTTTGCCTCGTAAGCATACGAATAGCCTTCAACATCCTGAAAAAAAGTGAAAGCGGATACACCTGCCATAACAGTTATAAGCACCGCTATAATAATATTTGCAAAACCGATTGGATAGTGGCGCATATTTTCAATGCATTTTTCACAGTAATCACCGTTTTCAGGCTTTGGCTCTTCACCGCAACAAGCACAAAGTGCAACTTCCTCTGTTTGCCCTGTTCCCTCTGTTGCTTGCGTTTCTTCTGCAGCTTCGTCATTTTCCTCTGCAGTAACGCCATCTTCGCTTTCAGCCTCCTGCGCTTTTGCAAGCTCAGTTCTGAAAAGCTCGGCAATATTCTCTAATTCCTCGTTAAGCTCCTGCTCGGGTGTATTCTCGCAAGCAGGTTCTTTCGCATCCTCAACGGGATTCTCGTTAACCTGTTCTTCAGGCATTAAATTATTTTCTTGTTCTTTCAAGGAAAAACCTCCTCAGATGAATATATTTTTCATTGTATCATTATTGAAAGAAAAATTCAAATAAAAATACAAACATCTCAAGGAGGTTTACAATTTATTTACTTTTTAGCTTTTCTAACCTTTATCTCAGGTGATGAAAGGTCGAATAAAGAAGCGATACCAAAAGCACCCACGGCGGTAATTATCAGCTCGGGTAACATATAGCTTGCATTATATGTAAGAGAATATGCCCACACCGATGTGTTCTCTGCATAGCTGCTCCAGATAGTAACACCGCTTATAAAGTGACACAGAAATCTTATAAACGAAACAACAATACTGCCTACAGCCAATGAAATTGACTGTTTTTTTATTTTATTCTTGAACATTCCGCCAAGACCGAGAACACCAAAAGCAATAATGTAATCAGCAAATATAAGTATCAGATACGCCCATATTCCGCTTACATAAGAGAAATTCTCAAGTCCGAACAGCATCTGTATGCACGCCATAACAAGACCCGTAAATCCGCCCCACTTCACACCATAGCGGTAAGAAATCACCACCAACGGCAATTGACTGAAAAGGGTAACACTTCCGCCATAAGGCAGCTTAAACACCGCAAATTCAGCAAGAATTGTGCTTAAAGCAAGCATTATTGCACTTTCGGCAAGTCGTCTGATTTTTTGTTTTTTTGTTAATTTTTCCATAATTTTTCCTCCGAATTAAAATCTCCCTACGGCGGTCACACAGCCATAGGGAGAAACTTCCGGATTATTTTTCCTACGGCGGCATTATCCGCATCAGGTTATTAGGGTCAGAAAAGGGATGTTTTCTTTCTCAGCCGACGTCCGTCAGCTCCCCTGTTTTATTTTCGGCACGAAGCGTAGCTACTTTTCTTCGGGCAACTTTATTATACTATTAAAAATACAAATGTCAATAACAATCAAAGATTTTTAGCTCTGAATGGCAAACTCTCTCCGCAAATTCTTTTGGAAATTCTTAAAAACGCCTGATTACCCTTACTGGTATACGGTATTTTTTCACCGTTCACGGAAGCGTATATTTCCTGGGAATCGGGGATTATACCAAGAAGCCGAGCACCCACCGTATCAATAAAATCATCAACGTTAATTCTTTTATGGTAACGCTTATCAAACTTATTTACTACAAGACGCACATCTGAAACTCCGGCTTTACGGATTTTTTCAGAAGCGTATGATGCGGCTCTTATGCTTATAGCATCGGGAGTTGACATAACAACGCAACTGTCACAAGCACCCGAAGCAAGCTCAAATCCGCTTTCAAGCCCGGCCGGTGAATCAAGAAAAACAAAATCAAAATCCTTTTCATAAAGTGAAATTATTTCGCAGAATGATTCTGATGTGTATTTTTCGTTGAAATCAAGAGGTGCAGGCAAAACAAATAAATTATTATACGCTTCGACAACCGCACTTCTGTAATCGCAGGCTCCGTTTATTACGTCACCCCAATTATAAACAATTCTTTCTGCCACACCCAAAAGAATATCAAGGCTTCTCACACCGATATCCATATCAACAAGAAGCACTCTTTTTCCGTGGTCAGATAACATCTTGCCCACAGCATAACAAAAAGTTGATTTTCCTACGCCGCCTTTTGCTGAGGCAACCGTAATAATTTTCATAACTTTCACCTACGGAATAAGTGTATTTTGTGTACGGTCGATATCATACTTTGTTTTCTGACCGAAATAGTAATTATACACAGGCACAGCCGCTTTAGAGGTATTACTACCGGTCAAAGCGTTTTCTGCCACAATTGCAATAGCAATTTCAGGGTCGTCGTAAGGTGCGAAGGATATAAAGAAACCGTTGTTGCAAACCATTGTAACACCTGACGCCGTTGTTCTTTTCAACTGAGATGTACCTGTTTTTCCCGCCGCATCAATCAGGCAGTCCTTAAATGCAGTTTTACATGAGCCGGTTGTAATAACCTGACGCATACCCTGTCTGACAATATTGAGGTTGGTTTCACTTACGTTAAGAGTATTGAGCACAGTGGGCTCAGTTTCATATATAATTTCCGACATATCGGAGGAAAGTACTGATTTAATAATATACGGTTTATAGCGTGTACCTCCGTTGGCAATGGTTGCACAGTAGTTTGCAAGCTGTAAGGGTGTGAAAAGATTGTCCGACTGACCGATTGCCGCCTGCACCGTATCACCGGGTAACCAAAGCTGACCCGCGGCCTCTTTATTTGCAACACTTGCCAGCATACCCTCTGCTTCCGGAAGCTCTATACCTGTTTTCTGACCCAGACCGAGAAGGTTACTGTATTTATTCATTTTATCAATACCCAATTTCTTACCCATTTCAAAGAAAAAGATATTGCAGGATTTCTCAAGAGCTGTTGTAACGTTAAGATGTCCGTGAGAGCCGAGGCACTTAAAGGTCTGATCCTCAAGCACATAAGTACCGTTGCAGTAGCACGTACTGCCGACAGTGATTTCCTTTTCCTCTAACGCCGCAAGTGCAACTGCCGGTTTCATTGTTGAGCCGGGAGCATAGGCACTTTGCATACCGCGATTCCACAAGGGACTTTCCTTATCGGCGGAAAGTTTTTCATAATCAATGTAATATCTTGTAATATCGTAAGTGGGCAAGGATACGTTTGCAAGCACCGCGCCCGTTTTACAATTAAGCACAACCATTGCACCTGCTGTGCCGAAATAAGCAGAATTCTTGTTATCCACAAGCATATCAGCCAAGGCTTTTGCGGCAACCTTCTGCAAGCCTGCATCAATAGTTGTAACAACTGTATTTCCCTGAACCGGCTTTATTGAATAATCCTCAACTACCGAGCCGTCTGATTCGATGGTAGTTGTTTTAACGCCATTACTACCTCTCAGATATGACTCCATAGCAGCTTCAATACCGCTTTTACCGTAGCTGTCATCAAGAGAGTACGCATTGTTTTTCAGATTAAGAATTTCTGTAGCCGTAAGTGTATCGTCATTAAGCTTTTCGTTAAGAAGATTATTTTCTGCCTCATACTCCTCAGAGCTGATAGAGCCTACAACACCCAGAATGTGAGAAAAGCTTTTTTTGTCACTGTATTCTCTGTAGCTTATGCTTTCAAAGGAAACACCCGGATACGTATCGCTCATTTCCATTATGGTTGAAACAAGCTCTGAAGGCACATCCTCTGCAAAGGTATACGGAGATGAAACTGAAAAGGATAAATATTTCATACCGAAGCAAACGGAGGCAATTTTTCTGGCATCCTCTTTTGAATACGCCTCTAATCCGTAACGCTTAATAAGCGCATCCAAGCACTCCTCGGGAGTGGATTTTACCCCTTTGGAAAGCTCAAGCATATTTTCCGAAACCATATACTCAAACTCTTTATCCTTTTCCTTGTCCACAACAAGCTTACCGCCGGAATAAACAACGGGGAGTCTGTCAATCCATTCAAGATTATTCTTTTCAAAAAGCTTTATGAGAGAATATATGAGCTCGTTTCTCGCAGCCTGGTCCTTAGATTCGGGAAAATCCGCATATTTAAACACAATTGAATTACCCTGACGATTTGTAACAAGCGCAACACCGTTACAGTCAAGGATTTCACCGCGGGAAGCTTTAACAACACTGCTTGAAACAGAAAGGCTTTTTGCCGCTGCTTTATATTCATCAGCATCAATTATCTGCGTTTTCACAAGAGCGAATACAAGAAACAGGAAACCTACCGCAATTATAACGGTACCTGCCACTCTTCTTCTTTTTCGTATTTCAATAGACATAATAAATTACCTTCAAATACCTTGTACACCTAAAATTCAAGAATTCAGACACATCAAATTTTTTGTTTTAATAATTATTCATCGGCAGTCTTATGATTTTCGTGTATATACGACACAAGGAAATAACCTACGGGAACAAATATCATTGTATATATACCCGACAAAAGATAGAACACAAACAATTCTTTTACAGAGCCGCCTGAGCCCTGTGCCATAAGGTTTATCAGGACGTAAAGGATATTGTATACCGCAATTGAACCCGCACCGAGAACGGCAGCAGTAAGAACATTTCTTCTCATAAAATGGCTTATAAGCAAGCTGCATACAGCACCTATCAGCAAAAGTACAAACGCATTGAATCCGTCTTGACCTGCGCTGACATCCCATAAAACACCTGCGACTGCGCCAAACACCGCAGATGCAATTTCTCTCTCAAACATTGCTATACAAACGCATAAAGGCAAAAGTATGAATGCCCTTGCACCGAAAATTTCAGGAATAATATTCAAAGAATTTTGTAAAACAGCCGCAAAAACAATTACTGCGGTATAAATGGCATATCTTATGTATTTGGGTCTGTTATTGTCATAATGCAAGGGTTTTCACCTCTTTCCCTATCGTCATTTATTGTTTTATTTCACCTTCACCCTGCCCCTCAAAAGAGGTTATAACGAAAACATCAGTAATTTCCGATACATCGGCAAAAGGCTTTATTTCAGCATAATATGCTGAAGAAACGTCGTCGTTTTTAACTGCAGTAACCTCACCGATTATAAGTCCGTCGGGGAAAACACCGCCTGCACCCGATGTGCAGACAACACCGCCGCTTACAACGGATGTGGATGAATCAAGACCCTGCAATTTACAAAGACCCTTTTTATATAAATCCGCATCACCGCTGACATATCCGTACTCACGGGTAGCAGATTCAAAAGCACCTATATTTACCCTTGGATCAAGAACGGTATAAACAACGCAGGTAGTATAATTAACTTTTCTTACAATTCCCACAATATATTCACCGTAAATAACCGGATCACCAACATCGACACCGTCCTTTGAACCGGTGTTAAGTACAAAGGAATTGTAAGCATCTGCCGCGTCTCTCGAAATAACGGAGCCGTAGCTGAATTTATAATCCGCATTTTTCTGTTTTATCCCGTAAAACTCTTCGTATGCGGTAACTTTCTTTTTCATATCGTCATAATCTGCAAGCTTTACACGATACTCTTCAAGCTCTTTTTTGAGCGCCTCGTTTTCCTCTTTGTAAACAGAGGAGGAGGTAAAAGCAGAAGAAACCTCTCCGAGGTTTTCTTCAATTGCCGCAGAAAGCTTCTGTAATGGTGAAAAAACTGTTCCCACCGCCGTAGTAAACGGTGAAGCTGCATTGTGGCTTATTACCGCACAAAGCACACCTAAAAGCATTACCACGGCAATAACCACAAGTGTTTTGAAACCGCTTGAATGAAAAAATCTTTTCATTTTATCAATCCTTAAAGTTATTTGCTGTTGAATCCTAAAAGGTCTTTTTCAAGACAAATACCCGTACCCCTTACAACACAGTCAAGGGGATTTTCAGCAACCTTAACGGGCATACCTGTTTCGGTTGAAATGAGCTTATCAAGTCCGCGAAGAAGCGCACCGCCACCCGTAAGAGTGATTCCGCGTTCAATAATATCTGCAGAAAGCTCAGGGGGCGTTCTGTCTAACGTATAGCGAATTGAATCAAGAATTTCGTCAACGGGGTCAGCAAGAGCCTGACGCACCTGCTCACTTGTTATTTCAACTGATTTGGGAAGACCGTCAATAAGGTTTCTGCCCTTTATTTCCATTGCAGCTTCACCTTCATAAGGATAAGCCGAACCGAGTTTAAGCTTAATATCTTCTGCTGAACGTTCACCTATAAGAAGGTTGAAGGTTCTTTTTACATAAGAAATAATTGCTTCATCAAAATTGTCACCCGCAACCCTTACTGATTTTGACGTAACGATATCGCCAAGGGAAATAACCGCAACCTCTGACGTACCGCCGCCGATGTCAACAATCATACTACCGGTTGCCTCAAGCACGGGAAGTCCCGCACCGATAGCCGCAGCCATCGGCTCTTCAATAAGGCTTACATATCTGGCGCCTGCACTTTTTGCCGCATCGTGAACGGCTCTTCTCTCAACCTCTGTAACTCCTGAGGGTATACAAATCATAACTCTTGCCCTATTGAAGGGTGAGCCGCTGATCGCTCTTTTTATAAATGCTTTAAGCATATCCGAGGTCATATCAAAGTCTGCAATAACACCGTCTTTAAGGGGTCTTACCGCAGTAATTGAACCGGGTGTTCTGCCTATCATTCTTTTGGCATCCGCGCCAACAGCAACAACTGTTTTTGGATTTGTTCTTTCATCAACCGCAACTACCGACGGTTCTCTGATTACGATACCCTTACCTTTAACAAATACAAGGGTATTAGCTGTACCGAGGTCCACACCAATGTCTTGTGAAAACAACATATATATACATTCCTTTCGGGATTATTTTTTTCTTAATAAGTATGTAACAAAAAAGATTATTGCCGAAACGGTCACAATTGTTGCACCTGCAGAGGTATCCGCGTAGAAGGATATGAGAAGTCCCCCCACAGATGAAGCCAATGAAAACATTACCGAAACCGCAAGATACTGTCTGGAATTCCTTGCAACGTTTCTTGCCGCCGCGGCAGGTAAAATAAGAAGTGAGTTTATAAGAAGAATGCCCACCCATTTTATGGAAATCATAACAACAATTGCTACAACCACCACAAAAACATTTTCATACACGCTTGTTTTTATTCCTCTGCTGGCCGCCAACTCAGGGTTAACGGAAATAACAAGAAGCTTGTTGTAAATCAAAACCCAGATTACAACAACGGCAACAAGTGTAATTAACAAACAAAGTATCTCTTTACCGGTTATGCTCAGTATGTCGCCCACAAGATACGCACTGTATTTTGAAAAGCTGCCGCCGTAAGAGAGAACGAGCAGTCCTAAAGCAACACTCGCGGAGGAGAATACGCTTATAACCGTGTCCGACGATGTGTTCCCTTTGTTTTTCACCCGAGTTATCACAAGGGCAACAAACACACCAAATGCAACAAGTGAAATCAATTCATTTTTTATACCCAGAAGCACACCGAGAGCAATGCCCGTGAAAGCACTGTGTCCCAAAGCGTCTGAGAAAAAAGCCATTTTGTTATTAACTGCCATTGTGCCCAGGATACCCATAAGCGGTGCAATAAGCACAACTGCAACAAGGGCATTGACCATAAATTTATAATCTGCCCAGCTAAAGGGAAGAAGAGAAAAAACAGAATAAATTACATTCATATTCCAACCTCCTTACCCGGAACGTGGAAAAAGACCTTATTAAACTCTTCCGAGTCAAAAACCTCTTCCGCAGAACCGCTTTTAAGAACGGTTTTATTTATAAGCACAACATTATCGGCAAATTCCCTTACAATTCCCAAATCGTGTGATACCATTGCAATTGCCATGTGGTAATTCTGCTTGAGATTTAATATTGCCTTATAAAACTGCTCGCTTCCGCCTGCATCCACACCGGAAACAGGCTCGTCAAGAATAAGTAATTCAGGTAACGGATAAAGTGCGTTAACAAGCATAACCCTTTGAAGCTCGCCACCCGAAAGCTCGCCGAGACGTCTTTTTTTCAAATCAAGGCAACCAACCGTTTCAAGCGCCTCATCAAGCTCCTTTGAAAGCTTTTTGTTTCGTCTGAAGCAAATGGGAGTGTTTGTTCTGCCCACAAGAAGAAAATCCTCTACGCTGACAGGAGCAGAGCGGTCGAAATCAAGGTGCTGAGGAACATAACCTATGGTTACCTTGCTTATTTTTTCACCGTCATGGGATTCAAAGCCCACGCTGCCCTCATGCTTTATTTCACCAAGAATGGATTTCACAAGCGTGGTTTTACCCGCACCGTTAACACCGATAACAGCCGTAAGCTCACCGCAATGCAGTTCAAATGACACATCCGAAAGAAGAACATCGCCGCCTTTTCTGACACCTATTTTATTTACCGATATTTTGCAAAGACCGCAACCGTTTTCGGAAGCCATTATTTCACCGCCTCATAAATAATTCTGTAATTTTCAAGCATAATTTCCTCGTATGCCGTAAGCTTTTCTTCACCCTTTAAAACGGGATTCAAAGCATATACCCGTGCTCCGATTTCAGAAGCCGCTATGTCTGCCGCACTTCCGCTGTAATCCGACTCCGTAAAAAGTGCTTTTATATTTTGTTCGCGCATTTCATCGCAAAGCTGAGCAAGCCTTTTTGTTGACGGCTCTTTTCCGTCATCACTCTCAATGCAAGCCGCAATTTCCAGCCCCATATCCCGGGCCATATAATCATAAGCACGATGGAACGTTACTATCCTCTTCCCTTCGGGAACGGAATAATTTTCTTTTATCTGCTTGTCCAACGCATCAAGTCTTTTAAGGTACTCCCCGCAATTCAGGGAAATCTGATTTTCATACTGCGGAAATGCTTTAACAAGACCGTTTTTTATATTAAGCACCTGCATTTTTGCATTGTCCACAGACAACCATATATGGGAATTGACACTGTGATTATGGTCATGACCTGCGTGTGACTCTTCCTCGTGGTCGTGAGCGTGCGAATCATTGCATATAAGTTCAATACCCTCAGAGGAATCAATAACCGGAAGCTTTTCAACAGTTTTATACAAATCCTCAACAAAAAGCTCCATACCCGCGCCGTTTATAACAAGCACGTCTGCATCACTGAGCATCTTTGCATCCTTGGCAGTAAGGGTATAATCGTGAAGACAGCCCGTATTATTTTCTGCCATACGGAAAACCTCAACACCATCGATACCGTCAATTAGATTAAGAGTAAAAATATATACGGGATAAAACGAAGTAACAATTACGTTTTTATCATTTTCGTCGAACTCAGACACGTTACACCCCGAGAGAAACACAACCAGAAAAACAAGCACTATTGCCAAAATTTTTTTCAACAGCTTCTCACCTTACCAGTCTGAAGTAATAGGGCATTTCAGAACCGTACATACCCGTCTCGATTTTTACGTAATAGACACCTGCAGGAAGCTCAATAACACCCGTTGTAACAAGCCTTTCATTAAGATGGGATTTCACCGAAGCCATTTCAAAGCCATCCTCATCAACTATACTTGCTATCCAGCAGTTTTCTATGTCGTTTGTCTTAGTGTGATAAAATTCAAGGCAAACCCTTGTGTTTTCCGTCAGTTCAAATTTATAGAAATCTTCATCATAAAGCACGTCGGTTGAAATAATTGCACCGTGGTAATATTGTCCGAAGCTGATGCTCTCAGCACGCCTTATAATGCTGTTGGGTTCTTTTTCAAAATTAGCTTTTTCGGTAAAGCTCCATTTGCACGCATAGGTTGCGCAGTTATAATTCACCGAGTCACCGTCTATACAAGCGTAATAATCACCCGCTTCAAGACCGAGATATTCAATAATGTAACGTTCTTCGTTCCATTTGGAAATTTTTCTCACAACCTCGTAGTAGCTTCCGTCCTCCATAGGTTTGATAATACGAATGTTCCAACCCTTTTTGTCGCCTTCAATAAGCTCGTGAGAAAATTCAAAATCGATATAACCGTCAGCAGGTACTGAAAATCTGAAATAATCCTTATCAAGACCAAGCATACGGTCTGCAAGGCTGCCCGTTATTGTTACGTTCTCCGGAAGCTCCGTTGCATTTTCGGGAGCATCATTAAGCTCAAACTCATTATTGATCGCTTTATCCGCGCCCACAAGCAGGGTGTATGTATCAACCATATTTGTCTGTGATTCAACCTTGATATAATATCTGCCGCTCCTCAGACCTATAACACCTGTTTTTACAAGCGTTTCATTAAGGCGGGAGGTGAACTGCGTTATGGTTTCAAGCTCCTCCGTAAGAAGAGTGATGCTCCATCCGATTGTGGGGAAGGCTTTGTCCGCGTGTGTGAAGGAGAGATTAACACAGCTGTCTTCGTTAAGCTCAAACACGAACCAGTCCATATCTGCTCCGTTTTCGCGGTTTGCAGAAGCACCGTATTTACCGTATTTGACCTGCATAAGTGTTGCCTCTTCCACAGTATCGTTTGGCTCTTTTTCATAAATATCGGTAGCTGTGAACATTGTAACAAGAGTAAAACCACTCTGAACAAAATAAGACCCCGCTCTTACAACAATGCAATAAGCACCTTTTGTTAAGCCCGTTTCACCCCAGGCAGATGTAACCTTATTCCAAAAGGATTCGTAATAAGCTATTTCTCTGTATTCCCGCGTTTCACCCTCAATAATCTTATAAAGGGTCACTCGCCAGCCGACTCTTGAAATATCAATTGATTCTTCGTGGTCAAGCCTTAAAGACAAAACACCGTCCTCTTCAATTTCAAAAATATACGCTTCGTAATCATCCTCAGCATTTAATGCGCCTGTTGCAGGTTTATTAAGAGTGATATATGAAGGTGTATTATTCTTAAACGTCGTATCATCAATAACAGCCGTTGCCGCAACTGCAATAAGCGAAACAGCCGATATAACAACAGCCGTAAGAAGTGCCGTGATTCTCAATTTGCTCTTACTCATCTGTCAATCTCCTTTTCAAATCCTCAACAGCCTTGCTGAACTGTGGCTGTGTATCCGTATGAGAGCATAAAACACTCCCCGTAAACTCTATATTAAGAATAGAAAATGCACAGGATAACTGCCATTTCATAAACTCAAAGCTTTTAATGCCGTCCCTACCTGAAGAAGCAATGAAAACAGCTTTACGTCGTTTTTCTATCTGCTGACGTTTGCCGTTTGCATAAAAGCCTGTGTAATAAAACTGAAACCTGTCAATAAGTGCTTTAACGGGTGCTGTGAACGTACCGTTATATATGGGAGAAGCAATAATAATCAAATCGGCTTGTTCAAAGCTTCTGAAAAAAGTATCCAAATCGCGATTTTTACATCTACCGTTTTTTTCACAGTAATTACATCCGTCACAAGTCAAGAACTTTTCTCTGTAAGCATCAAAAATTTCAATTTCGCTGTCTGCGAGAAATTCTTCCGCAACATCACACAAACGGTTTGTGTAACCCTCTTTACGGGCAGAGCCTTTGATTATAAGTACCTTTTTACAGTTCATAATTTACACCCGTTTTTCAGTTTCCGGTTGAAATTTAATGGCAAAAATCCATTATCGGTTAATTATAACATATTATTTATATAAAAACAAATATTTTTACAGTTTTTTTACATTTTATTTTGATATTTTTTAAGACGCATTTTAAGACGAAAAAATTGCCCCGAATAATACCTTCGGGGCAAAAAACAAAGCGGTTAAACTCAAAAGAGTCAACCGCTTAATTTTATGTTCTGCGACAAATTGTTTTACAGTATGATTATTCTGCAACAGGAGCACCAACGGGGCAGCTGCCTTCGCAAGCACCGCAATCGATGCACTTGTCAGCGTCGATAACATAGATGCCATCGCCTTCAGAAATTGCTTCTACGGGGCAATCAGCAGCACAAGCGCCGCAAGAAATACAAGCGTCTGTAATTTTGTATGCCATTTGTCTTACCTCCTTGTAATGGTTTGTGCCTTCATTGTAACACAATTTTTTAAGAAATCAATAGAAAATTTTATTTTTTCAACCATATTCAGGTTTTATTGACGAAATACTTATTCTTCCGTGAATGCATCCTCTTCAGTTTCAGGGTTAATTTTAGCACGTTTAACCAGTTTCACTTCTTTTCTTGAAAACTCTGCAGGAATTGCTTCGGGTCGTCTGTCAAGAGTTACTTTAAGCTTACCTGTAAGAAGATTGCTTTCAGTAACCGTACCTCTGCCCTCTCTTGTATCAACAACCGAACCTACACGAGGTGTGATTTTTGCAAGATACTCGTATGACTCCTGCTCATACTTCAAGCAACACAAAAGTCTGCCGCAGGTACCGCTTATTTTACCGGGATTAAGAGAAAGTCCTTGCTCCTTTGCCATTTTTATTGATACCGGATGAAAATCATCCAGGAACTGAGAGCAACAGAAGGGTCTTCCGCAGATACCCAGACCGCCAATCATTTTTGAAACGTCACGCACACCTATCTGGCGCATTTCAATACGTGTTCTGTACTGAGAAGCAAGAATTTTTACAAGCTCCCTGAAATCCACTCTGTCATCGGATGTAAAATAGAACAGCATTTTACCCCCGTCAAAGGTGCACTCAACCTCAATAAGCTTCATATCAAGACCTAATTGCTCAACCTTTTTTTCACAAAAAGCAAAAGCCTCAATCTCTTTTTTGCGATTATTTTCAAGTATTTTTATATCCTCTGCATTTGCCGCCCTGAGAGCCCTTTTGAGCGGATGCACAATTTCTTCGTCACTGATTTTATGATTGGGTGAAACAACCTCACCGCATTCAATACCTCGCACGGTTTCAACAATTACCTTTTCGTTTTTCGAAAAGGTTTTATTGTCCGGGTCAAAGTAATACATTTTTCCGTTCTCTTTAAATCTTATACCTACAACTTCTGCCATAATATATCTCCGTTTAATTTTGAGTTTTTTATATTTTTTATAGTTTTGCACAAAGAACTGCCGAGAGCAATGTGTAATTGGGGTTGTTATCCAATGAACGGTGCAAGCCGCAAACAACATCACACATATCAAGAATATTCTTTACTGAGTTTGAATCGGCAATTTCTTTGCTTTGTTTATTAAGCTCACCTGCAAGAGCAGCTCCGCCGTTTTTTAGCGCCACTGCATCGCGCAGAACAATAACCATAAGCTCAAGCACCTCGGCAGTTAATTTTTTGTTCCCGTCAAGGGACGCCGTTGCCTGAATTTTATCATATTCATAAGGCGAGCACACGGCCGACGTCAGTTTTTTTACAACCTCAACCGCATTTTCACTGAATTGCACACCGTTGTTTTTCCCCAACCTTAATCGAACAACTCTCGATAAAACCGTGCCTATAACACCGTTCGCATTCTGGGAAGTGAGAACAAATGCCGTGTAATGTGGAGGCTCTTCAAGTATTTTAAGCAAAAGGTTCTGACTTTCTTCATTCATCTGCTGAATTTCTGAAATAATATACACCTTTTTCAAAGCATCGTTGGGTGTAAGGTAAGCCTCTGCCACCATATTTTTAACATCACTTTTGACAAAGAATTTTTTATCGTCGGGCCTTGCAACGGTGATTATATCAGGGTGTATATTCTCATCAGCCTTCCGGCAATTTTCACACTCGTTACAAGGGCTGTTTTCACCTTTACCGCACACTATTCTTTTCGCTGTCAGTCGGGAAAGCATCTGCCTATCCTCGGCAGAGCCGCCGTCAATAAGCACCGCATGGGGACAGCGTCCGTCTGAAAACAAGCTGTTAAGGGTGGTAATTATCTCACTTGAAAAAATATTTTCCATATTCATATCTTCATAAACTTTTCAACGTCAACAACAAACAAGGTTGCACCGCCAATTGTAATCTCCACAGGTGCGGCGGTTATGAAGCCTTCACCGAGAAAAGGCGGTGTTGTTGACACCATCTGCTTTCTTCTTGAGCAACAACCCTTGAAAATCTCAATAACCTCGTCAACACGCTCATCCTCAACACCGACAAGCACGGTAACATTACCCATTTTTAAAAATCCGCCCGAGGTGGAAAGCTTTGTTGATTGAAAAGATGCTTTCGTGATTTCCGAAAGCAATTCGTTCACGTCATCACTGTTGACAATACCGATTACAAGCTTCAAAATATTTTGCTCCTTTACTGATTTTCTGCACGATTACTTAATATAACCGAGATTTCTTTCAATAACCCTTCTTCCGCGCCAGCTGTATGCTCTGTCTTCAATATTACCGTTTTCAACAAATTCACTGACTGCGGTACTTTTAAACTCTTCAATAAGTGTAACAGCCGCATTTTTATTCATGGGACAAACATCCTGGCAAACATCACAGCCCCATATACATCCGCTGTTTTTTATTAAATCTATATTTTCTGAGGAAAGTCCGCCCTTCATCTGAGTTATATGTGAAAGGCATTTGTTTTTATCAACACCGTTTAAGCTGATTGCTCCCGCAGGACACTTTTCAACACACAATCCGCATTGCATACAGTGGATTTTACTCACCGAAGAGCATTCAACCTCAAGGTCGGTAACAATTTCACCGATAAAACAATAGCTCCCGTATTTTTCGTTTATAAGAAGTCCGTTCAGACCCCTGACCCCTAATCCGCAATTAACTGCCGCCTCAACCTCATTTATGGGTGAATTATCGCAAAAAAACTCAAATTGATTTCGGGGAAACCTTTCCCTTAATTCTTCTGTCAGCTTTTGCAGATACTCACCTGCAACAATGTGATAATCACGGGGCACTGCATACTTTGAAACGTTTGAATTTTTATAAACAGCATCTTCCAGAAGGTATGGAAAAAGATAAACGAAAACGCTTTTGGCATTTTGCGGAATCCGTGATTTTGCACGGCAAGGCAAAAGCTCTCCCACGTCATCAAAGCTGCACACTGCACATGGCAGAATATCACTTAACGGTAAATTATATTTCATCATAGCTTGCTCAATGCCACCATAACAGGAATCGTTAATACAGACAAGGCTGAATTAAACGCAACAACCTGCGACGCTACACCCGTATCTTTTCCGTATTTTGCAGAAAACATAACCGTGTTGTTTGCGCTGGGCACAGATGCGGAAATTATGCACGCTGTAAGCAGAGCACCCGAAACGCCCGCAAGCTTATATAATCCCAACATAATTGCAGGCAACACAAGAAGCTTAAACACTGCAACAATGTAATTTTCCTTCAGGCTGAACACCTTTTTCAAATCCGTGTTTGCTATATACGTTCCGAAAAACAGCATTGCAAGAGGTGTGTTAAGGTTTGAAATATGCCCCATCGCTGATTGCACAACCTGAGGAAGCTCGATACCGAAAACAAACAGCGGCATACCGATAAGCACTGAAATAACCCCGGGATTAAACAAAAGCTTTTTGAAATCGAATGATGCTTTACCCTCACTTTTTGTCATCAGCCATATACCGTGGGTAAATGAAAATATGTTAAACGCCACAACTCCTGCGGAGCAATAAAACACACCTTCGCTGCCGAGCATTGCCTGACAAAGGGGCAATGCCATATATCCCATATTTCCGTAAGTAACCGCATACTGAAAAACAGTCCTGTTATCACCGGATTTTTTAAACAGCGGAACAGCAAGAAAAATGCCGATTGTAAGGGTTGCAGACATACACAAAAATGCAATACCCAATAAGCTTACGGTTTTCACGTCAAAATCCATATTCATAAATGATTGGATTATGACCGTAGGAGTGATTATATAAAACAAAACATCGTTTGAAAGCTTGGCTGTTGACTGCTTGAAAACATTCAGTTTATCAGCCGCAAAGCCCACCGCAACAATCAGATACAATACAAGCACCTGCTGAGCGGCAGTAAGCATATTGTTTAAAAACATCCTTTGATTCTCCCGAAATTATTCACTGTCTGTGTCTGAATTCTTTTTTCTGAGGTCTGCAAGAGATACAAACGTTACTTCATCATCCTCTTCAGTATCCTGCTTTTTATTTTTCCCGAAAAGTTTTTTTCTTTCGGTTTTTTCTTTCTTAGCTTTCTCTTTACGGGATTTGTCCTTAATTTCAGTAACAGGTTCTTCATCTGCAGTTTTCTCATCATCTTCTGAAATCGCGGCAACGTCCTCGACAATCTCATTGATGGTTTCGTCAACTGTTTCATCTTCGTCGTCTTCATCACTGATTACCATATCTGACAAAGAAAGAAAATCGTCTGTTTCTTCTTCGGCAACTTCATCAACGGTTTCTTCTGTTTCTTCTTCAGCAACCTCGTCAACGGTTTCTTCTGTTTCTTCTTCAGCAACCTCGTCAACGATTTCTTCTGTTTCTTCTTCAATAACCTCGTCAACGGTTTCTTCTGTTTCTTCTTCAGAAACCTCGTCAACTGTTTCCTCTGTTTCTTTTTCAGCAACCTCGTCAACGGTTTCTTCTGTTTCTTCTTCGGTAACCTCGTCAACGGTTTCTTCTGTTTCTTCTTCGGTAACCTCGTCAACGGTTTCTTCTGTTTCTTCTTCAGCAACCTCGTCAACGGTTTCCTCTGTTTCTTCTTCGGTAACCTCGTCAACGGTTTCTTCTGTTTCTCCCTCAGCAACCTCGCCAACGGTTTCCGCAATACTGCCTTTGTCGAAAAGCTTTTTCATTGCAGTATTTATCTCATCATCAGAAACAGCTTCTACAACACCTGCATTTTCGATTTTTACGGTTTCTTCCTCTTCTACGGAAACATCACGACTCTCTTTTATAACAATATTTTCATCGTTTTCAAAGCTGAAATCCGAAAAGCTTTCAAAACCTTTTGAACCGTTTTTGAAGCCAAAACCGAGCAATGAAAACAAAGCAACAATCACAAAAAGCTCAACAGCAAAATAAGTAATGCTGAATTCATGACCTGCAACAGGTGCAATGCCTACAAAAGCGGCAATAAGACGGGGAATTGTAATCATACCGCCGAAAAGCGCTGCGGCAAAGCCGCAACCGAAAACGCTCCACATACCGTTTTCCGTAAACACACCCGTTGAAACTCTTGCAAACGCAAGGAAGAAAATCATAACAAATACAAGTGCAAAAATTTCGAACAACAGCTCTGAAACAGTTATAAAGCTGACGGGCTTCATAAGCTTTGAAATCAAGATTGACATACTCCAGATAACAGGAGAAAGTGCCATTAACGGTATTTTTTTATAAGTAGATTTGCCTTCAAAAAAGCTCACACCGAATATAATGAAATACAAGGCAGAAACAGCGGCAAAAATTAATTCCAGAATAACGAAAACCCCGCCGTTTTCTTTTATAAATGCACCAACAAGCGTTTGAGATGCATAGGAATTAAAGCCATAAGCGGTCTGAGGTGTAATACTCTGCAGAACTCTTATTGCATCCAACACAAAACCAACGCTGAGCACAAGCGAAACTGAACCCAGAACGAAGTTTTTACCTTCCGTTATTTTAGGCGCAGGAATCCCCTTGCTGAAAAAGCTCAGAATAACCATCAATGCGGCAAACACAAATGCGGCAATATAAAGCACCGGTACTGCAAAATTTGAATTTTCGAAAAATCCGTTTTCGGGATTCACCATCACCAGAAGCTGATACGTTCTCAACGGCAACGCCACAACCAGAGACAAAACAAATATGGTGACGATATGTTTCATTCTTATGGCGTTTGAAGAACCTTTAAGTTTATTCATAAACACAACCCTTTCATGAAAAGGAAATTATCTCTCATCAAGAGGCACGTAAACAGGTGAGTTTTTAAAGTCTGATATTCTTTCATCAATCGGAGCATATTCCTTAGGCACAACCATATTCTTGTAAGCAGGACGGATAACTCTGTTGCCTAACATAAGCTCTTCCATACGGTGAGCAGACCAACCTGCTACACGGGCGATGGCAAAGAGCGGCGTGTACAAATCCTCGGGAATACCAAGCATCTGATATATGAGACCTGAATAAAGGTCAACATTTGCACAAATTTTCTTGTTGTTGTTCTTTACGCTTGCAAAAATTTCGGGTGTAAGCCTTTCAATAAGATCGAGAGCCTTAAATTCATCAGCAAAGCCTTTTTCATCCGCAAGCTTGGCAGCTTCTCTTTTAAGAATAATCTGACGGGGATCGCTGAGTGTATATACGGCATGACCCATACCGTACACAAGACCGCTTTTATCACCGGCTTCTCTGTTGATTATCTTTTTGAGGAAGTCTGCAATCTGACCTTCATCCGTAATATCGTTAACATCCGCCTTCAGATAATTCATCATTTCGGCAACTTTAAGGTTTGCACCGCCGTGACGGGGACCTTTAAGCGAACCGATACCTGCAGAAATTGCAGAATAGGTATCCGTACCGCTGGAGGTGAGCACACGGGTTGCAAAAGCAGAGTTATTACCGCCTCCGTGTTCAGCGTGAATCATCAGACAAAGGTCAAGAAGCTTTGCCTCTTCATCAGTAAATTTACGGTTCGAACGGGTGTTATACAAAATCGTTTCTGCAGTAGAAAGACCTGATTTAAGAGGATGGAGATACATACTCTTTTTGAGATAATATCTTCTTTTCACCTGATACGCATACGTCATTATTGTAGGAAGCTTTGCAATAAGCTGTATACTCTGACGCATAACGTTCTCAATGGAAATATCATCGGGATTACTGTCATAAGAATAAAGCGATAACACAGAGCGTTCAAGCTTATTCATTATATTCGGCGAGGGGGCTTTCATTATCATATCTTCAATAAAATCATCGGGAAGCTCTCTCGCCTCGGAAAGCATCTGACTGAAATCAGCTAACTGTTCCTTTGTGGGAAGGTGACCGAAAAGAAGAAGCCACGCAACCTCTTCATAGCCGAATCGGTTTTCTCTGATACAGCCGTCAACAAGATCGTTAATATCAACACCTCTGTACTTGAGATGACCCTCAACAGGCTTGCGTTCACCATCTTCAATATGATAGCCCTCAACGGCGCTGACCTTCGTAAGACCTGCCGCAACACCGCTGCCGTCGCGATTTCTCAACCCTCTTTTGACCTCAAAGCGGTCAAAGTACTCTGCAGATACTACGCTGTACTTTTTAAGCTCATCGCAAAGCTCAGGGAAGCCTTTGAAAATAATTGGTTCAATGTATGTAGACATCACTACACCCCTTTTGTGCCAGTGTAAATATTCATATATAGTAAAAACAATTCATATTATTTTATATCATATTGACTTGCTTGTCAATAAATCTCACTTTAAAATTAAGGACAGGTGAATTTTTGTGAAAAGATTTCTTATTATTGTAATTCTTGCGGCTGTAATAACCATTTCTTTACCCCTTATCATGCTTAAAAAACCTATTTCTACCCAAAAGCAACCCGTTTTGACCACGCAGCTTACCACAACGGAAAAAGTCATCCCCGGGGAAACAATTTCAGTTTTCAGAACATCCGTAAACCAAGCCCAAAGCATTACAATGTTTGAATACGTCTGCGGCAGCGTTGCTGCCGAAATGCCCCTTGCATATCACGAAGAAGCCATAAAAGCTCAGGCGGTAGCCTGTTATACAAACGCGCTCCGATTAAAAAACGACACCGCTTACGAAAAAGGTGATATTTCCGACGACAGCCGTATTCATCAGGGATACATTGACGAGGCTCAGCGCAGAGAAAAATGGGGTGCCGATTTTGACAAGTATGAAAGCAAATTAAAAACTGCTGTAAAAGAAGCAGAAAATCAAGCGCTTTACTATAATAACGAGCTGTGTGTTGCGGCTTTTTATGCCATTTCCTGCGGCAAAACCGAAACTGCGAAAAACATCTGGGGCACCCACGTACCGTACCTTGTGAGCGTAGACAGTGCGGGAGATAAATTCTCTCCGAACTATGCTTCCACAGTTGTTTTTGATAAGGCAGATTTTATTGAAAACGCAATAGAAATATGTCCTGAAATCAAAAACATAAAAACAACCGAAAACGTAATTATTGTAACAAAAAAATCCCCTTCCGGAACGGTTTTACAAGCCAATTTAAACGGTAAAACCTTCACGGGTGAGGAAATACGAAAAGCCTTTTCTTTGAGAAGCCCGGTTTTCACGGTAAAAGCAACCGCTGACGAAGTTACGTTTAACGTCAGCGGTTACGGTCACGGTGTGGGATTGAGCCAATACGGCTCTGATTATCTTGCCCGTCAGGGTATGGATTACAAAGAAATTCTCGCACATTACTACAGCGGTGCAGAGCTTAAAAGCACAACGCCTTAACCCCGTAAATCACCAGCAAGTGCAAAGGATAAATTATATAAAATCCGTATTGCAAAGCCTTTGAACGCAACCCCTTTTCACCATTATACAGCCAGATGGGAATAAGGCTGAAAACAGCGAACAGCTGTACGGGTAGAAAATGCACGTTACCGAAAAGCTTAACAACAAATGTATTACCGGGAAATACCAGAACAAATATCAGAATCATTGACAAGAACTGGAATATACGGGCATATTTAAAATCTCTGAAAAGATAAAAAGTCAAAACCGTCATAACCCCTGCAGCACCGTAATCCACACTCAATAACTCAGCAAGAATTACAATAATTATTGCAACAAGGCTCCATAAAAATACATTTTGGGGAGAAGGGTCTTTTTTCACTTTATCAATGGCAATTATTGCACAAAGCCCCATAAACAGCGTAAAAATGACATTCTGATAATCGGGGAAAAACACCCAATCGGCACAAAAAATGTTAAACGGAATTTCAGAAATCAAAGCAAAGGCCAACAAACGCAACGCATACCGCTTAACATTTGATGTTTTCACATACCCTTCCGCTATCTGAAAAGCAAATATGGGAAAGGCAAGCCTGCCTATCCAATTAAACCAACGCGCTTCAACCAAGCCCGCCTGCCAGATATGATCAATTATCATTGTGACAACTGCAATAAGCTTTAAAACATCGGCATTTATAACTCCCGACCACCGTTTTTCACGGGTGCTGTCGGGGAGTTGTTTTTGTGTTTCCATAAGAAAACTCTCCCTCATAGTTTTTCCGAAAAAACAATATCATAATTCACCTGCGTTTTCAACCTTAATTTTCGGCAAAAAACAATGGATAAATACAATAAATTAATTGACATAAGGGTCGTTAAATGATACAATGTTGTATATTATATACATTTAAATGGAGTTTTGCGGAGTTTTTTGCTTCACAAAATCGGAGGAGAAAATGAAAAAGCACAATTACCACGGGGGGTACAACCGCTATATAAAACGAGTTATCGATTTTTTTGTAGGGCTTGTACTTTTAATTCTGTCATCCCCCTTCTTCCTGATAATCGGTCTGATTATCGTTATCGACACCGGTTTCCCGGTTTTCTATAAACCTTTACGGGCCGGCTACAAAAACAAGCCCTTCCGTATTTACAAATTCCGCACGATGGTTAAGGATGCAGACAAGGGTGACGGCACAACAGCCCTTAACGACCCGCGTATAACACGCTCGGGTAAAATCCTCAGAAAGCTGAAGCTTGATGAAATCCCTCAGCTTATAAACGTTATTAACGGCACAATGAGTTTCATCGGCCCGCGTCCCGAGCTTTTAAGATACACCGAGCAATACAGCGGTGATGAAAAGCTTATTCTTGAGGTCCGCCCCGGCATAACCGATTTCAGTTCGATTGAATTTATAAATCTTGATGAAATTGTCGGTGAGGAAAACCCCGATGAAATGTATGAAAAATACGTACTCAAAAAGAAAAACGAGCTTCGTATCAAGTATGCCCAAGAGGTTTCCGCAAAAACAGATGCCTCTTTGTTTATAACCACCTGCCTGCAGGTATTGAAAAAAGCAATCCGAGTAATGAGAAAGAAATAGGAGCAATCAATGGAATACATAAACTTAAAAAACACAGACCTTCAGGTTTCCCGTTTTTGCATGGGCGGTTGCCCCATGGGCGGCTATAACTGGGGAAGAGTTGAACAGGACGAGCTTGTTGGAGCTATCAGAAAAGCTCTTGACACAGGTGTCAACTTTTTTGATACAGCAGATACATACGGTCTCGGTCAGTCAGAAAAAACTCTTGCAAAGGGTCTTGGCGCAAATCGTCACGAGGTTGTTATTGAAACAAAATTCGGTGTGCGTGTTGAAGGCGGCAGAACCTTTTACGATAATTCCCCCGCCTATATAGAAGCAGCTCTCGACAACAGCCTCCGCCGTCTTGATACAGACTATATCGACATATATCTCATACATTACCGTGACGGTGCAACACCTATGGAAGATGTGGTTGAAAAACTTGTTCAGCTACGTGACAAAGGCAAAATCCGTTATTTCGGTTTATCTAACGTAACCGTACAGGACATTGAAGAAATCAAGCCCTTCAAAGGCTTGTTCGTAAACTGTCAGAGTGAGTTTTCTCTTGCCTGCCGAAAAAACGAGGAAGATTTGAAAAAATTACAAACAGAATTAGACCTCACACCTATGACATGGGGCAGTCTCGGACAAGGCATTCTCACGGGTAAATACGACCTTAATTCAAAATTCGGTTATGACGACCGCAGACGACTTGATATATACGTGAACTTCCACGGCGATAAACTGAAAAAGAATATGGAAATTGTGGATGTTTTAAGAGAGATTGCAGTAAACCGCGGCAAAACCCTTTCGGCTTGTGCAATCCGTTTTATACTTGACTGTATCCCCGAAAGTGTCGCTCTTGCAGGCATCAAGAGGGCAGACCAGCTGATTTCAAACCTTGATGCTATGGGTTGGAGCTTTACCCCTGAGGAATTTAAGGCTCTTGATGAAATTTCAAGATTATAAAGCGAATTTATGTTTTTGGGAGTGGAAAGAAAATGACAAGTGATCAATTAGCTTGGAAAATCAGACGTCACGGCATAGAAATGACACACCTTTCAGGCGGAAGCCATATCGGTGCGGTTTTATCCGTTGCAGATATAATTGCCGTGCTGTATGCCGACGTTATGAATTTTGACATTAACAACCCCAAAGCGGAATCCCGCGACCGTTTCATTTTATCAAAGGGTCACGCCGGTGCCGCTATTTATGCGGCTCTTGCTGAATGCGGTTTCTTTGATACAGAAGAATTAAAAACCCATTATCAGAACGGCAGCCGTTTATCCGGTCACGTTTCACATCACGTTCCCGGTGTGGATTTCTCAACAGGCTCCCTCGGTCACGGTCTTTCAGCCGCGGCAGGTATGGCACTTGCAGCAAAGCAGGATAAAAAGAATTATAAAACCTATGTAGTTTTAGGTGACGGTGAGTGTAACGAAGGCTCCGTATGGGAGGCGGCACTTTTTGCTGTTCACTTCGGACTGGACAACCTTGTGTGCATCGTTGACCACAACAAAATGCAAAGCCTTGATTTTTGCACCAACACCCTTTCCACCACTCCCCTTGCAAGCATTTGGCAAGGCTTCGGTTGGAATGTAATCGAAATTGACGGCAACAACCACGAGCAATGTCTTGAAGCTCTTAAAAACGGTACTGTTAAAGGAAAGCCAACGGTTATAATCGCAAACACCGTAAAGGGCAAGGGCATTCCTTTTATGGAAAATGACATTCTCTGGCATTACAGATTCCCTCACGACGGATGGGAATATGATACGGCTGTTACCGAGCTTCATAAAACAAAACCCCTGGGTGTTACAGACCCATATACTCCTGACGGAATAGAAAATCCCGTAACACCTGATGAAAACGCAGATATTTATAACGACCACACTATGTCTGCAACATATAAGCCTACTTGGTTTAAGAAGGAGAAGGAACAATGAGAGACACCTTTTTCGCAACACTTTCACAATTAGCTAAAGAAAACAAAAATATCGAGGTTGTCACAGGCGACCTCGGTTTCGGCGTTTTAAAGCCTTTTTGGGAGGCTCACCCCGACCAGATTATTAATGCAGGTATTGCCGAGCAAAACCTTACCTCCGTTGCGGCAGGTATGGCTCTTGAGGGTAAAACTGTTTTCACCTACTCAATAGGAAATTTTCCCACCCTTCGCTGTCTTGAACAAATTCGTAACGATTGCGCTTATCACAACGCAAACGTAAAGATTGTTTGTGTCGGAGGCGGCTTTGTTTACGGTTCATTGGGTATGAGTCACCACGCAACCGAAGATATTGCGGTTATGCGTGCGCTGCCTGATGTTACGGTGCTTTGTCCCGGTGACCTTGTAGAAGCAACGGCAGTTACAAAAGCAATCGCAAAATATCCCGGTACTTGCTACGTCAGACTCGGCAGAGGCGGAGAAAAGAAAATCCACTCGGATAACATTGATTTTGAAATAGGCAAAGCAATAAAGGTCCGCGAAGGAAAGGATGTTGCAATCTTTTCAACCGGCGCAATCTTTGAAGAGATTGCAGAAGCCTGCGAAATACTCAAAGAAAACGGTATAACACCTACTGTCTATACCTTCCCCACAGTTAAGCCCATAGATACTGAAACTATCTGCGAAATCGCAAAAAGCCACAAGCTTATTGTCACCTGCGAAGAGCATAATCTTTCGGGCGGATTCGGCAGTGCAGTGGCAGAGGTACTTGCAGAACTGCCCTCGCACGCAAGATTGCTCAGAATGGGCATGAACGACCAATATTGCACCATTGTGGGTGACCAGAAATACCTACGCGACCAATACGGTATCAGCGGCAAAAAAATCGCTGAAAAAATTCTACACGAGGTGAAGTAATGAAGCGCATTCTTCTTACGTGTACCGATTTGATGACAATTCAATTTATGGTACCTCACATACGTTATCTTGCAGAAAACGGCTTCTCGGTTGATCTCGCCTGCTCCGTTGTGGGTAACAGACTTGAAGACGTAAAAAACGCTGTGGGTAACGTTGCAAAAATACATACTCTTCGCCTTGTGCGAAGCCCTTTTTCTCCCGTTAACCTTAAAGGCTACGGCGACTTGAAAAAAATTCTTGCAGAAAATGAATATGATATTATCTGGACAAACGAACCCGTAATGGGTGTTATGACGCGCTTAGCGGCGCGCAAAGTCCGTAAAAAAGGCACAAAAGTGCTTTATATGGCTCACGGCTTCCATTTCTTTAAGGGCGCGCCCCTGTTGAGCTGGTTAATGTGGGCTCCCACAGAGATTATAATGTCACACTTTAACGATATTTTAGTCACCATAAACTGGGAGGACTACAACTGGGCAAAAAAGCACACCCATACCGCCGTTATCAAACACATTGACGGTATCGGTGTTGACTTTTCCGAGCGTGAAGGCGTGATTTCAAGAGAAGAAAAAAGAACTCAGCTCGGCATTGCACCGGATGATATTCTTGTTTTATCAGTCGGCGAATTACAAAAAAGAAAAAATCACCAGGTTATAATCGAGGCAATAGCCAAACTGAAAAACGATAAAATCAAATACATTATCTGCGGTCAGGGTGTGTTAGAAAACCACCTGAAAGCACTTGTTACAAAAAACAATCTTCAGAATCAGGTTTTCTTTTTAGGCTACCGTCAGGATATACCCGAAATTATGGGAGCTTGTGATATTTTTGCTCATCCTTCTGTGCGCGAAGGTCTTGGCCTCGCCTCTCTCGAGGCTATGGCTTCAGGGCTCCCTCTTATCACATCAAACGTTCAGGGTGTGCCCGATTACGTTAAAAACGGAGTTACGGGTTATATGTGTGCGCCTAAGGACATTGAAGCCTTCGCACGAAACATGAACACACTTGTAAACGATAAAAATCTTCGCAAGAAAATAGGTACCAACAACATTGATTTTGTACAAAAATACAGAGTTGAGGTAATTGAACCTGTAATAAAAAGCATTCTTGATGAAAGTCTTTCCGCAAAAGAAACAGTAAAGGTCAATTGAACATGAAACTTTCCGTTATAATTCCTGTCTATAAGGCAGAAGGCACTTTACACCGTTGCCTTGACAGCTTGCTCAACCAACCCCATAAGGATACAGAAATTATTCTTATCAATGATGGCTCACCTGACTCATCGGGTGAAATCTGTAAGGAATACGCTGAAAAACATCCTGAAATAAAATATCTCGAAAAAGAAAACGGTGGTGTTTCTACCGCCAGGAATCTGGGATTGGATACAGCATGCGGTGAATATGTGGTTTTTGTCGATAGCGACGACTGGGTTTACGGCAATTTCTTTTCAACCATTATGAATAATCTTGCTGAAGATGATTGGGATTTATTGCAATATTCGCAGAACTATACCGACGGCAAAGAAGAAAAGCCCCGAATACAGATTGATTTTAAATCCTCAGACCACACTGAAATTTTCAACCACACCATTGAGCATATGTGTAAAAAGCACATAAACAAGCCCATAGACAAGGTTTATAAACGCAGTATTATTGAAAAAAATCATCTCAGATTTCACCCCGATTTATGTGTAGGTGAAGACCGCACCTTCAACATTGTTTTTTCACTCTTTATAAAAAAATGGTGCATTGTTTCTGACCTTATTTATTGGGTAAGCCTCGAAAACGGGGAATCTCTTTCAAGACAAAAACGTGATAATCTTGATGACCAGATACGCATTGCAGAAGAATATCTTTTTGATGTTATCGAAAAATCAGGCTCATCAACAGAAGAAAAGGATATGCTCATAAAGGCAATCCAGTTTGACAATATGCGTGCAGTGTACACAAAAGCAAAGTATCTGCACAATAACAATGTGGGTCTGTTTAAGAGATTGAATGAGTTGAATTCTTATTGCAAACAAGTTAATCAAAAGAATTTCACATATCCGCCCGGAAAGTTTTGCGCGTTAATAAGCTTACCGGTTAAATTAAGATTGACACCTGTGCTTGATATTATGGCATGGGTATTGACAAGATAGGATTTATTATGAAATACATACTTCAAATTGCCGCCCATCTTACTATAGGCGGCGCAGAAAAAGTCTCCCGTGATATAGGTCTTTATGCAAACCCCGATGAATATGAAACGCACTATGTTATCTTTGATGAAGATATAGGTGATTACGGCAGAGAGGTCGAAGCTAAGGGCTGCAAAATTTTCAAATTTCGTGAGCCTTCCGAAAATTACGGTGAATTTTTCAAAGCACTTAAAGACCTTATGGCTAAATACCGGTATACTGTCGTTCATGCGCATACAATGTTCAGCATAGGTTGGGTTATGCTGGTTGCAAAGCAAATGAAAATCCCCGTGAGAGTTTCTCATGCTCACTCAGCCCTTATGGACGGAAACGGTTTGATAAAGACAGTTTATGAAAGTGTTATGAGAATGCTTATTCTCTCCTGCTCCACAGATCTTGTGGCTTGCGGCGAAAAAGCAGGTAAAAGGCTTTACGGTGAAAAAGCATATAAGAAACGCGGTAATCTTATTCTCAACGGAATAGACACTGACGCGTTCGCTTTTTCAGAAAAAAAACGCGAAGAAATCCGCAACGTGTATAATTTAAATAACAGCTTTGTTTTAGGTCACACGGGCAGATTGGTAGACGTAAAAAACCAAGTCTTTATCATTAAGCTTATGCCGCGTATTTTAGAGCGCAGACCCGACGCTGTTCTTATGCTTATAGGTGACGGTGACGACAGAAAAATGCTTGAAAATACCGCAAAGGAGCTGGGCATTCAAGACAAGGTTATTTTTGTCGGCAACACTGTAAATGTTCAGGATTACCTCAGCGCTATGGATGTTTTTGTGTTCCCTTCTCTTTACGAAGGCTTGCCGTTGTCAATTCTTGAGGTACAGGCAAACGGTCTGCCTTGCGTTATTTCCGATGCAGTTCCTCCTGACGTATATTTAACCGACCTGATACACCCGTTGTCTTTAAACGACAGCAGTGATAAATGGATAGAAACAATCCTGAATGTCACAAGAACCAATACCGAGAATTATCCCCTGCAGTTAAAAAACGCAGGATTCGATACACACACAGCTATGAAAAAGGTGTATGAAATTTATGAAAATTAAGATTCTTTTTTACATAGACACGCTTATTGGCGGCGGAGCAGAAAAAGTATTAAGAACACTTGTAAGCTCAATGGATAAGAGCAAATTTGATATAACTGTTCAGACCACCTTTAAAGAAGATACTGAAAATCTTCTCTCCGAAGGCATAAGATATAAATATTGCTACAGCAACAAGAATACTTTAAGCAATATTCTTTTCAGAGCAGAAGCAGCCTTAAACACCATATACCCCCTGCATATAAAGGGCGACTATGATATTGAGGTTTCTTACCTTGAATGTGCCTCTACCAAAATAATGTCGGGCTCAACTAACAAAAAAGCTAAAAAGCTTGCTTGGGTTCATTGCGATTTAAGGAAAATAACCGATGACCCTAACAGCTTTGCTGAAAAAACAAAGCCCTGGTACGATAAATTTGATAAAGTCATTTGTGTTTCCGAAAGCGTAAAAGAAGCTTTTATTGAAATGTTCGGCAACTCGCCCGAAACAGAGGTTATTTATAACACAATTGACACACGGAGCATATTAGAAAAATCCAACGAAAACTTACCTGATGCTGTTACAAAAAGCAAATTAACGTTAATTATGTTGGGCAGATTTGCACCCCCAAAAAACTATCCCCGATTGTTAAAAACCGTAAAAGAGCTACTTGACGACGGCTTCGATTTTGATTTATGGATTCTCGGCGACGGTGAGGAGCGCCCGGATATAGAAAAATACATTTCAGAAAACAATCTGTCGGATAGCATTAAGCTTTTAGGATTTCAAAAAAATCCATACCCATTTATAAAAAACGCAGATTTATTGGTTTGCTCATCAAATTACGAAGGCTTCAGTACCTTTGTAACAGAAGGTCTTATTCTTGGTAAAACAGTTGTAACAACAAACTGCAGCGGTATGAATGAGCTGTTAGGAAACAATGAATTCGGTCTGATTACCGAAAATGATGATGAAGCATTTAAAAACGGTTTAAGAGAAATTCTGAGCAATCCGGATTTATTGGCGGAATACACACAAAAAGCTAAAATACGCGGTAAGCTTTTTTCAGAGGAAAAGCTTACCGCAGATACCGAAGATTTATTCTTCAGAACACTTGAAAAGTAAGGAAAATTAACGGAGTATTATGGGAAAATCTATCTACTACATCCTAATTGGTGCAGTAATTCTGTTCGGTATAACAATGCCTCAGGACGAAAAGCGCCGCAAGCCATACGTTATAACAATGGCAATAATACACGCTTTTGTCAGCGGTTGCAGGTACGAATTCCTGACCGGTGACTTAATCCGTTATAACACTCTTTTCCAGGATTACAGATATTTCAGCTGGTTCAGTGAAGAGGTTTTTCAGGAGGGACGAAACTTTGGCTTTCAATGGCTGATGAAAGCTATATGCCATATAACTGACGGTAACTATCAATTATTTTTATTATTGATTGCAATTATTATTGAAATTATTGTTGCTGTCCTGATTTATCGTTACTCCCCTATCCCTTGGCTCAGTTTTGCAATGTGGAATTGTCTTGGTTTCTATGTGTTCGGGTTCAGTGCTGTAAAGCAATCTCTTGCTATGGCAATACTTATGCTTTCTTATATTTGTATTATTGAAAAAAAGCCCAAGTCATTTGTTGCATTAACTTTACTTGCCACCGCAATACATCTGCCGGCATTGGCTTTTCTGCCTGCATACCCTATATCAAAGCTTAAATTGAACTTCAAAACTATCGTAGGATATATTGCTTCTGCTGTTGCTATTTTCGCCTTACGCGAACCCATAGTTACAACCCTGCAGGAAGCTTATTACGAAGACAAAGACTTTGCCGCAGACACATTCCTGGGCACACGCTTTATTATGATGTTACTTATGCTTGTAGTCGGTGCTATTATGAAGGGGTTCCGCGGGAAACACTTCTCGTCGTTATTTATGCTTATAGGCGTCGCTGCAATATTCCAGATGTTCTGCGGATACGATAACGTTTTCACCCGACTTGCAGACTATTATTTCCAGTTTGTTATTCTTTATATTCCTATGCTGTTTGAAGATTTTGAGGAAGAAGCATATCCTAAGCGCATGGGTCCGCAAATAGTTTTTGATAAATCAATGACGAAACTATTAATAGCCTTTCTTGTTGCTTTCGGAATTTGGTTTTACAGTACAAGTGTGCTTGCTCCGGGTATTATTGAAATTGACAACTATACAAATTATCGTTTCTTCTGGGAGGTCAGTGAGGTTCAATGAAATACAGCGTAATTATTCCTGCATATCAATGCGCCGATACAATAAGCCAAACGGTTGAAAGTGTATTAAACTCAGGACTTTCTGATTTTGAAATTATCCTTGTTAATGACGGCTCAACAGATTCCACTCCTGCAGTTTGTAATCTTTTAGAGGAAAATCATAATGAGGTTGTGTGTATACACAAAGAAAACGGCGGTGTTTCCTCTGCACGTAACCTAGGTATTGAAAAAGCAACAGGTGAATATCTTCTTTTTATAGATTCGGATGACACTTACGATAAAAACAGTCTCAAAAAAGCTTGTGAAATTTGCGATAAAGAAAATCCCGAGCTTCTCATTTTCGGGTTAAGCTTTGATTATTACAAAAACGGTAATATTTACAGAAGCGACAAGCTTGTTTATCCTGAAAAAAAGCCCTTATCCGCTTCTCAATGGGCAAATGATTTTGAAAATATGTTTCAATATAATGCACTTTCTTCTGCCTGCAATAAGATTTTCAGGTCGGAAATAATTAAAGAAAACAGCATCCTTTTTAACAAAGATATTTTTCTTATGGAAGATTTTCTGTTTGTTCTGCATTATTTGAAAAACATTGACAAAATTCATTTTCTGCCCGAAGCAATTTACCGTTATCATCAGCCGGACGATGAATCAAGAGCATTCACCAGAGCAGACAGAATTGCTGATATTAATGAATATTTACACCCCTTCACCAGCGGCATTGAAGCCCTTGCAGTTTATTTAAAGGATAATTTCAAAATTGATTTTACCGAAGGCGAAAAGGTTTTATTCAGTCTTTACAGTATGCTTATAAGTCAAAGGGCTTATTGTGCAGACGAAATGGTTTTAAAGGAATTGGCAAACACCGTTAAAAACGGAAGATTTGCGAATTACGATACAGAGGATTTACTCATTAACGATTTAAAAAACGGTAACTACAAAGCCATTATTAAACGGCACAAAAAAATACAGCTGCGCCATAAAATCGCAGTAGCAGTAAAGAAAAATTCCCTTTACCAAAAATTAAGGGGCAACTGATAAAGGATTTTATTATGATTGATTTTGTTGTTCTATGGGTAGACGGCAACGACCCTGCCTGGCAAAAAGAAAAAGCAGAATACTCCCCCAAAAAGACTGATGACAGTAACTCTGCCAACAGATTCCGCGATTGGGGACTTATGCCGTATTGGTTTCGCGCTATTGAGAAATTCACCCCTTGGGTAAGGAAAATTCATTTTGTCACTTGGGGACATCTTCCTGAATTTCTTGATACGACCAACCCTAAGCTCAATATTGTTAACCACGCTGACTTTATGCCTGAAGGGACTTTGCCCACCTTCAGCTCCCACGCTTTAGAGGTGAATTTACACCGCATTCCCGATCTGGCAGAAAATTTTGTGTACTTTAATGACGATATGTTTATTCTTCGTCCTATGTCTGAGGATGCCTTCTTTAAAAACGGACTCCCCTGCACCTACGGCAGAGAGGTTCCTATGCCCTTTATCGGTGAAATCGGAATTTGGCAACACGCAAGTGCAAACAATATGGGCATTATAAACAAGCATTTTGATAAACGCACACAGTTTAACCTTTACAAAGATAAATATCTTAATAAAGCTTACCGCTGGCAGGACAACCTTCGTTCATTTATGCTGTGGAAGCTTTTTCCGAATTTCTTTTACGGGTTTGAAAATCTCCATGCCCCCGGTGCATATTGTAAAAAAACATTCCTTGAGGTTTGGGAGAAAGAGCCTGCAGCTTTAAACTCCACCTCATACAATAAATTCCGCCAAGGCTCTGACGTTAATCAATGGATTATGCTCTGGTGGCAGGTTGCAAGCGGTAAATTCCACCCCTATTGCACAGATAACTTTGTTTCTTGCGCAGATGAACATACAGTCGCTCTGGTTTGTGATATTATCGAAAACCAGGAGCACGATATGATTTGCATAAACGACCCTGAAGCTCCTGTTGATTTTGATGAGCTTTCAGAAAAGGTAAGATATGCTTTCCGGAAAATACTTCCCGAAAAGAGCAGCTTTGAAAAATAAATATGAAAAAGAATATTATTTTTATTTCAACCGCCCTGTGGATAGGCGGTATTGAATCAGCATTGGTAAACCTTTTAAATCGCATAGATTATAATAAGTATAATGTTACATGTCTGATTACATATAACTACACCGATATGGCTCACCGAATCCCTAAGGAGTGCAACCTGATTGTTGCAGACCGCGATAAGCTCATCTCCTTTAAAGAGCCGTATAAATATTCCCGTCTTTTCCATCTGCTTGAAAAACCGCAGAGTAATTCAAGCTTACGCCTTTTAATATGGAAAGTTCTTTGCTTCCTTTTTAAAGGAATTGAAGCGCACCTTTATGCAGGTTACGTAAAAAAGCAGATGGCAGAAACCGAATTCGACACCGCAATTATTTACAGCGATGCCGTTTGTGAAACCGCCGTGAAAGGCATTAATGCTGATAAATATATAATGTATTATCACCACGGTGCTATGCGCAAAATTTATCACGATAAATACGGCTACAAAAAAAGTGAAAAAATCGTAGCCGTGTCGCAATCCCAGGCGGATGCATTAAAAGCCTTCCGTCCTAAATACAAAAATAAAATAATAGCAATAAACAACATAATTGATGTTGACGATATAAAAAGGCGCAGTAAAGAAAAAGCAGATATTGAATTCACAAAAGATAAATTCAACATCGTTTCCTGCGGCAGACTTTCGCCCGAAAAAGGTATGGATTTGGCTGTAGAAGCTTGTAAAATACTTATCGACAAAGGATACACCGATTTTAAATGGTGGGTTGTGGGCGGCGGTCCCGTTGAAAAGGAAATAGCCTCGCAGATTAAAAAACTCGGTGTAGGAAATCACATAGAGCTTTTAGGTATGAAATCCAATCCATATCCATATATTGCAAAAAGTGATTTGCTGGTGCAGCCAAGCCGGTTTGAAGGTCACAGCGTTGCAATAATGGAAGCAAAGATTTTAGAAACCCCCATTGTTGCTACAAAAGCTGCTGCTAAGGAGCAAATCCAACATAGGGTGAACGGTGTTCTTTGTGACACAGATGCAGATTCTATTGCACAAGCAATTGAAAAAGTCCTGACAAACAAAGAATTATTCAAAAGAATAACCGATGCTGTAAGTAAAGAAGATTTTCAAAAGCAAAACGACGAAATATTAGATAATCTTTATAAAATTTTTTAACAGGTGAACTTATGGAAAACTCAAACAACTCAAAAAAATTCGAAACTGTAATTGAACCAAAAAGCGGATGGTTCGATCTGCATTTAAAAGAATTACTGGAATACCGCGACCTTATAATACTGTTTGTTAAAAGAAATTTTGTTTCAATGTACAAGCAAACCGTGTTAGGTCCATTGTGGGCGATTATACAGCCCCTTTTAACAACGGTTGTTTTCACCCTTGTTTTTGGTAATATTGCAGGTCTTGCGGCTGACGGTGTGCCCTCATTTATATTCTACCTTTCGGGTACAATTCTGTGGACTTACTTTAACCAGTGTCTTACACAGACTGCAAACACATTCGTTGCTAACAGACAGACTCTCGGTAAGGTGTACTTCCCGCGTCTTGTTATGCCCATATCAACTGTGCTTTCCAATTTAATCTCATTGGCAATCCAGTTTGCCTTTATGGTTATCTTCTTAATATATTATGTAATAACCGACCAGGGGTGTCATCCTAACCTCTATATTTTAATGACACCCCTCATCATTTTACAGTTAGCCCTCTTAAGCCTTGGCTGCGGAATTATCATTTCGGCACTCACCACAAAATACCGCGATCTTGCAATGCTTGTAGGCTTCGGAGCACAGCTCTGGATGTATGCCTCTCCCATTGCTTATGATATGAGCGGTATGGCAGTTTTTGCCCCGGGTGGAAAATATCATACCCTCTTTATGCTTAACCCCATAACCCCCATAGTCAATCTTTTCCGTTATGCATATTTAGGTCTTGGCAATATGGAGTGGATTTTCTACGGCATAAGCTGGTTAATTACACTTGTTGTGTTGTTTATAGGTATTATTCTTTTCAGCAAGGTTGAAAAAACCTTTATGGATACTGTTTGATAGGTGAAAAAAATGGAAAAAACAGCAATTAAAATAGAAAACGTTTCAAAGGAATACCGCTTGGGTGCTATCGGTGGCGGCACATTAAAAGGCGATTTACAGTCCTTCTGGGCAAAGCTCCGCCACAAAGAAGACCCTAATGCAATTATCGGTGAAGAAAAAGACGGGCTTTCAAAGGGCGACAAATTTATGGCTCTTAACGGAGTTTCCTTTGAAGTAAAAAAAGGTGAAGCATTGGGAATTATCGGTCACAACGGTGCAGGTAAATCCACACTTTTAAAGCTTCTTTGCCGTGTTACCGCGCCTTCAGGCGGTTCAATAGCATACGATGGCAGAATTGCGTCTATGCTTGAGGTTGGCACAGGCTTCCACCCCGAGCTTACGGGACGTGAAAACGTTTATATGAACGGTGCAATTTTAGGTATGACAAAATCTGAAATTGACAAAAAATTTGATGAAATAGTCAAATTTGCCGAAATGGAAAAGTTTATTGACACTCCTGTCAAGCGTTATTCAAGCGGTATGTACGTTAAGCTTGCATTCTCAGTTGCGGCACATCTTGACTCTGAAATTATGATTATGGACGAGGTTTTAGCCGTTGGTGATATGGCATTTCAGAAAAAATGCCTTGATAAAATGCGCGATGCTGCACAGCTTGAAGGCAGAACAGTCCTTTATGTCAGCCATAATATGAACACAATCCGTCAACTTTGTAACAGATGTATTGTTTTAAGCAAGGGTAAGGTTATTTTTGACGGCGATGTAGAAGATGCAATTGAAGTTTATATGGGTCAAGGTGTTGAAACACCTGCGAAGGTTGATCTGACAACAATAAAAAGAACACAGAAAGGTCTTTCTGACGGAATTAAATTAAAAAGCATAAAAGTTCTTGATAGTGATATATGGAAAATCAAAGTCGGTGATAAATTAAGATTTTCAATTGAAGTAGAATCAACGCAAGATTTTACCGACATCGGTTACCGTTCGCGTCTTACCGCCGTTGACGGCTCATCAATATCTGTTTTATTAGCACCCAATCTTTTCAACTGCAAAGCAGGAGAAAAGCTGACAATCCCTCTTGAAGCAGACGTTTCACAATTAGTCCCCGGCAGATATTGTCTTACCCCTGTTCTTTATGGAGTAAACCCATACGGTGGTTGGCAATTTTATGACCACGTTGAAAAAGCCGTTACCTTTGAGGTAGAAACCAAACCCGGTTTTAATGAAAATATGGAATGGGAACAAAAATGGTGGGGTAGCGTTAAGCTTCCCGAAATTATTGATTTAAGAATGTCAGGTGAATAAAATGTCACAAAAAACTTATGTTTTATACGCTCACGATGGTAGCGGTAACCACGGCTGTGAGGCTTTGGTGCGTTCCACCTGCAAATTGATAGGCACTGACAAAGACCACGCGGTACTTATGTCCACAAGCCCCGAAGAAGATAAAAAATACGGTCTTTCTGATATTTGCACGATTCTCGATAAAACAGATAAACGCACTCTTGATCGCACAAAGCCCGCTTTTTTCAAAGCATATTACAATTTAAAAGTAAAGCACAACTATACGCCTATTGAGTTTTATGAAAGCAAGGTTGCAGACCTTGTAAAAAAGGGGGATATTGCCCTTTCAATTGGCGGTGATACATATTGCTACGGTAGTATGATGCCACTTATTAGAGCGCACGAAAAATATACCTACGGCGGACTAAAAACGGTTTACTGGGGGTGTTCAATAGAACCCGAGCTTTTAGAAAACCCCGACGTTGTCAATGATATGAGAAATTTTGACCTTATCACAGCCCGTGAAACTATTTCTTATGAAGCATTAAAAAAGGTAAATCCCAATACGGTTTTAGTTTGTGATTCCGCATTTTTCCTTGATAAAAAAGATGTGGACTTCTCTCAGAAATTCCAAAACGCCCCTATTGTTGGAATAAACGCAAGTCCTTTAATAGAGAAATGCGAAGAAGACAAAGGCGTTGTACGCCAAAACTACGAAAATCTTATTGAACATATACTTAATAATACAGATATGTCTGTTGCGCTTATCCCCCACGTAGTGTGGGAAGCAGTTGATGACAGAAAAATTCTTAAAGAATTCTATGAAAAATACAAACACTCAAATCGCGTATTTTTAATTGATGACTGCCCTTGCGAGGATTTAAAGGGCTATATTTCAAAATGCAGATTTTTCATTGGTGCCAGAACGCATTCAACAATTGCAGCATATTCAACCTGTGTTCCAACGTTGGTTGTTGGCTATTCCGTTAAAGCAAGAGGTATTGCAAAAGACCTTTTCGGTACTTGGGAAAACTACGTTTTACCCGCACAGGAAATCAAAGAAAAAAATGAACTTACAAATGCATTTATCTGGCTTCAGGAAAATGAAAGCAACATAAAAAAGCATTTATCAACTATTTTACCAGAATACAAAAGCCGTATAAATAACGGCTTAGAGGCTTTAAAATCATTATAAGGAGATTAACCGTATGTTACCCGTAAAGGATTGCACAGGCTGTGGCGCTTGTTCTCATATATGCCCTAAAAACTGCATCAATATGGTTGCGGATAATAACGGATTTTTATACCCTCAGATAAATAATGACAAGTGTGTTAATTGCAGTTTATGTGAAAAAACCTGCCCTGTTTTAAATAAACATGAGCAAAAAAGCATTACAAGCGTTAATTGCTATGCAGCAAAGGTAAACAATGACGGTATAAGACACAACAGTTCTTCGGGCGGTGTTTTTTCCGTTATCGCCGAAAAAGTTCTAAAAAATAACGGCATTGTTTACGGTGCCGCATTTGATGAAAACTTTGTTGTAAAACATATTGGAATTTCTTCTATTGATGACTTAGATTTGTTGCGTCGCTCAAAATATGTCCAAAGCGATTTAAACAATGCATTTTCATTGGTTGAAAGTAATCTCAAAGAGGGAAAAACTGTCCTTTTCACAGGTACACCCTGCCAGATTGAAGGGCTTATTGCTTACTTGAAAAAGCCCTATGACAATTTAACCACTGTTGATTTTATTTGCCATGGTGTTCCTGCGCCCGATGTGTGGGAAGAATATAAAAAACAGCTGAAAGCCAAGCACAAAGCTGAAATAACAAAAGTTAATTTCCGTGATAAGTCCTTGGGTTGGAAAAACTTCTCTTTGCGCGTTGAATTCCACAACGGCAATGTTTACTGTAACACTTTCAAAAATGACCCATATATGAAAGCGTTTCTGATAAATTTAGATTTACGTAACTCTTGCTACACATGTAAATTCAAAAACATAATTCACAAAAGCGATATAACCGTTGCAGATTTTTGGGGAATTGACAAAATAGAACCCTCAATTGATGATGACAAAGGTTTATCATTATTGTTGTTAAATACTGATAAAGGGAAAGTTTTGATTACTGAAACTGAAAATAATTTAACTCTTACAGAAATAGATATTGAAAAAACCTTCCCGTATAACCCTTGCATTATAAAACCCTCTGTTGAACATAATTTCAGGCAGTATTTTTTAAACAGTTACACTAAAGATGATTTCGGTAATGTAGTTGACAGCTGTCTTAAGCCTTCATACATAACCCGACTCAAACGAAAAGCTTTACAAATCAAAAACGGAGATATTTAAATGATTTCACAACCACTTATAAGCATTGTTGTTCCTGTATACAAAGTTGAAGCATTTTTATCAAGATGTATTGACAGTATCCTAAACCAAACTTTTAAAGACTTTGAGCTTATTCTTGTTGATGACGGCTCACCCGATAATTGCGGCAATATTTGTGATGAATATGCAAAAAAAGACTCAAGAATTATTGTGATGCACCAAGAAAACAAAGGGGTATCGGTTGCAAGAAATAATGCTATTGAATGGACTTTAAAAAACAGCGATAGCCAATGGATTGCTTTTGTTGACAGCGATGACTGGCTTCACCCTCAATATATCGAATTGTTGTACTCTGCTGCGAATAATCCAGAAATTGATATAAGTGCCTGCCAATATGAAGATGCTTCTACAATATCTCCTTTCACAAAAATCAATAAATTTTCCCCACAAGTAATAAGTACAGAGGAGTTCTATATAAAAAACCCGATAACTGCTATTGCTCCTTGGTGTAAATTATATAGGAAAACTTATTTTGAAACGATCCGCTACCCTGTTGGTATTCGTTACGAAGATGAATTTACAACGTACAAAGTTTTATTTAAAACTAATAATATTGCTTACACAGATGAGAAACTGTACTTTTATTATACAAATCCTGATGGTTTTATGAATAGTGATTGGTCTCCGAAAAAGCTTGATGCAATAAAAGCTTATGAAGATCAGATTGTATACTTCCATAAAAACAAACACACGGCAGTATTATTAAGTATTGAACGAAAGCTTTTATGGTATATTATTGCTCAAATTGAGATTACTGAAAACTCAGATAAATATGCACATATTACCAAAGAATTAAAGAAGAAACTCAAACGGTGTTTAAAAGACTTTAAAAAAGATTTAAACTTGTCTATTAAAAACGATTGGTTTTTTTATAAAAAAGCATACCCTAAACGAATAAAACTCTATTGTTTTTTTATTTCGGTATTAAAAAAAATGAAAATCAAAAGGAGTTAATTATGCCTCAGATAAGCGTAATCGTTCCCGTATACAAATGTGAAGAATATATTGAAGCTTGTGTTGACAGTATTCTTAATCAGACATTTTCTGATTTTGAAATTATACTTGTTGACGACGGCTCACCCGACAACAGCGGTAAGCTCTGTGATGAAATATCAGAAAAGCATAATAACATAACTGTTATTCATCAGAAAAATCAAGGACAAGCCACTGCACGTAACAATGGTGTTAAGGTTTCTCGCGGTGAGTGGCTTCACTTTGTTGACTGCGACGATTTAATAAACCCTTATTTACTCGAAGCTCTTTATAATGCAGTTACAAAAAATAATGTTAGTTTAGCGATGTGCTCTGCGATTCAAGAAGAAAAAATCCCCGAAGATTTTTTCAGTCATAAAGAGGTAAAATTCAACACACTCCAAATGACCGAAGACAATATTTTAAATCTTTGTAAAAACGAAAAATATTATTATTGGGTTGTGTGGGGCAAGCTTATTCACAAATCAATTTATGAAAAATACCCTCTTACAGAGGGCAGAATTTACGAGGATAACGCAATTGTCTGCAAATGGCTTCACGAAGCAAAAACAGTAGCTATAACGGATGCTCAATTGTATTTTTACTACATCAACACCACAGGCACCACAAAAAAAGCCTTTACAGAAAAACAGCTTGACGTTTTGTGGGCATTTAAAGAACAGATTGACTTTTTCTATTCTGTTGATTTCAAAAAAATGACGGAGCACCTTTGTTCATATTACTTTGAAATTTCTGCAAATATGTACTATAGAGCAAAGACCGAAAACGGTGAAAGCTTTATTCCATTCATTAAAAAATGCGAAAAAGAGATAAAATCCCTTTACGCCCCTTATATAAAGCTTGATGCACAAAAACAGCTTTATTATTACGAAAGAACAAATAAGCCTATGTTTTATATAACAAGGCTTAAAAAGAAGTTAGGATTGTTGAAATGATAACTATTGTAGTCCCCGTTTATAAGGTTGAAGAATACCTTCCCCGTTGTGTTGAAAGTATTCTTAACCAGACGTATAAAAACTGGGTTCTTTTGCTGGTTGACGACGGTTCACCCGACAATTGCCCCAAGCTTTGCGAAAAATATGCTGAAGAAGACAGCCGTATTTTTGTAATTCACCAGAAAAACGGTGGTCTTTCTGCCGCAAGAAACACAGGTTTAAACTGGTTTTACGAGCAGAACAACAGTGATTTTATAACGTTTTTAGATAGTGACGATTGGCTTCATCCCCGTTATCTTGAAATATTACTGAACGGCATAGTTAAAAACAACGTTAAAATCAGCGTTTGTAATTATAAGCGCGTGTTAATCGAAGTTCCTCACGATGATTTTTATAATATTGACTACGAATTGACCTCTCCCGAAGATTTTTTAGTAAACCATTCGTGGCAATATAACTACGCCTGGAATAAGCTTTACCACAAAAGCGTTTTTGAGGATGTGCGCTATCCTGTAGGCAAAAATTTTGAAGATACGTTTACTACGTACAAGGTCTTACATAAATGCAAAAAAATTGCCTACACAGACTTACAGCTATACTACTATCTGCGTAACGAAAACGGTATCTCACGTTCACCTTGGAATACATCTGAACTTGTAATTTTTGATGCTATGGAAGAGCAATTGAAATTCTATAAAGAAAAAGGCTTGAAAAGAGCTTACGAAAAAGAATTTGAGCTTTTTGTGCATCACCACGCATACCAGATTGTACGAATAAAAGAAAATAAAGCAGATTTAAAAAAGAACAAAGCAATTTTAAAAGATATTAAAAAAACATTAAAAAAATATCTTAAAGAAAACAAAGACAAATTCAACGTTCACAATATGTCCTATTCTTACGAGGCGGCTTATCCGTTTATTATGAAGCTCTACGCTCTCGCAAGTAAATTAAAAGCAAAATTATTGAGGAAATAAAAATGAGTATTCCTAAAGTTATTCACTTTTGCTGGTTTGGCGGAAAGCCCCTTCCCAAATCAGCAGAAAAATGCATTAAATCCTGGCAGAAATATTGCCCCGATTATGAAATAAAGCGTTGGGACGAAAGCAATTTTGACGTTAACTGTAATGCATATTGCAAGTTCTGTTATGAAAACAAAAAATGGGCTTTTCTTACTGACTATATCCGTCTTAAAGTTGTTTACGAAAACGGCGGTGTTTACCTTGACACAGACGTTGAGCTTCTTAAGCCCCTTGATGAATTAGTAAAAAACGGTGCATATATGGGCTTTGAAGATAAAAAGTCTATTGCAACAGGGCTTGGCTTTGCTGCCCCAAAAGGTCACGGCTTTATTGGTGAAAACATGCGCTATTATGAAGAGCTTACGGATTTTTCGTCTCTTCGCTCCTGCCCCATTATTACAACAGAATTGCTTGTAGCCCACGGCTTAAAAGAAAACAACGGTGATATTCAAAAAATTGCAGATATGTCCTTTTATCCACCCGAATACCTTTGCCCCAAAAACGAGCGCACAGGTCTTTCGGAAAAAACAAAAAACACTTATTCCATACATCATTTTGACGCATCCTGGTTTGAAAAATCCTGGAAAGAAGGTCAAAAAAAACGTTGGAGAAGAGAAAAATTACGGTACATTGTTCATCTTCCCAACAAAATTTTAATGAAAATACTTGGCGATAAAAACTACGCAAAATTAAAAGCATTATTTAAAAGAGGTTAAACTATGGTACTTACCAAAGGCTTTATTACAATTGCAACGGGCAAAGAGCAGTATTATAAAATTGCAAAAAATCTTTTGCTTTCGTACCGTTTTACAACTGAAAACCCTCTCCCCTTTGCCCTTTTGTGCGATGAAGAAAATGAATACACAAAAGAGTTTGATGACGTGCGTATTTTCAGTAATCCCACACGCTCTTATCTTGACAAGCTCAATATGTTTGACCTTTTACCCTATGATATAAATATTTTTATTGATGCGGACTGCCTTTGCTTCAGCGATATTAACAGACTTTTTGATATTTTTGAAAATGCCGATGATTTTTGCTGCTACGGCAGAGTTTTACCCCTTGACGATAAAACAGGTTGGTTTGAATATGATAACCTGAATGCTGATTTACAAAAACAGATTGACTACGTTGTGGGTCTTCATGGTGGCATTTACTATATGCGTAAAACCGAAAAATGTAAAAAGGTTTTAAAGGATGCAAAAACATTCTCAAAAACCTACGCAGATTATAAATTCAAGGGTAAATTTGAGACCCCGGGTGACGAGCCGGTAGTAGCATTAAGTATGGCGGTAAACGGTTGCAAACCCATCCCTCACGATTTTTCATCCCTTATTTGCTGGTGGGAGCACGAAAATTTATTCAAACTTGATATAACAAACCGTTATGCATACTGTAATCCCCTTAACACAAAAACAGATATTGTTCATTGGGGCACAAGATTCACTAATTCAATCCCCTACTGCAAGGAAATGGCAGCCTTGGAGCTTATTTTGCAGGGTGCATGTGAAAAAGAAATAAAGAAATCTAATAAGCACTACGATAAATTAGCTTTAAAAAATAAAATCAATCATCTCAAAACACGCGTTATTAACAAAATAAAAAGGATATTGAAAAAATCCTTATAAGTATTTATGTTTTTGCCTGATAAGAAAGGAGTGTAATATGACAAACAGCAACCTTACTCAAAGACAATATCACCTTGATTATTTAAGGGTATTTGCTTCCATAGCCATAATCTTACTTCACGTTGCGGCACAAAATATGAACGATGTTGAATTAGCCGGTACGGAATGGAATATTTATAATTTCTGTAATAGCTTATCAAGATGGGGTGTTCCTGTTTTTGTAATGATAAGCGGTGCGCTTTTCCTTCCCAGAGAAATTCCCACAAAAACGCTCTATAAAAAATACATATCACGTATGGCAATTGCATACATTGTGTGGTCAGCATTCTATGCAATTGTTGACCCCATTGGAAAATTGATTTTTACAGAAGGATACCAAATATCCTTACCGGAGATTGTAGGTAATTTCATTTCAGGTGCTGTTCACCTTTGGTTTTTGCCTATGATTATTGGGCTCTATATATGCATTCCATTAATAAAACATCTTACAAAAAATGATAAATTAATCAAGTATTTTTTAATACTTTCGCTTGTTTTCTGCTTTATAAAAACGCAATCAGAATTAGTTGCAACTTGTTTGTTAAAGGGCAATGCTCAATTGATTTTTGAAAATGTCAACACGCTTTTTAAAAACTTCAACGTCAATATTGCATTTGGATTTGCTACGTATTTCATTCTCGGTTTTTATCTTAATAAAACCGAAATAAACAAAAAGAATAGAATGATTATATATACTCTTGGTATAATCGGACTTGCGTTGACGATTCTGCTTAACTTATTGGCTTCAAAAAACGCAGATCAATCATCAGAAGCTTTCTACAGTACAACCTCTGTAAACGTGCTTTTAATGGCAATTGCCGTATTTGTATGGTTTAAATATAATGCAAATGGGAACGAAAAACTTAATAAAATAATTATTAAACTTTCAAAATACAGCTTTGGTGCATTCCTTGTACATATTTTTATTCTAAAGGTTTTTCGCTCTTTCGGTATTCAAAGCACAAGCTTCCACCCTGTTTTATCAGTACCGACAATAACAATTGCCACAACAATTGCATCATACTTAATTTCATTGATTCTGAATAAAATCCCTGTAATAAAGAAATATATAGTTTAAAAATATCATTAAAGGTGATTAAAATGAAATTTGAAAGTAAACCTTGGTATTCCGATTACATACGCACTAAAGGAACAAAAGATTTTTCTTTATTTTCATTTATAAAGGATTTTATGTTTTATCACAGGGTAAGGTATATGGTTTATTTCCGCCTTTCTCAAAATTCAAAAAACAAGCTTTCTAAACTGTTTTATGAATATAAGCTTTATCGCCTTTGCAGAAAATACGGTATAGAAATTAAAACAGAAACCAAAATCGGTGACGGTTTTTGTATGATTCACCCTTACAATATCACTGTATCGCCTCTTGCAGTTTTAGGCAAAAATGTTAATATGTATAAAGGCTCAACTATTGGAAATAACACGGGTAACCCTGTGGGGGCACCCGTAATAGGTGATTGTGTGCAAATCGGCATAAACGCAACTGTAATAGGCGGAATTACTGTTGGTGATGATGTTATAATTGCACCAAACGCTTTTGTTAATCAGGACGTACCTTCTCACAGCGCGGTTATTGGTAATCCATGTAAAATAATACATAAGGAAAATGCAACAGGACAATTTTTATGGAACAAAATTTAAATTCACAAAACAAATTAAAGAAACGAAACCTTTCTCTTGACATATTAAAAATATTGTCAATGATAATGGTTATAATTCTACACACAAAAACCTACGGACTTCAGAACACACAAATCACAACATACAGCGGTGTGTATTGGGCTGTTTGGATTTTACACATGTTTTCACTTGTTGCAGTAAACTGTTTTGTTTTAATAAGCGGTTATTTCATAAGTGTTTCTGCGCCGCAACCGAAGAAGATATTTAAACTCTGGGTTCAAACCTTAATTTTTTCCATAGGTATTTATTTAGCAATAGTTCTATCTCAAAACATCAACTTAAGTTTCGTTCAGTTTCTTTCCCAACTTTTACCCGTAATGTCAAATCAATATTGGTTTTTCACCTGTTATTTTGTATTGATGATATTGTCACCCTTTTTAAATAGACTCATAGACTCTCTTAATCAACAGGATTTCAAAAAATTCATTTTTGTTTTACTGTTTATTTTTATGGTGATTCCGACGCTGAACCTTTTTGGTGATAATTTTGATTCAAGTAAAGGCTATAGCTTAACCTGGTTTATTGTTCTTTATTGTGTAGGCGCGTATATTCGCCGTTTTCCGTTACCTAAAAAACCTTATGGGATTTTCTACATAGTTATTTCAATGGTCGCTGTTTTTATAAATGCACTACTTGAAAACCTGAAAGATGTATTGCTCTTATTTGCAAATCTAAAAAGTATATTAATTCGCTACAACAGTGCCACAGTATTTTTCGGGTCAGTATGTCTATTCCTCTTTTTTGTAAACAAACCGATTTATACAGATAAAAAGTGGGGTAAAATCATTACAACCGCTTCTTTATCCTCGTTTTGCGTTTATCTTATTCATGAACATCCGCTTATAAGAGACTTTATCTGGAAAGATAATGTTAAACTTTTTGAAGTAACAGATAATTTTGGACAATTTTTATTGCGCTTGCTGTTAGCAGTCCTCTCTATTCTTATTATCGGAATTATTGTTGGTGTCATAATTAATAAAATTATAGGCCTTTTTGAAAAAGTAATCGAAAAGCTTAAAAGATAATAAAAAGTTACGGCGTTGTGTTTTTTTGTAACACAACGCCGTATTTTTTATTCTATAATACCAAAATATCTTCCCAACCAATAGATGAATATAAAAGACATTCCGCTGTCGGTACTCGCATTTTTTCTGCTGTCCATACCAAAGGGATTTATACCCAACCTCGTTTGTGGGCGTTCATCCCAGGCAAACGGCACTTTAACGTGAGGCTTTTCGCCCCATTTAAGAGGTTCCTCATCCATTTCAATATTTCTGCGTTTGCTGTTAATCATTCTGTAATTATATAATTCATAAGGATAATCCTTGAGAGCTTTAACGCAGGAGTCAACGTCACAGGGAGCTCCTGTAAAAGCTTTATAAATAAATGCATAATAAGGGTTGCCCTCAATTTTTTCATATTCATAATGCGAAGCAAGACCCATAAGAAGATATTGTCTTATTGACGGGTCCTCTTCAAGCCTTAAATATGACAATGTATTGAGTATTGCAAGATTATCGTCAATATGACAGGAATGACCGTCTTCCCTTTTATGGAATGCGGCATTTATGAGAAAATGGTGGTCTGAAATAAGCTCTTTATATTTCTTTAAATATCTTTCATTTCCTGACATATGGTGAGAAATTTTTAGGAAATTGAGCATTTCGAGAGAATTTACACCCTTTTCCCACATCCACATACTGTCTGTGTTAAGTGCGGTTTCATTCCAGCACGCCCAGGAGGTAGGCTTACCGTCAAAATCTATAAGATAGCCGTCATTATCAAGAATATGGTCCGTGATATTACATACTGCCTCGCAGATTTCTGCCTTTTCAGCTTCATCTGCGCAAAGGTCGTAATATAGAGAAAAACCAACATAATGACCTGTCATTTCGTCACTTGAGGTTTCACCCAACCATTCGTAAGTGCCGTCTGACGAGCGGTGCCATTCAGCGCCGATTTCCTGTGTATCAAGCCCGACTCCCCAGTTTTTCTCGTCGGGGTAACGGACTGCGCGGGCTGTAAAGCCCTTTATTTCAGGCGCTCTTGTTAAAACAAGCATTGCATCCTTTGTTCTTCTTGCCGCTTTAAGAATTTCTTCATCCTTTGTAACAGCATACCAGAGTGAAAGTCCCGCAAGGTATGAATGTGTCCACAAGCCGTCATTATCAGATACTTCTGAGCAATGCTTTCCGTCAAGGGCGTTAACAGAAGTAATAAAGCCGTCTTTTCTGGGGAAATACTTTTCTGTCTGCTCGAACATATATTTTGACTTTTCAAAAAGAGTCATTTCTTTTTCGGAAATTATAACCACACCGCCGTTTGAGGCAGTATAGCAAGTGCCGTCATTATATGCAACCGCTGTAACATCTGTATCATAAGCGTAACGGGTTGCAGGAAGGTATTTTGACATACCGTTTTTAATAATAACCGCACCTGCATCCGTACCTAAAAGATATGCACCGTCCTTGCCTATTGATACACTGTAAATTTTTTCTTCGGGAAGAGCCGATATCTGCTTATGGTTGTACCATCCGCTTTTATAATCGTAAATATAAAGGCCTTCATCTGCACCGACAAGAAGATAGCCCTGCTTATCAAAAGCGATTACGTTTATATTTATTTCGGGCATTGTTGAATGCGCCGGGAAAATTATACGCCAGGTTCTTCTTTTTCCCTCCATACGCTGAATACATTTTCTGCTTGCAACACAAACTCTTTCACCGAGAACCGCAAGGGAAATTGACTCCTGTCCAATATCCTGAAGTCTGAAAAAACCGCCGTCTTTTTCAACGTCAAGAGTATGCTCGGTAAGAACGTATAATTCATTCTCACCCTGAAGATCGGTAATATCATAATCAAAAACACCGAAGCTTTCAGCTCCATTATCGGTTATAATAAAAAGGTTTTTACCCTGTGAAGCAAAAACTCTTCCGTTTTTGTCACAATGAACTCTCCCGAAAGCACCGTCACCGAAAAGCACCATTTCTTCACCATTTATAAATTTTAAAAGACCGCTGTCTGTACACACATATATGCTGCCATCGTTTCCGATTGCAACAGAATTGATTTTTTCATCAACGGGAATACGCTCAGTTACCCTTTGCATAAATGGCCCTGTTTTTAAAACATCCATAAGTTTTCTCCTTATTAAAAGAACCTGAATATAAAAAATTCAGGTTCCTTCTCTTTATAATTTAATTTTAGAGTTAATATCCTTCATTACATCAGGAGTGATTTTAATTACCTCGCGGTCATAGGATAAAAGACCGTTGCATTCATCTTCAACGTCACTTACCTCTGTGTAAATAATAGCAGAAAGACCTTTATTTTTAATGCAGTTAAGAATTCTGTTTTCATAAAGATTTCTTATAGCATCATCAAATTTTTCCTGATCATAATATTTACGGTATCCAAAGAATTTGCTCTTGTTGTACATATGGCCTTTGGGCTGAATTGAATATCCGCCGAATTCAGTAAGAGCAATGGGACGATTGTCATTTTTATTATATTTGGGGAACCAGAAGGGTGTAAAATAAATATGGAAGCTGTTTACGTCGCCTGCGCCTTGGTCTGCCCAACCGCTTGCGTGGTCAATAAGTCTTGTGGGATCTTTTTTACGGTAGAACTCACAAGCCTTTGCGCTTTCAAACTGACCCCAGGACTCATTAAAGGGTGTCCACAATGCAAGAGAAGGTACGTTGTAGAGGAGGTCTATCATTTCTTCTGAATCCTTAAAATATTCTTCTCTGCCCTTTTCATCTGTTCTTGCATAGAATCTGAAGTGCTTGTTGCTGTCATTAACGTGACCGATTTTCTTATTGCTGAAAAGCATACCGAAGAAGGGCAACGTACCGATTGCAAGGAAATTATAAGCTCCGCCGCCGTTAATCATATCCTGCCACACAATCATACCAAGTCTGTCGCAATGGTAATACCAGCGCAAGGGTTCAATTTTAATGTGCTTTCTCAAGGTGTTGAAGCCTAAATCCTTCATTGTCTGAATATCGTAAATCAGCGCGTCATCGTGGGGCGCGGTGTACATACCGTCACTCCAGTAGCCTTGGTCAAGAAGACCGTTGAAAAAATAAGGCTTATTATTGAGCATAAAACGGGGTGTGCCGTTTTCATCCTCACCAACGCTGAATTTACGCATACCGAAATAGCTTTCAACATGGTCATTACCCGCAACAATTTTAAGGTCATAAAGCACGGGGTTTTCGGGACTCCAGCATTCGTAGTCCGCAAGCTTAATAATGCCTTTGCCGTTTTCAAGCTTACATCCGTTCATTACTGTACCCTTTTCAAGAGCAATTGCCGCCATTTCAGCATCAGCCGGACCGTTATATTTAATTTCGATCTGCAATTCATCATTATCAATATCGGGGGTAAGCTTTATTGATTCAATATAACCCTCACAAACCTCTTCAATCCACACTGTCTGCCAGATACCCGACTGAGGTGTGTACCAGATACCGCCACGCTTAAAAGTCTGTTTACCGCGTGCCTGTGTACCTGTCTGAGTGGGGTCTTTTATCTCAAGACGCAAGTCATTTTCACCGTCTAAAATGTAAGGTGTAACATCAAATGTAAAGGGGGTATAGCCGCCCTTGTGCTCACCCACAAGCTTACCGTTAAGAAGTACCTTGCACTCATAGTCAACAGCACCAAAATGAAGAAGTGCCCTATGATTTGTTCTTTTAAATTTAAATATTTTCTGGTAGTAAAGTATGTCCGAAGGCTCTACTATTTTTTCAACGCCGCTTAAAATACACTCAGGGCTGAAGGGTACAATAATTTTACCCTGATAGCCTGCAAATTTTTTATATTCATCGTAAATAGCGTAATTCCATTCACCGTTAAGATTAATGAAGCTATCACGCTTTAACTGAGGTCTCGGATAATCGTTAAGAGGTAAATTTTTATCAAGATTTTTACCCCATCTTGTAAGCAATTTTTCCATAAAACTTCTCCTAACAAACTATTTTATAGTTTATAATACCATAGAAACATCTTTTTTTCAATAAAATTTGTTTATTATTATACAAAAATATCCATTGACGAAATTTACCAAAAGTGATATAATTGTGTAAAAATATTATTGAAAAGGTTGTGTACTTATGCTTCATTTCAGCAACGCAATTTATCAGCTTATGGCACTCTTGATGTCACTGCTTATGGCATTCGGCGGTATTACAATGCCATCAACTGATGACACTCTTAAAACAAAAAACCCTTCAACTGTTCTTGATTTTGTTGTAACAGGCGACACTCAGGTTTCAAACATTATGCCTGAGAGAGAAGTTAACCTTATTTCTTTTTCAGAGGATATGAAGAACTCTGAAATTGAGCTTGATGCTTTCCTTGTTATCGGTGACGTTACAGAAAACGGTTTCCAGGAAGAATATGACAGAATTTATGACAGCATCAATGGTTTTAACGTAAGAAATTACATTATGTGCACAGGTAACCATGACCTTCGTCTTAACGAATATAATCAGGGTACCGCTCGTTTCTTTGACTTTATGAACAAGCTCAACAATGGTCAGAATCCTCAGAACAGCACTCATTATAAATATATGATTGATGGCTACACTTTCCTTGTTCTCGGCTCTGATGAGTGGAGATTGGAAGATGCATTTATCAGCGATGAACAGCTTCAGTGGCTCAACCTCGAACTTAAAGAAGCAACCAAAAACGGCAGACCCGTTTTCGTTCTTTGCCACTATCCCCTTGCTGAATCTCACGGTCTTCCCGGTACTTGGGGTTCATCAAACAGCGATGACGTTTACGGTTCACTTCCCACTTATGTTGCTAAGGAAGATCCCGATTTAACCGGTTCTATCGGTAAGCAGACAAACGAGGTTTATGAAATAATCAACGATTATAAGAATGTATTCTTCATGACAGGTCACCTTCACACAGGCTTTGGTAAAAACACTTACCAGACAATTGATGAAGCTAACAACGTTCAGGGTATCAATGTTCCTTCTGTAGGTATTGATAACAAAGATGGCTCATATAACAATCCTGCAACGGGTCTTTACGTTGAAGTTACTCCCACAAAGGTTATCTTCTACGCAAGAGACTTCGGTAACGGCAAATTCCTTACAACAAACGAATTTGAACAGGCAGTAATGGAATACGAGCTCGTTTAATTATATTAAAAAGGACTGTTGCAGATTTGCGGCAGTCCCTTTTTTCATCTTCTGCATATTATATTGCAGGAGGTGTTTTATTATGTGGTCGGATATTCTCACTTTAGGTCTTGCAATTATTGGTCTTATTGCAATTTTAATGCTTGTTGTTATGAAGGTGGTTGCCTGGCGAACCGGGCAGATAACCATTACACTGCCATTGAAGAATTGCGACAAAAGTATTCTTTACAAAATCTATAATATCCGTTCAATATTCGAATTCTGCGGTATGAAAGAAAAATGCACCGTAGTCATAATTAACTACGGTGCACCTGAATGGTTTTGCAATGAAATTTTATCGTATTTTGAAAAATACAATTTTGTAAGGCTTGTTCATTATTATGATTTAGCCGATAAGCTGTTTTAAATAGTGGATAAGGCACTCAGCTTTAAAGTGTTGCGTACATAACAGCCTTAATTGTATGCATTCTGTTCTCTGCTTCCTTGAAAACAACTGATTGTTCGCTTTCAAAAACCTCATCAGTTACTTCCATTGCATCGCGATTGAATTTTTCACACATACATTTACCGATTTCTGTCTTTTTATCGTGATATGAGGGAAGGCAATGCATAAATATCGCTTTATCGCCTGCATTTGCCATAAGCTCTTTATTAACCTGATACTTTGACAAATCGTTAATTCTTTCAGCCCAAACAAGCTCAGGCTCACCCATTGAAACCCAGATATCGGTATAAATTACATCTGCATTTTTTGTTGCTTCCATAGGGTCTTCAACAAAAGAAAGGGTTGAGCCCGTTTCTTCTGCAATTTTTTTACATTCATCAACAAGTGCAGAATCAGGGAAATATTTCTTAGGAGCGCAAGCGGTAAAGTTAAGACCCATTTTTGCACAGCCTACCATAAGAGAATTACCCATATTGTATCTTGCATCGCCCATATAAACAAAGTTTATACCTTTAAGGTATCCGAAATGCTCTTTTATTGTAAGAAAATCTGCCAGAATCTGTGTGGGATGGAATTCATTTGTAAGACCGTTCCACACAGGTACGGAAGAATACTTGGCAAGCTCTTCGACAATCTGCTGACCGTGACCGCGATATTCAATACCGTCATACATAGAGCTCAAAACTCTCGCTGTATCAGCAATGCTTTCTTTTCTGCCGATCTGTGAAGCAGCAGGGTCAAGGTAGGTAACACCCATACCCAAATCTCTTGCGGCAACCTCAAAGCTACAGCGTGTTCTTGTGCTTGTTTTTTCAAAAATAAGCGCAATGTTTTTTCCTTTGAGTGTATCGTGAGGAACACCGTTTTTCTTTTTTGCTTTAAGCTCTGAAGCAAGGTTTATAAGGTATTCCATTTCTTCACTTGTAAAATCCAATAATTTTAAAAAATCGCGTCCTTTAAGATTCATTTCAAGCACCTCTCAATGCATTTTTTATGATTTTAACGGCTTTTTCCAAATCCTCAAAGGGTATATTAAGAGGCGGAAGAAGTCTTATTTTATTCTTTGCTTTTATGGGAAGAACACCGTTTTCCTGACATTCCTTGAGAACCTCGTTTACATCCCTTTCGGTTTCAATTCCCAGCATCAGCCCCAAACCGGTTATACCTTTTACACCCTCGGCATCTGAAAGCTCGTTTATGATATAATCGTGCTTTTCTTCAACTGATTTTAAGAAGGCATCGTCAAGTCTTTTTATTATATTAAAGGCACCTGCGCAGGAAACGGGGTTACCGCCAAAGGTCGAGCCGTGTGTTCCGGGAACATATACATTTGCGGCTTTCGGGAAAAACATTGTTGCACCAATGGGCAACCCACCGCCAAGCCCCTTTGCGGTTGAAACAATATCGGGTATTATATCGTATTTCATATATCCGTAAAGAGCACCTGTTCTTCCGTTACCGGTCTGAACCTCATCAACAATAAGAAGAACATCTTCACTTTCACAAAGCTCTGCAATATTTTTCACAAAAGCTTTATCCAACGGAACAACGCCGCCCTCGCCCTGTACAACCTCAATCATAATTGCGGCAACCTTATTGTTTTCAACAAGTGATTTAACACCGTCAAAATCACCTGCATCTGCATACAAAAAGCCTTCTGTAAGGGGAAGAAAATCCTTATGAAAGCTTTCCTGGCCCGTTGCGGCAAGGGTTGTAATTGTACGCCCGTGAAAGCTGTTATTGAGAGTTATTATTTTATTGTACTCTGCACCTTTTTTATCTGCTGCATACTTTCGTGCGCACTTTATTGCACATTCGTTAGCCTCTGCGCCTGAGTTTGAAAAGAAAACCTTTTGCGCACCCGTTTTCTCACAAAGAATCTGTGCAAGGTTTACGCAGGGCTCCGTGTAATAAAGGTTAGAGGTATGCTGAAGGGTATTAAGCTGATTTGTAACTGCTGAAACCCATTCTCTATCACCGACACCGAATATATTCACACCGATACCGGTACCCATATCAATATACTCTTTGCCCGTATCGTCATAAAGCTTACTACCCTCACCTTTTACGATTTCAATAGGAAATCTGGCATAGGTATCAGCCACATATTTTTTATCAAGCTCTTTGATATTCATTAGTCCATCCCCTTCAGGCATCCGTTCCCTTAACGAGAGTACCTGCACCTTCGTTAGTAAGCAACTCAAGAAGCACCGCGTGAGGCACACGGCCGTCAAGAATTGTAACTCTTCTTACACCCTTTTCGATTGCTTCAATACAGCATTCAACCTTAGGAATCATACCTCCGGTAATAACGCCATCGCGGAAAAGCTCCTTTGCTTCTTCGGTATTCACTCTTTTAATAATTGAATCCGGGTCATTAACATCCCTTAAAATACCGGGAATATCTGTCATTGTAATGAGTCTTTCCGCGTGCATTGCACCTGCTATATAAGATGCGGCAGTATCGGCATTTATGTTATAAACATTACCTTCGCTGTCACAACCGACAGTTGAAACCACGGGAATATACTGCTTTTCAATAAGGTCTAAAATAGGCTGAACGTTTACATTTGTAATTTCACCTACAAAGCCTAATCTTTCATCCTTGACCTTTGCTTCAATAAGGTGGCCGTCAACACCTGAAATACCGACTGCATTACCGCCGAATTCACCAAGAAGGTTAACAAGCTGTTTATTGATTTTACCTGCAAGAACCATCTGCACGATTTCTGCAGTTTCCTTGTCTGTTACGCGCAGACCGTCAACAAACTTACTTTCTTTTCCGACCTTTTTAAGCATTTCTGAAATCTCGGGACCGCCGCCGTGAACAAGAACCGGCTTAACACCTATAAGCCACAAAAGAACAATGTCTTCCATAACCTGCATTTTAAGCTCTTCGCTTATCATTGCGTTGCCGCCGTATTTAACAACAACAATTTTATCGTGATATTTCTGTATATACGGAAGTGCCTGAGTAAGGATTTCCGCACGCTGATGATTATTAATATTCATATTATCAAGTCCTGTAATCGCCGTTTATTTTTACGTATTCATAGGTCAAATCGCATCCCCATGCAGTGGAATTGAAATCACCCGAATTAAGCTCAACATTTATTGTAATCTCTTTTTCAAGAAGAATTTCTTTTGCAATCTCTTCAGAAAATTCAATTCCCGCGCCATCCTTACAAACGGGAATCGTGCCCTTTGCAGATGTAAAGGAAACATCTACCTTCGTAACGTCAACGTCTGCACCGCTGTAACCGATAGCGCAAAGCACACGCCCCCAGTTAGCATCAGCACCGAACATTGCCGCTTTTGTAAGAGAAGAGCAGATAACGCTTTTAGCAACTGTTTTTGCAGTACATTCATCCTTAGCACCTGTTACACGGCACTCGAGAAGCTTTGTTGCACCCTCGCCGTCACCTGCAATCATTCTGCAAAGGTGAACGGTTACTGTGTTAAGTGCTTTCATAAATTCACAGAAATCTTCGTTTTCTTCTGTAATTTCCTTATTACCTGCAAGACCGTTTGCAAGCACCGAAACCATATCGTTTGTTGAAGTGTCCCCGTCAACGCTTACCATATTAAATGTGTTCTGAATATCCCTTGAAAGTGCCGTCTGAAGCATTTCGGGAGAAATCGCAACGTCTGTTGTAATAAACACAAGCATTGTTGCCATATTAGGATGAATCATACCGGAGCCCTTTGCAATACCGCCGATTTTACAAGGCACACCGCCGATTTCAAAAGAAACAGCAAATTCTTTTTGAACAGTATCGGTTGTCATTATACCTTCTGCAGCATCAGCACTGTTTTTTCCCAAAGAAGCTTTAAGTGCATCCATTGAATTTTTAATGGGAGTAATATCAAGAGGCTGGCCTATAACACCGGTTGAAGCGACAATAACGTCATCTTCGTTAATTCCAAGACACTCAGCAGTAAGCTTTGCCATATTCTCGGCTACCTCAATACCGTCAGCATTACAGGTATTTGCATTACCGCTGTTGCAAATAACTGCCTGAGCCTTACCGTTTAAAAGATGAGCCTTTGTAACAACAAGAGGAGCTCCCTTTACAAGGTTAGTTGTATAAACCGCTGCCGCTGAAGCTACGCTTTCACTATAAATCAACGCAAGATCTTTTTTTGTTTTGTTTTTTCTTATACCGCAATGAACACCGCCTGCGGTGAAGCCTTTTGCGGCACAGATACCGCCGTTTATAATCTCCATAAATTACACCTCTAAGCCTTGTGTAAGGTCGTTACCCAACACAATGTTAAGACATTCTACCGCTGCCCCGGATGCACCCTTACCAAGGTTATCATAACGGGCGGTAAGAATAATTCTGTCCTCGTTACCGAAAACGGAAACCGCCATTGAATCCTTACCCGAAAGTAAAGCCGCTGAAATAAATCCGTTTTCGTTCAAATTATCACAGAAGGTTACAAGAGGACCTGTATATTTGTTTTTGTATATTTCTTTGATTTTCTCAATATCAAACCCGTTTTTCAAATCACTTTTAAAAATGGGGACTGTTACTTCCATACCGGAATAAAAATCACCGACCACCGGACAGAATACAGGGGCATTTCTGAGACCTGATATTTTAATCATTTCTTTGAGATGCTTGTGATTTTGTGTAAGACCGTACTGTCTGGGTGCGCCTAAAAGCTCGTCCGGCTCTTCCTCATATTCGGCAATCATCTTCTTACCGCCGCCGCTGTAGCCTGTAAGAGAAAAGCACGAAAGATTTTCACTGCCGTCAAGAGCACCCGCCTCAATGAGAGGGTAAACGAGTGATATAAAGCCGCTTGCGTGACAGCCGGGCACCGCAATACGCTTTGAGTTGATAATTTTATCCTTATGTGCTTCTGAAAGCTCCGGGAAGCCGTAAGCCCAATCATCAAGTGTACGATGTGCTGTTGATGTATCAATGACAACAGTATTTTCGTTTTCAATAAGTGAAACAGACTCTCTTGCGGCATCATCGGGAAGACACAAAAAAGCGATATCCGCGCTGTTAAGTGCCTCCTTTCGGAAAACAGGGTCTTTTCTTTTTTCGTCGTCAAGGCTTATAAGCTCAATACCTTTAAAGCCTTCAAGCCTTTCATATATTCTTAAACCGGTTGTGCCGGCCTTACCATCAATAAATATCTTTTTTGCCATTTATAAACTCCGTAACAAATTCAATCTGCTTTTCAACTGCCGCATAACCTGTTGAGCCTGCGGAAATTCTCTTTTTTATGCAGGTTTCAAGTGAAATTTCTTCAAACAAATCCTCGTCGAAGAGTTCACTGTGTGCTCTGTATTCTTCAAGTGAAAGCTTATCAAGAACCGTATTTTTTTCAATACATTCTGCAACCGTATGCCCGACGATTTTGTAGGCTGTACGGAAAGGCATCCCCTTTTTAACAAGGTAGTCTGCAAGGTCTGTTGCGTTGATAAAGCCCTTCTGTGCCGCAGAATACATATTATCTTTAAGTACAGTCATTGTAGCAATCATAGGTGCAAAAATGCTCAGGCACTTCTCAACAGTTTCGATACTGTCAAATATTGCTTCTTTATCCTCCTGCATATCCTTGTTATATGCAAGGGGCAAGCCTTTAAGAGAAGTAAGAAGAGCAAAAAGGTCACCGTAAACTCTGCCCGTTTTACCTCTTACAAGCTCTGCCATATCGGGATTCTTTTTCTGGGGCATAATGCTTGAGCCGGTTGTGTAAGAATCATCAAGCTCAATAAACTTGAATTCCCAAGAGCTCCAGAGAATGATTTCTTCTGAAAATCTTGAAAGGTGCATCATAATCACGGCAAATGCACTCATAAGCTCAACACAGAAATCTCTGTCAGAAACACCGTCAATGCTGTTCTGCATAATACCGTAGAAGCCTAATTTTTCTGCTTCAAAATACCTGTCTGTGTCATAGGTTGTACCTGAAAGAGCGCAGGAGCCGAGGGGAGAATAATTCATTCTTTTAACCGCATCACCCAATCTGTCTGCATCTCTCATAAACATCTGTGCATAAGCAAGAAGATGGTGTGCAAAGGTTATGGGCTGTGCTCTTTGAAGATGAGTGTAACCGGGAAGAATTGCATCCTGATTTTCTGCTGCTTTATCGCGGATAACCTCGATAAGAGAATAAAGTAAATCATTTACCTTTTCTGCTTCGTCACGAAGATAAAGCCTTATATCAACTGCAACCTGGTCATTACGGCTTCTTGCGGTATGAAGACGCTTGCCAACATCACCTTTTCTTGCGGTAAGCTCACCCTCAATAAACATATGAATATCTTCCGCACCGTTGTCAAAGCTAAGCTTGCCGGCAACAATATCATCAAGAATTGATGTAAGACCGTCAATAATTTCGTCACAGTCATTTTCAGTAATAATACCTTGTTTTGCAAGCATCTGCGCGTGTGCAATTGAACCCGTTATATCCTGACGGAACATTTTGCAATCGAAGTGAAGCGACGAATTAAAGTCATCAGCTTCTTTATCAAGAGCTTTTGAAAACCTTCCTGCCCACATTTTATCCATAATAAAATACCCTTTCAAAACCACTTTGCACATTCGGCACAAAAGCGCCGAATGTGCAGAAAGCTTCATTAATCTAATTTATTCACCAAGCTTATCAAGGCCGTTTTTTTCTCTCATATTTGCCATAACCTTGATGGGAAGACCGTAAAGGTTAATGAATCCTGCGGAATCCTTCTGGTCATAAACCTCGTCCTCGTCAAATGTTGCCATATCAGCATCATAAAGTGAGTAAGGTGAGCAAACACCCGCGTTAATCATATTACCTTTGTAAAGTTTAAGCTTAACATCACCTGTAACAGTTTCCTGAGTGGAATCAACAAATGCAAGTATTGCTTTTGTAAGAGGTGTGTACCACTGTGCGTTGTAAGTGAGCTCTGCAAGCTTCTGTGCAACAAGTGCTTTGTAATGTGCTGTTTCCTTATCAAGACAGATTGTTTCAAGTACGCTGTGTGCTTTGTAAAGAATTGCACCGCCGGGAGTTTCGTAAACACCGCGGCATTTCATACCAACAAGTCTGTTTTCAACGATGTCAAGAAGACCGATACCGTTTGCACCGCCAAGCTCGTTAAGCTTTGTAACAAGCTCAACCGCACCCATTTCTACGCCGTCAACCGCTGTGGGTACACCCTTTTCAAAGTGGATTGTAACATAGGTGGGTTTATCGGGAGCCATTTCGGGAGAAACGCCCATTTCAAGGAAGCCTTCTTTGTTGTAAAGGGGCTCATTCATAGGATCTTCAAGGTCAAGACCTTCGTGAGAAAGGTGCCAGATATTTTTATCCTTTGAATAGTTTGTTTCTCTGTTTATTTTAAGAGGAACGTTGTGTGCCTCTGCATAAGCGATTTCTTCTTCACGAGATTTGAGTTCCCATTCTCTCCAGGGGGCGATGATGGGCATATTGGGAGCGAATGCCTTGATAGCAAGCTCAAATCTTACCTGGTCGTTACCTTTGCCTGTGCAACCGTGGCAGATAGCGTCCGCACCCTCTGCAATTGCTATTTCAGCAATTCTCTTTGCAATGGGAGGACGTGCAAAAGCTGTACCGAGAAGATACTCTTCATAGATTGCGCCGGCTTTAACTCCGGGGAAAACGTAATCCTCAAGGAACTCTTTTGTAAGGTCCTCAATGTAAATCTTAGAAGCTCCGGTTGCGATTGCTTTTTCTTCAAGGCCCTCAAGCTCACTTGCCTGACCCACGTTACCCGAAACAGCAATAACCTCGCAATTGTTATAATTTTCTTTGAGCCAGGGGATGATAATTGATGTATCAAGACCGCCTGAGTAAGCAAGAACTACTTTTTTGATATTTTTCTTATCCATAATCGATTTCCTCCAAAAGAAAGATTTATTCATTTTGCGTAAAAATATTCATTCGATATGCATAGTTATACACCTTTAGAGCGAAATTGTCAACACTTTTACAAAAATAATTGGTTTTTGGTGATTTTTCAACGTTTTACATTAAAACCGCGATATTTCTATACTTTTTTTGTGTATTTTTGTGTCGTTTCACAAAAACATATACTGCTTCATATTGCCTGTCCTTAAAAATATTTATGCATTATAATTGTATATATGCATTTTTTATGCATATTTTTGCATAAAATCAGCGGCACCCATAGGGATACCGCTGTGTATATGTGGTTAATTTACTCAGATTGCAGAACCGCTGAAAAGGTTACGCAAAATGTTCATAAAGATTGCAAAGAATTTTTCAAGGTAGTATGAGAAGGTATAATCAAATTCGCTTCTGTCGTTACCCAAAGCTGAACCGTCATCCTGTGCAAGCTCGTTTGCTGTAAGGTTATATGTTGAATATTCCCAGGGATTCTCTTCGTTGATTTCAATAACACGTGCGCCCTGAATCATATCGTTATAATATGATGTAAATGTGCAACCGGGTGTCTGAATAAGGTCGATACCGTCAACATCAGCAACGAAGTTGTTAACGTGGTCGTGACCTACAACTACACCGAGAACGTCGCCGCCTTCAAGCATAGCATCCCACTGACCGTCATTACCGTAGCTGGGACAGCTCTTTTCAAAGAGGTAACCTTCATATTTGTTGATGTCAGGAATAAATGTATGGCTTGTGCCGTCCTGGAAGTTGATTGTAAGATCACCCATATTAACTTCTGAAGGAACAAAAATCTTCTCACAAGGCTCCTGAGGAATAATGTGCTGGAATGCAATTGAGGGAACAAGCTCACCGCCGTTTTCAGCTGTCATTTCATCACGAACGGAGTTGTACCATTCAATCTGGTTTTTACGAACCCAGTCATAACCGAGCCATTCGCCTGCTGAATTATATACGTAATCACCGCAATCAAACATCCAGAGGTTGAAAGCCAGCTTTGAACCGTCGCTTGAAAGAACGGGAAGGTTGTGAGTACCCGCACCGTGAAGAGAGGGATCGGCATCGTAACCGATATAATTGTCATAAGACATATATCTTTCGATAATTTCATCCCTTGTTAAACCGCCTGAGGATTCCTCGTCATGGTTACCGAGAACTGCTGTGTAGGGCACACCCGTTCTGTCGAGAGCATTGAAAACATCATCGTATGCTTCTTTTTCTTCTGTGTTGATGTTGTCACCGCAAAGAACGATAACGTCGGGTTTTGCAAAATCAACTGATTCAAAAATAAAGCTGATCATGTCATCGGGAACAGGGTAACCTGTCTGAATATCAGCAAGAACCATAATCTTGAAATTGCCGTTTTCGTCAAACTTAAGCTGAGCATCTTCTTTATAGCCGGCTGAAGCTACGCTTACTGCTGAAACGAGCATAATTACCGCAAGAAGAACTGATAAAAGTTTTTTCATAAGTATATCTCCTTACAAAATGTGGATTTTTACCATTTTATTATACAACCAAAACTTTATTTTGTCAATTGCTGAACAAGTTTCTTAAAGTGTTTTCCCTTTTCTTCAAAATTTTTGTAATAATTATAGCTTGCAGCGGCAGGTGAAAACAGACAGGATTTGCCTTTTTCAGTATATTTATCGGCATTTTCAACCGCATCTGCCATATCCTTTGCACAAATCATGTTTTTCGTGCAACCTTGCTTTTTTAATTCCTCAATAATCATATGACCTGTTTCGGGAAGGCCAATAAGGTTTTTAACATTATTATTCTTTAAAAATTCAATAAAATCCGTGTAATCAATTCCTCTGTCAAGGCCGCCGAAAATATGTGAGTCAACGTTACCGATTGCCTTCACCGCACCCATAACCGCCGTGGGAATTGTGGCAATGCTGTCGTTATAGTAGGTTACGTCATTTATAACACCTACGTATTCCATACGGTGCTCTATTCCGCCGAAGCCCGAAATTGCAAGGCGTGCCGCTTCGTCACTGACGCCGAAGACTCTTGCTGCAGCAAGGGCATACGCAATATCCTGTCGATTATGCTCGCCTTTCAAATGCTCTGTTGATTTCCAAAGCTCATTTACAAATTCGTCCTCCGCTGCAGAGGTAAACGTAACAGGTGTAGGAATACCCCTTATTACCTTATCCCAATCAACAACACCCGTAAGGTCCTGCTCGGGATTGTAAATAAGAACGTCGTTATTTTTCTGATGAAGAGCAATATTGAGCTTTGCACCCACATAACCCTCAAAGCCCGTTTTATAGTGGTCAAGATGCTCCTCATAAATATTTACAAGCACCGCAACGTGGGGTGAAGCCTTTGTAAATTCAAGCTGATGTGAAGACATTTCAATGACTGCCACAAGATCATCGCCCTCGTCAGCTTTTTCAAAAACGGGCACACCGATGTTACCGATAAGGCATGTGTTTACACCGCCCGCTTTAAGCATCTCATAAATAAGGGTTGATGTGGTGGTTTTTCCCTTCGAGCCGGTTATACCCACAACAACCGGGTCGCAAAACCTGAGAAACATATCGGTCTGACAAGTAATTTCTGTAGTTTCGGGATACATATCATCCTCAAGAAAAGCAATACCCGGGCTTTTGAAAACTATATCAAAATCCCCAAGACAACCAAGATAGTTTTCACCGTAGATCACGCTGACGTTTTCATCTTCAATCTGAGGCTGATTTCTGTCGCCTATAAAAAGCTCCTTTTCGGGCAAATGCTTTCTGATATAGCTATAAGTAGATTTACCCTCTCTGCCAAAGCCGAGAATAAGTATTTTTTTGTCTTTAATATATTCAATTATTCGTGACATTTCTGCAGCATCTCCGTAAAAGACTTTTATTGTTTTAATAATGTGATAATAAATATAACATAAAAGCCGTTCTTAAACAAGGATTTTTCAAAAAGACTTGAATAAATGTATAAATTTGTATATAATTCAAAATGTATAACTATGAAATGGTTAAATATTCTAAGACATCGGAGAAACTTATGCTCGAACTAAAAAATATTTCATTTAACGTTGCTGATGAAAAGGGAGAAAAAGATATTATCAGAGATGTTTCCCTCACCCTTGAAGACGGCAAATTTCTTGTAATAACAGGACCTAACGGCGGTGGTAAATCCACCCTCGCAAAGCTCATTATGGGTATTGAAAAGCCCACAGGCGGTCAGATAATCTGGAACGGAACAGACATCACGGATATGTCCATAACCGAAAGAGCAAAACTGGGCATCGGCTACGCTTTCCAGCACCCTCCTCGCTTCAAGGGTCTTTCCGTGCGTGACCTTCTGGGACTTGCTCACGGAAGCGACCTTCCCGAGGATCAATGCTGCGAATACCTTACAAGAGTCGGTCTTTGCTCAAAGGACTACCTTAACCGTCAGGTTGACACATCCCTTTCGGGCGGTGAAATAAAGCGTATCGAAATCGCAACTCTTATGGCAAGAGATTTAAGTCTTGCGATTTACGATGAGCCCGAAGCAGGCATCGACCTCTGGAGCTTTAATATGCTTGTTGAAAGCTTTAAAAACATATCAAAAATCCGTAAAGAAAGTATGGTTATCATCTCGCACCAGGAAAGAATTATGAGAATCGCTGACGAGATTGCCGTAATTGCAAACGGTGTAGTCAAAAAGAAGGGACCCTCCGAAGAGGTCTTCCCTGAGCTTATGTCAGAATTTAACAACGCTTGCACATTCAGATAAGAGGAATAATAATATATGAACAAAACAGAACTTAATATGCTTAAAGCGGTTGCGGACCTTCACGAGGTTCCGAGCGGTGCTTACAGTATCAGAAAAAACGGCGAAGGCGTTGAAAGACAGTCCACCGCAAATATAATAATTGAACCTAAAAAGGACAAGCCCGGTATTGATATAATTGTCAAACCCGGCACAAAAAACGAAAGTGTGCATATTCCCGTAATTATCACCGAAGCAGGTGTTGAAGACCTTGTGTACAACGATTTCTTCATCGGCGATGATGCAGACGTGCTTATTGTCGCAGGCTGCGGAATACACAACTCAGGCGACAAAAAAAGTGAGCACGACGGTATCCACCGTTTCCACATAGGGAAAAATGCCCGCATTAAATATGTTGAAAAGCATTATGGTGAGGGTGAAGGCACCGGCGAAAGAGTCCTCAACCCCACAACGGAGGTTTTCATGGATGAAAACTCCTTCTGCGAAATGGAAACCGTACAGATTCGCGGTGTTGATTCCACAAAGCGCGACACTGTTGCAAAGCTCGAAAAGGGTGCGCGACTTGTGGTTTTAGAAAAGCTTATGACTCACGGAAAGCAAATTGCACATTCCGATATGGTAATTGAATTGAATGGTGAAGGTGCATCATCTCAGATAATTTCACGCTCTGTTGCAAAGGATACCTCCGAGCAGGTTTTTTATCCGAGAGCTGTAGGCAACGCTTCCTGCAAGGCTCACGTACAGTGCGACTCAATTATTATGGACAACGCAAAAATCCGATCAATTCCCGAAATTGCGGCAAATCATCAGGATGCAAACATTATTCACGAAGCCGCAATCGGCAGAATAAACAACGACCAGCTTCTTAAACTTCAAACAATGGGTAAAACCGAAGAAGAGGCGGAAGAAATTATTATAAACTGTTTCCTTAAATAATCGGGAGTGATATTTATGAAAAAAAGAGTTTTAGCATTTGACTTTGGCGCATCAAGCGGCAGAGCTATTGTGGGTGTTTTTGACGGTGAAAAAATTGAGCTTCGCGAGGTACACCGTTTTTCAAACGACCCCGTTAAAATCAACGGTACATTTTACTGGGACGTACAGCGTTTGTTTTTTGAAATAAAGCAAGGCATACTCAAAGCTAAGGAGGATGGCGGATTCGACTCAATAGGTATCGACACCTGGGGTGTTGACTTCGGCCTTCTCAGAAAAGACGGCACACTCGTTGAAAACCCTGTGCACTACCGTGACGCACGTAATGACGGTATGGTGGAATTTGCAAAAAAATATATGTCACAGGAAGAAATGTATGACATAACCGGAATTCAGTTTATGGATTTCAATACAATATTCCAGCTTCTTTCCCTAAAAGAAAACCGACCTTATATTTTAGAAGAAGCAGACAAGCTTCTCTTTATGCCCGATCTTCTTTCATATATGCTTTCGGGTGTAAAATCAACCGAGTATTCAATAGCAACCACATCGCAGATGGTTGATCTTAAAACACGTAACTGGTCAGATAAAATTCTTGACACCTTCGGTATAAAAAAAGACCTTCTTACAGATATTGTTCCCACGGGTGCTGTTATCGGTCAGTTAAGCGACGATATTTGCGAGGAATTAGGTGTACCCAAAGCAGATATTATCAGCGTTGCTTCACACGATACGCAAAGTGCTATTACTGCCGCTCCCTGCGAATATGAGGATTTTGCATTCATCAGCTGCGGCACGTGGTCACTTTTCGGAACGGAGGTTAAAGAGCCCATCATCAACGATGCTTCAAAAAAGCTTAACGTTACAAATGAAGGGGGATATGATTACACAATTGCATTCCTTAAAAACATCTGCGGTCTCTGGCTCATTCAGGAAAGCCGCCGCCAGTGGATCCGCGAAGGCAAAGAGTATTCTTATGCTGAGCTTGAAAAAATGGCTCTTGAGTGTGAACCCTTCAAATGCTTTATTGACCCCGATGCTCCCGAATTTGCTCCTATGGGCAATATCCCTGAGCGCGTACGTAAATATTGCGAAAAAACAGGTCAGTACGTTCCGCAGACAGTTGGCGAAATTATGCGCTGTATTTATGAAAGCCTTGCTCTTAAATACAGACTCACCTTTGACGGCATAAAGGATTGCACAGAAAAAGAATATGACCGTATCCACGTTATGGGTGGCGGCACAAAGGACAAGCTTCTTCTTCAGATGACCGCACAAAGCTGTAACGTTAACGTTTACGGAGGTCCTATCGAAGCAACGGCTTTAGGTAACATTGCAGTTCAGCTTATGTCAAGCGGTGCTATTTCTGACATCAAAGCTGCCCGTAAAATCATTGCTCAGGGCGAAAACCTCAAGCTTTACACACCCGATAACAGAGATGATTGGGAAAAGGCTTATGAGACCTTTAAACAAATTATTAAATAAGAAACGGTGTTAAAATATGACAACGTTACCAAAACTTGACGATAAAAATGCCAATTACGTTCTGGAGATGGCTGAAACAGTTGTTGAAAAAACCGACAACAGACGGGCAGGTTCAAAGGGTGAGGAGCAGGCGCGCAGCCTGTTCCTCAATGAAATTATGAAATACTGTGATGAGGTTTCCGAACAAAGCTTCGTCACAAATCCCGGTGCAGGTACTGCAATGCACAAATTCCTCTGTATTATTCTGATAATTTGTGTGTTGCTTTTTTCACTTTCGGTAAACGGCGGATATATTGCACCTGCCGCCATTTCACTTATACTGAGTCTTTTTATTTTCAGTATATTTTCTTACAAATTTCTTTTTGACGGAACAAAGCTTGATTTTTTCAAGCCCAAAAAGAAATCGGGAAACATTATGGGCAAGCGGTACTCCCGTGCCGATACAGAACTGCGCGTTGTTTTAACCTCGCACATTGATGCTCCCCAAAGCTACAGAAACCTTATTTTAGGCAACAGGTGGCCTTTGGTTTTAAGTGCGGGAGCTCTTCTGGGAAACACACTTCTGTTTTGCAGTCAGCTTTTTTTCCTTTTTTCGGGTGCACCTGCAGGTCAACCGGGCTTTGAAGCTGTAAGAATTATTTGTCTGATTTTTATTCCGCTTTACATAATCGGAATTTTTGTTGTAAATCCAAGAGTGTGCTCTTCCGGAATAAGCGCTTCCCTCATACCTACTGCTACAATACTCAGCATTATGAAACAGTTTTCCGAGGACAGCTTCAGATATGAAAAAACTGAATTTTGCTTTCTCGTTACCGGTGCAGAGTATTCCTCGAGAGCCGGCGCTTATGCATTTGCAAAAAAATACAGGCGTCTTTTTTCAGATGTTCCCACAGTTTTTATTTCTCTTGAAGAAATCACAACGTCTGAACATTTATCTGTATTTTTCCGTGACGGAAGCGGCGAAAAAGGCTCAACCGAAATTGCCTCTGTAATTGCTCAGGCGGCAGAAAACCTTGAAATAAACCTGTCTAAAGAAAACTCCTTTATGGGTTCAGCGGCCTTCACCCCCTTTGCAACGCAGGATTTTCCTGCTTGTTCTTTGGGCACATCAAAGAAAAACATTTCAAAAACAGTTTCCCCGAAAGAGGATAAGCTTACTGCCGTGCGCAGAAAAACCGTGTGCGACGTTGCAGAGCTGATTATTGAAACTTTAAATTATTATGACAGCTGAGGTGCTTTATAATGAGTAAAATTTTAAATTCAAAGGTTAAAAACATTCCTTGGCAGGACAGACCTGCAAATTGCTCTGACCCTGTTTGGAGATATACTGAAAACCCCATTATTGACCGTACATTCGTTAAGGATGCAAACAGCATTTTCAATTCGGCAGTTGTACCTTACGGCAACGGCTTTGCAGGTGTTTTCAGAATGGATGACGTTACACGTGAACAATATCTTGTAACGGGCTTCAGTGATGACGGCATTCATTGGAAGCTGAACGACGAGAAAATATTCCGCGGTTACGACCCCAGACTTTGCGAAATTGACGGAAAATACTACCTCTCATGGGTTTGCCACACTCCCCGCGGCACATCAATAGGTATTGCCGCAACAACAGATTTCGAAAGCTGGGAGCGCTACGAGGATGCTGTTTTGCCGGTATCAAGAAACGGTGTGCTTTTTCCGAGAAAGGTAAACGGTGAATATATGATTTTCACCCGTCCCTGTGACAAGGGTCACACACCTTACGGTGACATTTTCCTCAGCCACAGTCCTGACCTTACATATTGGGGCAAGCACCGTTTTGTCATCGGTCCCGAAATGAACTGGGAAATGACAAAGGTCGGCGCAGGTCCCACACCCATTGAAACAGATGAGGGCTGGCTTTGCTTCTACCACGGTGTTATTACAAGCTGTAACGGCTTTACATACAGTATGGGCGCAATGATTGTTGACCGAGACGAACCCTGGAAGGTTCTTCACAGAGCAGACAGACATCTTCTTTCACCGCGAGAGGATTACGAATTTGTAGGCGACGTTCCCAACGTTGTATTCCCCTGCGCTGCTCTTGCTGATGAAGACACAGGCAGAATTGCAATTTACTACGGCGGAGCAGACACCGTTGTCGGTCTTGCCTTCACAACCGTAGATGAAACAATAAAATACATTAAGGAACACGATTTAATAAAGTAATATGACATTAAAAAAATATATCGGCGACAAAGCGTTTTACAAAACCGTAATGACCGTAGCTCTGCCCATTATGATTCAGAACTTCATAACCAATTTTGTCAATATGCTTGACAATCTTATGGTAGGCAGACTGGGCACGGAGCAGATGTCAGGTGTATCAATTGTTAATCAGCTTATATTTGTTTTCGGTCTTGCCGTTTTCGGTGCATTAAGCGGTGCAGGAATATTCACTGCTCAGTTTTACGGAAAAAAAGATGACGAGGGCATACGTCACACATTGCGCTACAAAGCAATGGTTACTGTCTTGCTTTTTGCTGTTGCTACTGTAATTTTTGTAGTATTCGATGAGCAGCTCATTGGCTTATACCTTCACGAAAGTGAGTCGGGCGGAAACATCGACCTTACACTTTCTTATGCAAAGGACTATTTAAAAATAATGATATGGGGTGCATTCCCCTTCTGTGTAACTCAGGTGTTTTCAAGCACTCTTCGCGAAACGGGCGAAACCGTGGCACCTATGTTTGCAGGTGTTGCGGCGGTTGTAACAAACTGTTGCTTCAACGCTCTTCTCATTTTCGGTCTTTTAGGCTTCCCCGCTTTAGGAGTAAGAGGTGCGGCAATTGCAACAACAATTTCAAGATTTGTTGAATGCGGAATAGTTATTATTTACGTTATTGTAAAACGCAGTAAGTTTTCTTATTTCAAAGGGGCTTTCAAGAGCCTTTCCATTCCAAAGAGAACGTTCAAAGACATTAGCTTCAAGGGTATGCCCCTTTTATTCAATGAATTTTTCTGGTCCTTGGGTATGTCCCTTCTCAGCGTTGCATACAGTCTTCACGGAATTGATGTTGTTGCAGGCTACAGCATTTCATCAACCGTTATGAATCTTGCAAACATTGCCTTTATTTCGCTGGGCAGCAGTATAGGTATAATAATCGGCAAATATCTTGGTGCAAACGAATTTGAAAAAGCCTACGATACAGACAGAAAGCTTATCACCTTCTCTGTTGTTATAAGCATCGTTATCGGTTTCTTTGTATTTTTACTCGGTGATAAAATTCCTTTGCTTTACAATGTTACAGATGCTTCAAAGGAATATGCCTCTTATTTCATAAGGGTTTGCGCATTGTTCATTCCCGTACATGCTTTTGCAAACGCGTCTTATTTCACAATACGAAGCGGCGGAAAAACCCTTATCACCTTCCTTATGGACAGTGTATTCATAATGGGTGTAAACGTGCCCATTGCTTTTGGACTCTATTATATTTTCCATCTTCCTATATGGGTTTCATTCCCCTTGATTCAGGCGATTGATATTATTAAAGTAATTATCGGAATGATTCTTGTCAAAAAGAAGGTCTGGTTAAATAATATAGTTTCAGAATAACACAGAAAAACGCCTCAAAACTCAACTGAGTTTTGAGGCGTTTATTTAAAAATAATTATTTAATAGCGTTTTTGAGAGCTGCACCTGCTTTGAAAGCGGGAACTTTAGATGCTTCAATCTTGATTGTTTCGCCTGTTCTGGGGTTACGACCCTCTTTAGCTGCTCTTTCGCGTACTTCAAAAGTACCGAAACCGATAAGCTGAACCTTTTCGCCTTTAGCAAGAGCGCCTTCGATAGCACCGAAAACTGCTGCTACTGCCTTATCAGCATCTTTCTTTGAGAAACCTGCAGTTGCTACTGCATTTACAAGATCTGTTTTGTTCATTTTAAAATCCTCCAAAAATTTTTTTTGATTCTATCTCCAAATCGTGAACACGATTTTTTATGGACTTATTTGTTGTTTTTTATTCTTTTAGCTTCATTCCAAAGCTCATCAAGAGCTTCAATTGAAGCTGTTTTCATATCAATACCCTTCTCTTTTGCAAGAGCCTCGGTAATTGTGAAACGCTCCATAAACTTTTTGGTTGCCATATCAAGAGAGGTTTCTGCCTCGCAGTTGCAAAACCTTGCAACATTCACAACCGAGAAAAGCAAATCACCCAATTCATCCTGAACGGCTGACTCATCGCCTTTGGAAAGAGCATCTTTAAGCTCCGCTGTTTCCTCGCTTATTTTCTCAAACGCACCCTCGGCGTTATCCCAATCAAAGCCTGCTTTTTTTGCTTTCTCCTGAACCTTCTGGGCCTTCATAAGAGCAGGGTAAACGGAAGGGATAGCCGCCATAGCTTCGCTCTGTGTGCGTTGCTTTTTAGTCCGGCGTTTAATATCATCCCAATTTTTTAACACGTCACCTGTGGAGCTTACGGTAACGTCACCGAAAACGTGGGGATGCCTTACTATGAGCTTTTCACATATATCGTTGGCAACATCATCAATTGTAAACCAACCGTCTGTACGTGCCATATCGGAATGCATAAGCACCTGCAAAAGCACGTCGCCCAGCTCTTCCTGCATAAGCTCTTTGTTGTCGGTATCAATAGCTTCAATAACCTCATAAGTTTCTTCAAGGAAATTTTCTCTGATTGACTTGTGAGTCTGCTCCATATCCCAAGGGCAACCGCCCGGCTCCCTCAGAACCTGAACAATGCGTACTAAATCATTAAAACCGTAACGGTCCTTAAACTCAAAATTAACTGCCATAAGCGTTTCCTCATACATTCTATTTTATACGATAAGTTTATATTTTTCAAGTATTTCTGCTATTTTTTCTCCCTTTGGAAGCAATAAAATGTCGTTTTTAACCAATGTTTTCAACAAAAGTGCCGCAATTGCGTATACAACCACCGCAACGCCGATAGAAATTATGCAAGCAAGGGAATTTCCGTTAAGTCTTCCGGACATATCACCAAAGGTCATAACAGAGCTTAAAAGCTTATATGATCCGAAGGCTGCACCGCCGCAAAGCACCGATGCAATAAGCGGTTTAACCAAAACTGTCATAATCTCAATCTTAATGCCGGTTTCCTTTTTAAGAACAACGTAGTTATAAATGATGCACACAAGGTAGAAGAAAGCAGTGCCGAAAACAGCACCCTTAATATTCATTTCGGGTACACCTATAAGAAGGTAATTAAAGCCGATTTTGAATGCACAACCGAGAGCAAGTGCTTTGGCAGGCACATCTGCCCTGCCTATTGCCTGCAGAATATTGGTAATAGGTGACGAAAGAGTCAGAATAGGCATCATAAGACCGTAAAGCGCCAACACGGGAGCTGCAACAGCAATACCTGCCTGATTTTCGGTACCGTTATAAAGCAATGTAAGAATCGGCTCTGAAAGAGCAAAAAATCCGGCACCTGCAGGAAGCGCGATGAGCATTGTTGTTCTGAAAACAGTATTTACTGTTTCATTAACAAGCTTATGATCTTTCTTTGCAATAGCGCCCGAAATAATCGGAATTGCGCTTACACCGAGAGTCATCATAATTGTAGGAATAAGATTTCTGAAGTCAAGGGTCGTGTCGTAAGCGCCGTAGAGGAAGGTGTGAATATTCTCTTTTGCAATATCTGCTGCAGTTATGGAATCGCCGTATATGTCAAAAATTGTTCCGAAGTGCTTATTTACCACACTTTCAAGTCTATTCTGAATCATCCAGGTATCAATGAAGTTTGTCACGTTAAGAACAAGTGAGCTGATAGCCGTGGGAACTGCAATTGCAACAATTTCATTTATTGTAATTTTCTTAGACGATGCAAGAGGAGAATTTACAAGCATTTCCTTTGAAATGCCGTCTTTTTTAAGCTTGTGACGCAAAACAGTGTAAACAGCACCGAAAACAGTACCAAGCGTAACACCGAGGATAGCCGCCGCTGCTGCAAGGGCATAAACAATAGCTTTATCCCCTTCAGTTTCGATAATCTGTCCGAAAACAGCACCGTTTTCAGCAATTTCAACCTCAGCATAATTGATCACGGCATAAGAAAGCACAAGTCCGAAAACCAATTTACCCAAGGACTCAATAACCTGGGAAACAGCTGTGGGATACATATTGTTAAGACCCTCATAATATCCGCGGTATGTACTCATAATACAGCAGAAAAGGATTGACGGTGCAATTGCAAAAACGCTGAAAATAGCGAGGGGCGAGCCCACGGAATCAACGTAGGGCTTAGCTGCAAGGAAGAGCGCACCCGTACACACAAGTCCTAAAATAAGGAAAAGAGGGAAGGTTATTTTAAGCACTTGCTTTACATCCCTGTATTTACCCAATGCGGCATTTTTTGAAACGATTGTTGAAACCGCAACGGGAAGACCCGCCATTGAAATTGCATAAATCGGAGTATACACGTTATACGCGGAAGCAAAGTAGCCTCTGCCCAAGGAACCGATAATACCCGTAAGCGGAATTTTATAAACCGCACCGATTATTTTCACGAGAGCAGTTGCAACAACAAGGACCATTGCACCGCCCAGAACATTTTGCTTTTTTGTTGCTTTTTCGGACATTTTCATTCTCCTTTTCGAATTTTATTCGTCAAAGCCTATAAATTCTCTCATAAGAGAATTATCCGGAACTTTGCTTGAATCTATTTCAGGGAACAAAGAAAGACTTCTGATAAGCCTTTGGGATTCCTTGTAAAACTCTGAATCCTGTTTAATCTCACTGAGAAGCTTAATTGCCGTGTTTTTAAGGATACAGGTTTCATAAAGATGAATGGTGTTTATGGTTACATCCGCATTATCCTTAAAGGGGAAGAGATACATATCCTCACCATAGCACACGGTAAGCCACATTTCGTGAGATTTTTCAACCGAGTTACCGCGGAATTTAAAATCTCTTACCATTCGCCTTATAAAACGCATATTACGTTTGTTAAAAAGAATTGTTTTCTTTTCATCATAAATTCTCGATGAAACGTTTATATAAATTTTAAGAAGACGTTCCTCAGGAAGGTGCTCAGTTATTCTGGGATTCAGAGCGTGAAGCCCCTCAACAATAATAACGTCCTTTTCTGTGATTTTTATGTGATTATAGTTTGATTTTCGCTTTCCTGCAAGAAAATCAAACTCCGGAAGATCGGCTTCACCCGTTTCAATAAGCTTTTTCATAGTTTCCTCAAAAAACTCTATATCAAGTGCATCAACCGTTTCAAAATCGGGTGTACCGTCGGGGAATCGGGGTGCATCGCAGTTATCAAGATAAAAATCATCAAGGGAAACCGTATAGCTGTTAACTCCTAAGCAATCAAGATGCTGCCTTAATTTTTTTGCTGTTGTGGTTTTACCTGCAGAGCTTGGTCCTGCAAGCATTACGATTTCAACCTTTTCGGTATCTGCAATATTACGTGCTATTTTTTCAATTTTATTGTTATATCTGTCTTCGCATTCTTTAATAAATGCTTCGGGATTCTTTGCCGATTCAACAATATATTCAAGATTATTATTTATCTTTGACACAGCAACCACCTCAATTTTTATTATATTCCGAAAAGAAAGCGTTTATCTTCTCTTTCTTTTCGATAATTTTTTCAAAACGTGATATGTATTCAAAAGGAAATTTAAAATTAAAAACCCTCTCAATTTTTTCAATACCGGGTGAAAGAAGCTTTGTAACGCTCCCCGCTCCTACGGATAAAATATGCTGATATTCCTCCATCATAAGAATATTGTATTTGCATTCTTTACCCGGCTTGCACCAGCCTACGTTTTCAAAATTACCTAACGCCTTGCTCTGACGATACATATAGTAAGGAATATAACCGTTTTCAGCAAGTACATTTTTTGCATACTCAAGCATTTTTGAAACGTTACGGGAATTTACGGAGTCGCTTTCATTTTCGGTAACAATAGTCGAAGAGCGTTTGAGTGCAAGAGTATGAACCGTAATGTTCTCCGCCCTGAGAGAAATTGCTTTATCAATACTTTTCACAAAGCCCTCGTAGTCATCACCGGGAAGACCTGCAATTAAATCCATATTTATAAAGTCAAAGCCTTTTTCTCTTGCAAGAATATATTTTTCCTCTGTAAGACCTGCCGAATGACATCTGCCTATATTTTTCAAAACCTCATCAGAAAAGGTCTGGGGATTTATACTTATTCTGTTTACGTTGTGTTTTTTGAGAACATCAAGCTTCTCTTGCGTAATTGTGTCGGGACGTCCTGCTTCAACGGTGTATTCACCGCATCGGCTAAAATCAAAGCTTTCCTCGATTGCCGAAAGAATTTTATCAAGCTGTTGGGCCTCAAGAGAGGTAGGTGTGCCACCGCCCCAATAAACATTTGTAAGCACAAGCCCGTTTTCTTCTGCTTTTTTTGCAGTAACGGCTATTTCCTCACAGAGCTTATCCACATACTGAGGTATAAGCTTTTTAGCGGTATCACTTCCGATAGAGTGAGAAACGAAAGAGCAGTAACTACACCTCGTAGGGCAAAACGGAATACTGACGTAAAGGCTGAAAGAATTTTCCGGTGAAGCCTTTATAATCGGGAGCTCCGCTTTTGCCACCTTGAGAGCGAGCAGGGTTTTTTCTTCATTTGCAAAAAAATGGTTTATAAAATATTCTTTTGCCGAATTTTCACCCGATTCAACCATTTTGTTCATCATAAGCTTTGAAGGACGCACACCCGTAAGCATACCCCATTCAGGTGAAAAACCGCAAAGCGTACGAAGCAACGGGAAGGCTAAGGATAAAAGCTCGTATTCTCTGTCCTCACATTGGTCCGCAAGCAAAGCCTTCTCGTCGCTCAGGCTTTTTCCTTCATAAGAAAACCTTGCTTTGAAAATGATTTTTTTGTCCGTTTCTTCAATCTCGGTATAAAAATAATTCCCGTCATCCGAAATAAATTCATCAAAGATATTGTTCTTTTCCAAAGGGAAGAACAGCATCAGAAGCTTTTCGGTTTCGTAAATATATTTATGTGAAATGCAATAAATGTTCATATAAGATACATATTATAAATTTTCTCGTGTTTTATTGTTGTTTTCTCCCCGTGACCGCTGTAAACAACACATTCATCGGGGAAATTTTTTATTTTTTTGAGAGTGTTCATAAGAACCGCTGTGTCTCCTCCGTAAAGGTCAGTTCTTCCGACACTGCCTTTAAAAAGAGTATCACCAGTAAAAAGAACACCCTGCTCTTTTTCATAGTAAAGAACACCACCGGGAGTGTGACCGGGAGCGCTGATTATATTAAATTCAATATTGCCTATCTGAAGCACATCGCCATTTTTCAGCTCTTCGTCAGCAACACAGGGGTAAAACGGTGCACCGAAATATGCGGCAAGGCTGAGCACATCATCATTAAGTGCGGCACTGTCTTCAAGCCCTACGGCTATTTTTGCTTCAGGGAAACTTTCCTTCAGGCGGCCCGCACCTGCAACGTGGTCAAAATGAGCGTGGGTACAAAGAATATATTTCAGTTCTTCAATACCCGCTTTTTCAATTTCATTTAAAAGCAAACCGCTACAATCACCCGGGTCAATAACCGCACCGATTTTTGTTTCTTCGTCACATATAACGTAACAATTGGCACTTACCGGGCCCATGGGAAAACCTTTTACATACATTTTTAAACACTCCAGATATCGGTATCAAAACAAATCGTAACAGGGCCGTCATTGACTAAAGACACCTTCATATCTGCACCGAAGACGCCTTTATCAACCTTTCTGACACCGTATTCACGCAATTTTTCACAGTAAACGTCATAAAGGGCTTTTGCTTTTTCCGGCTCTTCACTCGGGGTAAATGAGGGTCTGTTGCCTTTTTTACAGTCAGCACAAAGAGTGAATTGGGAAATTGCAAGAATTTCACCGTCAATATCAAGAACGGACAAATTCATCTTGCCGTTTTCATCCTCAAAAACTCTCAATGCGGCTGTTTTTCGGGCAAGAAGGTCTGCGTGCTTTTCGGTATCACCCTTTGCGACACCGAGAAGAATCATATAGCCCTTGCCGCAAGCTCCTACGACCTGTGAATCAACACTTACCGAGGCTTCGCTTACCCTCTGTATAACTGCTTTCATTGGTTACTGCTCCTTGTTACGTTAATAACGCCGTCAATTTTTTTCAATTTTGAAATAACAACGTTTAAAAAATCTGTGCTTTTAACCGTTATTGTAAGGTAAACGTATGCTCTGTCATCCTTGAGCTCACGAGTGTTTATTGCGTTAATCATAACGCGCATATCCGCAAGAACGGTCGCAACGTCAGCCATAAGCGCAACTCGGCTTTCGCAAAGAATTGCAAGACCGGCTTTAAACTCCTGAATTGAATTATTCGTAAGCCAACGGGCACTTACCCAACGCTCGGGAGACTCACAGGAAGTAATATCTTTAGGCACGTTTGAGCAATCTCTTTTATGAATGGAAACACCGTGACCGCGTGTTATAAAGCCTATGATTTCATCACCGGGGATGGGCGCACAGCAACGCGAAAGCTTAATAAGGCAATTGTCAATACCTTCAATTGCAACACCCTCACCCACCGCACGTTTTGCGGGTTTGGCAGTTTCCTGAATTTTTATTTTTTCAGGCTGTTTTGCGGCATTTATACGGGCATATTCATCCCTTACAGCAGGAAGAATTCTTGACATAAACAAACCGCCGTAGCCCAATGCGGCATAGAAATCATCAACAGTTGCACAATGCTGACGGTCCGCAATGGTCTGTACAAGCTTTTTGTACTCTTCCTCCGTAAAACGCATTTTGTTGCGCTTGATTTCCTTTTCGAACTCAGAACGACCCTCGGCAATATTTTCTTCACGCCGTTCTTTTTTAAACCATGCACGGATTTTTGTTCGTGCACTGCTTGTTTTTACAATATGGAGCCAGTCACGGCTTGGACCCTTACCGGGCTGAGAAGAAGTAAGAACCTCAACAATATCACCCGTCTGCACCTTATAATCAAGGGGCACGATTCTGCCGCCAACCTTAGCGCCAACCATTTTTGTACCTACCGCTGAGTGAATGGCATAAGCAAAGTCAATAACTGTTGCACCTGCGGGAAGGTCAATAACGTCACCCTTAGGTGTGAAAACAAACACCTCATCGGAAACGAAGTCACTTTTGATTGTTCTGACAATGTCTTTAACGTCATCGGCTTCTTTTTGTGTTTCAAGAAGCTGCCTTACCCAGGCAAGGCGCTCCTCAATTTTCTGTTTTCCGTTTATACCCAGCTTATATTTCCAATGGGCGGCAATACCGAATTCCGCTGTTTTGTGCATATCCCAGGTGCGAATCTGCACTTCAAAGGGAATACCTGCCCTGCCGATAACGGTAGTGTGAAGCGACTGATACATATTGGGCTTGGGTGTGGAAATATAATCCTTGAATCTGCCCGGAATGGGCTTGAACATATCGTGAATAATACCCAGGCAGTCATAGCATTCAATAACTGAATCCACAATAATTCTTACGGCATAAATATCATAAATTTCATCAAAATTCTTGTTCTGCATATACATTTTGCGGTATATGCCGTGAACACTTTTAATTCGTGCTTCAAGAGCCGCCTGAGGCACAACCTCGTGTACTCTTTCACCAATCTGACTTTTTATTGTTTCAAGAAATTCGCTGTGAGATTTGCCTTGCTTTGATAACTCTTCTTCAATTTCCTTGTAACCGATGGGGTCAAGGTAGCTGATGGCTCTGTCCTCAAGCTCCTCCTTAATTGCTCTGATACCGAGGCGGTGAGCAATGGGGGCATAAATTTCAAGGGTTTCAAGAGCCTTATCCCTTCTTTTCTGGGGCGCAACAAAATTGAGTGTTCTTATATTATGGAGTCTGTCTGCAAGCTTAATAATAATGACTCTGATATCCTCAGACATTGCAAGAAGCATCTTTCTTACGTTTTCCGCCTGTTGCTCCTCTTTATCCTTAATATCAAGGGGAACCTTACCCAATTTTGTAAGTCCGTCAACAAGAGCGGCAATATCTGCGCCGAATTCCTTGCGCACATCTTCAAGAGTAAGGTCAGTATCTTCAACGGTATCGTGAAGCATCGCCGCCGCTACGGACTGATAATCCATTCCGTAATCAACAACGATTTTTGCAACTGCAACGGGATGGATAATATACGGCTCGCCCGAACGTCTCTTCTGCCCGTTATGTCGCTCGCAGGCAACCTTGAAGGCTTTATCAATAACATCCGCCTCTTTGTCGCTGAAAATATCAGCAACCTGTTCCCTTAATTCATCATACATAAATTCAACACTTGTTCTTTCATCCACTCTTATCACCCCTTACTGTTCGTTTCTGCACTTACAAGCACGTCTGAAAACAGACGAATTTTCTAATGATACTTTTATATTTTCTGAGGGTAATATATATTTACCCTCTTTTAAAATTATGATGCCGAGTTCACTTAATACATCAAGCGCGATATTGCAATCTGCAAGTCTTTCTTCAGAAAGACCTAATCTGTAGCAGAGAAATTCGGAAGAATATCTCCATCCACCGTTATTTTTTATATATCTGTAAACGTCACCGCAAAAAGCTCTGTCAACAATAATCTTACCCATAAATGGGGTAAAATCTTCTTTTCCTTTACAAAAATCCTCATACAGACGCTCTGAGGCTATAATTTTATCTTCATCGTACCCTGATAAACGTATATCCTTAACCTGAACGCTTACCTGAGTTTTTCCCATATATTCATTTTCAGAAAGCTTTACGGCAGCATCCACCTTGTCACCCGTAACATAAGGTAAAGCCTCGGGCGCTACGGAAAACATAATTGCAGAAAGGCTTATACCGTTCTTTTTAAGACTGAGCCTTGTGTGCTTGCCGTTGCCCACGCTCTGTATACCCGAAACATACATTCCGTAAAGACCGAATAAGGGCTGAGGGTTTTCAGCACCGTAAGGCTCAAGAATCTGCAAGGAAGAAACCATATCCACATCAATTCCCGCAGGATTCAGCTTACAGTCAATATGAAGCACACCCACAATCGGTTCAAGCGTTTCGGCGTATTCGTTAATTTTATCTCTGAATTCAGGAATTTTGTCTTTATCAATACTGAGACCGGCTGCAAGAACGTGACCGCCGTACTGAACAAGAGTACCTGAGCAATACGAAAGCGCATCATATAAGGAAAATCCTTCTATGCTTCTTCCGCTGCCCCTTGAAACGTTGTCATTTTCAGAAATAACAATGCACGGCTTACCGTACTTTTCGGCAACACGTGAAGCAACGATACCGATTACACCCTGATGCCAACCGTCACCGCTCACAACAATAACTTTTCTGTATTTTATATCGTCATTATTTTCAATAATTTTTATAGCTTCTTCAGTAATTGCACCCTCGGTGGACTGCCTTTGCGAATTAAGCTGAGAAATCTCTTCGGCAATAAGCCTTGCCTCTTCTTCATCCTCTGACAAAAGAAGTTTAAGCGCTCTTTCTGCAGACCCTAATCTTCCTGCCGCATTTATACGCGGAGAAAGTCTGAATGCAAGTCCGGTTGAATTAATTGCGCCCGAATTATCACAAGCCTCAATAAGGGCTTTCATACCCGTTCTGAGAGTACCGTCATGAAGGCCTGCATTTATAAACGCAAGACCGCTTCTTACTATTATTCTGTTTTCGCTTCTGAGCGAAACAATGTCTGCAACCGTACCGAGAGCCACAAGATCACCGTATTCCTCAAGAAGGTCATAGCCGAAATCGTTATCAAATGCACATATAAATTTAAATGCAACGCCAACACCTGCCCACTCGCTGAACTCGCAGACAGAATCCTCTCTGTGAGGGTCAACAACAGCAACAGCATCAGGTAACACCTCACCAACCTTGTGATGGTCAGTAACAACAACGTCTATCCCAAGGCTTTTTGCATATTCAATTTCATCAATTGCGCTGATACCGTTATCAACCGTAACAATAAGGCCTGTGCCTCTTTCTTTAAGAGAATCTATGGCACGGTTATTCATACCGTACCCTTCATCTGCCCTGTCGGGAATGTAATAATCCACAACCGCGCCGCGGGAGGAAAGGAAAGAATACATAAGTGCTGTTGACGTAACACCATCAGCATCATAGTCACCGAAAACGGTTATTCTTTCACCACTGTCCACAGCTTTATGAACGCGCTCGCAGGCTATTTCCATATCGGGAAGTGTGAAGGGATCGATTAATTCCGTGTCAAACAAAAAACTCTCTACTTCAAACTCGTCGGTCAATCCTCTGGAACAGAGCAGCAAAGCCGCAAAAGGCTCAATTCCGCAGTTTTCCGCAATATCCGCTGCAAGCTCTCTGTCGCAAGGTGACACAACCCATTTTTTTCGATTCAAAATATCACCCGATTATAATTTTACATTTTATTATAACATTTCATACCCGATTTTTCAATATTTTTAACTAATAAAACATAACGAGTTTGGCGGTGCTTTCTTTTTAGAAAGCACCTCTGTTTTTGAATTATGGGGACGGACAACTGGCCGTATGCGAAGCCTATCCTCCTTGCGAGCTTCAGCTCGGAGGGAGGGGGACCGCGCAGCGGTGGTAGGTAATTCACATACGGTTATTGTTTATCACGATAGGACAACCAACCATCGTAGGGCTTAGGATTGCCTGAACCGCAAAGGTAACCGATGAATTCGCGAGCCGGGCAAGCCACAGCCCCTACGATAGTCGACAGTTCTGAATTAACGTTATCTTTATACATAAACCTGTAGAAGAACGAAAAAGCAGATGTTTGTTCTACCTCTCTGGTTTAATAGAGGGGGACCGCCCTGCAATAATTTTCCTCTTACAATATGTATCAAGCGAGCCAAAAACTATATTGAAAAAATAGTTTAACGGAGCGGTGGAGAGTTCCCAACGCGTAAGCGTTGTTGAATCGTAAGATTCAATTGTAACAAACTCACCACACAGATAAAACAAATAAGAATAATAAATTGATTACCAACAAATCAAAACTCAATAACAGAAACTTTATGTCAATGGAAGCTGTGCTTCCACGATGCTGAAGCATCGGGAACTCTCCACCATCCGACAAACTTTGCTTTTATGGTTGGGTAATCACACGCTTGAAAATAAAATTTAACATCCGCTTGACAAAATGATGGTCCCCCTCTCTTATGCCAGAGAGGTAGAAACAACATCTGCTCTTCCGTTCTGACCAAGGGGTGTATTGATTACATTCGCGGGCCGGGCAAGCCACAGCCCCTACGGTAGGATGTTGTTCTATTCAACAAAAGACTAACCGAAAGTGAACTACCCACTTTCGGGCGATATACCTACGGTGCGATATATCTACAATGCGATATATACTTGCGTATGCGATATATTAATGGACCTTACACAAAAAACTGTTGTCAGGAATGATACCTCCCTGCGTAAGGAGGGAGGGGGGACCGTCATCCCTCAACTTTTTATGACGAAAAATCTACACGCGTGACAGAAAATTGTTGTTATAAATAAAGCTTGACGGACGGTGGAGGGTCCCTTCAACTTACTGTAAAAAACAACTTGATAAGGACTCTCCACCACTCCGCTGAATTTTCTTTTAAAACACAGTTTATGACTCGCTTAAAAGTTAGTTTTGAAAGCAACTTAACAAAAGGTGGTCCCCCTCTCTCCTTGCGCAGAGAGGTAGAAACCTACCGCAACTTTATTTATAATCGCAACGCAGTTCTGACGTTTTCATTTTTGCATTTTTGTGCGGTACGCATAAATGCGTACCCTACTGTGTTATCGTTTTCAGTTTTACGTTTTCAACTTTCAACTTAATCTACAATCAACGCGTGGCGTTCCTCAACCGGCACCTGACCCCTGGCAGCTGACAACTTCATTTCGCATTTCGCTCTTCGCATTCCGCATTAATCGCAACGCAGTTCCGAAATTTTGCATTTTGAATTTTGAATTTTGCATTTACAAAACCAACGCGTCAGCGTTCCGAAATTATTCATTAATCAAAAAACATCTTCCTTCAAATGAGGGAAGATGTTTTTTGCATTTAGTCTTTCTTTTCACTTTTTAAGAACTTTTCAACAACGGGTAAAATGAGAAAATCTGTTTTTCTGAAGGCGGTGCTGTGGCCGCCGTTTAACACCATAACCTCTTCTGCGCCCTCAACGGCTTTGGTGATTTTTCTTGAATGACGTCTTTTAATCATATCGAATTCACCGAAAACATTAAGGAAAGGCATTTTTAAAGCAGAAAGCTTTTTATAGTTAAGCTTGGGCTGCCCCACCATCATACCCTCAATTTCTCTGCGTCTTATCCACTCGGGGTCTTTGGTAAGAAAGGCTTTGATTGCATAAATTCTGTGGTCCTTAATAATACCTAACTGGTCGCCCGTTTTTGTTCCCCTTGTGTTAAGATTTGAGCCGAAAACCGCAAGCCTTAACACATAATCGGGATATTTGACCGCAAAGCACATGCCGAGGTTTCCGCCATCGGAAAATCCGCATATATTCACCTTTTTAACCTTTAAAAAATCAAGCAGAGCCTTTAAATCATCGCAGAAAAGGTCAAAGGTCAGTTTTTTGTCACCCAAGGGAGTTTCACCCGTGCCCCGGGTTGAAAAGCGAATTATTTTGTAATCCTTTGAAAGGGGGATGTATAAATCCCCCTCAAAGCAACGGTAATCACCGCCGTTGCCGTTGAGCATAACAAGCGGCTCGCCGTCGGGATTTCCGCTTATGTGATATTCAAAATCAAGTCCGTCGTGCTTAAAAAAGCTGTGTTCAATAACGTTAACTTTATTTTCCATTTTATTCACACCTCAATAATATTTTCGGGAATCCAATTAAGATTTACTATACGATACACACCGCTTTCAAGGGACGCATAGCAGAGCTTTTTGTCTTCAAAAATAAATCCTTCGGGCAGCTGAATCTTTCCGTAAATCTCAGAAGGCTTTTTAATGCGCAGTTCAATGACGTTGTCCTTACATTCATAAGAAACATCAACCATACCCACAGGGCTGTTGTAGTACGCTGTCACGCTTTTAATTTCATCAATAAAACAAGGCTCAATATTTATTTCGTTGCAATCATCTCTGTACGGGTTAACGCGTATACCTGCAAAATAACGCATAAACACCGCGCTGACATCAGCATAATTGTGATGATTGAGTGAATCGGGGAATTCATCCTCGGGATGGAAGTTTTCGGGAAGTGCCGTATACCCTCTTTTCACCCAGTTACCGTAAGAGGGATAATCGGGGCGGGTAATCATTTTGTAGGCTAAATCTATTCTGCCGTAATCACAAAGCACCCTGAAAACAGGTCTTATACCGATGAAGCCAAAGTCCACGTGTTCGCCGTCACGCTCAACAATTTTTTCAAGCACGCTGAAAGCATCCTTCTTTTCACTCTCTTCAAAAACATTGAAGAAAATCGCCATTGCCTGAGACGTCTGGCAATTGCCTGCCGCTGTCATTGTTTTAAAATCAATAAGATATTCTCTTACAGCACTACGTATTTCTTTATAAAGCTTTTCACAAAACTCTTTCTGAAGAGTCATATTCATAACACCGAACATAAATGCCGATTTTTGGAGTATATCCATTGCCATAACACTGCAGGTAAATTCAAGGGGTGCTTTAATTACAGTAACGGGACACCAATCACCCAGACCCCATTCAACCGTGCCGCGTTTGTTCCGCTTCCGCGCAATGAAATCTGCATATCTGAAAAGTGCGGCGGCGCTTTCCTGCATAATGGTTTTATCTCCGCGGTAAATATACTCGTAATAAGGAATGTATGCCAAAACGCAATCCCACGCAGTACCAAAACCTTTGCCGTAGCCCCATTTATCGGTTGGCACAATCCCCGGTATCATTCCATCCTCATTCTGCGCCTTTACAATATTGCGCACCCACTCTCTGTAGCTTTTTTCGGGAGTAAGGTTCAAAACTGTCTGCTCGCAGGATATTGCCGCATCCCCCGTCCAGCCGTTTTTCTCCCTCTGAGGGCAATCTGTGGGAAAATACCAGAAATTTGAAAGAGTTGAATTACGCGCCATTGCCTGAAGCTTATTTATTGTGTTATCAGAGCAACGGAAATTACTGCGTTCCTCAAGACGGGAATTGCATATCTTAAAGGTTAACAAATCCTCCGTTGCCTGCGCATCGGTTATGCCGAAAACAACGCAATATCTGAAGCCGTGATATGTAAATACGGGTTCAAAAACCTCTTCGCCCTCGCCTTTAAGTATATAAATATCCCTTTGAGCGTATCCGTCGGGATAAAACTGAACGTTGCTTATGTCGGGATTACCGTTTTCGTCAAGATATTCACCGAACTGAAGATCAATTTTCTGTCCGCGGACACCTTTTATTTTAAGCTGTTCGATTCCTGCTGAGGTTATACCGAAATCATAAAGCCACCCTTCACGCTCCTTTGAGGGAAATTTTGACGTATCGGCGCAGGTGCGCTTATCATTCCTGAAGGGTGCCATTTTGCATTTTCTTACACTGACGGGCTTCAAGGCTCTTACGGGCAAAATAGGGTCTGCCTCACAAATTCTTTTTTCACCGCGGGGCGTTTCTGCCCGCAAAACATTTGCCCAAGTGCTGTCGTCAAAATCAACGTTCGCCCAAGCTATATTTTCATTTCTGCCGTCATAAAAGCAACCGCATCTTAAATCGTCAAAAATAACGGGTGACGGAGCACATTTAACTGATGTGTCACTTTCAAAAAAGTATTCTCTGCCGTTTTTATCCGTTATTTCAATGCTGAACGCAACACGGGGCGCACCGCGGAAAGGTGCTTTGTCAAAATCCCATATTTCTCCGCCTACGCTGTTCTGCATACCGTTACCCAACTGAATACCCAAAACATTTTTACCCGGCTGAAGATACTGACAAATATCATATTCATCGTAATAAACAATATGGTCGGGGTTTGATATGTAGGGTGCAAGCATACCCTTCGTAATTCTCTTTCCGTTTATATAAACGTCATAAAACCCTGCGCAACCGATGGTGACCTTTGCTTTTTCGGATTCATTCTGAATTACAAAGGCTTTTCTCATAAAAGGTGACGCAACAAAATTTTTATAGGTTGAATATTCCGGTGTTGCATAAATGAATTTTTCGGAAAGCATAAAAACACTCCTTCAAAACTAATCCGTAGTATATAATACTCCTTTAGTTTTTTTGTAGCAATAGGCAGGTTGTAAATAATTTGTATCGTTTTTTCGTTTCAGTTGACGAAGAGTAAACATTTTAGTAAAATATCATCTATAAAACTCAAAAAGGAACGAAAAATGAAGCTCACAGAATATTTTGCAACTCAGTGCCGTGCAACAGGTGTTATTTTAAAAACACAAAGTCCCACAATAAAAGCCCTTACGTCGGGTAAAAATGATAAAAATAAAGACGGAGCAATAGCCACATTTTCTTTTGATGGCTTTAAGCTTTCTGTTTCATATATTGAAAGAGGGAAAGCCTCTTATGCACAACAGATTTTATGGCTCAGCTTCACCCTTGACAGCGACCCCACATTACCTTTTTCGGTTTATGACATACTCGCATATACGCAACCCGATAACTTTAATTGCTACACATACTCTTACGTTGATTCCAAAGAGCTTATGCGCAACTGCTTCGGAGAAATTAATGCACTTTTAAAAGACCTTACTGCACAGCTTACAGAGCTTTTAAAAAGCGGCATACACAAAAACAAGCTTATTACCGACCAACGCAGCTGTCTGAACCGATATTTCGGTGACTCTGTGCTTGAAAGCGGTGAAATGCTTGGCGGTGCGGCAGACAAAATCATAAATCTGATGATAAAAAACTTTTACGACGTTCAGATTGAAACCGCTGTTATCGGCTCGCAGTCAAAATTTTATAACGGAAAGCCTGAAAAAGCTCTTCAAAGTCTGAAAAAATCTAAATACCGCACACTTTACCACGATAACCTCATTAAATACATCGAAAACGGCGGCAAAGCAATCCCTTTAAGCGAAGCTGCAAAAGCCGCTTCAATGAAGGAGGGCGCAAAACGCCACGACGCAGGAGTTAAGGGTTCATTCAAATTCTTAGGTCTTACCCTTCTTTTTGATATTCCCGTTACACTTGTTATGATTGCACTGTTTTTAGTTTTATCAGCAATATATTTCAAAGGTAACCTGTACCTTTCGGGAATATGGGAAAACCTTATTCTGCTGCCGTCTTTAGGTGTAATGCTCAGCGGTGCTTTTGCCCTGCGTTTTATAAATCACCGAAAAACCAAAGCTAAAAAAGAAACGGATAAAACCGTTTACACCCCGTCTGTGGGCAAGACCTCCGAAGCTTTTTTAAAATATTTCACAATTTTAGGCGAAAGCCTTGCCGTACTGGGCTTACTTACCTGCGTTTTTTCTACAACCGCATTTTATGAAAACTCATTTAAATATTCTGTTGAAGATTTTCCTTTTAGCCAAAGCGAATGCCAATACTCTTCCGTTGAATATTTTGCAATAGTTGACGGTTTCACGACAGATAAAACATTCAAAAAAGAGCCATACGTTGTGGCAGTAACGAAAAGCGGTGAAAAAATTGATTTATATAATTCCACTTTTTTAACTGCGGACATTTTCCGAAAGGAAACCGATTTTCTCAAGGATAAAGGTATAACCATAAAAGAATTTAAAACAATTGAAGATATAAAGTAAAAAAAAGATTGACTGCTGAATTTCGCAGTCAATCTTTCTTAATATAAAAAGGTTTTAGGAACATCAATTCCGTAGCTCTCACAAGGACTCTCTGAAAGCTCAAATTTCAAAATACCGCCCGACGTAATATCGTCAAAAGTAAGGCACAAGCCTTTTAACTCTTCTCCGTTGAATTTCACTGATTTAATGTACGGATATAGAAGAGGGTCTTTGTCACACGCAACGCAGAAGGTATCCGATACCTTGCATTTATGATACTTAGAATCAAGCTTTATTTCTGCCTTTTTAAATAGCGGAGTGTTTATATAGTACACCTGCTCTCCGGGGCAAACCTGCGCAAATCCGAATGCAGAAAGCACATACCACGCAGAGAGCTGTCCCACATCCTCGTTACCGCAAAAGCCGAAGGCGCCTGTGCGATATGCCTCTTTCTGAACGCGTCTTGTCCAATATTGAGTCCTGTGGGGTTTGCCGAGAATTGAGAAATAATGGGTAATATTATGGCACGGCTCATTGGAATGATTGTAATCATCATTCCACAAAGCACCCAGTTCTGCTTTTTCAAAAAATCTTTCAAGCAGGTCAAAAACGCGATCCTTTCCTAACAAATCAGCAAGTCCCGAAACGTCATACGGAACAAACCAGGACTGCTGGAAAATATTGCTTTCAACGCATCCGTCGTCATCGTACTCGTTTTCTTCATAAACAAACGAACCGTCCTCATAACGAGGTGCCATAAATCCAAGCTCTTTATTGAAATTATCTTTATATGTTTTAACTCTGTTGATAAAAGCATCTGCATCTTCTTGCTTACCGAGTTTTTGTGCAAGCTTTGCGGTGGTATAGTCTGCCAAAAGGTATTCAAGTGTGTCACTTAGTTCTTCAGGAACATAGCACTGCTCTATGTACTGTTTGCAATCGGGTCTTATGGATTCAAAGGGCTTTCCGTAAAGCTCTTTTTCACAATATGTTGAAGCCTTTATTATCTCATAAGCCTCCCGGACATCAAAATCATCAATACCTTTAAGCACCGCATCAGAAACAACAATCGCACCCGGGTCGCCCACCATACATCCTGCATTTATTCCCAAAAGCTCCCATCTGGGTAACGACATGCTTTTATACGTTGCTATTTTCAGCAACGATTTTACCGCATCACTTAAAATGTCGGGACGGATAATACCCAACAACGGGAACTCACTTCTGTAAACATCCCATCCGCTGAACACCGTGCGGTTTGTGTAATTTTCTTTAAAAACAGTACCGTCACCAAAGGTAAAGCTTCCGTCCACATCAGCCGAGCAACGCGGATCAAGAAGTACGTGGTAAAGACATGTATAGAAAATTTTCAGATCCGTTTCATCAGAGCCTTCAACGTTTATTTTTTCAAAAACCTTTTCCCATTGCTCTGCAGCCTTTTCCCTTGTTGCATCGAAATCAAAGCTATCGCATTCCGCAGAAAGGTTTTTTCTTGCGCCGTCAAGACTAACGTAGGAAACACCGCATCTTAACACTACAGGCTCATTTACTTCGCCGCCAAAACAAGCAACAAGACCTGCATCCTCATGTGAAAAAGAGGTTATTTCTCCATCAACATATTCCTCATTTGAAAAGAATTTTATTTGAGATGCCTTTTGTGACAAATGGCAAGAGAAGTAATAATCATAATAAATACCACCGTTACCGTGACCGAAGCCGCCGCCTGCAGGAGTGCATTTTATATGACCCTCAATTATTTTATTATCAATAACATTTATTTCTTCAAAATCTGCTTTTCCGCCGATTCTTCTTGAAAAATTAAATATTAATCTGCCGTCGGAGTTTTCGGGATAAGTAAAGCGGAGCATACCTGTACGGCAGGTAACCGTCGCTTCTGCTAAAATGTTATAGCGGTCAAGCTCAACCGAATAATAGCCGCCCTGTGCTGTTTCTCTTTCGTGAGAGAAGGGTGATTTCCAGCCCTCTTTACCTTTAACAAGCGGTGCAAACTCATTGCTTCCGCTTCGGAGATCGGTTTCACCCACAACCGGCATTATCTGAAGATTGCCTAAATCACCATACCAGCCAATACCGCTCATACGATTAAAGCTAAAGCCCTCAATTGTATCCTGACAGTAATTATAGCCTGTGCCATTATCACCGCCGGTAATAGTATCAGGGGCAAGCTGCACCATTCCCCCGGGCACGCAAGCACCCGGATGAGTTTTTCCGCCACCGTGAGAGGTTTCTGTTTCAGCCTCTCCGACGCTACCTATTATAGGATCAATGTACTGTACTTTTTTCATATAATAACCTCACCTGTCAGCCTTACATCTCTTGAAGACGAAGCTGCATAAATATTAAACTTACCGGGCTCTATAACCCATTTATATTCCTGATTCATAAGCTTGAAGGCGTCATAACCGAGTTTGAATTCAACTGTTGCTTCTTCACCTGATTTAAGAGTTATTCTCTTGAAATCCTTTAAAAGTTTCAAGGGTGTTACAACCGAGCTTTCAACATCCTCAACATAAATCTGAACAACCTCGTCGCCGTCTTTATCGCCAATATTTTTAACATTCAGTTTAACATTAACATCGGTTTCAGAAACCTTTTCAATTACAAGGTCGGAGTATTCAAACTCTGTATAAGAAAGACCGAAGCCGAAGGGATAAAGAGCATCACCCTTACCCTCATAATACTCGTTACTCGCACCGGGGAGCATTAAATAATAGCAAGGAATCATTGTTGAGGAGCGCGGAAGTGAGAAGGGCAATCTGCCGCCCGGGTTAACCTTACCCAGAAGCACGTCGCAAACAGCCTGAGGGCCTTTTTCGCCGCCAAACCAGCATGAAAGAACTGCATTTGATTGGTCTGCCTGCTCTTTAATTGCAAGAGGCTTGCCGTGAATCATAACAAATACCATAGGCTTACCTGTTTCGGAAAGCTTTTCCATAAGCTCTGCCTGTCTGCCGCAAAGGGTAAGCTCACAACGGTCACGACCCTCACCGCTTGAAATATTATCATCACCGCCGCAGAAAATTATCAAATCACATTCGTTTGCAATATTTACGGCTTCCGAAATATTTTCTTCCTGCTTTTCTGCCTTAATGTCCATAAGGTGGTGCTGGTCAGCAAGGGCAAATTTAAAATCACCGTCACTTATACCGCAACCGTCACACTGCATAATTTCTGCTTCGGGAAGCTCTCTTTTAAGGACATCGTAAATTGTATCAAGCCTTCTGTTAACAATTTTTGCAGAATATCCACCAAGACGAACTTTATTTGAAGATGGACCAATCAATGCAATTTTCTTGTATTTCCCGCTGTTATCAAGCGGAAGAATACCGTCATTTTTAAGAAGAATAATTGATTTTTGAGCAATTTCAAGAGCTTTATCAAGATGCTCTTTGCAATTTATAATATCCTTATATTCGTTTTCGTCAGTATAGGGGTTTTCAAAAAGCCCTAATTCAAACTTCAGTTTAAGCACTCTGCGGCAGGACTCATTGATGTTTTCAACATCAATTCTGCCCTCGTTAACAAGCTCCTCAAGAGAATCAACCCAAACTTTGTCAGGGTATTCATCACCGCCCTGACAGTCAAGACCGTTTTTCTTTGAAAGATATATTGCATCCTTGGGGCTTTTTGCCATTTTGTGAAGATAATGAACTCTTCTGAGTCCGCCCCAGTCTGAACGGCAGATACCGTTAAGCCCAAAGCGCTCCTTCAGCACGGTTTTAAGGTAGTGAGATGATGTCATCAAAAGGTCTCCGTCAATGGAGTTGTAGCTTACCATAACGTCCTTTGCGCCGCCTTCTTTTATTGCCGCTTCAAAAACGGGTAAATAACAGCTTTCTATTTCTCTCACGCCTGCCCTTGCAGTAGCACAGTTTACACCGCCCTCGGGAATACCGTGAACGCAGTAATGCTTAGGCTCGGAAATAACGGAGTCCTTTGCAGAAATATCACCGTTCTGATGACCTTTTACGATGTTAACTGCCATTTTTGTTGAAAGGCAGGTATCTTCACCGAAGGTTTCCTCTGTTCTTCCCCAACGGGGGTCACGGGCAACATCAAGGTTGGGCGCAAGTATTTCAAAAATACCGAGAGAGCGTGTTTCCCTGGCAATAACGCGACCTGCTTCATATGCATAACGTGGCTCAAAGGTTGCCGCCCAGGCAGTAGGAATCGGTAAAACTGTCGCTCTTGTGCCGGCGATACCGTGAAGAGCTTCACCCGTGAAAATAACGGGTATTCCAAGACGGGAATTTTCGATGAAAAACTTTTGCAATTTATTCATAACAGCCGGCACACTGTAATTATCATGAAGATAACCAAGGCCGTCGGGGAAATCCTCTCTGAGTCTCTCCCAATAATAATCCGTGGTTTCCGTTACGGAACAAAAATCATCCGGATGAACCTCTGTAGCATACTGGCTGCCGAATTTCATATCAAGCTGAGCTGCTTTTTCACGCAAGGTCATACGGGAAAGTAAATCCTCCGCCCTTTCTTCAGGTGAATAAGCAGGGTTTTTATATATGGGTAAATCAGACATTAAAAAAGTCCTCCGTTATAAAATATTGAAAAAATTATACCCTATTCCTGCAGTTCAAGTCAAGGCAAGAATAGGGTATTATTCTATTTCATTTGTGAATCAATTGTTATTTTTATTATGTCATAACAAACATCATAAAGACCTGCGGGATTGTTTTTGGTGCCTGACGTGCCCGTTGAAAGCACAACGACACCCAAGCCGCTTTCGGGGTCAATCGCGTATGAAGAAAACATACCGAAATTGCTGCCCGTATGAGTACAGAAAACCTTGTTCTCTGCGAGGCCTTCGTTTTTAGTGAAACCAAAGCCTACGGGGTCTGCAAGCATTTTATCAACACTTTCTTTACTCAGGAGTCTTGTGCCGTCTGCCGCAACACCACCGTTACAAAGCACAGCCGCAATGTTTATGTAATCCTTGGCGCTTATTGTAAGATTTCCTTGAACAAGATGATGCGTCTGGCCCAATTCGTTATGCGCTTTTTGTGACATCTGTTGTTCAACAGAGTAACCGCCCATACCGTAAAGCTCACCCAGGAGACTCTGATTTTTAAGGTTCGATGCTAAATATGAAGCATCTATACCCAAGGGATTGAAAATATACTCGTGAGCAAGAGCATCAAAGGCTTTGCCGGTTGCTTTTTCGCAAATTGAACCTATAAGCGCAACCGAAAAATTACTGTAGGAAAACTCTGCGCCGGGCTTTGATGACGAGAAGCTGTCATTCCTCTCCAAAAGCTTTTCTATGCGCTCACTTGAACCGCTGAGTCTTGAAGAAAGGAAGGTTTCCGAGTCAATTATGCTTGAAGTGTGTGACATAAGCATAGCCGGAGTTATTACACTTTCGGGGTGATGCGGATTTCTTACCTTAAAGCCGAGATAGGTGCTTATATCTGCACCGAGGTCAACTTTACCTTCTTCACAAAGGCGCATAAACACAATATCCGTAACAAGCTTTGAAAGAGATGCTATTCTGAATTTTGTGTCCGCAGTAACGGAAACATCCCCCTCTTTACGGGCAATTCCGTATTCATACGCACTGAATAATTTGCCGTCTTTTATAACCGCAACCTGAACACCCTCAGCACCGTATTTATTACATATGCTGTCATACTCTGCCTTCAGCGGTGCTGCGTTACCCTTCAAATCAACAGAGGGTAGCTGAGTTAAAGCTTCGCTTTGTGCAATGCTGTTAATTTCGGTTACTTCACCCGGCAACGTGTTGTGCTGATTTTCTTCTTCAACCGCATTGCTGTTTGTGCAAGCCGCCAACGTAAGCAAAAGGCAGCAGGTTAAAAGCAGCGATATCAATTTTTTCATAATTAATTAAAAAACGTCCAATTCGCCAAGGCAAACGTTAGTTGTATATTTGCTTCCGACATAGCCTGAGTTGACAGTAAGAATAATGTAATCTGTTGCTACAGGCTTGTTAAGGCGGAATGTCTGCCATGAGCTGCTTCCGTTACCGTTGTATGAAGCTGTAAATGTCTGAGAAGAGCCGTCACTGAAGGTAAGAGTAAAGGATTTAACCTGACCGTTAAGGCTGTAAAGGTCATCATAGGGCATATAAAGGTTACCGTTTACAATCTGAACACCGCTTACCCAGCTTTTCTGTGTAAGGTTAAAGCGGATGGAGCCGCCTGCACCTGCAGTACTGCTTGTGTTTACGCACCAGCAGGAGTCGTAGCATCCGTCAATTGCTTTATCTGCTCCGAATGAACGGGCACCGTTAACGTTTGAACTGCCGAGAACAGAGCCTTTAATGGTTGAAGCGTAAGAAATAGACGGATTTGAAGAAATTGTTGCCTGTGCGGGAGGAGGCACGTCTTCCTCTTCAAGACGCTCATTATCAGGATCATTGTTGCCAATCACTACCGTCTCAACAACTGTTCCGACTTCTGTTTCGGAGTTCATTTTTTCAAGCTTTTCAACATATTCGGCAGTTTGCTGAATGTCATCCTCAATTTCTTTAATACCCATTGAGCGAATTGTTTCGATTTCCTTCACTGCAACGTTGTAGGTAATTTCCTCGTCACGGAATTTATCTTCAATTTCAAGGAGTCTTTTAACGAGCGCATCGTTCAATTTAACATCGCTTTTTCCGTAACCGTATATGTTTTCATATTCCTGAAGAGCTTCGCTGTACTTACCGTCCTCAAGAGCTGCAATAACTTTATTAGAGCTGCCTGAGCCTGTTATACCGTTCGAACCGAAATGTATAGCCGCACCTATACCTAAACCAAGAAGAACCACCCCGAGAAGAACACTTAAAATAATAATTGCTGTCTTTCCCGAACCGCCCGAACTCTTACCCGGACGGTTATTACCCTGATAAGGTTGATTGTTCCCCTGAAAATTTTGCTGGTTGTAATTCTGCTGGTTGTAATTCTGACCATTGTTATAACCATTATTCATAACAACATCTCCTTAAAAATCATTTGTATAAATAATACACCACAAAAACATCATTTTCAAGAGGGGAAAACCTTAATCCGAGTTTTTTTCAAAACTTTCGGCATAGCCCATAACGCTGGTTTGTCTTTTTTCGCTGAGCTCCGCGTACATCCACTCTCTCTTTTGACGTGAAATCGGCCAAAGGAATTTTGGAACGATTCTTAAAATGCCCGTAACTGTGGGAATAATGGTACAAAGTGCAAATTCCCAGAACTTTGTTCTGTCGTTCTGTGTGCCTATTTCAAGACCCTGAACATAGCCGATTTTTTTCATAATAAGGCTTGTTACCGAACCTAAAAGAGCACTTTGGATTTTTAATATAAGCCCTTTTGCAACACCTGTTGTTGCTTCCATTCGGTATCCGTTTTTCCATTCGCAATAATCCATCGCTTCGTTCCACAAGTCTGCGTTTATAACCTTTGAAACGCCCCACGACCATTTTACAAACCATTCTTTAATACCGAAGGCTATACACATAGGAATGGTTTTTTGGAACATTGTTTTCTTTTTCGTCATACCGAAAAGGAATACACCGATTGACAAGACGCTATTGTAAACATCATTAAAAATCCACAAGGATTTTGACGAAAAGCGTTTTCTCAAGGGTGCAACGAACGCGTAGCTTATACTTCCGTTCATTGACGAAGGAATATTCAGAAGCGTTATCAACGAATAGCTGCCGAGAACGTCGATAAAATAGTTTGTTTCGCTTTTGCTTATTGAGAAATTACCCAAAAACTCGGAAAGACACATCAACAATACCGGATAGTTGGAGAAAATCGCCTTCATCCCCTCTTTAACGCTTGGCTTTTCAATAGACTGGGGTACTCTTTCCTTTGATTCAAGGAAAAACCAGAACGTGCAAAGGGATGAGATTAACGCAGTTGCACCACCCATAACCATAAAAACAGAGCTTAATTTCCATTTAACAACCTTGTTATTAACAAGGTCAATAAGCACACCCATTATATAACGGGGTAAATCCTCACCCATATAACCCGTAAGAAGCTCTGCAAGGGTTATGAGCCTTATTCGTTCATTGGGGTTAGGGGTTATGGTTGACATATAACCGCTTTTTGCAACGCTTGTGAACGTACCTGCAGTTTCATTTACAATTGCAAAGAAATAATAGTAAATCAGCTTAGGCAGATGTGTACCGCTTGTTGTACCGAAAAACAACGGAAGCAACCAAGTGAATATGCTCATTATTGTCAGAGGCAACTGCATACCAACAAGATAAGGTCTGAATTTACCTATCCTTGTACGGGTGTTGTCAACAATAACGGAAATAAACGTATCATTAACAATATCCCAAGCCGCTGTAACAAGATTCATTGCGGCACTTACGGTAAAATCTATATTAACAATATCCCATATATATCGCTCCGAGAAAGCGTTGATGTTAAAGGAGTTTGACCAGTCGTTGAAAAGATACGCAACGGTTTCTCTTACACCAACATAGTTGTGACCCTCATAATATCTTACGTTCTGCTCTTCTTCGACTGCAACGGTGCTTTTGTTTTCTGAATTATTCTCACTCATAAAAGCACCTCCTTAATAGTTTTCCTGAGTGGTTGTATAAACTAAGCACTCGTCATAGAATTTTTCGCCCATATATTCAAGCTCTACTGTAACTGCTACGGGATCTTCACTCTCTTCAATCACGTTTACATAGCCCATTTCATCAATGGTGACACGTCCGGGATTACGGGATATGAATTTTATTTCATACTCGCTGTCATCCTCAATAACCGCATTGACAGTCAGCTGTGCCTCTTCCCCTTTTTCAAGGTGTAATGTATCTTCAGAGAAAGTAACACTTACAAAAGAGTAATCAAATCTTTTGGTAACAGCATACTCAAATGAAACAGTTTTTTCACCGAACACGCTGAATGCATTTACAAACTCAATATCCGCATCAATTTTATATACATACTGATATTCAAGATATTCTAAATAATCCGTATTCACGTTGGCTTTTGCGTTTATTTTAAAATCCTGCGGAGTGACCTTAATGCTTTTTATTTTACATACAGAAGACAAAATTTCACTTACACCGTCTTTTACGGATTTTACATTTTTAAGACCGAAGGCTTCGGCTTCTTCATAGTTGAGCGCTCCGTTTTTTGCAGTGAAGGTGAGGAAATAATAATCCGCATCAACAAGTGAGCCCTCATCATCATAAACGGGATTGCCCTCTTCATCTGCAAGTCCCTTTGTCATATTACACAAGATTTTTGTATCCGCAGGCAAGGCTATATGCGGCATATCCGGATAAATAACGCCGAACTCGCCCGTGTAATCCTCACCGTAAAGAGCATCAATCTGCTCTATTGCCTGATTTTTGAAATATGTAAAAAGTGCAACGTCCTTACCATCGGTTTTCCCGTCAACTGTAATTGTGCTGTCATCTATATTAACGTTGGCTGACACATTGACCTTTACAGATTTATTATTCAGCGTCACCTTCGTTATATCGGAAATATAATTCAAAAGAGCATTTTTTTCATTCTTCAAAAACTGCCCTTCCGAGTTGCTTTGTATCTGTGTGTTTTCATTTTTCTCAACGTTTTTCACAACAATCACAAGTGTAAGCATACAAAGGGCAAGGGCAATGAAGCTGCAAAGTCCGAAAATTATAAATTGTTTTTTCTTGCTTCGGGTTTCGTGAATAATATTATCAGCCATTCTTTTTACCCTCCTTAGCAAGCTCTCGGCTTTCTGCCTCTTTCTTTAATCTTTCTTCCCGTTCTTCCTCGGTCTCAAACACCGGAAGCGGCAAGTCATCAAGAGAAACCTCACCCTTCTTAACCTTTTTATTAAGTTCAACTCTTTTCAAGTCAACCTCTTTGATTTCGGGATGAATATTCTTTTTTATAACGAAGTGATTAAGAACAAAAATAAACATAAGAACAGCAAGGCACACCAATGCACCGACACCTGTTTTACCAACGAGAAAGCCGCTTTCAGCCATAGCCGACGGAAGAAGAGCACTCACAACAAACGCACCCACACAAAGAATACTGCCTGCCAAAGAAAGTCCGCGCATTGCACGGGCGGATTTCTGAATATTTATAAAAGAAAGGAGCAACGCAATGAACACACCGAGACCCGAAAGGAATATTGCAACAATAGACCCGAGAACGGCAAGAGAAATTGCCATTTGCTTGTCAGCATAACCGCCAAGATTAAGCAATACAGCCAACGTGCCGTCCGTAAAGGCACCGTAAATTCCCCATGCGCCAAAGCTGAAGCTCGTATCAAAAGGCGGAACAGTCACAGAAATACTGCCGAAGGGCACAAAAATTGCTCCGATTGCCATTACCATTGCCACAATCCGCAGTATTTGTATTTTACCTCCGATGAAAGCCGTTTTAAGCTTTGAAACAAGTATGCGGAAGCCCGCATATTCAAGCTCGCACTTTTTTGCATCACGGGTAAGCAGCGTTTTTTGCTGACTGTAAAAAATATTTACTCCGCAGTGCTTACAGTTAGGTAAAAGCTCAAATCTGCCTATTTCCTTGTTACAGTTAGGACATTTCATATTTCTGCCCCTTTCATATAAAATAAAGCATAATCCCATACAAATTTACCATACTTTAATCTCAATATACCACAACACAAAAATATATACAAGAGCACATATAATCTAAAGAGCCTTGCAAACACACTTTCATTGACTTGAATATATATTTGTGCTACACTTGGTACAGAAAAAACGTCAAAGGAGCTGTTTCTATGACAATTTTAGGTATACCTTTATCAAAATCAATTGTAATTGTTATGCTTGTAGTTGCGGTGTTTTCCTTTATTTTCAGCATTATGTCCTTTATGGGCAAGCTGAGAGGCAAAAAGAAATATACCCCTGATGGTGTAATCAAAGAAGATAGCACACCCGATAAAAAGGATAATCTGACAAGCGGATTTTTATTTTTAAGCTTAGCCCTTACCTCTGCAATCGGGGCTTTGAAATACCTTACCAATATCGCTGTTTTCGGTTATGTTGCCGTAGCGTTATTACTTGTTTCTTTGGTTTTACTTATAGTTTCGGAAAAAGGAAAAAACGAATCATAAAATAAAGAGCTCTCTGTCCGCTATTTTCAGACAGAGAGCTTTTGATATATTTATGATTTTGACATCTTCTTCCAGTAATTTGCTTCAATAACACTTATTATTTCTGCAATACTGCGGTCAACATTATTAAAATTAAGAAAAACATCCTTACGTTCTTCCATAAAATAAACCGTAACACCATCATCAGATGCACAGGCATTAATGTCCATAGTGCAATATTTAAGCATTCTTTCCGTAAGCACAAAGGCTGCTCCGATTTTATTTTCATATTTTACTGACGGAAGATTTGAAAAGCAATATGCATTTGCAACAAGCTCCACGTATTCTTTGTCGATGTGATTTTCACCAATAAAGCTTTTAAGTAAATTATAGGTTTGAGAAAAAATTCTCGAAAAGTCGTCATAAGACATCTTGTTTTCTGCAACTACGCTTAAATGAAGATTTTTCCACTCCTGCGCCAATTCACGCACACTCACCTGCTGTATGTTTTCGTTTTCCATTTTACCACCCTTTTATCCTCATATTTACACTAATGCTAACACAAAACGCTCCTAAATGCAACCGCAGTTTTATGCAGCTTTTTTCCTCGTCTTTTTTCGAAGCTTTTTCTGAGTTATAATAGATATAAGCAACATAGAGCGTATAGCTTTCACAGTCTCTCTTTATTTTGAAGAAAATCAATCAACAAAGTTGAACAAGTCTTTGTTTCTTTCTTTAAATATTTCAAACACAAGCATCAAAGCATTGTCATCATCAATACTCACATAGGATTCATTATCATCGCCCGAGCCTTCAATTTTGAGAATAACAACCTCACCGGCTTCATCGGATTCCTCAGCAGGCAATAATACTACATAATCTTCACCGTTATATTGTATTATATCGAGAAATTCAAACTCAGCATCTTTGCCCTTCTCGTCAGTTAACACAATGTTACGGGGTAAATCCTTTTCTGATTCACCCGCAGCGTTATCATCCGTCAAATCTGCAGGGGCTCCGATTGTAGTGTCTTTATTTTCTTCGTTGCTGTTTTCGGCATCACCAAATAATTCATCAAACTTATCCGCAAGTTTGTCAAATATACCATCCTTTTTACTCATTACAAGCCCTCCAAATTATTGCAATACAAATTATTTCAATATATTAAATGATATCATTATTTTTATCAGAAATCAATTCTCCATAATATAAGCAATATTTATTTTTATATAAAACCCTTGACAAAAATACTTTTGTGTGTTATTATCCGCGACATAAATTTTATGCTTATTTTGTAATTGGTCAATTTCCGCAGGGAAATTGTGTCCATTTGCAGGATAGGCTTTTTTTATTGCCTTCCTGATAACACAATGTTTAGGAGGAATTTTTATGGGTTATTATTCAGACCCCACAGCATCAATGGCAGTAGGAAACGTTAACAAGGAGTTTTCCAAATACGAAAAGAAAGCCAGAGAGCTCAGAAAGCTCTACAAGCAGGGCAAGCTCCCGGAAGAAGCACTTGAAAAAGCGCATTCGAAATTTCCGGGAATTTACCGCAACGTGCTCGACCGCGTTTTCTGGGAAGAAGGTGAGCTGTGGAAGGAATAAGCATAGCAAAGAGGATTCAAAAAATCCCGTACCGCATAAAACGCTAAATTTTAAATAGCTTTCGCTTTTTTCATTGTTTAAGGGGTTCTTACAGGTATCACCTGCAGGAACCCCTTGATTTATATTGTTTTATACGGTCTGCGTTTTTTACAACCCTTTGTTTTATCAAAGTAATTATATTTTTATAAAAATCCTGTTAAAGTAGTATCTTCGGCCAAAAAGCTAAACCTGTTACTTTATTTCATCAAGGCTTGCGCCCTTCGTTTCCTTAACCTTCAATACAAACATAATTGCAGCCACGGAAACTGCAGGTAATGACACGGCAAGGCAAGCCCACCATATGGGTAGCACAAGCATTCCTGCTATGGTAACGCCGTAGCCTACAGCAAGACCTATTATAACGAGAAGACCTTCAGCACCCACAACCGAAGCGCGTATATCCGTAGGAACCTTTTCCGTCATCATTACGTTCATATAGTCTCTGCCGATCCAATAGGAGCCTTGATAAAGACCTGCAAGTGAGCCTATAAGATAAGGATTCCAGCCATTAAGAATACCTGCCACAAAAAGAGCGTAGCCTGCTACACAAGTAACGGAAAAAAGTGTTACGGTTACTTTTCTGCCTAATTTATCGGCAATAAATCCTGACAGGAACGTTATTAAAGCATATATCACAGGTACCATAAACAAGGCTTTTGTAATATTCCCCGTGCTCATTCCCGCACGGTGCATTGACGACTCAAAATACAATGCAATTGCAGGCATTGCCGCATCAAAAATGATGTGAGATATTATGAGCATTTTTGTATCTTTAGATGAGAATATATACTTCACACCGTTAAATACACCCGATTGATTTCTTTGTGCTTCCTTTTTCTGTTTTTTCAGCTCTTTTTCTGCTTCGCGCTCTTCAAGCGGGCGTGAAAGATACGCTAAACGTTCGTTTATAAAAACCTTTGTATCCTTGGCAAATAATATTACAAGTAAAACTGCACAGAAGCCGATAAGGGCAGGCACAAGAAAAATCTCTCGCCACTTTGAGCTGTCCTCACCCATAAGTATATCACGAAGTGTGGGAATAAGTATAACACCCAGAATTCCGAAGCTTTTAAGGAAGCTGTATATTTTAGCTCTATGCTTGCGTGGAGCTTCTTCAAGAATATAAATAATCTGTATATCGTGACCCATAAAGAAGCTTATAACGGCAAAGCCTACAAGAAACATAATGTAGCTTGTTGACAGGTGTATAATAAGAAGTCCCGCCGCCATACCCAAGGTTGACATAACGAAAAGCGGCTTTCTTCCTAATTTATCGGCAAGGGCTTTGTAGAAAGGTGTAAAAATACCTAATACATATGTAAAAACACCTATACCCGAATGAAAAGCAAGACCCTCCTCATAGGTATAAAATTTACCCATAAACGGGTTATTTACAAAAAACTCCGTTACAAAAGACGATTGTACAGTTACGGTAAGATTACTCGTAACCTCATCCAGAATATTCACAACCGCAATAAGAATAAGAAGAACAAAAAAATACTTACTGCCTGCGCTGCGGTTCTGCATTTTAGAAAGTCTTGTAATTTCTTTCGTTTCTTTAAGATGCATTTTTTCAGCCGTTTTCATATATAGCACGCCCTTTCAACAGCTATTATACATCAGTCGTTGATTAAATACAATATGCTGCAATAACAAGTTTTAAATACTGTCACAACCATGTCAGAGTGATAAAAGGGCGATATGTTTTGCGGAATGAAACGCGATATATTTGATGGTATCAAATGCGATATCTGTCGATGCGATATGCTGCCGTTGGCAACACGGAGCGATACAAATCCTCGTTTGCTTCAGCAAACATATCGCGTGTAAAACACATATCGCTTCCCAACGGGAAATATCGCAAATCCCGACAGGGATTTATATCGCAAAACAAAAAATCTGCTACCCTTTCGGGTAACAGAGTTTGTTGTTTTATAAAGCATCAGTCCTTGATAACTGCCGTAGCACAATTCACAAAAAAGAAGCTGTTTTTCATTAAATCTTTTTTCCGCACAAGGAACAAAATTTTTCATTTTCGTTATTTATAGGGTTACCGCAATACATACAAAACCGTTTAACATTACCGTCAGCTATGCATTTTTCTTCTTTCTTTAAATGCGAAATAATACTTAAAACGATACCGACTACCCAAAAATTAACAGTCATAATTTTACAGAAACCAATTACAGTTTTATAGTTGAAGTATATTTTTCTATACAACTCTTCTTTTTCTCTGGCTTCTTCCAAATGCTCTTCTTTCATTTCCTTTATACTGTTCAGATAAGGGTTTTGCGAAAAATCTTCAAGCTCTTCCTCAAGCGTTTTTGCAGAATATCTATAATATTTATAAAAAGCTTCATTTTCCGTATAACCATTACTTGCACTAATACACAAAGCTATCACACTAAAAGCAAGTGCGATAATCAACGAACAAAGACCTGCTTTGCTCAATTTACCGGTTCGCTTTGTAATTATCATAGCAATCACAAAAGCAAGTAAAACCACTACAGAAATCACTGTAAGGATTGTTGCAATTATCCATTCATCCATAAAATCACCAAACCTTTATTGAAATGATAAATTGTCGTTTTCAAAAATAATTTATCAGCTTTAATCAGTCAGCATCAAAATCATGGCTGTTTCAAAATATCCGTCCATATCAAAACAACCTCTGTAAACAATCTCGTTATTCTGAACGATAATTAAAAATTTTAGAAATTCCAATGATTCGGTGTACATATAATCCAGATTCGGATTCATAGATACATCACCTTTTAACGTAACTATGTAAGCATCCCCGGGATGTTCATCCATGATTCCCACGTGCTCCTCATACTGCGAATAATCAGTACCGTATTCCTCAATGGTATAGCAATTAATCGTCATATCTCTGACAACTTCGTCGCAAATATCTTCAACTGATGCCGAAAAATATCCGTATCCCACAGAAAGCTTAGCATCAAAAACCGCCCTTGTTAAAAGCTCAGTCGGCATTGGTTTTTCGGCTAACTCTCCGCCCTTGTAGAAAATGGTAATTCCGCCATAGCCACCGACAATACTCTGACCGTCCTCACTCATTGTAAACAAAACATCCGAATTTTCAACCTCAATACAACCGTCCTTGGTATTCCAGATTATAGAATCATACACGGTCAAGCTATCTTCGTACGTCTCAGCATCCCTGTATATATACGACACTGTGTCTGAACCTACTACAATTTGAGCATAACCCGCCAAACCTGTCCACGTGCCGATAAATTCATCTTGCATATCAGAAACAGTTTCGTATTTGTCATTATTAAAAACCATACAGCTTGTAAAACAAATAAACACGGGAAGAACACAGGCTATACCACGAATTAAATTGATTAACTTTTTGGATTTTTTCATATTTTCACACTCCTGAATTTTTATATCTTCAGTAAAATTTGATATATCACCTTCTCCGGAAAACAAAAAGTGCGCCTACCGAAGCAGACGCACAAAAAATGCAAACCCCGATAGTCGCCAAACTAACTGATGTGAAACAGGGCGTAACGCACCATATCTACACCGACGGAATTTGCATTTTTATCAAATTCAACGGTATAGATATACACAAATTCAAGCGTAATATTCCATAAAAAGAAAACTACACCCAATTTCACACCTATTCAGTTAGTTTGGCATTATTAAGTTTAGCATAAGTTTTGTGATTATTCAATAGAAAAGTTTAATTGTAAAAAAATCAGGAAAACATCGCAAAGCCCCAAGAATTTATATCGCAAAGCAAAAAATCTGCTACCCTTTCGGGTAACAGATTTTGTTGTTTTATTAAGAATTAGTCCTTGCCGGCTGCCTACGGCGCAGTCAGCAAAGTAGGGCAATTCAATAATCGTCACTCAAGCATATATCCCCATAATTTTCCAATTCGCACCTTTTGAATAACTCCTTCATCAGTTAGTTTTGCGAGAATGCGATTTGCAGTCGCAGAAGATACCTGAAACATTTGTCTTACATCTGAATTAGTAATAAATTCATTTTTTTGAAGAAACTGTTCAATTTTATACCAACGCAATTCTGCATCCGACATCTTTTCAGTTAATACTGTAGTTTCTACTGCTTCCGCTAATGCCTCTTTAATAGCATCCAGCATAAAAATAATAAATGCTGTTGATTCACCTTCATAATTTGATTGATTAATAGCCTTGTAATATTCATCCTGACGGTCGTGAATAATTGATTCTATAGGTAGCCAGGAAAACATAGGCTTCCATTGAGTTAACAGAAGCGTGTGCCACAAACGACCTATTCTGCCGTTACCATCAGCAAACGGATGTATTAATTCAAATTCATAATGAAAGACACAGCTTTTGATTAACATATGAACATCACTATTTTTTGCCCAATCCATAAGTTCATATACAAGTGTAGGGACATAATCAGGAAGTGTGCCCATATGCAAAACATTTCCGTCTTTATCTACAACACCTACAGGACCCGAACGAAAGCTCCCCGACTCTTTAACTAAATCCCTGGTCATAACACTATGTGCATTTAACAAATCATCAACTGAGTATGGATTCAGAGTATCCATCATCTCATAAATCTCGTACGCGTTTTTAACTTCTGCTATATCCTTTGGTGGTGCAATAATACGTTTGCCATTAAGAACTGCTGTCACCTGTTCTAAACTCAATGTGTTTTGCTCAATAGCCAATGAAGAATATATAGTGCGAATTCGATTACTTCGTCTTAACGTAGGATTGGTAGATAAACCCTGCGCAGCACTAACATTTCCTACCAATTCTGCAATTTCTGCAATAGAATCTAATATCTCATTTGTAATTTCAAATGGTGGTTTTTTATTATACATTTTTTCACGTATAATTAAAACCATCTCAAAGGGGGTGGTTTTTAATTATGTCTCCTTTCCAAAGAGTATATTGTATTTGCAGGAACAACTACCTGCGATATAATAGAGACAAGCACTGTGGATTTGTAACTATTCAATTACAGCT